>JAAELT010000567.1 GCA_024226315.1 bacterium | reverse complement strand
GGCGCTGGCGCATCTCCCCGCCGCGGTGGTGCTGTTTCGCCCCGAAGGGGAGCTCGTCTACTCGAACCTGCGGGCTCGCGAGATACTCGTCGAGCTGGCGGGCAAAGTACCGGTCCGGCTCGACGAGGCTTTGGGCCTGGTGCCTGACGGGGAGGTGCCTGACGGGGAAGCCCAAGAGGTGGTGCTCGAAGCGCTCGACGGCACCCCGGTCCACCTTGGCTACAAGGCCAGGGCTGTCACCGGGCAAGCCTCCGACCACCAGCTGTTCGTGCTCGTTTTCGAGGACATCACGGGCACCGTTACCCTGCGGCGCCAGCGGGACCACTACCTGAAGATCAGTTCCATCTCTCGCCTGTTGCCGACTATCGCCCATCGGATCCTCAACCCCCTGGCCGGGATCCAGGCCCTTCTCGAAGTCGTCCGCGAGGAGAGCGAATCACGACGCCACCGCGATGACCTGAAAGCGGCCTTGTCGGACATCGCCCACATTGGGCAGTTGGTTCGCGGCCTTGGCCTCGCTGTTCGCGATCGCACTGTTCAGGAGCTCTTCGTCGACCTGGTACCGGTCATGGAGCAGGAGATCCGACGCTGGACGGAGATAGGCGAGCGGTACGACGTCGCGATCTCGACCCGCTGGCCGAACGACGTCTGGTGCCAGGTAGATCCGGACGCCGTCCGGCAGCTCGTCGGCATCCTGATCGAGAACGCACTCCAAGCCTGCTCCTCCGGCGATTCGGTCGACGTGCAACTCGAGAACCAGATCGACCGTGTCGCACTGATGATCGCTGATACGGGATGCGGAATGGACGCGACGACTCTCGACCGGGCAACCGAGCCGTTCTTCACCACCCGCCCGCGATGCTCCGGAATCGGTCTCACTTTGGCGGCGGAGGTCGCCGAGAATTGTGGCGGCGGCCTCCGTCTGAGCTCCCGGCCCGGGGAGGGATCCAAGGTCAGCGTATGGTTCCCGGTCTTGGCAGAACGCGGCACCCCCAGTGATACCGACCGACGACTGAGTCTCGATCTTGACGATGGCCAGCCACTGAACAGGAGAAGCGAGAGATGAGACACGACGTCTTGGTGGTCGAAGACGAGGCCGGGCTGCTGCGAGGCATCGTGCGAGGCCTGGGAGCCGACCCCACGATCCATGTGGAAGGGGTCGAGACGGTAGACCGGGCAGAAGAGGTTCTCGACTCTTCGCCTCCCGACCTCCTGATCACCGACATCCGCCTCCCTGGGCGATCCGGTCTCGACCTGCTGCTGGAGCTCGAGAAACGTGCGCTGCGGATCCCTGTTTTGGTCATGACG
>JAAELT010000566.1 GCA_024226315.1 bacterium | reverse complement strand
GGTGTTTTTTTTTATGACGGACGTGCTTCCCTTAGCATACGGTCTTAGTTTTTTTATATGACGGACGTGCTCCCCTGAGCATACGGTGTTTTTTTTTATGACGGACGTGCTTCCCTTAGCATACGGTCTTAGTTTTTTTATATGACGGACGTGCTCCCCTGAGCATACGGTGTTTTTTGTATGACGGACGTGCCTCCTTCATTACACTTTAGTCTATCTGTTCAGCTCTTATAGGCAAACATGTATCGAAGTGCATTTGATCCATGATGTTTTATCATATAACGTGATCTAAGTTTATTCACAGGGTAAAATTTGAATTCAAAGATGACTGATGTGAATGAAACAATTCCTGGCTTGTTGACCTCTTCAAAATTGATCAAAGGAAGATTAAGGCCAAAACCAGAAAGTTTGCAACTAAAGAAAGAAAGAAGTATTGAAGATAAAAGACCAACTTCAAATAACGAAGATGGTGGACATCAGGGATTCTACGTAAATTTCGAATAATGTCCCTGGATTTCACACAGAGAGCAAGGATTTCTAAAATTTGGAATGGATTTCGGGAATTTCGAACATTTGGCAAAGAATTTTTGGATTTCACCTTCGATTCCAGAGATGGTCCATACTCAATACAGCCCTCGGAGCAAGTTAAGTTATTTTTATTTAGGACGGGCATACTCCCTTGAGCGTACGGTCTTAGTTTTTTTATATGACG
>JAAELT010000565.1 GCA_024226315.1 bacterium | reverse complement strand
GGCCCATCAGCCAGTAGTCGCCGTCCTCGTCGACCCGGCAGCCGTCGCCGGCGAAGTAGATGTCGTCGTACTGGGTGAAGTAAGTGTCCACGAACCGCTCGTGGTCGCCCCACATGGTGCGCATCATGCCCGGCCAGGGTTTGCGGATGCACAGCTTGCCGCCCTCGTTGACCTCGCACTGCGAGCCGTCGTCGCGCAGCACCACCGGATCGACGCCGAAGAACGGCCGCGAGGCGCAGCCGGGCTTGAGCGTATGCGCGCCCGGCAGCGGCGTGATCATGAAGCCACCGGTCTCGGTCTGCCACCAGGTGTCGACGATCGGGCAGCGCTCGTGGCCGACGTTGCGGTGGTACCACATCCAGGCCTCGGGATTGATCGGCTCGCCGACCGTACCGAGCACGCGCATGGTGTCGAGCTTGTACTTGGCCGGCCACTGCTCGCCCAGGCGCATGAGCGCGCGGATGGCCGTGGGCGCGGTGTAGAAGGCGGTGACGCCGAACTTGTCGCACACCTGCCAGAAGCGCCCGGCGTCGGGCCAGGTGGGCACGCCCTCGAACATTACCGAGGTGGCGGCGCCCGCCATCGGCCCGTAGACGATGTAGCTGTGGCCGGTGACCCAGCCGATGTCGGCGGTACACCAGTAGACGTCGTCCTCGTGGATGTCGAAAGTGACCTTGTGGGTCAGGGTGGTGTGCATCAGGTAGCCGGCGGTGGTGTGCACCACGCCCTTGGGCTTACCGGTCGAGCCCGAGGTGTAGAGGATGAAGAGCGGATCCTCGGCGTTCATCGGCTCCGCGGGGCAGTCGGCCGAGGCGCCGTCCATCTCGTCGTGGTACCAGACGTCGCGGCCCGACTTCATCATGCACGGGTCGCCGGAGATCTTCACCACCACCACCTTTTCGATCGTCGGCGTCGAGCCCAGGGCCTCGTCGGCGATGTCCTTCAGGCGGATGGTCTTGCCCGAGCGGAACAGGACGTTGGCGGTGATCAGCATCTTGCAGTCCGAGTCGTTGACCCGGCCGGCGATGGCGTCGGCGGAGAAGCCGCCGAAGATCACCGAGTGGATGGCGCCGATGCGGGCGCAGGCGAGCATCGCCACCGGCAGCTCGGGCACCATCGGCATGTAGAGCGCCACCCGGTCGCCCTTGCCGACGCCGTGCGACTTGAGCACGTTGGCGAACTTCGAGACCTCGGCGTGCATCTCGCGGTAGCTGATCTTCCGCACCGCGTCCTCCGCCTCGCCCTGCCAGATCAGCGCCGTCTTCTCGGCCACCGGGGTGTCCAGGTGCCGGTCCAGGCAGTTGTGGGCGATGTTGAGCACGCCGTCGGCGAACCAGGTGTGCTCGATCTTGCGCGCCTGGGTGTCCCAGGTGTACTGCAAGCTCTTCGTCGGCTCCTTGAACCAGGTCAGGCTCTTCGCCTGATCGAGCCAGAAGCCGTCCGGATCGTCGATCGAGCGCTGCCACATCTCCTTGTACTGCGCGTCGCTCGACACGTGGGCGTTGGCGCGGAATTCCTCGGAAGGCGGGAACGTACGCTCCTCGGTCATCAGGGATTCGATGGCTTTGTCTGTCACAGCACTCATGATGGTCTCCGTATCTTCAGGTCGAAACATACCTGCTTGGTTGCTAGATTCGATAGATCAACGAGACTTGCGATCGCAGCGCGTCGCACTCGCCCGAGTCTTTGTACTTCGTCGTCCAGTGGGAGAGCTCGAAGCCGAGATCGATCTGCCGCTTCAGCGAGAAGACGACGTTGCCGAACACGGAGCGGTTGAGCTCGCGGCCTCCCGGGGCGAGATCGTCGCCGTCGACGTCGTCGATCGAGAAGCCGAAGTTGAACCGCGGACGTCTCTCTTTGCCGGCGATGTTGAGCGCCAGCCAACCCCCCCTGGACCGTATTCCATGAAGACCTCGTACGCCGTGGAGGCCGAGCGCGTCGTCGACGGCGACGCCCTGGCCGGCGCCGCCCAGATAGGGGCCGAGGCTGAGCCCGCTCCACAGCTCGGTCTGCAGACGCACCGAAGAGTCGATCGGCACCGACAGGTCGAGGTTGGCCGACCAGCTGTCGCAGCTGGTCGGCCCGCCGTCGTGCGGGAACGTCTCCTCGGCGCGATGGCCGGAGAGACCGATGGTGACCGGTGCGGGACCGCCGGCCGGAAAGCTGTAGGCCACGCGCGCCTGTACGGCGAGGCCCTCGTCCTCACCGCTCACCGAGCCCACGCGGGTGTCGTAGATGTTGTGAGTCAAAGCGCCTTCCACCCGGATCTCCCCTTCGCCGCCGGCCTCGAAGCGCTTCGTCGCCCGGATCTGGGGACGCCGGAAGCCGATGTTCCCCGCGAACCACGCGACGGTGTAGTTGAGCGTCGACGGAAAAAGGGGCGAGATGACGTCCGAGGTCTGGCCGACGATGATATCGAACTCGGCCTCGGGCCAGCCGACCTCGAAGTAGGCGTGACGGATGCGGGGATCGGGGTCATCGACGTGGCCGTAGAAGTCGATCTCCACGCGAGCCCCGCCGCGCACGCGCGCCTCCTCGTCGCCCCGCACCCGCAGGCCCATGCGGGTCTGGTTGAGCGTCAAGCTGAGCTCGTCGCCGTCATCGGGCTCGGGCACCGCCCACTTGGCGAACTCGCCGGGCGCGGTCTGCGAGCCGTCGTAGGCGAGATCGAGCTTGACGTAGCCGTACCAGTCGAAGTCGAGCCGCCCCCAGAAGCCGGCGGCTTCCTCACCGCCCTCGCCAGCGTCGTCGCCGACGGTGGTGCCGGCCGCCGGCACGGCGGCGAGCAGTAGACAGAACGCGGCGCCGAGCGCCAGCCACCTGATTTGCATGATCAGCCTCCCTGTCGGACACGAATCGCGCGGAGGAGACCGCGGAGGACCGGGACCGCGACAGAATCTCGCTCGGGTGGAGTCGTCCCGGACGGTCCGCGACTCTGTTCTCATCCTGGCATCGAGCCGGGCCCGGGGGAACACCTCGCGGGGTGGGTGGACGCCCCCGTCCGTATAGGTTGGAGCATAAGATGGAGCCAGGAGGACACTCCATGAGAGCCATGATCCTGCCGCGCATCGTACGGCTCGACGAGGTCGACGAGCCGCTCGAGCTGGTCGAGCTGCCGACGCCCGAGCCTGGGCCGGGCGAGGTGCTGATTCGCGTCGCGGCGTGCGGCGTCTGCCACACCGAGCTCGACGAGATCGAGGGCCGCGCCGCGCCGCTGCGGCTACCGATTGTGCTCGGTCACGAGGTGGTCGGCCACGTCGAGCGCCTGGGCGAGGGTGCCACACGCCACGCCGTCGGCGTGCGGGTCGGCGTCGGCTGGATCCATTCCTCGACCGGTGGCGACGACGAGAACGTCGCCCCCGAGTTCCGCGCCACCGGCCGCGACGCCCACGGTGGCTACGCCGAGTACATGCGCGTACCCGAGCGCTACGCCTTCCCGCTGCCGGAGGTCTTCTCCGACCAGCATGCCGCGCCGCTGCTGTGCGCCGGCGCCATCGGCTACCGGGCGCTGAAGCTCACCGGCATCAAGGACGGCCAGCGCCTGGGCCTCACCGGCTTCGGCGGCTCCGCCCACCTGGTGGCGCAGCTGGCGCGCCATCTCTATCCACGCACCGAGATTTTCGTCTTCGCCCGCGACCAGGCCGCCCGCGCCTTCGCCCGCGAGCTCGGTGTCGCCTGGGCCGGCGACACCGCCGACCGCTCCCCCGAAAAGCTGCACGCGATCATCGACACCACCCCGGCCTGGAAGCCCGTGGTCGAGGCACTCGCCAACCTGCGCCCCGGCGGGCGGCTGGTGATCAACGCCATCCGCAAGGAAGAGGTCGACAAGGACGTGCTGCTCGGCCTGAGCTATCCCGAGCACCTGTGGCTCGAGAAAGAGATCAAGTCCGTCGCCAACATCACCGGCCGCGACATCGCCGAATTCCTGCCGCTGGCCGCCGAAATCCCCATCCGACCCGAGATCGAGACCTACCCCTTCGAGGAAGCGAATAGTGCCCTCGTGGAGCTCAAACGTGGCCGGATCCGGGGAGCGAAGGTGTTGGTGATGCCCGAATCCTGATCCAAGAGCGGATTAGTACAATTTCCTCTGCCAGAACCGCGGTCCGGGCGCAAAACTGCCCGATTCGAGCGACCAGAACCGAGCCAATCTCCAACTAGCTGACGATTTGCGACTCACAAATCGTCAGCTGGCTGAACTAGCTCGCGATTTACGACGCTCAAATCGGGAGCTAGTTCAACGAGCTCGCGATTTACGACGCCCAAATCGGGAGCTAGTTCAACGAGCTCGCGGTTCGAGACGCTCGAACCGTGAGCTAGACACGCCCGAAAACCAACTTGCGCGCGCGCCGACCGGACTCGCCGGGTCGAAAAGGCGCCCAAGGCATAAATCTTCAGCCGCAGGCCGAGAATCTCTGCTCCGGGTCCGCGCGCGCGCGCATTTCCAGATCGCGCGCGCGCATTTTTTTTGCGCGCGCGAACCGACAGGCCCCGGTAGACATAGAGACTTGCCATTAAGATTGGTCACTGCACGTCTCAGCCGATCCAGCCCCTGCTCCTCATGAATCTCCCAACCACGCGCCGGCGCTCTCATCGACCTCGGCCAGCCTGGCATCGTCCCAGGTCACGCCGGGGAAGAGCATCTCTCTGAAGGCGCGTTCCCGCCCCCGATAGAGGTGCCGGTAGAAGGCCAGGGCGAGGCGCTTGCGGAATCGTTCGCCCGCGTTCGAGGTGGTGGTCTGCAGATAGGCGGCGGCGAGACGCGCGGCGCTCTGGACCTCGGCGGCGTGCCACACCGGCGGGCGGTCCAGGGCGGCCAGGGCGGCCGCCGCGTCGCCCTCGGCGAGCGCCCGGTCGGCGACCAGGATCACTCCGAGGATCTGGCGGACCAGGGGCTGATCGGAGCTCCATTCGTGCGGCTCGGGAGGATCCGACATCGGCCGCGTCAGATCGATCAGGCGCTGCAGCCGGCAATCGCTGCGCTCGAACGCCGCGGCCCGCTCGAAGGTCGCGAGCGCCTGCTCGCGCCGGCCGGCGCGCAGGTGCGCGATGCCGAGCAGATGCAGGAAGTGGCTCGCCCGGCCGTCGTCGTCTTCGAGATCCTGCGGGTCGGCGCCGGCGAGCAGACGCTCGACCTCCGGCCACCTGCCCTCGCGGGCCTCCAGCTCGGCCATCAGCAGGGCGGCGCCGGCGTGGCCGGGATGATTCTTTGCCACCCTGCGGACGAGCCGGTCCCTGTCATCGAGGAGACCTTCCCGCCGGCCCAGAGCCAGACATAGACGCACCAGGGCATCGGCGTCGCCGGCGGCATTCCTTTCCAGCGTCCCGATCATCTGGCGGAGCTCGTCGGCGGACTGCTCACTCCACATGGCGAGCAGCGCCAGCACCGCGGCGTGGGTCGAGCCGGTGGGGTGGCCGCACAGGAAGGGATAACCGAGGTGCGGCAGAGTGCGGTCCTCGAACGATCTCGGCTCGTCGACCGCGGCGACCCGCGGCCGGGCGTTGTCGAGCGGCAGGATCTCGAGCAGGTCGGCGCCGGCCGTCAGGGCGACGACGTGCCGGGACCGCCGGTCCTGGACCAGCACCGAGTTGTAGGGCACCTCGACGCGATGGAGCTGATCGATGGTCTCCTCCGGGGCCGCCAGGGTCAGGAGCTCTCGCTCGCCTTCGCCGGACAGTACCAGGGCGTAGCTGAGGCCATGGTCGAGGGAAGTAGCGAAGACCGCCCCCTCCGGCGACACGTCACCGGGATCGAGCCCCGAGACGGGCTCGAAGCCCCCGCCGCCCTGGGACTCTTCGGCCAGCACCAGCATCAGGCTGGCGTCGTCTTCTTCCTGCTCCAGGTTCTCGATGTACAGCCTGGCTCCGGCTGCCTCGATCTCGTCCTTCTCCTCGGGTCGGCTGAAGCCGAGCAGCAGCCGCCCGCCGCCCGGACTGACGGCGGCGGCGTCGATGTATCGGCCCATCAAGGGCTCGCTGCTCTCGGCCGTGCCGCGGGCCGAGTAGAGTCGGGCATCGATTTTGAAGCCCGAGAGCACGACCCGGGGCTCGCCCGGCCCGACGATCGCCAGCGTCAGCGACGCCGCCGGCAGCTTGCGATTCACGCGCCAGGCCCGCAGGTCGACGACCCAGGTCTGCCACTGAGAGGGTGCCGTCCGCACCTGGAGCCAGAGATAGCGGCCCCCGGGGAGCAAGGTCGAGCTCTCGACCATCGATCCCGACGGCAGGAGCTCGCCGAGCAGGCGCCAGCTCCGCACCTCCCAGCTGCCGGTGTCGAGCTCGAGAATGCCGCCTTTCGCGCCGGCGATGCGCAGCCGATCGCCGTCGAGACAGGTCGCGAGCGTCCGGCCGAGCGACTCCGGGGCGCGTAGCGAGACGCTGGCGACGACCCTGCGGAGGTCGAGGTCGACGACGCGGACGAACAGCCGATCACCCCAGGCGCTGGCCAGCACCAGCCGCCCGCCCTCGTCGTCGAGCCAGGTTCTCGGCGCGTCGACGAAGCAGTCCGGGTCGAAGTCCCGCAGATCTTCGAGCGGCGCCTCGAGATCGGAGACCTCGATCTGCCAGGTGTCGCGGACCTGGCCGCGAAGCTCGTCGACACGGCGCTGCCAGCGCGCCCGCTCGGCGGGCTCCGCGCCCAGCTCGACCAGCTGGCGTGCGCGGTCGAGGGCACCCAGGAAGTCCCGCGCATCGATGTGGCCTTCGACCTCGCGCTCGAGCCGCCGCACCTCCTCCGAGCGCCGGATGCGCGCCAGGAGATCCTCGGCGTCGGTCCGGTCGCGGCCATCGAGATCGTCGAGGTCGATGTCCTCGAGCAGCGTCTTCGCGCGCTTGGGGCTGCGGGTGGCCGCCTCCCGGGCCGCCGCGAGAGCCTCGTGGGCCCGCCCGCGGCGCTCGGCCGCCACCCGTGCTCGGGCTTGCCCCAGGCACTCGCGCGCCTCCTCGACGCCGGCGAGCGTATCGCGGTGCGGCGACAGCGCATCCAGGGCGTCCCGCGCCCGACCGCCGCGCAGCTCGTCGACCGCCTGCTCGAGGGCCAGCACCGCCGCGACCGCCGCCTGCGCCTTGGCCCCGCCGCGCGGTGCCCCGAGCTGCTCGAGCCTGGCGAGAGCACGGTGGTCGACGCGCCCGGCAACCCGTGCGCGCAAGGTCTCGGGGAGGGACAGATAACCGAGCAGAGCGCCCCGGAGATCGTCCGCGGCGAAACGATCGACGGCGGACGCGACCCGCGCCGCCTCCCGCTCGCGCCGTTCCCGCCGCCGCGACCGCTCGATGAGAGCCGGCAGATCGGACCGGTCGCTGCCCTCGTCGAGCGCCGCCTGGAAGCGCTGCGCCGCCTCGTGGAATCGCCCCTCCGCGAGCGCCTGCTCGCCCAGCTCGAGATGCCGCGCGAGCTCTTCTTCGTGCCGGTGCGTAGCCACCCGGCGCAGGATCCGGCGCGCCACCTGGCTCTCGGGCCAGCGGGCGAGGAGCGCCCGCGCGTCGGCCTCGGCCGCCAGGAATCCCTCGTCCTGAAAGCGCTGCTCGAGCGCCTCCTCGGCGGGGCGCTGGCTCTCGGCGGTGAGCGCCGCGAGCTCGTCCGCCAGGCCCTGGATCCGCGGATGGGTCGGATCGTGCTCGCGGACCGCGTCGAGGCGGCGGCCGGCCGCTTCCGGATCCCGGTCCCGGATCGCCCGCGCCGCCAGGGCCGCATGGACCTCGGCGGCCCGTGGCCCGGCGATCCCGGTGGCGAGCTCGAGGGCTCGCTCGACCTCGCCGAGCCGAGCCGCGGCGAGAGCCAGAAACGCCCGGACCCCGGAATGCGCCTTCGCCTCGGCGCCCAGACGCGGCTCCGCCCGTAGCGCCCGCCGGTCCATTCCCAGGGTGCCGACCCACAGATCGAGCAGGGCCAGCGTGGCCGCCACGCCGCCGCCGTGCTCGACGGCCAGCTTCAGATGCTCCTCGGCGGCCTCGTAATCGAATTCCTCGACCGCTCGAAGGCCGAGCCGCAGCAGCTCGGACGCCTCGGTGATCTGGTCCTCCACGGCCACGGACCCGGCGCCCGGCAAGCCCTCGGCAGGCAGGCGATCCTGCCGCGTCTCGGCCGGCGACGCCTCGAGATCGAGCCGGCGCTGGACCCAGGAGCGGGCGTCCGGCTCGAGATCCGCCAGCACCGCGTGGCAGGCATCCCGGGCTCCCGAGCGGTGGCCGAGGCTGACGACGCCCTCCTGCTCGCCCCTCTCGATCCGCACGTGCTCCTCGCCGAAGCGGCGGATCAGGAGGCTCTGGAGACGGGACTTCTGCGCGTAGCGGCGGGCTTCCTCACGCCGGGACAGCTCGCGGCCGGTGGGATTCACTCGGTGGATCAGGTCGAAGAGCTCCTCCGGCCGGACCTCGATCCGCCTTTCGAGCACGGCAACCGGGTCTAGCGAGCGGTCTTTCTTCCCCCTGGATCTTCGCCGACTCATGGCCTCCGAATTATCCGCGCTTTGCGGCCCGCCGACTATCCGAAGAGATGGCAGGATAAAGTTCGGCGCGTAGAACCACCCGTCGAAGGCTCAGCCGATCCAGCCTCTGCTTCTCGCCCGGCGCGCGTACCAGATCAGGAAGACCGCTCCCGCCGTGACCAGAAGCGGCATCACCAGACCGCTCGCGCCCAGGACTTCGAGGGCAGGGCTGAGGGCGAAGACGTGGAACATCTGCACGAGGATGCCCACGAGCGAGAGGACCAGGGTGGGGATCGCCCAGGATTTCCGAAGCAGCAGGAACACACATCCGAGGGTGCCGGCGAAGACAGCGATGGCGAAGGCGCCGGTGGCCCAGGCGGGGGTGTTCGAGTAGAGGTCGCGCTGCGCTTCGGGCAAGGCCGCCAGGGCCTCCTCGCTCATGGTGACCTGCATCAGGTAGGCCATGACGCCCAGCAGGTTCCACACCAGGAACAATCCGCTGACGATCCAGAATCCACGGGGTGCAGTCTCAGAAGCCATGCCGTCTCCTTCTCGGGTTCAGATGAGAGCCGCGGTTCGCGGCGTCCGGGTATTCACAGTGTTCCGGGTTTCACAGTGTAGTGCGCCAACGGTCGCCGCAACCCTCAATGCGAAGCGTCTCTGCCTTCGAGCTCGCCGACGACGATGCGCGCCATCGCCCGCGCCAGCAGATCGTTGCCGGCCCGGTTGAGGTGGCAGCACGGATCGCTGTAGACCGGCTCCTCGACGTCGGCGAAGACCATCCGCATGTCGTGAAAGCTCACGCCCTGGGCTGCAAGCCGGCGCCCTTCCTCGACCAGGTACGGATAGCCCGCCGGCACGAACCGCCCCCAGCGATGCTCCGGCTCGAACGCCAACAGCTTCTCCTTGCGGCTGAGCTTCTTCGAGCCGGGGACGTACTGGTTCGGCTGCAGGAAGTGCAGGTACGGGATTCCGGACCCCTCGCACAGTCGGTGCATCTGCAACGAGCCGCGCCCCCAGAGCCCGGCGAGCTCGCGAAACAGTGCCGCTTCGTCCGCGTAGTCCACCGCGGGTCCGTGGGTCAGGAACTCGGGTTGACGCGGATGGGTCGCCAACGCTCCCCGCAACGCGTCGGCGCGCATGGCGAGTCGCTTGTTGGACAACCTCCAGAGCAAATGGCACGTGGGGCTGACGGACAAGGGCGGCGCCGCGCACCAGGCAGCGGCCTTGCGCGCGCGCCGGTGCTCGAGATGGGCAATCTCGCCGATCAGGCGCTGCGATTCGACGTCCGGCAGGTCGGCGGCGCGGTTCGGCCATTCCCTGGGATAGAGCGGCGAGATGCCCTGGTTGGCGTACGCCTCGGCGCCCAGCACGACGTCGTTGAAGCCGTCGAGGTTCACCACCAGGTCGAAGCTCTCGCCGACAGCAAGCAGGTAGTTGAGCACGAGGACCTGCTGGGGCTGCTTGTAGCCGCCCATGGCGAAGCTCCGCACCCAGATCTCCTTGCCGTCGAGAAGCGGCGAGGATTCGAGCGCCGCGATGAACGACCGGCGCCGGATCACGAACTGGTTCGCCAGCGAGCCGCCGAAGACCGCGATCGTGAACCGGGCCTCGTCCGGACCGGGCGGCACGGGGGTGTCGAAGAAGCCGAGCGGGCCGATCTTCTTCTTGCCCTCTCCGGGCGGCTCGCGCACGTAACCGAGATACGGGTGCACCACCTCGTCCGCGCTCGCCGAACCCTGGCTCGGTGGCTTCGCGTCGAGATTGGCGACCACGTTGCTGCGCGCCTCGGCCTGGCGCTGGATGAGCTGCCGCTTGGCCGCCGCTCCTCGCGGCGAGTAGAGCTTGCCGTCGACGAAGTAGAGGGCGATGATCGAGCACACCTCGACGGTCGCGATCAGCGCGACGGCGAGCATCGCAACGAAGACGGCCTTCCTGGCTCTGCCGGGTGTCTGGACCATGGTCGGGGCCGCGATGATACCGGACCGATCCACCATCGCCCGGCCTCTGCCAGCTAACATAGCCTCGGACATGAAACGACTCTTCGTCGCCTCCCGCAACCCGGTCAAGGCCCGGGCCGTCGAGCTGGGGTTTCAGCGGATGTTCCCCGGCCAGGCCCACGAGCTGCGGGCCGTGAGCGTGGACTCCGACGTCTCCGACCAGCCGGCGTCGAGCTCGGAGACCCTGCGCGGGGCCGCCAACCGCGCGGCGGCCGCGCGCGCGGCCGCTCCGGACGCGGACTTCTGGATCGGGATCGAAGGCGGAATCGAGGACTCGGACCTGGGAATGGCCGCCTTCGCCTGGGTGGTCGTGATGTCGAGCGACCGGAAGGGGCAGGGGAAGACCGCCACGTTCTTCCTGCCGGAGGAAGTCGCGGACATGGTGCGGGGCGGCATGGAGCTGGGGCACGCCGACGACGTGGTGTTCGGACGCGAGAACTCCAAGCAGAAAGACGGCGCGATCGGTCTGCTCACCGACAACGTGGTGGACCGCGCGGCCCTCTACGAGCAGGGGGTGATCATGGCCTTCGTACCGTTCAAGAACGACCGGCTCTACGGATGAAGCGGCAAACCGCAGCCTGGCTCTGGATGTTGGCCACGGCCCTCCTGGCCTCCGGCCCGAGCGCCGCCGTCGACTACGACCTCAAGGGCTCGATCCGCAGCCGGCTGGCGGTGTTCAGTGAGGTCGCCGGAGAGGTCCCCCCGGAGGGGGGCCAAAGGGACACGTACAACTTGGAGCTACGGGCGCGGCCGGAGCTGACGCTCTATCTGCAAGACCACCTGTCGCTCAACCTGGCGGTGCGCGGCCAGCGCAACTGGGGAGCCACGGAGGACGCGTTCGGCTCGGGCGAGGTGGATCTCGACCGCGCCTACCTCGACGTCGCGCTCGGGCGCTGGGACCTGCGGCTCGGGCGCCAGGCGATCAACTTCGGGCAGGCGCTGATCTGGAACCCGGTGGACCTGGTGGATTCGAACTCGCCGCTCGACTTCGACATCGTCAAGGAGGGCGTGGACACGTTGCGCGCATCCTACGCCGTGTCGTCGACCTCCAGCGTCCTCGGGCTGCTGGCGTTCCCCGACGGCGGCTCCATCGCGCTGGTGCGCGGCGAGACGCTCGCCGGCAGCGCCGACCTTGGCCTGCTGATCGCCAACGACGCGCGCAGCGACGAGCGGATTCTGGGCTTCGACGTCAAGGGCGACCTGGGTGTCGGCTGGTGGGCCGAAGGCGCCTACCACGACCTGGAGGAGGGCGAGGACTTCCTTCGTCTGGTAGTCGGCTTCGACTACTCGTGGCCGGTTCGCCAGCAGCTCTACCTGGCGCTCCAGTACTATCTGGACGAGTCGGGCGGCACCGGCGTGGACGACTACGACTTCGCCGCCCTCGGTATGACGCGCCGGTTCCTGGCGCGCCAGTACGCTTCCGTGATCAGCGGCCTGACGCTCGACGAGCTCACCAGCCTGAACGGCAGCATGATCTACAACCTGGAAGACGACAGCTTCGTTCTCACCCTGGGTCTGAGGCGGATCTTCTTCGACGACCTGGAGGTCACCGTGCGCGGCAGCCTGTTCGACGGCTCGGGTCCCGGGGAGTACAACCCGGTGGCGGGCAGCCCGACCTTCGGCCGCCAACCGACCGAGACCTGGGAGCTGTACCTGGAATGGCGCTTCTGAAGGGTGGCGAGAGATGAGCGAGCCTAGGGCGAAGACCCAGATCGAGCTGCGCGGCGTCACCCGCGCCTATGGCGAGGGCGATGCCCTGGTGCGGGCGCTCGACGACGTGGACCTCGAGATCCGGCAGGGGGACTTCCTGGCGCTCGCCGGGCCGTCGGGCTCGGGCAAGACCACCCTGCTGAATCTCGTCGGCTCGATCGACGCCCCCACGGGCGGCCGGATCCTGTTCGAGGGCACCGACCTGGGCGCCCTGACCGACCGCGAGCGCACCCGCTTCCGCAATCAGCGCATCGGCTTCATCTTCCAGGACTTCAACCTGATCCCGGTGCTCAGCGCCCGTGAGAACGCCGAGCTGCCGCTGCAGCTGCTGGGCGAGTCGAGCCGTGCCGAGCGGCGGCGGGCGTCGCGCGAGATGCTCGAGGAGGTGGGTCTGGGAAAGCTCGCCCACCGCCTGCCGCGCGAGCTCTCCGGCGGCCAGCAGCAGCGGGTGGCGATCGCCCGCGCGCTGGTCAAGCGGCCCGGGGTGGTGCTCGCCGACGAGCCGACCGCCAACCTCGACAGCGCCACCGCCCAGGAGATCCTCGACCTGATGCGCTCGTTCAACCGCTCGCTCGGCACCACCTTCGTGTTCTCGACCCACGACCCGATGGTGATGGACTACGCCCGCCGCCTGGTGCGCCTGCGCGACGGCAAGGTGGCGGCGATCGAGGAGAGGGAGGAGGAATAGATGTTCCTGCTCCGCCTGGCGGTCAAGAACGTCCTGCGCAAGTCGTGGCGCTCGCTGATCACCGCCACGCCGGTGCTGGTGGGCGTGATGATGACCATCCTCGGCTGGGGCTTCATCGACGGCATCGACAGCGCCGTCATCTTCGGCCAGATCAAGAGCGACAGCGGCCACTTCCGGGTGATGGCCGAGGGCTACCTGGAGAACGAGGAGCAGGCCGAGCTGGACGAGCTGATCGACGATTCCGAAGCCGTCGTCGAGCTGCTGCGGGACGCTGGCGAGGCGCGGCTGCACCCGCGCCTGACCTTCACTGCCGAGATCTCCGACGGCCGCAACGGCCTGATGGCGCGCGGCGTCGGCATCGAGCCCGAGACGTATTTCGAGGACTTCGTGCTGCCGATCGAAAGCGCCTTCACCGGCGACGCCGGCGGGCTCCAACCAATGTGGCTGGGCGCCGGCCTGGCCGGCGACTTCGACGTCGCGCCCGGGGACACTCTGACGGTGCTGGCGCGCACCCGCTACGGCAGCTACAACGCCAACGAGTACCTGGTGCGCGGCCTGATCCGCAGCCAGAACCCGGCGATCGACAGTGTAGTATTCTTCATTCCGCTGGCCGACGCCCGGGAGCTGCTCGACGCGGACGGCGCGGCGAGCGAGGTGGTGGGGGTGATGCCCCGGCGGGCGTCGGCCGTCGACCTGCCGGCGCGCCTGGCCCCACGGCTGGCCGGCGCCGGGCTCGAGATCCAGACCTGGCGCCAGCGCGCCGAGCCGATCCTGCGCGTCAACCGCATCCGCCGCAAGATCCTGGGAATCATCGCCGGCATCATCATCCTGGTCGCCGCCACGGGCATCATGAACACGGTGGTGATGGCGGCCTTCGAGCGCATCCGCGAGATCGGCGCGCTACGCGCGCTGGGGCTGCAGACCGAGGGCGTGGTGGTGCTGTTCGTGGCCGAGGCACTGATCATCGGCCTGGTGGGCGCGGCCGCCGGCTGCGGTCTGGGCGCCGCGCTGGTGCACTGGTTTTCCGGCGGCCTGGACTTCTCCGCCATGTCCGATGCGGGCGGCCTGGCGATGTCGACCAGCATGGTGCTCTACATGGAGCTCGACGCCGCCCAGATCGCCACCGCCTTCCTGATCGGTGTGGGGATGGCCCTGATCGCCGCTCTCTACCCGGCGATAAAGTTCTCGCGGCTGCCGCCGGTGGAGGCCATGAGGCGATGAGCTATCAGGTCTCAGGCCTCCCCCCTTTGAAAAAGGGGGGATCGAGGGGGGATTCTCCGCGATGAGCTACGCCCTGCAGCTCGGCTTCCGCAACGTCTTCCGCCAGCGCTTGCGCTCGCTGCTGACGCTCGGCGGCATCGCGCTGGCGGTGGCGCTGGTGATCGTCGGCGTCAGCTTCATCGCCGGCGTCGAGCAGACCATCTTCAGCGAGGTGCTGGGCGAGGTGGGAGAGATCACCGTCGCCCGCCAGGACTACTTCGACCGGCTGCGGTTCAATCCTCTCAAATACCGGCTGCGCGACTCGAATGCGCTGCGCGACTCGCTGCTCGAAGTCGAAGGTGTGCGCGCAGCCCTCCAGCGCATCGACTTCGGCTTCCTCGCCGAGCACGGCGAGGCCACCATGGGGCTCGGGGCGAGCGCCGTCGACGTCGAGGCCTTCCAGCGCCTCTCGAAGCTGCCTGAGCGGCTGATCGCCGGGCGCTACCTGGAGCCTGGCGAGAAGGGCATCCTGATCGGCCGCCAGGCTTCCGAAGAGCTCGGCGCCGGCCCGGGCGACACACTCACCGTCATCGGCCGGACGGCGTACGAGTCGTTCATGGCCGACGACTTCGAGGTGGTCGGCGTCTTCGACATGGGCACCAAGCTGGCCAACCGCCGCTCGATCCTGCCGCTGGCGCCGGCCCAGGACTTCCTGGAGATGGAAGGCGCGGTGTCGAAGATCCTGCTCTACGCCGACGACTACAACCGGGCCGGCGAGATCGCCGAGCAGATTCGCGCTTCGGGTCAGCTGGCCGAGGGTATCGCGGTGAAGGCATGGACGGAGGATCCCTTCCTCGGCAGTATCTTCACCATGTTCCGCGCGGTGGGCCTGATGCTGACCGGCATCATCTGCTTCGTCGCCGGGCTGGGGGTGCTCAACATGATGATGGTGGCGGTGCTCGAGCGCCGGCGCGAGATGGGCGTGCTGATGGCGCTCGGCATGCCGCGATCGGGGCTGCTCGCCAGCTTCTTCTCGGAAGCCGCGCTCTACGGTCTCGCCGGCGGCGTCATGGGGGTGATCCTCGGCTCGCCGCTGGCGATCTACCTCGACCGCATCGGCATCGACTTCCAGGCCGACAAGATCCAGGGCATTCCGTTCGCGGTCGGCAGCTCGATCCACGGCCACTTCGGCCCCGGCAGCGTCGTCACCGGGCTGGTCGTCGGCGTGCTGCTCGCCATCCTCGGTGCGGTCCTGCCCGTCGTCAAGACCTTCTCGATGGGGCCGCAGGACGCGATGACCAGGTGAGGAAACGACCATGACAGCGAGAACCTGTTTCGGCATCATTCTGGTGACCCTGGGGCTTTGCGCCCCGGTCCTGGCGCAGGACGCCAGCGAACCCGAAACGGTGGCGCAGATCCTCGAGCTGATGGACCGGCAGATGACCTTCGAGAGCCGCTCGTCGGTAGCGCGGATGCTGATCATCACGCCCGAGGAGACCCGCGAGAAGCAGTTCCGCAGCTTCGCCCGCGGCCAGGAGGACGCCTTCATGGTGTTCGAAAAACCCCGCCGCGACGCAGGCACCAAGTTCCTCAAGCTCGGCGGCAACCTGTGGATCTACTTCCCGCGCACCGAGAAGACGGTCAAGATCTCCGGCCACCTGCTGCGCCAGAGCATGCTCGGCTCGGACTTCTCCTACGAGGACCTGACCGAGAACCGCGCCATGCTCGACGACTACGACGGAGAGATCCTCCCCGACGAGGAGATCGACGGCCAGCCGTGCTACGTGATCCATCTGAAGGAGAAGGAGCGCGGCATGTCCTACCCCGAGCGCAAGTACTGGATCTCCAAGGACGCCCACCTGCCGGTGCGCGAGGAACGCTACGCCAAGAGCGGCCGGTTGCTCAAGGTGGCCCGTTTCGAGGACGCCCGCCAGTTCGAGGACCGCCGCTTCCCCACCCGCATCATCATGGAAGACAAGCTCAAGGAAGGCAGCCGCACCGAGATCGTCCTCGACGAGCTGAAATTCCGCATCGACGAGCCCGAGGGCATCTTCGACCGCCGCAACCTGCGACGGGAGATCAGGTTCTGAGCTCCGGCCTCAGATGATCCCCTTGCAGTCGGTCGGATCCATGGCGTCCTTGAAGGTGGCGTAGTCGGCTTCCACCTGGTTGGCGTACTCGAAGGCCTGATCGCGGACCAGGGCCAGGAAATCCGGACGGTTGCGGCCGCCGGTGGTGAGCTTGGTGACCTCCCTGGCGATGGAGTAGCTCTTGTCGTCGACCTCGAGGTCGCGGACGGCGCAGGCGTGATCGCTGGCCAGCACTTTGGCCCAGATGCGGGCCAGATCTACGAATTCCTTCTCGGACGTCAGCTTGGTGGTGTCGTAGGTTTCCTTGAAGGGGGAGCGCTCGCGCACGGAGTAGACGCCGTCGTGGAGGCGCATCCAGCCCATCAGGTGGTCGGGGTGCTTGCCCAGGGCCTTGTAGGCCACCGCGTGACGGTGGGCGTGGTGCTGGTAGTCGTGGTTGTAGTCGATCTGCTCCTCGGCGCTCAGGTAGCCCAGGCCGCTGGGGCTCGACTGGCGCTTGAGGTCGAGGATGCGGTCGTCCTTCCAGGACTTGCCCTCGCCCCGGATCAACACGTAGTAGCGCGGGGTGCCGAGCGAGCCGGTGCCGGCCGAGAGGCGGCGCGCGATGTCCCGCACGCGGAAGAACTTCTTGCCGTACTCGATGCTGCCGGAGAGGGTCTTGCCGTAGTCCGGCATGGCCGCCTCGATGTCGCCGCGCTCCCACTTCGACGCCTTGTCCAGCTTCTCGTACGAGAGCTTGAAGCGGCGCTCGCCCTTCTTCTCGGTGGTCCACTTCTCGAGCATCTTCTTGCGGCTCGCTTCTTCCTCGACCTCCTTCATGAAATCCCGCAGCCGCTTCGGAAGCTTCTTGACGGTGAAGATGCCGTCGGACGCCTTCACCTTGCCCTCGGCGAGCGAATGCATGGTGTCGAGGTAGGACTCGCTGTAGGCGTTGATGACGTTGGCCTTCTCCTTGCCGCTGAAGCCGCCGTTGCGACGGGCGACCAGCACCAGGCTGACGGCGAAGCGCCAGAGATCGTACTGGTAGTCGCCGAGCACGGATTCGTCGAAATCGTTGAGGCCGTAGAGCAGCTCGCCCTCGTGATCGGTGAACGCGCCCATGTTCTCGGCGTGCGCGTCGCCCTGGAGCCATGTACGGGTCCTGGAGCTGCCGAAACGGTTCATGCGCCAGGCGCCAGCGAAGTCGGCCCAGAAGAGGTGGGCCGTGCCGCGGTAGAAGACGAACGGCGAGACCCCCATCTTGCAGTACTTCTGGTGCAGGTCGTCGGCCGTCAGGTGCTCGTTCCAACCCGCCAGGGCGTTGACCACGCGGGAGGCGCGATCGTGTCTCATCAAACCGCCGGGATACTTCATTGGTTCCTCTTTTCCAGGGTTTCATACAGCTCGACGAACTGCCGGGCGACCTTGTGGCTCGGCGCGAGGTGGATCAGCGGGCGGTGCTGCTGGTGGGACTCGCGGACCTTCACCGAGGCGGTGAGGAAGGGCTCGAGTACCGGCATGTCCTCATTGCGGAGCTCGTCCACCAGGTGCCGGGGCAGGCGGGCGCGCTCCTGGAACTGGTTCACCACGATACCGCCGACCTCGAGGTCGGGATTGTGGTCGTCGCGGACCTCGCGCACTGTTCCCAGCAGCTGGTAGAGGGCACGGCGAGAGAACTCGTCGCAGTCGAAGGGGATCAGGCAGCTGTCGGCGGCGATCAACGCCGACATGGTGTAGAAGTTGACCGCCGGCGGCGTGTCGATGTAAACCGCGTCGAAGTCGTCGAGGCGCCTCAGCAGGTCTCTGAGCTTGTAGATCTTGTAGCGTGATTCGAGCTTGGCGTGAAGCTCCGCCAGCGACCGATCGGCGGGCATCACGTGCAGGTCCTCGAACGGCGTCGCGTGGACCCACGACCGCGACGACGAGCTGAGCAGGTGAAAGCCCAGGTTCTCCTCGAAGAACCCGGGCACCCCTGGCTTGGCTTCGGCGGCCTCGCGGCCGAGCAGGTAGTCAGTGGCGTTGGCCTGGGGATCGAGGTCCACGACCAGCGTCTTGTTGCCGCGCGCGGCGCTCACCGCCGCCAGGTTGCAGACGATCGTCGACTTGCCGACCCCGCCCTTGCGGTTGAAGACGACCTGACGCGCTGTGGACATCGAGCTCCTCTCAGAAAACGCCAAAGGCGGGACTCACAGTCCCGCCCGCGTGGGTCGGAGTGGAAAGGTACGGCGACAGCCGCCCGCGGTCAAGGACTCTGCATCGACCTCACGAAGTACGCGAGGGCGATCACCTTGTCGTCGATCTGCTGGTCGGTGGCTTTGTCATCGACTTGCTTGAAGGCCTTGCCCCAGACCGGCATGTCCGAGGTGCCGTGACCTTTCACCTTCTCGCGGCCGTCGATCTTCTTTTGGACCCGCTCGAAAGGAAACTCGCCACCGTTCTCCTTCGCCAGCTCGGTCAGATTCGACGGCTCGACGCGCAGGGACTTGGCAAGCGGGCCGTCTCCCTCGGCAGCGGCTCCATGACAGCTGGTGCAGTAGGCGCGAAACAGGCTCTCACCGACCTTGACCATGCCGTAGTCTTCGCGATCCGTTGGTTTCTCGATCGCTGCGTCTTCGGCCGCGACTTTCTCTTCGGCCAGGGCCGTCGCGGCGACCATCACGAGCGTGATCGCCGCGAGCCCGGCGACGGCGCCTACGGACAGTTTGTATCGGAGGGATTTTGTGGGGTGTTTGGGGTGTTTCATGGTGGGCCTCCTGGGGATCGGCTTATTGGAAGGCGCCCGCAGGCTTACCGTGCGCCTCTGTCCTCTGACGACTCCCAGACGGTCGCCAGGTTTCTGGGCGAAGTCTGTGACCCTCGACGCCGCCTAGAAACACCCGTCAGGGTGGGAGGATCGACATACGTGGGTAGGAGCCTCAAATGGCGAAGCGATCGAGCTCGCGATCGAGCGCGGCGAGCTTCTCGTCGGTGGGCATACCCAGGCCGCGGGCGGTGAAATCTTCGTAGCGTGGGGCATCGGGATTGCGGTACAGCAGGCCGATCGGGATGCGCTCGGCGTCAGCGGCGAGCTGCCGCGCCCGGTCCAGGTCCGAGGGGTCGTGCTCCACGTGGTTGCGGTACATTTTCGCCACCGGCGGATCGGCCGGCACACCGTCTTCGTGGACCAGCAACCGGATGCTGTCGGGGTTGCCGCGCCACTCGTCGAAGATGTGCGGCGTGTAGGTCGGGCAGCGCTGCAGGATCTGGACGAACGACAGGCCCCGGTGGCAGTAGGCGGCGTGCAGAGTCTGGTACATGTGGGCCGGGTTCCAGTCCACGGTCTTGGCCACGAAGGAGATGTTGGTGAAGCCGAGCACGGTCTCGACGACGTTGAGCGGCGGCAGCCAGGCGCCCTCGGGGTGGGTGTTGGTGGCGAGGCCGACAGGGGTGGTCGGCGAGGTCTGCTTCTTGGTCAGACCGTAGACGCTGTTGTCGAGCAGCATCACCGTCATGTCCATGTTGTAGCGCACCGCGTGCAGCCAGTGGCCGGCGCCGATCGAGCAGCAGTCGCCGTCGCCTGTGGCCACCCAGATCTGCAGGTCCGGCCGCCGCACCTTGATGCCGCAGGCCACCGGCAGCGCCCGGCCGTGCAGGCTGTGGAAGCCGTAGGCGTGCATGTAATGCGGAAAGCGGCCCGAACAGCCGATGCCGGAGACGGCCACCACCTGCTCGGGCGGAATCTGCTCGTCGCGGCAGATGCGCTGCACGGCGGAGAGGATGCCGTGATCGCCGCACGACGGGCACCAGCGGGCGACGCCGCCCTCGTAGCTCTCGAGGGTGAACGAGCGCTGCGGCACGTCCGGGTGCCAGTCGGTCTTCAGGCCGAACATGCCAGTTCTCCTATGTTCTCCGGGGCTCCTTCCAGCGCGGCCAACCGCTTCTCGAGCTCGGCGACGATCACCCCCGGCGGCACCGGCTGCCCGGAGACCACCGACCAGCAGTCGACGTCGAGCAACGTGCGCTGGCGCAGCAGGATGGCGAGCTGGGCGTAGCGGCGCCTCGTGGGCGTCACCAGCGGCGCGTCGGGCCGGTCGGAGTAGTTGAGCTCCACCGTCATCACCTGCCGGAAGCGGGCGAAGATCTCCTCGAGCCCCGGCTCGAGCGGTGACAGGAAGCGCAGGTGCAGCGACGACACCCGGTGGCCGTCCGCGCGCAGGCAATCGACCGCCTCCTCGATCGCCCCCAGCGTCGAGCCCCAGCCCACCACCAGCAGATCGCCTTCCTCGTCGCCGTGGACGACCGGCGGCACCAGGGTCTGCCGCAGGGCGCCGAGCTTGCGGCTGCGCATCTCGCAGCCTGTCTGGTTGGAGGTCGAGTCGTACGCCACCTTGCCCTGGCGGTTGTGGGCCAGGCCGGTGAGCACGTACTCGCCACCGCGCTGACCGGGAACGGGACGCGGCGACAGGCCGGTGCGCTCGTCCCAGTCGAAGGGCGTCATGCCCTCGGGCCACGGCGACTGATCGGCGGGCGGCGCCAGCCAGCCGGCCTCCGGCCGCGGCCGCGGGAAGGGCGAGACGCCGGTGGCCAGGTTGGCGTCCGTGAGCACCATCACCGGGCCACGGAAGCTCTCGGCCAGCCGCCGGGCGAGCACGACGAAGTGGAAGCACTCCTCGATGGTGGCGGGCGCCAGCACGATCTTGGGGTTGTCGCCGGGCGCGCCGTAGAGCACGGCGAGCAGATCGCCCTGCTCCACCTTGGTAGGCAGTCCGGTGCTCGGTCCGCCGCGCTGCACCACCACCACCACCAGCGGGACCTCGGCCATTACCGCCAGCCCGTCGGCGATCAGGCTGATCTGGTGGCTACCCTGAAGAGTAGCTAGCAGCGACGCAGCAGGATGACGGTCTGGTCGTCGCCCTGGGGCTGACCCTGGGCGAAGTCGGTCACCGCCTGGTCGATCCGGTGGAGGATCTCCGCCAGGGGCTGCTGGCGTTGATCGAAAAGCAGGTCCCTCAGGCGCTCGAGCCCGTATTCCTCTTCGTCGGGCGCCTCGCACTCGGTGATGCCGTCGGAGTAGATGCACACCAGGTCGCCGTGACCCAGCTCCAGGCACGATACCTCGAAGCGGCTCTGGGCCATGAGGCCGAGCGGCAGTCCGGCGGAAGGCAACTCCTCGACTTCACCGCCGGCGCGGACCAGCAGCCCCGGGTTGTGGCCAGCGTTGAGATAGGCCAGCCGATCGCCCTGGGTGTCGAGCGCGGCGAGCAGCATGGTGATGAACTTGTTGGGGCTCGACGACTCGAAGATGTGCCGGTTGAGCCGTTCGATCAGCTGCGGGCCGATCTCCATCTGGTCGAGCAGCACCCTGAGCGCCGAATGCAGGGTCGAGACCAAGAGTGCCGCCGGCACACCCTTGCCCACGACGTCGCCGACCACCAGACCCCAGCCGCCGTTGCCGAGCCCCTGAAAGTCGTAATAGTCGCCGCCGGCCTGGCGCGCCGGCCGGTTCCAACCGATGACCTCGTAGCCCGGAATCGTGGGCATCGTCTTGGGCAAGAGCTGCTGCTGAATCTCCGCCGCCAGTTCCATCTCGCGTTCCAGGCGCTCCTTCTCCAGCGCGAGCTTGTGCAGTTTGGCGTTCTCCAGGGCGATCGCTGCCTGGTTGGCGAACAACGAGAGCGTTCGGCGATCGGTGGGCGGAAACGGCCCCACTCCACGCCGGCTCTCTTTGTCGGCCACCACCAACACGCCGAGGGCGGCGTTCTCGATCTCCACCGGCACCGCCAGCAGGTGCCGGGCTCCCGGGATCCAGCCCTCCGGCCCCCGTCCTTCGCCGGCAAGGATCTCGGCCAGGCCGCTCTCGCCGGCCGCGAAGTCATCCAGGGCATCGCCGCCGAAGCGACTATTGAGGCGATAACGTTCGCCCTCCAGCAGGTAGAGCGCGCCGCGCCGAGCGTCGAGCAGCGAGACCGCCCGCAGCAAAGCCTCTTCGCACAGCTCTTCGAGATCGAGGGTCGAGGCGATCGCCAGACCCACATCGTACAGCGCCTCGAGCTCGACACCGCGGAACTTGGCCTGGAACTTCTGCTCCTGGATCTGGCGTTTCAAGCTGCTGATGCGAGCGCCCGCCGCCAGCAACAGCAGCGCCTCTTCCGGAGCCGGCACGTCCGCCTCCGAGGTGTGCAGCAGCAGGGTCTGCGGTAGCTCCAGGCGCGACCACTGATCGACCAGCTCGGTGGACCCGCAGATCTCTTCTGGAAACGGCTCCTGGCCGGCACTCGCGAGTCGTCGGTACGTCCCGTCGATCTCGGTGTAGACGGCGGCCTGGGTGCCGTGGCGATCACACCAACGGCGCAGCTCGGCCTCGAGCACCTGGCGATCATCGGCCTCTTTCTTGGCGAGTGAGAACAGCAGACCCCACCCGCGCGCGTCCAGGCCGCGCGTCGCCGCCACCACGGGGGACATCGTTTCTGACGTCATGAGTTTCTAGAGGAGACGTCGGCACGCGGACCGGCTCGGCGGTCGTCTAGGACCCCAGGTCCTCGACGGCTCCTTCCTCGTCGGGATAGATCCCCGCGTACTGGGCCAGGCCCATGATGTGGAACGTCTTCTCGATCGTCGGCGTCAGGCTGCAGAAGGCCAGCTTGCCGTCGATCTCGAGCATCTTCTCGATGATCTCGATCAGGATCGAGATGCCGATCGAGTTGACGATCTTGGTACCCGCCAGGTTCAACAAGAGGTTCTTCTCTCCCTTGTCGATCAGCTCGTAAGCGACCCTGGCGATTTCCTCGCCGCCCTGATTGTTGATGTATCCGTCGGTGTAGATCACCGCCAGACCGTCTTTCTGGTCATCGACGGTAAGCTTTAGGCTCTCTGTCATCGGATGCTCCAGAATCTCACCGCATCTTCCTCATGACGACGGTTGTCCCTTCGGAGTCGGATTGGATATCGACCTCGTCCATCAATCCGTCGATGATCCTCAGACCATGTCCTCTCTTACGCGGGGCCGTGAGGGTTTCTTCGGCTCTCAGGCGCGTGATCTTATCAGGGGAGAAGCCGACTCCCGCGTCTCGGATGGTGATTTGCAGCCCGCGCGGCTGATCGTCCGTTCCGAGCACCTGGAGCAGGATGCGCACCTCGCGATCCGACGAGCCGCTGTGCTCGAAGGCATTGATGCAGGCCTCGACGACGGCCATCTGGACCTCGTCGATCTTGTCTGGGCTCAGGCCGATCTGCTCCCCCATGGCGCAGGCCGTTTTACTGGCCGTGAGCTCCATATTCGGAATCATGGGTAGAGTCAGCCTCACCTGCTGCATGAGCGCGATCTCCGGCGACCCGCCGGTCGGAAGGTCGGGCAATCCTTAGAAGGTCAAGTAGACCTGAAGTAGGTAGACCACGATGGGATGGATCTTTCCTTGCAGCAAGAGCCAAGCAAAGCTGAGCAGAGTGCCGGCCGAAAGCACTGCCTGGGCAGGGACCCTGGAAATGGCGACATCGCGATTTCGGGCAGATTCTAGCATGAGAGCCTCCTCACTGGTTCAACATCGTAATAAGCAAGGTGGCTGCCAGGCTGCCAGCGGGGCTCGTTTGAGTCTCTTAACTGCTTGTAAACAAGTGCCTTATTCAGCTCTCGAAGAATTCGCGAGAGATGGTTGAGAAACTACGTGCGCGACAATATGCCGCATGCGTGCACGTCTTGGCTTCGAATTGACCTGGGAATCGCAGCAGATCGTACGTTTCAAGGCTCAAAGGGACACAATGCCGCGCATGAGGCAAATTGCCCCACCGGACATCTATGCGCTTTCACTCGCCTCTACGCTCACCGGCCGCGAACAGATGACCTGGGTTACCATGACCGGCGCGCCACGACCTGCGAAGGACCCGGCGATCCCGCACAGGAGGCATTGATGAGAACGCTCCGGACCCCGGACGATCGGTTCGACAACCTGCCCGGCTACCCGTTCGCTCCCCACTACACCGAGATCCCCGACAGCGACGGCGGCGCTCTGCGCATGCACCACGTGGAAGACGGGCCCGCCGACGGCGAGGTCGTGCTGTGCCTGCACGGCGAGCCTTCCTGGTCGTACCTCTATCGCAAGATGCTGCCGGTCTTTGCGGCCGCCGGCTACCGTGCCGTCGCCCCCGACCTGGTGGGCTTCGGGCGCTCCGACAAGCCAACTGAGCGCTCCGATTACACCTACCAGCGTCACCTCGACTGGCTGCGCGCCTGGTTCGACGCCGCGGTATTGAGTGACGTCACCCTGGTCTGTCAGGACTGGGGCGGCTTGCTCGGTTTGCGCCTGGCGGCGGAGCATCCCGAGCGCTTCAGCCGCATTGTCGCCGCCAACACGATCCTGCCGACCGGCGACCAACCGCCGCCCAAGGCCTTCATGGCGTGGAGGAAGTACAGCCAGGAGACCCCGGACTTCGCCGTCGGCGCCATCATCCAGCGGGCCACCGCCACTGAGCTGGCCCCGGAAGTCGTGGCGGCCTACGACGCTCCTTTCCCCGACGACGACTACAAGGCCGGAGCCCGGCAATTCCCGGTACTGGTGCCGGTGGCACCCGACGATCCAGCGTCACAACCCAATCGCGAGGCGTGGGCGGCGCTCCAGCGCTGGGAGAAGCCCTTCCTGACCGCCTTCAGCGACAGCGACCCGATCATGCGGGGCCTCGACCAGGTGTTCTTGAAGCTTGTCCCGGGCACCGCCGGCCAGCCCCACACCACGATCGAGAGTGGCGGCCATTTCCTGCAGGAAGACCAGGGCGAGGCGCTGGCCGACGCCGTGGTCGGCTTCATGCAGAGGAGTTAGGTCAACAGCCTGAATGAGCGCACCGTGGCGAGGATCGCTCGCTCCACCTCCTTGAGGATCTTGCGCGGAAACCGGTAGAGAAAGACGTAGAGGGCCACCTCGGTCTGCACCACGTGCAGACCGAGATAGCTGGGCCCCGAGGTGCCGGCCAGGTAGTAGGGCGGGAGCTCGTAGACGACGTGTCGGGCCTGCAGACCGCCGATCAGGTATTTCTCGTCGCGCAGGATCTTCGAACGGCTGGGCTGCTGCAGCACCTCCGTGATGCGCGCCCGTGGCCGCGCCGTGCAGGTGATCGGCGTCTCTCCGATCTGGAACGCGAAGACCGATGCCGGCTTCGTGGATCCCGACTTCGCCTCTCCACCCACAGCCAGCCGGATACGGCACCTGTGGCGCTCGTTGATCAGGTGCCGAACCTCGATGATGTCGCTCGACTCGTGCCTGGAGAACCCCGCGTCGGGCAGGGAAGGGCTCGCGCCTTCGACCCGGCGCTCCCGGCGAGCGCGGGCCGGCGCCTCTCGGGCTTTGCGCCAGGCGCGGGCGAGCCACGACACCGGCTTGAGCAGCGTCAGCCGGAGGCGCACCCGGCGACGGCGGCGCTCCATTTCGGTCAGCACCTCGGCGGGGATCTCGAAGCGCTCCAGGCGGATGCCCGAGCTCATCGCCTCGGCGTCGAGCCTCACGTCGTGCAGGCCGACCTCGGCCTTGCAGCCGCCTCGAGCGTCGCGATGCACGAAGTGCAGTTGCTCCACCCGCCAGCCTTCGAGATCCTCGAACGCTCCGCGTTCCAGGTCGTCGTAGCTGGCGAGCGCCGGCTCGGCGTCGATCAGGCGGCACATTTCCAGGCAGGAATCTTCCTTGAACGCCGCCCGGTGGCGGTGGATCCGCAGCAGCTCGGCCGCCCGGCCCTCGAAACCGAGCCGCCTGCACACCTCTCGCGCGTCGGCGGCAGGCCGCGGCGCGGCGTCCTCGCCGGGGAACGAGACGTAGCTTCGCGGGTCGGAGTTGAACGAGGCGACAAATCCCGCTTCGCCGAAGAGGTCGTAGCCCCAGACGTCAGAGTCTTGCACCCACAGGTAGAGGAGCGGGCCACCCCAGGTCTGGAGCTCGCGGATCAGGCGCCGTTCCTCTTCGTACTTGCTGAACACCAGGACGGTCCAGCGTTCGTTCCAGATCAGGAAGGCGCAGCGCTCGGTCTCACCGTCCAGGTCGAACAGCACGGGCTGGTCCGAGAGCTCGAAACCCCGGCCTCCCAGCCAACGCTGAAGCGAATCCCTGACCTCCTGGTCGCGATCCCCGGGAATGCAGATGCTGTTGTAGAACGCACCCATCCTCGAGTTGTCTCCCTCGTGCCTCCCCGTGCGTTTTCGCCAGCCGGACGTAACCCGTCGTCACGGTTCGAATACCGGCCCGGCCGACCGGACGAGAAGCCCGGACCCTGATTCTGCTGCTGACGTCCAGAGATTCTACAGGCAATCATGTCAGGCCGCCGACATCGCGACCACCGGGAGCCAGGACCGCCGACATACGATCCGGGGCACCCACGCCGCGCTCACGCAGCACCTGCTCGGCGGCGGCCACGGCCTCGGCGTCTCCTGTGAGCCGACCCAGGCGCCGGCGGCAGGCCGCGGCGTGGACGACCATCTCGCACTGGTCGAAGCCGGCGGCCGCGGCCCGAAGCCGGGCAAGCGCCGTTGAGTGGCGGCCGCGGGCAGCGGCCACTCCGGAGTGCAGCAGGTCCGCCAGGGCGGACGACCAAGCTGATTCGGCGCGGCCGATCCGGCGGGCCGACCTGACCGCTCGATGCAAGAGCCAGGAGCGCAGCGAGGGGTCGTCGCTCTCCGCGGCCGCGGCCAGCGCGCACCGGGCGCCGAGATCGTGGGATAAAATCAGCACCATCTCAATACGCTGAATCATCGAATCCTTCAGCTCGCTCCAGCGCCCGCTCACCAGCTTCCAGGCCTCGGTACCCCGCCCACGATAGAGGGCGACCTGCGCCGAGGCATGGAGGTGACCGAAATGCTGAAAGTGGAACCCCTCCTGGGACCAGTCGCGAATCGAGTCGCCCAGCACCGCCTGGGCGTCCTCGGGACGGTCTCCGACCAGGTGGCGCAAGCTCTCCACCCAGTGACGCAAATGCGTGGCGAGAAACAGATTCCCCTGCTCCAGGGCCGGGCCGAGCAGGTCGGGCAGCTCGGCGAACAGCCGCGGCCAGGAACCGAGCTGCAGCTCGGCCAGAATCCTGAAATGGCGCACGGTGTCCAACTCCCAGACGACCCCGGCACGGGCCTCGCGAAGCTGATTCTCGGCCTTCTCGAGGCTCTGGCGGGCTTCGCGCCAGGCACCCCGCGAGCAGGCCAGCATGCCGGCGGCCATCTCCGTGAGGCTGGAGGCGTAGCGTCCCCTCACCCGGCCGGCCAGAGACCGCGCCTGCTCCAGCACTTCGCCGGTGGCGGCCCCTTCCATGGAGCCGAAGAAGACCTCCATCGCGAGACCGCGGGCCACACGCTGGGGCTCGCCGGCCTCGAGCGCCAACAGCAGGTGACGGCTATGGAACTGCGAAGCGCGCAGCACGTCCACCAGGCAGAGCCCGATCTCCACCGACCAGCAGGCGTCGATCTTTCGCAGCTGTTGCGGGTCGCAGGCGGACGCCGGCGTCTCGGAGAAGCGCAGGCCGCGCAGGCGAAGACGCAGACGGTGCCACCAGAGATCCGCCAACGCCTTCCAGGAACGCTTCTCCAGACGCATGCCCGTGGTGCGCAGCACGTGACGCAGGATCGCCATGCCGCGATCGATGTGACCGCTGATCAGCAGCTTCTCGGCCGCGTGGCGCTGCGCTTCGACCGGGTTGATGGCCCCCGAGTGGCCCACCGCCTGGAGGAAGGTCTCCGCCGCCTCGCGGCTGTGGCCGGCGTTGGCCAGCGCCTCGCCGAGCTGGACCTCGAGCCGGTAGCGTTCCGGGCCGTCGTCCTCGACCAGGTCGAGTGCCTGCCGATAGAGCCGTGCCGCGCGGTCGAACGCCAGTGCCTGCTCGGCTCGCGCGGCCGCCGTGACCGCGTACTCGCGAGCCCGAACGACCTCTTCGGTCGCCTGGAAGTGGACCGCGAGGGTCTCGGGATCGGCGCGCCCGGACGACTCGAGCGCCAGCGCCAGGGCACCGTGACCGGCACGCAGTGACCGAGGGCTCAAGCCCGCCACCACCACCTCGCGAATCCGGTCGTGGTAGCACTCGATCTGCTCGCGGTCCTCGCCGGCGGATTGCCGGATTAGTTTCTGGGTCCTCAGACGAGCGATCGCCTCGGTGCCTTCGGCCCCGAGCTCCGCCGCCAGCCGAGCGGCCTCCCACTCCAGCGGCTTGCCGGCCACCGCCACGATCTCGAGAAGGCGGCGGGCCGATGCCGGCAGGCCAGTCACCCGCGACGAGATGACGTCCCGCAGACGCAGATCGGAGCCGGACGGTCGCTCCCCGACCTCGGTAGACGCGATCGCACTTTCCCGATGAGTCGAAAAGTGTGCAAGCTCGGAGAGAAATAGCGGATTGCCACCGGCCTCACTCAGGATCTTCCGGGCCCGCTCGGCGGGGATCTCGACGCCCTGACGCTCGAGCCCCCGGATCAAGCCGCTCGCCTCGCTGGTCGAGAGCTCGCCGATCTCGAGCTCGCGGACGTCGACTCCGTGCCAGGAGAGCGCCCGGCGGTGGTCGGCCAGTGCGCGCAAGAAGCGGCTCGCCGGCTGATCCTCGCTGCGATACGCGCCGATCAACAGCAGAGGGGGTGGGTCCGGCGGTTTGAACAACTCGTCGAGAACCTGGAAACTGTCCATGTCGCCCCATTGCAGGTCGTCGAGAACCAGCACCAGCCTGCGACGCTCGGCCAGGCGGCCGAGCAGCTCGCGCAAAACGGCGAAGGCGCGGCGGCGCAGGAGTCGCGGCTCGAGCGGCTCGCTCTGGGCCGCCGCCACCCGATCGATTCGCAGCAGAACGGGAAACAACCTCGACAGCGACGCCACCCCGGGCGGGATCAGCGCCGCGACGTCCTCCCGCGGCAGGCTGGCCAGGTAGCGACTCAACGAGTCGATCAGACTGTCGAGGGCCTTGTAGGGAACCGACTCCTGTAGATAACAGCGCCCCGTGAGTACCACCGTCTGCTCGTCCGTCCCCGCCTGCCGCGTAACGAAGCGATCGAGCAGGGCGGTCTTGCCCATGCCCGAGGCGCCGCTCAGGTAGACCGCCACCGTGCCGTGCCGGCAGCGATCGAGCGCGTCCTCGAGCTCGGCCAGGACCTCCTTGCGGCCGACGAATGGCACCTCGACGTGCTCGCGCATCTGCCGAATCCGGGCAGCCGGCGGGTGGTCGGCAACTTCCAGCCGGCGCAGCACCTCTTCTCCCGGCAGCCGGGTCTCCGGATCCGGATCGAGCAGGCCGAGGCACAGCTCGCCGAGGTCTGCCGGGGCGTCCGGCAGGGCGGCGGGCAATCCGGTCTGTTTGCTGGCCATGATCTCGACTGCCGTGCCATGGAACGGCAGCTCGCCGGACAACGCCTGATAGAGCATCACCCCGACGCTGTACCAATCGCTGGCCGCCGTGCCCGGCAGCGCCAGCGCCTGTTCCGGAGACATGTAGGCGGGCGTGCCGACGGTCTGCGGCTCGATCTCGGGAATACCGATACGCTGGAGCTCTGTGACCAGCCCGAAGTCCAGCAGGACGGCCCGGTCGTCGTGCGTCACCAGCACGTTGGGCGGCTTGATGTCGCGGTGCACCTTGCCGCTCAGGTGCACGGTGTGAAGGCCACGCGCCAGCTGCAGCAAGATTCGACGGACGCGATCGTAGTCCGGCCGCGCACGGCCAGCCACCGCCGGCACCTCGACCGACGACGGATGGACCGCCACATCTGACTCGGCGCCGATCGTGGGGCCGGCTTCCTCACCGGCGAGCGCCGCGATGAAGTCGACGCCGGGAACCAGCTCCATCGAGAACATCCACAGGCCGTCCTCCGACATCAGCTCGTAGAGCGCGACCAGGTTCGGGTGCCGGAGGTCGGCGAGGGAGCGGAAGTCCTTCTTGAAGCGATAGAGGGAATCCGCCTCGGCGAAGCGCAGCACCTTGAGCGCGACGCGGCTGCCCTCTCGCCGGTCGAAGGCCTCGTAGACCACGCCGAAGGCGCCGGCGCCGAGCCGCCGCTGCACCAGAAATCGTTCGTTGCCGGCGAAGTCCTCGGCGCTCTGACGAGCACTCCGGCGAACACCGAGGAGATCGCTCTCGATCTCGTGAATCACTGCCCCCTTCGACTCCGGCGCGGCGTCCGAGAGCCCGCCTGCAAGGCCGGCGGGGCCTCCGGATCGTCGCACTCTCCCGTGGAAACCGGCTGCAAGCTGGTACGGCCGGCGGACGGCCGAGGTTTCGTCGGCGGTAAGGAATACGCGGCCGAGCACGGCGTGCTCGCCCACGAGATCAGCCACATCCGCAACCGCGACCGCGACCGCTCGACAGCCACTACGGCGGCCCGTCGTTGTCCTCGATCTCCTCGAGCATCTCCTTGGCCGCTTCGATGACCTGTTCGAGAATCTCAGGATCCATCAGCTCGGGCTCCGGCTCGGGCTCCGGTTCGTAGTAGACGATCTCGGACGGCCAGAGATCCGGCGCGTCGTTGACGCCCCAGTCCCAGATCTCACGGTCAAGCTCCTCGACAGACCGTCCGAAGACCTTCTCGACGGCCTGCTCTGTGGTCATGCCGTCGCGGAAGGCGGCGAGCAGTCGGTGGATGGAGCGCACGCCGTAGCGGCCCTCGATGAAGTGGAGCACCCAGCGGGCTTCGTCGTAGGCGACCGGCACGAAGCTGGGCACCGAGAAACCCTCGAGCATCGGCTCGATCATCGGGAAGGACAGCAAGCTCGACGTCTGGACGTAGCCCGAAATCGGGTTCACGCCCGTCTGCGGCATCTCCACGTGCTGGGCCAGCCCCTCGTGCAGCCAGTGCGGCGCCCGGTCCCCGCTGGCCTCGGCGATCATGGCGTGGGCGAGCTCGTGGGTGAGGATCGAGACCACGAACGAGTCGAAGACATCGACGTCGGCAAACGGTACCCGGATCTTGCCGTCGAAGAGGCCGAGGACGCCGCGACCGTAGCTGGTCTGGAAGTCGCCGAAGTCGAGCAGGTAGACCCGGGTGGAGCCGCCGCTGCCCACCGGGATCCACTTCGCCAGCCGCTTTCGCTCGGCCTCCATGATTTCCGCCAGCCGCTCGACGAAGTACAACGGTCGCTCGTAAGGGTAGAGGATTTCGAAGTGATCGCTCTCGTAGACGAGCGACGATTTCGCCAGCCGCTTCTCGATCTGCACCTGCAGCAGACGCCCCCGATCGACCTCGAAAGGCAGCTCGGAATGGGCTTTCGCCATCAACTTGAGGGCACGGTCGTACTGGCCCTCCGACACCAGCAGATCGGCGAGCTGGTAGAGCGTGGTCGGGTCCACGCGCCGGTTCTTGGCGTTGCTCGCGGCCAACGTGATCAGCAGATCCCGCGCCTCGGAGCGGCGGCCGGAACGGCGCAGCGCCTCGGCCCGCAGCTGTACGACCTCGGGCGGGATGTGGACGACCTGAGAGGCGACGGCGTCGGTGATCTCGAGGAGGTCGGCCCAGCGGCCACGGCGGCCCAGCGCCGTGACCGCCTGCTCCAGCTCGCGGCGCTTCCGCGGCCGCGACAGGTCCGCCTTGGAGCGCCGCGCCAGGACGGATAGATCGGCCAGCGCCAGGTCCTCGCGGCGCTGTCGCCAGCTCGTGGCGGTGTAGACCCGGGCACCTTCGCCGGCCAGGGCACAGCCCGCCGGCACTTCGAGCACCCCTTCGCTGACCTCGAGCACCAGCAGCCCTCCGACGACGCGTGCCGCAGCGCCTTCCGGCAGGCCCACGGCCGCGGAGGTGGCCGCGTTGCAGCCGACCCGGGGATCGTCCACCGAGCCGAGCTGCAGCAAGTCCCGGATGTCCCCGACCTCCTCGAGGAGATACGCCAGGAACGGACGCGACAGCACCTCGTCCCGGGGTAGCGGCTCGAGTCGCCAGGCCTGGCCAAAATGATCACGTGCCTTCGACCAGTCACGCTCGGCGACGGCGGCCGCCGCCAGGTGGTAGTAGACCTCCGCCTCGCGCGAGCGCATCTCGGCCAGCTGTTCGTAGTAGCCATCGGCGCGCTTCGAATAGCCCAGCAGCTGGAAGGCCTGCGCGGCCTCGAACAATAGGGCGTCGTGGGAGATCCCGACTTCGATTGCGCGCTCGTAGGCCAGCGCGGTATCGACCTCGCTCATGCGCAGGAAGGCGAGTCGGGCGCGGACCAGCTCGGCACGCGGAACCCGGGCCGGCGACGGCAACGACTGCAGGATGGCGTCGGCCGCGTTGAGATCGAGCTTCTCAAGCGCCAGCTCCGCCCGCCAGAGCTGGGCCACCCGCGCGGCCGGCCCCTTTTCGGGGACCTCGACCCCCTTGAGGTCCCCGGACTCGGACGTCGCGAGCACCCGCCGGAGCTCCAGCAGGCCGGCCAGCGCGGAATCCGGATCGCCGGCAGCGGTTTTGGAGTCAACCCTGGTGGGGGCCTCCGCGGGCGGGGGCGGCCCCGGCAAACGGACGAACAACACCACCGCCGCCACCGCCGCGACGGCACCGGCGGCCGCTAGACCCGCCGCCCGGCGCCAGGCGCCGATCAGCAGCAGACCGAGGCCCAGCACCGCCAGCATCGCGGGCAGCTGCAGATCCCGTTGCGCGGCCACGGGCGCCGCCCGCGGCCCCTCTTGCAGAGCCGCCGTCCCCACACCTCCCCGCGGCTCGGCAGACATTCGGACGGTGTCGATCGTCCACCTATCCCCTTCCTCACGCAACTCCAGCACGAGCGTGTCGGACATGCCGGAGGGGAACTCGACGGTCCAGACCGCGACGCCTCTGGTCACCGACGCCGGGCCGGTCTGCAGACGCCAGCGAGCGCCCTGGCGCGGGCCCGCGCGCACCTCCAGCGCTTCGAGCGCGGCCTCCTGCCCCAACGAGCGTAGAGGCGAGCCCGCCGACAACCGCGGCCACCATGCTTCCGGGCCGCCGTTCAGGTACTCGGCAGCGAAGACCACCGCCTGCCGCTCCGCTTCGGTCAGCTGGCGGGCGGGCGGTCCGTCGGCGACCGCCACGCCGGAGAGCGTGAGTCCCAGCAGCACTCCCAGAACCCATCGGTGCATGGTGGTTCGAGCTAATTCCATCGGATCAACATCCACGGCGGCAGACGACGTCATCCCCGAGATCGGTATTCTATAATGTCTCGCGTCATCAACTGAGCTCGAACCTTCGCACTGGAGGGACATCTTATGAAAAGACTAGAAGCTGCGGATCTCAACGGACGAACCCGCGCCCTCACCGTTCTCGCGTTGCTGCTCTGCGGCGCCTTACTGACCGGCCCCGTCGCCGCCCAGGAAAAGACCGACGTCGGAGCCGCCAAGGACGCCGTGGCGCTGCTGCTCGACAACCAGAAGCGCTGCACCATCATAGCCGACGGCCAGCTCCTGCTCCTCGAAGGGCGCGAGACCCACGCGCAGAGGGAAGCCTCGATCGACCGTTATCTCTACCGGAAGGCCCGGATCGACATCGATGCGGCGAGGAAGAGCCTCGACATCGTCTACCGACTAACCTCGACATTCGGCATCGAAGTCTCGGAGGCCGCGTACGCGTCGGTGGCCGACATGCTCCACGCCCAGGAGGGACTCTACGGTCTCGCCAGCTATTCATCCCATTTTCGCGCTGCCAGCGAGTACAAGCAGCTCGCAAAGCGCGAAGCGTCGAAGTTCCAGACGGCGTTCCAGTCAATGCCCCGGCAGTTCGTTCCCAACTCGGGCGAACGCCGTGCGGCGTTACGGCGCTACCGCGACGAGATCTTCGAATCGTCGTCGGTCGATCCCTCTGATTCGGACACGCGGATCTCGAGCGGGCCGGGGGCACCCGTCGAGTCGCGGGCCTACACCACCGAAGAGTACGCGGACCGGAAAGAAGTCTACGACGCATGGCTGGCGGAACAGGAACGCCGCCAGGAGGAGCTCCTGAAGAGACAGGCCGCACAGCGCGAGCAGCGCCGGAAACGCCAGGAGGCCACGGCCGAGCGCGAGCTGCCCAAAGTGACGCTCAAGGCGCCGGAACCGAGCCAGTCATCCGAACCGACGAGGCCACTGGTCCCTTTGGAGGACATGCAAGCCTGGCACGCCGACTATGCCGTCAAGATCGTACCGGTGAAGGCAGCACTGGGCTCGTATCTCAAGTACGAGAGCCCGGTCCCCTCGGAGTTCACACGCCAGATCTGCAGGGATCTGGCGCGGACGCTCGACAACTACTTGGAAGACGAGTCGGTCACGAACCCGCCTGACGAAATCGTCTCAAAGACCCTCGGAACCGCGTTTCGGGAGTTCAAGAACGCGGCCGATGCGTGCATCCTCGGCCGGCTCGCCAAGGCAAAAGACCATGTAGCCGGTGGCCGCAAGGCCCTGGGCCAGGCGACCGCCGCGCTGAAAGACTACTCACTCGGACTCTAGCGGCGCAGGTTGGCGTCCTTCATCGCTTCCGCGGCCTCGCGGTCGAGGACCCGCTCGCGTGCCGCCTGGCGCTTGTCGTAGAGCTTCTTGCCCTGCGCCAGGCCGATTTCGACCTTGATGTGGTTACCTTTCAGGTAGACCTTGAGCGGCACCACGGTATAGCCCTTGGCCACCGAGCGGCCGGCGAAGCGATCGATCTCGCGCCTGTTGAGCAGCAGCTTGCGCGGGCGCTCGGGTTCGTGGTTCTCGCGGTTGCCATGGCTGTACGGGCTGATGTGCACCGCCATCAGGTAGGCCTGGCCGTCGCGGAACTCGACGAAGCCGTCCTTGAGCTGCACTTTGCCAGCGCGCGCCGCCTTGACCTCGGTGCCCATCAGCACGAGGCCAGCTTCCAGGCGCTCGTGGATGTGGTACTCGTGGAAGGCTCGACGGTTGCTGGCGAGCTGACGGGTGTGAGGATGATCGGACATGACTGTGGTGACTCCTGCGCGGCAGCGAAGACTAGCACCAACAACCGCCCGCAGACCCGGGCGGTCTGCTAAAGTGCCTTCATTCCGGACGCGAGCTGCCCGGAGATCCGGCCGCTACGAATCGCCGGCCGGGAACGCGAGCGGATCCATCATGAAATGGCCAACCCTCTTGCTCGCTCTGCTGCTCGCCGCCAGCTCGGCGGCGACGGCGCAGACCGAATCCGGCGCTCAGGGAGAGCCGCCGGCCGCGCAGGGCATTACGGAAGAACGCAAAGCCGACGCCCGAGTCACCGACCTCCGGCTGTCGTTCGACGGTCAACGGATCCTGCTTTCCTTCAAGCTCCTCGGCGCCTTCGACGAGAACCTGCGCAAGCGCGTCGACAGCGGTCTGCCGACCAGCCTGACCTTCGACCTGGAGCTGGTCCGCAGCCGCAAGAGCTGGTTCGACAAGGCGGTCGACTCGGGCACCCTGCAGGTGCTCGCCATGTACAACGCGGTGACCCGTGAGTATCTGATCAACTTCAAGCACGACGGCGATCTGATCGAGAGCCGGGTGGTCAAGGACGCGACCGAGCTCGAGCGGGCGATGACCGAGTTCACCGATTTCATGGTCTTCTCCACCGAGGGCAAGAACCCGCGGCAGCGGTTGCGCGTGCGGGTGCGCGCCGAGCTGCGCACCAAGACCGTCTTCTTCTTCATCCCCTCGACCGTGCACACCGACTGGGCAGAGACGCGTAAGTTCCGGCTGTCCGAAGAAATCGAATAATGGACCTGCGCGAGCAGCTGCTGCGCCACCGCAAGGACTTCCGCTTCATCATCGGCGGCCTGGTCCTGCTGCTGGCGGTCTGCGGCGTGATCTTCTACCTGCTGCAGCGGGGCAAAGGCCTGCCGGCGGAGGTGGCAGCCAACAAGCTGCTGCTGTTCGTGCTCTGGTACATCAACGTCATCCTGATCCTGACCATCCTTCTGGTCCTGGTGCGCAGCCTCTTTCGCCTGCTGCTCGAACGCCACCATCGCATCCTCGGATCGAAGTTCAAGACCAAGCTGGTGTTCACCGCCATCGGCCTGTCGCTGATCCCGGTACTGATCCTGTTTCCGTTCGCTACCCGCCTGCTGCTGCAGTCGTTCGACCAGTGGTTCAGCCTGCCGATCGAGGAGATCGTCCAGCAGGCGGACGAGACCGCAACGGCGCTGCAGGAGCAGATCCAGGACACCAACAAGCGCGATGCCCACCGGGTGCTCGACGAGCTCGAGAGCTTCGACCTGGACGATCTCGGGCAGCGCCCGATCCTGCACAGCCGGCTGCAGGCGCTGGCCGAAGAGATGGAGCTCCACTACCTGGCGCTCTACGACCGCACCGAGCTGATCCACGGCATCGCCGACCCGACCGCCGGTTTCAATCGCGCGGTCCACATCAGCTACCTGAGCCGGTTTCTCGAAGAGGCGATGGAAAAGGGCGAGGCCACCAAGGTCGAGGGCTCGCTGGACATCGAGGGCCAGCTCATTCTGGCCGCCTGCGCCGAACGACGTCTGGAAATCGAGCAGCCGGCCGAGATCGAGGAGGCGCCGGAAGAGACAGAGAGCGAAGACGGCTCCGAAGCCGAATCGCTCACTGTCATCGTCGCCGGTACTGTGCTGCCGCCGGAGATCGCCGAGAGGTCCACCAGCCTGGTGATGGCCCACCAGGAGTACCTGCAGATGGCGGTGCAGAAAGAGGAGGTGCGGACAGTCTATCTGCTCAACCTGATGATGGTGACGCTGCTGGTGATCCTCGCCTTCTCTTCGATCGGCCTGCGCCTGGCACGCCGCCTGACGGCGCCGATCCAGGCCCTGGCCGACGGCACCCGCCGCATCTCGAGCGGCGACCTCGACCACCGGGTCGAGGTCGCGGTCGACGACGAGGTCGGGGTGCTGGTCGACGCCTTCAACCAGATGACCCAGGAGCTGCAGCGCAACAAGGAACTGGTCGACCGCAGCAACCGCGAGCTCGTGGCGGCCAACAAGCGGATCGCCGCGGTGCTGCAGAACGTCGCCGCCGGGGTCGTCTCGATCGACTCAGAGGGCAGGATCCTGACCTGCAACGGTGCCGCTCTCGAGATCCTCGCCCAACGTGAGGAAGACGTCGCCGGCCGCTCGATCCTCGAAGCCTGGGCGGATCCGGAACGCGGCAAGCTGGTGATCCTGCTGGAGGACGACGAGGTCGCCGCGGGCCACGGCAGGCAGGCGCGGCTGATCATCGGCGGCGTGTGGAAAACCCTCGAGGTCAAGGTCACGACCCTGCCCGACACCAGCGGTCAGCCGGGCGCCCGGGTGGTGGTGCTCGAGGATCTGACGGAGCTGATCCACGCCCAGAAGATGGCAACCTGGAACGAGGTGGCGCGCCAGATCGCGCACGAGATCAAGAACCCGCTGACGCCGATCCGTTTGACCGCGGAGCGGCTGCTGCGCAAGCACCGGCAGGGCGACCCGCGCCTGGGCGAGACCCTGGAGCAAGGCGCCGAGGTGATCGTGCGCGAGGTCTCGAGCCTGAAGAACATGGTCGACGAGTTCTCCCGCTTCGCCCGCATGCCGCGGCCACGGCCGCGGCCGGTCGACCTCGACAAGATGTTGGGCGAGATCCTGGCTCTCTATCAGGGCCTCAAACCCGGCATCGAGGTGGACAGCCAGGTGGCGCCGGCCGCCGCCACCGTGCGCTTCGACCCGGAGCAGCTGAAGAGCGTGCTGATCAACCTGCTCGACAACGCCATGGAGGCGACCGACTCTCCTGGCAACATCCGCGTCTCCACCGCCCAGAACAACGGCAACACCCTGCTCCATGTCGCCGACACCGGCCGCGGCATCCCGGCTCACGACCTGGGCAAGCTGTTTCTGCCCTACTACTCCACCAAGGGCCGCGGCTCGGGCCTGGGGCTCGCCATCGTGCACCGCATCGTCACCGACCACAACGCCGCCATCCACGTGGCGCCCAACCAGCCGAAGGGGATGGTGTTCACCCTCGAGATCCCACAGAGCTGAAGTTGGTTAGAGTAACCGACATGAACGACACATCGATCGCGGAAAAAGACTACTTCGTCGCCTGGATTCTGTTCTTTCTCTGTGCGACCGTCGCCGGCGCCCTGGCCGGCGCGATCTTCGGCGGCATCGCAGGGTTCATGCTCGGTGCGTCCGGCGTCACCGATGCGACCACCCTCCAGATCGCCGGCGGAATCATGGGATTTATTGTCGGCCTTCCGATCTCCTATCTGTGCTTCCGCTTCTTCGTCGGCAAGTTCATCGTCAAAAAGCTGCTCGACGGCATTCGGACGGTCGAGACCTTCTGACCTCCGGCTCGCTGAGCGACCTGCTCAGGGCACAGTGACCTCCGCCGTCGCGCCCGCGCTACCTCGAACGAGATTCGGTCGACGTCAGCAGCAGCTCCAGGTCCGCCAGCTCGCCGCCGGCGGTCACCTCGAGGGTCGTCTCTGCCGGCACGTAGCCGTCTTTCGACGCCCGTAGTCGCCAGCCCCCTTCCCGCACCCGGCCGAGGCGGAAGCGTCCCTCCGAATCGGTCCCGGCGGTTCCGCCCGAGGCCAGCTGCCGGCTCCGGACCGAGTCGTCCTCGAGCTGGAGCCGTTCGAGCGACACCCTGGCGCCCGCGAGCGGCCGGCCGTCGGCGGCGTCGCGCACGGTGCCGGCGACGCTGCCGGTGAAGATCTCGACGTTCACCTCGCCGTCGGCACCAACCTCGATCTCTTCAGAATACTGGAAGCCGGCGCCGGCAAGCACCCACAACCGGTGGGAGCCGGCCATCAGATGGTCGATGCGATAACGGCCGGACGTATCGGAGAAGGCCTGTCCGCTGCCCCCGGAGCGGGAGGCGATGACGGTCGCGTTCGGCATCGGCTCGCCATTGACCGTCACCAGGCCCGAGATCGTGAAGCCGGCCCTGAACTCGATGTCGCGCTCGGCCTCGGTGACGCCGTCTTCGATCTCGACCTGCTCGAGGGCCATGCGCCCGGTGACGCCGACCTCTGCCTTCACCTGCCAGGTCCCCGGCGTCAGGCCCTCGATCACGTAGCGGGCCTCGTAGTCGACCCGGCCCTGCACCGCGCCGCCGCCGCTGCCGCCGAGCGCGGTGAGCGCCAGCGACGCCAACTCGTCGAGCTCCAGCCCCAGCACGCGGCCCGCCATGGTGACGCCGGAGCCGAGGTGCAACTCGAGACCACGCACGTCGGCATCCGTGACCTCGAAGGGCTCGGGCCGTGCTTCGGCGAGTCCGCTCTTGCGCCCACCGAGCACGTAGGTGCCAGCGGGTACGTCCCGCATGGCGAAGCCGCCGCCGGTGCCGGTGACGACCTGGCGGGAACCGAAGAAGAACACCCGCGAGCCGGGCTCGGGCTGCCGTTGCAGCGTCACGTTGACGCCCGCGAGGGGAGTGCCGTCCGGACCGTAGACCACGCCCGCGACCTCGAACCCGGCCTCGAAGACCAGGTCGACGACCTGGGTGCCGGCGACGATCTCGACGGTCTTGGACGTCTGTTGGCGGTCGTCATGCTGGGCATGGATCATGACTTTGCCGAGCGGCACGCCGTCGATCCGGTAGTGCCCCGTGGTGTCGCTCGTGCCGTAGGAGCTGCGGTAGCTGGAGGTGAAGTACGGGCTGTCGATCCGCACCGAAACGACGGCACGGATCACCGGCCTGCCCTCGGCGTCGGTGACGGTTCCTTCGACCACCGCCCCGGGCTCGAGCACGATCTCGAGATCCGCGCGCTCGCCGCCGGGCGACAGCTCGATGCCCGAGCGCAGCGCCCGCTGAAACGAGGCCGCGCGCACATACACGCTCACCCTGCCCGGCTCGACGTTCTCGAGCACGAAGGCACCGTCTTCGCCGGTGCGGGCCTTGACGCTCTTGGGAAGCATCATCCCACCCATGATCGGCTCGTCGCTCGACGTCCACACGTTGGCGCCCACGATCGGGCCGCGACGCGCATCGACCACCCGGCCCGAGATCCGAGCCGCGCGGCGCAACACCACCCCGATCGGCTCCTCGGTGGGAACCTCGACGGAATCCAGAACCACGGTGGAGAAACCCTGCTTCTCGACCGTCAGCGGCAGCCGATGGCCCGGCTGCAGGTCGCGGATCTCGAGGTGGCCCTCGGCGTCGGTCACTCCCCGCCGTTCGGGCGCGCGGGAGACGTACCGGGACCAGACCTCGGCCCCGGCCACCGGCGAGTCGTCGCCGCCTCTGACCCGCAGCTCGACCGTGGCCCCGGGCAGCAGGGTCAGGGTGCCGAGGTCGATCTCGCGGCCACCCTTCACCTGTACTCCCGGCACCGCCGCCGGGGCGTACCCCGCGGCCTCGACCTTCAAGTCGTAGCGGCCGGCCTCGAGATCGCGGATCTCGTACCGCCCTTCGGCGTCGGTGCCGTGGACCCGCGGCTCCGGTTCTTTCCGCTGCCTCGTGTAGTGCACCCGCTCCTGCTGCAGAACCTGCGGCACCAGCTGAACCGAGGCGCCGCCGACCGGCACCTCCTGCTCGTCGACCACACGGCCGAACGCGAGCCGGCCCGGACGCAGCACGATCTCGAGCCCGCTCCGCTGCTCGAAGGGCTCCAGCGGCTCCAGAGAATGGCGTTTCGGCGCGTAGCCCGGTTTCTCGAACAGCAGCTCGAATGCGCAGCCGGCGGGCAGGCCGGTGATCTCGAAGGTGCCCCGGCGATTCGTGCTCGAATCGAGGTTGGGCGAGGAGGGGTCGAACGGCCCTTCCACGGTGAGATTCGTCGTGGTCACGTCGACGCCTTCGAGCGCATTGCCGTCGACGTCGACCACCGTGCCGCTGACTTCCGCCGCCGGCGTCAGGGTGATCGCCACTGTCTGCCCCGGCTCCCGCGGCAGACGGGCGCCGCTCGGCAGAAACCCGCGGGCGGCGGCCCGCACGAAGCCGCGCGAGGTCGCCGTCAACGGCAGCTCGAACAGGCCGCGCACGTCGCTCCTCACCCCCTCGCCGCGCGCCGTCCACACCAGGGCGTCGGCCACCGGATCCCCGCGCTCGACGTCGACGACCCGCCCCTCGAGCAGGCGCGGCGGCTCCAGGGCGATGGTCAGCACCTCTTCGGGCGCGCCCGAAAAATCGAGCGGTCGGCGGATGCTCCAGCCGTCGCGGGAGGTCAACCAGACCTGAGACGGCTCGCCGATCACCAGCTCGAGAAGACCTTCGGCGTCGCTCATGTCGAGCGGCAGCAGCCAGCTGCCCTGAAGCGCCAGGACGTCCGGCAGAGGCTTCTTACGGGCGCCGGTCACGCGAACCGTGCGCCTATTGCCGGCGGTCAGACGCAGCGTCGCCGGGCCCGGACCGTCGATGTCCGCGCGCAGATAGGGATGGCCCACGGCGACAGCCTCGATCCGCACCTTCTCGCCGCGTCCCCTGGGCAGGCGGGCGATCCCGTCCTCACCTGCACGCGCCAGGCGCAGCAGGGAGCGCCAGCCGGAGCGCGGCGGCCGAATGTCGAACATCCCGATCGCGGCGGCCTTCGGCTTGCCGGTGGGGTCAGTGATCCGCACCTCCAGCTCATCGGCCGCTCGAAGCTCGACATCCGGCAGGCCGGACTCGCCAAGCAGCGGCGTCAACCGCAGCTCCATGGCCAGGCTCCCGGGAGCCGTGACCACCACCTTCCACATGCCGATGTCGGGCGCATCGAGCCGGTAGACACCTTTCTCGTCGGTCACGGCGCGGGCCACCGGCTCCGGTCCGGTGTGGCCGTTGCGACGCAGCATCGCCCGCTCATAGGCGTTCACGATGGGCACGAGCGTGACCTCGACGCCGACCCGAGGCTTGCCGCCGGGGGCGAGCACTTTGCCCGCGACGAAGATCTCCGCGGCCGCCGGCAGCGTCGGCGCGGCCAGGGACAGGATCAACGACAGCAACAGATGGCGAAGCATGGGCTCCTCCCTTCAAGACATGTCTCGACCGATTCGAGGGGAGATACGGGTCAGCTCGGAATCTTGTTCAGGCCCTCGGTCAACACCGCGTCCAGCTGCTCGACCAGGAAGTCCGCGTGCGCCGTCGTCCACACCAGGGGCGGCTTGATCTTGATCACGTTGTGGAACGGCCCTTCGGTGGAGAGCAGCACCCCCCGATCCTTCATCCGCTCGATCACCTCGGTGGCCTCCTCGCGCGCCGGCTCGAGCGTCTCGCGGTCGCGCACCAGCTCGACGCCCAGGAACATGCCGTGGCCACGGACGTCGCCGATCAGGGCATGGCGTTCCGCGAGACCCCGGAGGCCCTCCAGCATGTGGGCGCCGACGACGCGGGCCCGCTCCTGCAAGCCTTCTTCCTCGATCACGTCGAGCACCGCCAGCCCCACCGCACACGACACCGGGTTGCCGCCGAAGGTGTTGAAGTACTCCATGCCGTTGGCGAACGAGCGGGCGATCTCGGGCGTGGTGACCAGGGCCGAGATCGGGTGGCCGTTGCCGATCGGCTTGCCCATGGTGACGATGTCGGGCACAGCGTCCTGGAAGTCGAAGGCCCAGAAGGCGTCACCGGCGCGGCCGAAGCCGACCTGCACCTCGTCCGCCACGCAAACGCCGCCGGCGTGACGCACGTGGTCGAAGGCGGCCCGCAGGTAGCCCGGCGGCGGGATGATCTGACCGCCGCAGCTGATCATCGATTCGCAGAAAAAGGCGGCAACAGGGCCGCCGGCGCGATCGATCGCGGCGGCAACGTCGGCGGCGTACTCGGCTCCCGCTTGCGGGTCGTCCGCGCCGTGGGGACCGCGGTAGACGTCCGGGCAGGGAACCACCTGGACGTGGTCCGGCCGGCCGGCACCGCCCGGGCCGCCGAACTTGTAGGGGCTGAGCTCGACCACCGAAGTCGTGGTTCCATGGTAGGCACCGTCGACCACCACGGCATCGTGCCGGCCGGTGTGCACCCGGGCCATGCGCAGGGCCAGATCGTTCGCCTCGCTGCCGGAGTTGACGAAGAAGCACACCCGGAGCGGCTCGGGCAAAGTGGCGGTCAGACGCTCCGCGTAGTCGATCAGCAGGTCGTTCAGGTAGCGCGTGTTGGTGTTGAGCACCGCCATCTGGGCGCTCGCCGCCGCCACCACTCTCGGGTGGCAGTGGCCGACGTGGCAGACGTTGTTGATCGCGTCGAGATAGGCGCGCCCGCGCTCGTCGATCAGGTAGGGACCGGCGCCCCGGACGATCTCGAGCGGCTCGCTGTAGGAGATCGAGAGCGACGCCCCGATGTGACGCCGCCGGGCTTCAAGGATCCGCTCGCGGCCGCGGCCCCTGCCGTTCTTCGCCGTGTCGATCGTCGAGACCGTGTCGCCGCAAGCCCGTCCGAACCGCTCGCGGACGCCTCCGGAATCGAGCGCGATCAGCCGTTCCAGCAGCTTTCCGGCGTTCTCCTGGTTGACCGTCAGATAGGTGTTGTCCGGCCTGAGCTTCGAGAGGCGATACGAGTAGGCCAGACTGATTGCCAGCCGGCAGAGCACGAGGTCGAGCAGGACGTCGAGCTCCATCGCTTCCAGGGGATGAGTTTCATGGTAGCCGCGCAAGACCTGTTCGCCGAGCGTCAGCGGCTCCTCCTGACCCAGCATCAGGTAGGCCATGGCGATCGCCAGCTCGCAGATGGTCGCCGAGTGCACGCAGTCGCCGAAATCGATCAGCCCGGCGATGTCGGTGCCATCATCGCTCACCAGGATGTTGTCGTTGTTGGCGTCGCCATGGATCACGCTGGCGCGCAGACCGCTCCAAAGCGGCAGCACTCGCTGCTCGAACCGTGCCAGGACCCGTTCGACGTTCGGGCGCGGCCCCGGATCCGGAATCGCGCCGAGGTACTCCCGGATCTCGAGGGTGTGCTTCAGGTCCCATCTGTCGAAACGATGCATGGCCGGATGGGAGAAGTCCGCCAGCACCCGGTCCAACACGCCGACGAAACGACCCAGGCGATACCCCAGCTCGGGAGAATGGGGGGCGCCCGCGGCCCAGGGCGTGCCCTCGACGAAGGTCACGAGCCGCGCCAGGTGCGTGACGCCGTCGTCGCCCGCCACCGTGACGATGCGCTCGCCCCCGAGGGTCGAGCAGACCCGCGGCGTGGCCGGCGAGCTCTCGCGGTCCGCGATGTGCTCCATGGCGCGATTCTGCAGATCGAGCATCTCGCGAGGCACCGAGGCGTGGGACAGCTTGAGCACCAGGCGGCGGCCCGAGCCGTGCTCGAGCAGGAAGTTCTGGTCTTGGTAGCTGACCAGCTGACGAGCTTCGACCTCGATGCCGTAGAGATCCCGCGCCAGGCGGCGGGCATCGTCGACGGAGAACGTGGGGACCCCTGAATCGGACATGTTGGACTCTCGTTGGCTGGCCAGTGGAAGGGGTCTGGATGCTAGCAGCCCTGCCGATTGCAAAACGTGTTGTAATGCGCCCGTGTCCGTCTTGTCCTGGATCCTCGTCGCCCTCGTCGCCGCCCTCCTGGCCATGCCGGTCGGCCAGCTCGTGTGGGTGCCGCTCACCCACTTCCGCTTCGTCCTCTACTACCGAAGCCAGGGTATCGAGGCACCGTCGCTCGGCGTCGCCGGCAACCTCCTCTACCATTGGCGGGCGCTGGCCGCCAACCTGACGATGGCCTGGTGGATGGTGCGCGCCTTCGGCCGCAACGGCCTGAAGCAGCCCGCGGACACCGTGACCGGGCCGCCGGTACTGTGCGTCCATGGCTACCTGCGCAACGGCACCTGCATGTGGGGCATCCGCCGCGCGCTCGAACGGCGGGGCCGGCCGACGCGTGCCGTCTCCATGGGCCTGCCGTTCCGCCGCGTCGAAGGCTACGCGCCGAAGCTCGAAGCGGTGCTGCGCGAGCTCGTCGACGCGTTCCCCGGCGAGAAGATCGACGCCGTTGCTCATTCCATGGGCGGCATCGTGCTGCGCCTGGTGCTCGCCGGCAACCCCGACCTCGCCGCCGCCGTCGGCCGCGTCGTCACCCTCGGCTCCCCCCATCGCGGCACCGCCGCCGTGCGCGGCGTCAGCCTGGCGCCCGAGGCCCACCAGCTGGCCATCGGCTCGGCCTTCCTCGCTTCGCTGCCCGACTTCCGCGACAGCGCCCCCGAGGCCGAGCTCGTCACTTGCGCCGCCGAGCTCGACTTCATCGTCTACCCGAAGAGCACTTCCCACCCCCCCGGCAGCCGCGCCGTCGACTTCGAAGATCCCAGCCATCCCGGCCTGGTGACCAACCGGGAAGTGATCGCCTTCGTCGCCGAGACTCTGTCGGCCCCATCCGAGGGCTGAACAGCTGCTGAGCCTGTGGAGTGAGCCGTGCCTAGAAGCAGGCTTGATTGTCGGGAAATGGTCTGAGAACTCAGATAATGCCAAGACTTGGCTCAACCGAGAGAAAGACCCCAAACCTTACCGACGTGAATACACAGGCAAAGCGTTGCGTTCACAAGCTCTACCTAGATCTGACGCGATCCAGGGCGTCCTTAAGCTTGTTAACGATCAATTTGTCCATGCTAACCCAGACTACTACCGTCGTCATGCCGACTTGTTTTCAGTCGACACTGAGAACGCGGGCATCCGGATAGAGTATACGGAGGACCCAGAGGAGACAGAAGCCCACACCTATGCGATTCTTCATGTACTCCTGATACTCCAAGAAAGTCTCTTAGTTATGCTGCGTAGGCTTATTTCAGGGGTGCAGTTAGAGACACTCGGCTTGACCGACTTCGAAGGGCAGTTTCAGCCAAGAGTAGACAAGTTCTTGAAACGCGAACCTTGGCATCGAGAGTTCCTGAATGAATTCGGGCTGTGGCCTTCGGCTTCAACCTAGCTGCTCCTGAGCTGGGCTCGTTACCACAAACCATTCAGATTTACTGCGTGCCGCGGGTTCGCCGATGTTGAATCCTAGCAGGCCCCGGAGGGGTCGAATCGTATAGCCCGGGGCTGGCGACTCGGAGCGCAGCGACGCGGAGCGAGCCCCGGGTAGAGCACCGCCCTATCCCCCGCCCTGAAAGGGCGGGATCGAACGATCCGAGATCGCGAAGAAAGATCAATTGTGGCAAGCACCCTGACCAACCTCCTCTATCACGTCGTCTTCAGCACGAAGGGCCGCGCTCCTTTGATCACCGATGACGTCAAAGAACCCCTCTACAAGTACATCGGCGGGATCATCCGCAACCAGGGCGGGAAAGCGATCGAGATCGGCGGTGTGCGGGATCACTTACATCTCCTAGCCCGATTCCCGGCACGCACGGCGGTTTCCGACATATTGCGCGCCATCAAGTCGGATTCATCCGGTTGGGTGAATCAGGAGAGACCCGGAGGCCGATTCGCCTGGCAGGCAGGTTACGGCGCATTCAGCGTCAGTCAGTCACAGGTCGAGAGCGTCCAGCGGTACATACGGACGCAAGAAGAGCATCACCGGGAATGGTCGTTCGAGGCGGAGTTCCGTGGTCTGTTGAAGAAACACGGACTCGAATACGACGAACGGTATCTGTGGGACTGACGTTGTAGGCAACGCGATTCCGCCCTTACAGGGCGGGGTTTCTTGGATATCCGCAACCCCGGGGCTCGTTCCTCGTCGCTACGCTCCTCGTCACCAGCCCCGGGCTCTACGATCAGGCCCCTTCGGGGCCAGCGTCCGCCACAGGCCGAGGTAGCTGGACACGGTGCCGCCGGCGCCCACCTACCGTAAGCGGGCCGGTGTCAGGTTGAGGTAGATCCCCGAGAGGTGCCTGCAAGAGCAAGCTCTTGACGAACTCGATCTCTCGTCCAGCTTCGCTCACGCGCCAGGCGATCTTCGATCTCCCTGGGGTGTAGTTGGTAGTAGCCGAGCGCAGACCTGAGTTGAGGCTCGGTCAGCCAGTCGTAGCTCTGCCTCAGCTGCTCGAAGTCCTCGCTGCAACTCTTCCAGGTCGCGATGACCTCCCAGACATCGAGACCCGTTCCGACGATGACCGCATGGCGACCCGTCGGACCGTCGCAGATCATCACGCCCTCGTGTCTTCTCATCCGTTGCTCTCCGACCGCCGACTCCCGATCCCCGGCAACTCCGCGACGATGCCCGGCATGGGCACGATGAACGACGCGCGCAGCACCAGCAGGGCGCCGTGGATCTTCTCGTTGTCGGTGCTCACGGTGCGGATGGCGTTCTCGACGTTCTTCTTGAGCACCGGCTCGTCTTTGAGCCGCGGCACGCAGGTGTTGAGCAGCGACCAGATGCGGCGCCGGCTGACGTCGTGGACGCGGCGGGCGAGGACCAGGCATTGGTCGATGGTGACGGCGGCGAGGCGCTTCGGGGGGCCGAAGCTGAGGTAGTCGCCGCGGACGCTCTCGAGGCGGTCGATGGCGCACTGGAAATCGCCGAGGCGGGCGAACAGCTGGCCCTCGAGCCAGCGGTGGTTGCTGAGCACGGCGGAGACATCGCGGCGGCCCTTGAGGCGGGGGCGGAACTGCTGGACGTAGGCCATCGCCTTCCCGACGTGACGGCGCTCGGCGCCGCCTTGGAGGAAGCAGGCCATGAGGCACAGTTCGTCGACGAAGTAGGCGAGAGGCGAGTCGAAGGAGATCTGCATCAGCGCGGTGCCCGCGTCGTCGATCGCCTTCTCGCGCTCGCCGCGGTAGTGGTGCTGGATGCCGCGGACGAAACAGACGCGCCCCAGCCTGTCGCCGGTCGCCTCTTCGCCCAGCCGATCGACCGAGCGCCTGAGCGCCTTGCCGGCCTCGCGAGGTTGCCGGTCCTCGACCAGCAGGTCGCCGTGACGGCGATACCACTCCGTCTCGCAGTGACGGCAGCAGGCGAGCGCCTCGGCGCGGTACTTCTCGAGCACCTGGACCGCGGCGGCCCGCTCCTGGCGGGCGATCAGGGCGTGGACCTCGACGGCTTCGAAGCCACAGACGCGTCCTGCGGATCGCAGATCCGACGTGCGGGCCACCCGCGCCGGTCCTGGAGATTCCAGGACCGCCGTGGGGATCACCCATGCGGTTCCGAAGAGTTTCGGATCGGCCGCGGGCAAGCCGCACGGGCGATCAGGAAGCTCCGGATCGGCCGCGGAGAGCCGGCGTCACTCCAGCTGCACGCTGACCCGGCCTTCGGCGGAGACCCGGATGCCCAGGGTGCGCAGGCTGCCCGCCGGCAGGTTGCCCTTGACCTCGGCGGTCTTGGTCTGCGCGCCCTTGCGCCACACGTAGATCCGTAGGTCGAGATCGCCGGACGGCAGGGTCAGATTGCCTTTCAGGCTGCCGGAGGTCTTGCGGGCGCGCCGCATGAAGCCCGACTTGCCGCTAACGAACTTGAACGGCTGCTGGAAGATCTTCTCCTGGCCGTTGAAGATGGTCAGCCGGCCCTCGGACACCTCGGAGAAGAAGTCCACGGCGAGGGTCGCCTGGGCCGTGGGCGTGGTGCTGGTCGCCGGCGGCGGTGGCGCGGCGGTGGTAGAAGGCGGGGCGCTGCTCAGACGCGCGCGCACCTGCTCCTTGCGCCGCTGGCCCTCGCGCGCCGACGCCAGGAGCTCCTTGCCGTCGGCATGGTCGGGATCGACTTTCAGCACCTCCTCCGCAAGGCGGATGGTGACCGGGTAGTCGCGCTGGCGGAGCGCCTCGCGCGCCGCCTCGATCCGCTCGGTGACGTACTCCTCCTCCAGGTCGATACCGTCGACCTGGAGGACTTTTCGTTGCGCCTGGTCGCGCAGGCGTCGCAGGTTCCGGTTCTCGGGCGCCAGCGCCAGCGCCGCCTCGAAGGCATCGAGAGCCGCCGACGGATCGCCCGCGTCGAGCAGCGCGCGGCCCTCCTTCAGGTGCGGCAGAAGCCTGAGCTGACGCTGGAGCTTCGGGTCCTGCCCCTGGGGGAGGACCTCCTCGTCCTTGACCGCCATCCGCGCGGCGCCCGCGGCCACCAGCGAGACGGCCAGCACCGACACCGCCACCAGCGCCATGCGCACTACCGGCGGACGGGAGAGGAATCCTCTGCCGGGCGCAGGCGGCACGTCGGGAGTGTCGGGACCGGCCGCCTCCTGTGGGAAAACGACCGGCGGCAGGACCTGCTGAGGAGCGGCCGGCGGCTGCGCCAACGGCTGAGGCGTCATGTGAGGGTCCGCGGGCTGCGTGGCGACCGGTGGGGCGACAGTGCCTTGCGGAGTCGCCACCACGGTGCCGTCCGCGGTCGTCATCGGTTGCGCGGCCGGGGGTCCGGCCTCGAGGAACGAGCCGGTGCGCGCGGCCGGCGGCGGAGCGGACGCCGGGTCGAGGATGGCCCGCAGATCGTTCGCCATCTCGACGCCGCGATCGTAGCGCGCCGCCGGGTCCTTGGCGAGCGCCCGGTCCAAAACCGCGGTGATGCCCGGCGGCAGCCCCTGCACGATCTGGTCTGGAGGCATGAAGGGCTCGAAGACGATACGGTGGGTGACCGCGGTCAGGTTGTCGGCGGCGAACGGCTTCTGCCCCGTCACCAGCTCGTAGAGCATGACGCCGAGCGAAAAGATGTCGGCGCGGTGATCGACTTCCTTGCCCTGGATCTGCTCGGGCGCCATGTAGTTCGGCGTGCCGAGCAACTGCCCCTCCATGGTGAGGTTCGAGGTCTCCACCCGGGCGATGCCGAAGTCGGTGATCTTGGCCTGCTTGTCGGCGGTGAGGATGATGTTGGCGGGCTTGATGTCGCGGTGCACCACGCCCTTGGAATGGGCGTAGCCGATTCCCTCGGCGATCTGCGCCACGATGTCGATGGTGAAGCGCGGATCGAACCGGCCCTGCCGCTGCATCAACAGCTTCAGGTCGGTGCCCTGCACGTACTCCATGGCGATAAAGAAATCGCCGTCCGGATCGACCGCCACGTCGTGGATGGCGACAATGTTGGGATGGTTGAGGATGCCGGCGCTCTGAGCCTCACGCAGAAACCGCGTCCGGAACTGCTCGAGCTCCTGATCGCCGGCGGAATACCCGAGGTGGAAGGTCTTGAGCGCCACCTGCCGGCCGATCAGCGGATCGCGCCCCAGATAGACGACTCCCATCGCGCCTTTGCCGAGCTCGTCGAGGATCTCGTAGCGGCCCAGCTTCTCGGGCGTCTGTCCGCTCATACTGTCGTCTGCCCGCTCATACTGTCTCCGGGGACATACGCCGGAGGATACCAAGCTTCGCCCGCGAAGTCGTCTCCCACCCGCGCGCGATCAATGGTATATTCACCGGCCCTATTCTCAGTCCGGCCTTTCCGACCAGATCGAGCCAGGAGCCTACCGGTCTCACAGCAAGCCGTTCTGGAGCGCCCTTCTGGGGCAACACAGTCAAGGAGGTTAAGATGCAGGTCGACAGCCCCGACCAGATCCGGAATATTACCCTCGCGGGCCATGCCGATACCGGCAAGACCACCGTGGCCAGCGCCCTGCTCTACGCCGGCGGCGCGGTCAACCGCATGCAGCGAGTGGAGGACGGCAATACCACCACGGATTTCGACGAGCAAGAGATCGAGCGGGGAAATTCGATCAGCCTGGGACCGTGTTTCGCGCCCTGGCGCAAGCACAAGGTCAATATCGTCGACGCCCCGGGCTCGGGGATGTTCGAAGTCGAAAGCCGGATCTCCGTACGCGCCACCGACGCCACGGTGATCGTGGTCAATGCCGTTTCCGGCGTCGAGGTGGCGACCGAACGGATGTGGAAGTTCGCGGAGTCGATCGACCAGCCGGTGGCGTTCCACATCAACAAAATGGATCGCGACAACGCCGACGTCGACCGCGTGTTCGAGGCGCTGAACAAATTCTTCGGCGCGGCGGTCGTGCCGCTGCACTTCCCGCTCGGTAAGGAGCACGACTTCGAAGGCGTGGTGGACCTGGTCGACGGCAAGGCCTACCGCTACGAGACCGACGGCGACGGCAAGGCCGAGCCTTCGGATCCGCCCGGCGATCTCACCGATGCGATCGAGGAATGGCGCAGCAAGCTGATCGAGGGCGTCGCGGAGACCGACGACGACCTGATGGAACGCTACTTCGAGGAAGGCAGCCTGTCGCCCGAGGAGCTCAAGGAGGGCCTGCGCAAGGCTCTGGCTCAGCGCAAGATCTTTCCGGTCACGCTGGGATCCGCCCTCCACGGTATCGGCTCGAGCCGCCTGCTGGACACGATTGTCGATTACCTGCCCTCGCCCACCGAGCGCGGTACCTTCCCGGCCACCGATCTGGGCGGTGAGCCGATCGAGATCGCGACCGCAGACGGCGAACCGATCAGCGTCCTGTGCTTCAAGACGCTGAACGACCCATTCTCCGGCAAGATCTCGGTCCTGCGGGTGGCCGCCGGCGAGCTGTCGTCCGACACGATGGTCTGGAACACCCGCGCCGAGGAGAACGAGAAGGTCGGCCAGCTGCTGCACATGCAGGGCAAGCAGGGCACACCGACCTCCAAGCTGGTGGTCGGCGATATCGGTGGCGTGGCCAAGCTCAAGCACACCCTCTCCGGCGACACCGTGTGCGCCAAGGAACGGCCGATCAGGCTCGCCTGGGTCGAGATCCGGCCGCCGGCGATCTCGTTCGCCATCGAGCCCAAGTCGAAGGGCGACGAGGAGAAGATCTCGGACGCTCTGCATCGCATGATGGAAGAGGATCTCGGCCTGGTGGGCGGGCGCGATCCGCAGACCCACGAGGTACTGCTCTCCGGCGCCGGTCAGCTGCACGTCGAGCTGGCGGTCGCCAAGCTGCATTCACGCTTCCATGTCGACGTCATCCTGCACCCGCCGAAGGTGCCGTACCACGAGACCATCCGCCGGCCGGCGGACGGGCACGGGCGCCACAAGAAGCAGACCGGCGGCCGCGGCCAGTTCGCCGACTGCTCGATCAAGATCGAGCCGCTCAAGTCGGACGAAGACTTCGAGTTCGTCGACGAGATCTTCGGCGGCGCCATCCCCCAGGGCTTCCGGCCGGCGGTGGAGAAAGGCATCCAGGAGGCGCGCCAGAAAGGCTACCTGGCGGGCTATCCGGTGGCCGATTTCCGCGTCCGGCTGGTCGACGGCCGGTACCACGACGTCGACTCCTCGGAGATGGCCTTCAAGGTCGCCGGCTCGATGGCCTGGAAAGACGCCATGGCCAAGGCCGCGCCGGTGCTGCTGGAGCCGATCATGGCGGTCGACATCCGAACCTCGGAAGACTTCATGGGCGACGTCATGGGCGACCTCTCCCAGCGCCGCGGCAAGCCGCAGGGCATGGAGGCGCAGGACGACCGCCAGATCATCAAGGCCACAGTACCGATGTCCGAGATGCTCGACTACGCGCGGTCGCTGCGCGCGATGACCCAGGGCCGCTCGAGCTTCACCATGGAGTTCTCGCACTACGAGATGGTGCCGAAGCAGATCCAGGACAAGCTCATCGCCGATTCGAAGAAAGCCGACGAGGATTAGCTCCCCAAGAAACCCGAGCCTTCGGCTCGGCTTCCTTGCCCCTTCCCCTCCTCTGCGGAGCGTGTTCGAGAGACCTCGAACACGCTCCGCCACCATGGCTCGCGTTTCCTGAGGCCACGCCGGGAACTTTTCCCGGCGACCGGCGTTATGACGGTCGGAAGACGCGCGATGGCAGCCACCGACACAGAGCTTCTGACCCGCTCACGAGCGCGGGATTCCCAGGCGTTCGCCCAGCTGATCGACCGCCACAAGGATCAGATGGTCAACTACCTGGCCCGCCTCACCGGCTGCCGTGATCGCGCCGAGGACATCGCCCAAGAGACGTTCGTGCGCTTCTACAAGCAGCTTCACCACTACCGCGAGGAAGGCACCCTGTCGGCCTATCTCTTCCGCATCGCCACCAATCTGGTGCGCACCGAAGAGCGGCGCAAGCGGCGCTGGCGGCTGTTGCAGCCGATCCTCGCCACCAGCGGCTTCGCCTCCAACGGCCACCATTCGCCGGCCAGCCCGCAGGCCGACGCCCTGGCCACCGAGGAGCACCGCCAGGTGACACGGGCGCTCTCCACGCTCGACGTGATCTACCGCGCGCCGCTGGTGCTGCGGGAGATCGAAGGGCTCCCCTACCAGGAGATCGCCGGCGTCCTCGCCTGCAGCGAGGGCACGGTGAAATCGCGCCTGCACCGTGGCCGCCAACTGCTGAAACAGAAGCTGACGCCCTATTGGAACGGAGGTCGACCCGCATCATGAACAACGACCGGATCGCAACCGCGCTCAAGTCGCTGCCGCGCGAGGAAGCCGGCCCCGGCTTCACCACCGGCGTGCTGCGGCGTATCGACGAGCCGCCGCGCCGCGCCTTCACCGGCCCCTGGGCGATGGCGGCGGTCACCGCCGCCGTCGTGCTGGCGCTGGGCCTGGGCTGGCGCGAGTGGCGTCACCACCAGGAGCAGAAGCGGGCCGTCGCCCAGCTCGAGATCCTCCTGGCCGAGAAGCAGGAGCTCGAGGAGGAGCTCCACTTGCTCCGCCGTTTGGCCAGCGAAGCGAGGCCGGTGGTGTACCTCGGAGGCAACGAGAGGGTGGACCTGGTGCTCGACCTTGCCCGGCTGAAAGGCCGGCCCGACGGCCTCGCGGAATGGCCCGGCATGGAAGCCGGGCCACGTCCCGCTGATTTGCGCCCCGCTGAATTGCGACCCGCCGATTTCCGACCAAAGCAACGCCTCACGGCTCAGCGAGCCGTCTACTAGATCAGGAGAGGAACATGAAACCTGCCAAGACCACCAAATGGAAGACCGTCCTGCTGCGCGCGCTGATTCTCACTGTCTCGATCAGCACGGTGCTCGCCGTCCCAGCCGCCGCCGGCGACCCGGACGACGACGATCTGCGGGTGATCCGCGAAGTCAGACAGCTCCGCGACTGCCCGGAGATCCAAGTGCTGGGTGCGGGCAACGTGAAGGTGCTGTCGATGTCGCCCCGCGGCTTTCTGGGGGTCGAGACCTCCGGGCTGACGCCGGAGCTGCGCCACCACTTCGGCGTGCCCGAGGACGCCGGGGTGCTGCTCTCCCGGGTGGTCGACGGCAGCGCCGCCCAGGCCGCGGGGCTCCTGGTCGGTGACATCATCACCCGTGTCGGCGACGAGGACATCGCATCCGCCGCCGAGCTAGGTCGCGTCGTCCGGCAGCGGGACGGCGGTGAGGTCATCGACATCGAGTACTGGCGCGACGGCCTGGTGAACCAGACCACCGCCACCCTCGAGGAGCGCGAGCGCTGCGCCTTCGACATCGGCGACTACATGGAGGCGATCCACCTCGAGGATCTGCCGAAGCTCGAAGACTTCGGCATCGAGTTCAGCCGCGAATCGATCGAGAGCGCACTGGAGACCGCCCGCGAGGCGATCGAGGGACAGGATTGGCAGGAGCACCTCCAGGGCCTGAGCCTGAGCGAGATCGACCTCGAGCGCATCGAGGAGCGCATGGAGCGAGTCCAGGAGCGTCTCGAGCGGCTGGAGGAACGGCTGGAGAGGGAGTACGGCCGTGACCTCGAGCGGGCAGAGAGACGCGCCGAGCGGGACCGGGAGCGCGCCGAGCGGGATCGCGAGCGGGCGGAGCGAGAAGACGGGTCCGTCGAGCCGATCTAGGAGCAAGACCAACCTCCCCCCTTTGGAAAAGGGGGGACCGAGGGGGGATTCTCTCCTCGGTAACGGCTGACCGCCTGCCGTCCAGAAATCCCCCTCCATCTCCCCCTTTTTCAAAGGGGGAGGGCCAGATATCACCCCGGGCGCGGCGCCGTTGCCGCCAGGATCCCCGCCCTGCCCTCCGGATGGAACGCACCAGGCTCCGCGTCCTCCGCCAGCCGCGCCCGCAAGCGCAGGATCGGACGCCCCTCGGCCATGTACTTGGCCTCGTAGTTGGTGCGTGCTCCGTCGGGCCAGGGGCCCTCTCGGAGCTCGACGGTGAGATCCGGATGAGACGCCAGGATCTCGGCCACCCGCTGCCCGTACTCGATGAAGTCGGTGGCGAAGCACAGCTCGCCGCCCGGCCTCAACGTGCCGAGCACCAGGTCGACCGTCTCGGGGTCGAACAGGCGCCGTTTGTGGTGACGGGCCTTGGGCCACGGGTCGGGGAAGTAGACGTGCAGCACCGAGGCGAAGGCGCTGGGTAGGACCGCCGAGAGCAGGTAGAGGGCCTCGCCACGCGCCAGCAGCAGATTGGCGGCACCCTGACGCTGGGACCGCTTCAGCAGCAGACGGAAGTACTTCGAGACCACCTCGACGCCGAGGTACCGCCGCCCGGGAACCTCGAGAGCGCGCTTCAGCAGATAACGGCCCTTGCCGAAACCGATCTCCACCTCCCACTCGCCGTCACCGGGCACGAGATCGTCGAGCGACAGCGGCTGCCGAAGCTCGCCGAGCCGCCATCGCCGCTGCCCGGCGGCCAGAAGAAGCTCGAGCCGCATGGCTCAGAGCAGATCGGTCCGCCGGCGGGTCTTCAGCTCGTCGACGATCCGCCGCACCTCTTGCGAGCGATTCCTCGGGATCACCAGAACCGTGTCCGCGGTGCGCACCACCACCAGCCCCTCGACCCCGAGCACGGCGACCGAGCCCTCGTCGGCGAAGAGCAGATTGTCCCTGGCGTCGATCGCCAGCGCGTCGCCACGCCCGCGATTGCCGTCCTCGTCCTCGCCCAGCACCTCGGCGAGCGCCTCCCACGATCCCAGGTCGTTCCACTCGCAGGCGAGCGGCAACGTAACGATCGAATCGAGGCGCTCCATCACCGCGTAGTCGATCGAGATCGACTTCAGCCTCGGATAGATCTCGTCCGTGCGCTCGGGCGTCCCGGCGATGACCTCCAGGTCGGCCGCGATCTCGGGCTCGAAACGCTCCAGGTGGCGCAATAGTGTGGTGCCCCGGAAGACGAATATACCGGCGTTCCACACGTGGCGGCCCCCACGCAGGTACTCCTGGGCGGTATCGGCGTCGGGCTTCTCGGTGAATCTCGTCACCTGGCGTAGGGAGATGGCGGCGTCGAGCTCGTCGCCCAGCTCCAGATAGCCGTAGCCGGTCTCCGCCCAGCGCGGGGTGACACCGAGAGCGACCACCCGGTCGTCGCGCTCGGCCACCCTCGCCGCCAAGGCCAGGGCGCGGCGAAAGGCGGCCGCGTCGCCGAAGCGGTGGTCGGCGGGCAGCACGGCGATCGCCTCGTTCCGGACCGCGGCCGGCATGGTGCGGATCGACCAGCCGATGGCGGGCGCGGTGTTGCGCCCCTCGGGCTCGGCCAGGATCTGATCAGGCGGCACCTCGGGGAGCTCTGCACGCACCTTCTCGGCGAGCGCCCGCGTGGTGCAGACCCACACCGCTGCCGGCTCGATCTCCGGCGGCAGGCGATCGACGGTCTGCCGCAACAGACTGTGCTCGCCGTCCAGCGGCAGGAGCTGTTTCGGTCGGCCGCGGCGGCTGAGCGGCCAGAACCTGGTGCCGCTGCCGCCCGCCAGAATCAACGCTTGCACGGTTCCTCCATGGGGTGAAAATGCCGGTGGCACTCGTGGCGCCGGGAGGCGAAGTATATCCAAGGCGCTTGGTTTCTTAATGTTCATCGTAACGCAGCGGGTGCTTAATGAGGATCGTAACGAGGCGGGCCTAGAGTCCGCACAGTGGCAACCGTTTCCGCAGGTAGCGCCGTAGCCGGGGGTGAAGCGATGAGTCAGCAAGAGATTCTGGTAGTCGACGACGACAGGAACGTGCTCGATCAGGTGAGGTGTGACCTCAAGGAGGAGCGCTTCTCCGTGCGCACCGCCGCCAGCGTGCTGGAGGCCGTTCAGCGCCTGGGGCTCGACCCAAGACCCGAGGCGATGATCCTCGACATCTCGCTGGGGCGCGACTTCTCGGCCCCCGGCCTGCCGGAAGACGGCCTCGGCCTGCTCAAGTGGGTACGCAAGGATCTGGACATCCCGGTGATCATGCTCTCGGCCACCCGCGCCGAAAGCGTCAAGGTGCTGGCGCTCAATTGGGGGGCCGACGACTACGTCACCAAGCCCTTCAGCCCGCAGGAGCTCACCGCCCGCGTCAAGGCCGTGCTGCGCCGCGGCCGACCCTCCGCCGAGGACGAGTACGAAGGCCTCAAACTGGGTCCGCTCGTGATCGACTCGAATCGTCACGAGGTCTTCAAGCACGGCGAGCCCATCGACCTGACGCTGCGCGAGTTCGGCGTGCTCGAGGCCCTGGCGCAAGCCCAGGGCCGAGTGCTGAGCCGAGGCCAGATCATGGACGCGGCCTGGGGCCCGGGACACTATTCGGTCGAGCGAACGATCGACGTCCACGTCAGGCACCTGCGCGAGAAGCTGGAAGATGATCCGGCAAATCCCAAGCTGATCCTCACCGTCCGGGGCGTCGGTTACCGATCCGGCCTGGTCCTCGAATCCAGCGTTCCCCGTATGCAGCTCACCTCAGCAGCTTGATCGGCTCGGAGGCGCGAATGCCGCGCGACGAGTACAGGGACAATGCCATGCTCGAGAGATTCCATTGGTGCGCCAACCTGGTATTCACCGTCGCCGTCGCTTCGGTTCTGATGTCGTGCTCCTCGACGCCGAAGAGCGCGGCTGACGCCGTGCCCGAAGCCGTGCCCGAAGAAACTGCCATCGTGGAGCCGGCCGCCGAGGACTCGGTCTCCGCGATGATCGTCCAGGGCCGCGAGCTCGAGGCAGTGGTGGCGGCGGTCGAAGAGGTCGGCGGCACGATCACCCACCGGCTGCGGATCATCAACGCCGTCGGCGCCCGGCTGACGCCGGCCCAGATCGCCGCCCTCGAACAGCACGAAGCCGTCACCCGGATCTACGCGGATCGGGAAGTCGGCATCCGCTCGACAGGCTGACCCGGCTTAAAGCGACCTTAATCTCGCCTGAAAGTGAGCTTCAAGCTCACGCGGCACGATCAGTGCCACCGGTGACGTGAATACGAGAATCTGCGGTTGCGCATGAGCGGAACCCGTGCGGCAACTACGTGAAGGACAAGACGATGTACACGACAAAGAGTAACGGACCGACCTCGCTGATCGTGCTGCTGGCGATCACCGCGCTGCTCTGGTGCACCGCCGAAGCGGTGGCCTCGCCGAGTCTGGTGGGGGCCGACCTCCTCCACGAGCAGGGCGTCACCGGCCACGGCGTCACCGTGGCGATGATCGACACCGGATACTACGCGCACAAGAATCTCAACAAAGACACGTTCAACCGCAACCGCCTGCTCGCTCAGTACGACGCCATCGCCGACCAGCAGGTGTGGTGGTCGAGCGACGACGGCAACGGTCACGGCGGGCACGTGACCTCGGTGGCGATCAACTCCAAGAAACAGAACGGCCAGTATCTGGGCATCGCCCCCGACGCCGATCTGGTTTCGGTCAAGGCGCTCGACGACGAAGGCTTGGGCACCTACGCCGACGTCATCCGCGGTATCGAGTGGGTGGTGGCCAACAAGGAAGCCTACGGCATCCGGGTGCTGAACTTGTCGCTCAGCGCCGAGGTCCGCTCCCACTACTGGGACGACCCGCTCAACCAGGCGGTGATGGCCGCCTGGCAGGCGGGGATCGTGGTGGTCGCCTCGGCCGGCAACACCGGCCCCGGCGCGATGACCATCGGCGTGCCCGGCAACGTGCCGTACGTGATCACGGTCGGCGCGATGACCGACAACTACACCCCGAACGACGGCACCGACGATCTGTTGGCGACGTTCTCCTCGGCGGGGCCGAGCTTCGAGGCCTTCCTCAAGCCCGAGGTGGTGGCGCCCGGCGGACACATCAAGGCGCTCATGGACGACTCGGCGCGGATCGCCGTCGATCACCCCGAATTCCACGACGCCGGTACCTATTTCACCATGTCGGGCACCTCCCAGGCAGCGGCCATGGTTACGGGCGCTGCCGCCCTGATCCTCGAGGCCGACCCGTCGCTCACCCCCGACGAGGTCAAGTGCCGGCTGATCGCCTCGGCCCGGCCGGCGGTGGACGAGAATGACGAGCTCGCCTACACCGTCTTCGAGCAGGGCGCCGGTATGGTCAACGCCCACGACGCCGTGTACTCCCTCGAAACGGGCTGCGCCAACGGCGGCATCGACGTCTCTCTGGATCTCGCTGGCGTCGAGCACTACGCCGGCCCGGTGCGCGAAGCCTCCGACGGCAGTTTCTACATCGAGGGCCACCAGGGCTTCGAGTGGGACGGCAGCCACGTGGCCGGCGACGGCTACCTCTGGAGCACCGGATACCTGTGGAGCACCGGATACCTCTGGAGCACCGGTTACCTCTGGAGCACAGGCCTCACCGAGCCAGCGTCGATCAACATCTGGGTGGATCAAGAGTAGATCTCTCGAGACAGATTCCTGCACGGCCTCGTTCCCCAGCGACGCCCACTTCTCCTCTTCCGCCGCCGGCATCCGCTGGCGGCTTTTTCGCGCTCAGCGAGCAGAATCCAGGCGTTCGGCTTAACACCGACCTAACGGGAGAAACAGCTAGGACCAACATTCGCCGGCCAGAATCGAAATCGACTTGGCAGTGTTTCGTTTGGCAGTGTTTCGTCTTTCTGGAGAGACGGAACCCATAACTCATCGTAGGAAGACACCATGTTCCGAGATTCCACAGGCAACAGCACCGCCCGCAGCTCGATGACGATCGTAGGAGCAATAGAGATGATCCTCGGCCTCCTCCTGATTTCGAGCTGCAGCGACACACCAGACGCCTTTACTTCGGCCCCCGAAACAACAGCCTCCTTCATCGTCCAGGGCACCGATCTCGAGACGGTCAGAACGGCCGTCGAAGCCGCGGGCGCGACGGTCACCCATGAGCTCGGAATCATCCACGCGGTGGGCGCACGGCTGACCCCGGCGCAGGAGTACGGGCTACAGCATTCGGCTGCCGTGCGTCGGATCTACGGCGACGCCGCGGTCCGGGTTTCAGCGGTCACGACCATCAGTTCGCGGGTGAGCCAGGGCTCGGACGACGTGGAAGAGAACGCTGGCAGCGGTTCGATGTACATCAACAGCTCGGATCTGGAGCTGGTCGACGAGGGCTCCACTGCGCAGCTGGTTGGGATCCGTTTCCAGAACCTGGCGATCCCCGCCGGGGCGACCATCACCTCGGCGCGGATCGAGCTCGAGACCGACGAGACCGACAGCGTGGCCACCTCGCTGACCTTCAAAGCGGAGGCCGCGGACAACGCCGCGGTGTTCACCTCCAACGCCTTCGACGTCAGCAGCCGTCCGACCACGAGTGCCGCGGTGGGCTGGAACCCGGCGCCCTGGTCGAGCGTGAGCGAGAAGCACCTGACGCCGGACCTTTCGGCGCTGGTGCAGGAGGTCGTCAACCGTCCCGGCTGGGCGAGCGGCAACAGCATGGTCTTCGTGGTCTCCGGCTCCGGCGAGCGCACGGCAAAGTCCTACGAGGGCGAGTCGGGAGCCGCGCCCTTGCTCAGCGTGTCCTACGATACCGGCGGGGGCGGGCCCCCACCATCCACGACCGTCCTCTTGCCCGCCGTCGCCGACACCTTCATCAGGCAGGACAACACGGACGATAACAAAGGCGACGACAACGACCTCAAGCTCAAGCCTGAAGCCGGCAAGATCCAGCGCGTGTTGCTGCGCTTCGATCTCTCCGCCGTCCCGGCCGGGGTGTCGGTGAGCACTGCCAAGCTGCACCTCAACGTGACAGGCGACAGGTCCGATCAGACCATCAACGTCCACCGCCTCGACGCCAGCTGGGCCGAAGGCATCGGTGACAGCGACAGTGGTGCCGACTGGATCCACCACGACGACCCGAGCTCCTGGGCGAGCCCCGGCGGCGACTTCGACGCGGCGGTGGCGGGCTCGTTTTCGCCTGACACCAAGGGTTGGCAGGAAGTGGACGTCACCGCCCTGGCCGGGGACTGGGTGGCCGGTATCCATGCCAACCACGGCGTGCTCCTGGATCCCACCGGAGCCGACGGCGAGGCCAAACTCTCCAGTCGCGAGAAGGACGACGAGGAGCCGCTTCTTGAGATCACCTACACTGTCGCGAGCAGTGGCGGCGGTGGCGATGGTGGCGCCACCGGCGGCGGCACCAGCAACGTTCGCGACGAGTTCAGCGCCGCATCTTTCGGCAACGACGACGGTTCGGTCGGCTGGATCGGCGCTTGGCTGGAAGACGACCCCGAGGCCGGCGGCACCGGCCCCGGAGCCGGCCAGGTGCGCGTCATCTACGGCGAGCTGCGCCTCGACGATCAGCCCAACACCGGCGGCCAGCCGAGCGCGGCACGCCGGGCGGACCTCTCGGGCAGCGCCGGCCAGGCGGTCCTCAGCTTCGATTTCCGGACCTCCCCGGGCGTCGACTCGAGCGATGCGGTGGCAGTGGAGGTCTCCACCGACGGCGGCTCGAGCTATTCGTTGCTCGAGTCAATCACCGGCATCAGCGGCACTACTTCGGGCGAGCGGAGCTACGACCTCTCGGGCGATCTCGACTCCGACCCCGTGATCCGCTTTCGGGTTACCAACCTGTACGGCGGCTCGAACGAGTACTTCTACGTCGACAACGTCGAGGTCGCCTTCCCCGCCACGCCCGATTCCGAGGTCGCGACTCTCGTCAACGCGGGACAGCTCCACGATCAGGGCGTCACCGGCGACGGAATCACGGTCGCGCTGCTCGACACCGGCATCAAGCCGAAGCGCGCCCTGAAGAAGAACACCCGCAAGGAGAACCGCCTGTTGGCGCAATACGACGCCATCGCAGACAGCGAGGGCACGGCACAGGATCAACACGGTCACGGCACTCATGTGGCGAGCGTGATCCTCAACAGTCAGAAGCCGGGCAATTCCCTCCAGCACAACGGCATCGCTCCCGACGCCAACCTGGTGGCGGTCAAGGCGTTCGGCGTCAACGGCCAGGGCACTTATGCCGACGTCATCCGCGGGCTCGATTGGATCGTGCAGAACCAGTCTGCCTACAACATCCGGGTGCTCAACCTGTCGATCAGTGCCGAGCCCCACTCCCATTACTGGGACGATCCACTCAACCAGGCGGTGATGGCTGCCTGGGAAGCCGGGATCGTGGTCGTGGCCTCGGCAGGCAACTTCGGGCCGGACCCGATGACCATCGGTGTTCCTGGGAACGTTCCCTACGTCATCACCGTCGGCGCGATGTCAGACGCCGGCACCCCGGAGCAGCTCGGCGACGATTATCTGACCTCGTTCTCATCGGCCGGGCCGACCGTGGAGGGTTTCATCAAACCAGAGATCGTCACTCCCGGCGGCCATCTGCTGGGGCTAGTGGATCCGAGTGACACCCTCCCCAGCCAGCATCCTGAGTGGCTCTATGACAATGACGGGGACTATTTCTACATGTCCGGCACCTCGCAGGCAGCGGGAGTGATGAGCGGAATCGCGGCGTTGATGCTGGAATCCGACCCTGTGCTGAGCCCCGACGACATCAAGTGCCGGGTGATGGCCTCCGCGCGACCCGCGATCAAGCCCGACGGCACGCTCCACTACAGCATCTTCCAACAGGGTGCGGGGATGGCCCACGCCTACGACGCTGTCTATTCGGCCGCCTCGGGCTGCGCCAACTACGGTCTCGACGTGGCCCTCGACCTCGCGGGCACCGAGCACTACGGCGGCGGCGCCAATCTCGACTCGACCGGCAACTTCTACATCATGGACACGAATTGCGTCCAAGACTGTCCACGGCCCCTGCTCGAAGACGGCCACGTCTGGACGGGTGGCTATCTGTGGACCGACGCCTATCTGTGGACCGACGGCTACCTGTGGACGGGCGGCTATCTGTGGACGGGCGGCTATCTGTGGACCGACGCCTACCTGTGGACGGGCGGCTACCTGTGGACCGATGCCTATCTGTGGACCGACGCCTACGCCGACTACGACGCCTATCTCTGGAGCCAGGCTCTGGCCGAGCCGGCGGCGATCAATGTCTGGGTGCCGCAGGAGTAGGCTCGAGCACGAGTACCCTCGGTACAGCTTCGTCCCCAGCGAAGCCCATTTCTCCTCTTCCGCCGCCGGCACCCACCGGCGGCTTTTCTCGTTCCCAGCCCGCTGAGGCCCCACGCTTAAGAGGAGCTTAACCACGACGCAAGACGGACTTCAGACGCACCGGTCATTCTCGCTGGTCTCCGCTACTCCCCGAATACTGGCTGCTGGAAACGGCATCCGCTCACTCGAACTGACGCTGGAGAACCCAAGATGAACAAGACCTGGCTTTCCGCCCTCTGCCTCCTGACGATCACCTGCGCCGCTGCACCGATCGAGGCCGAGAGCAATCCTCCCTACGCGCACTTCCCGAGCCTGGTCGGCGCCGACGCGCTTCACGTTCAGGGCATCACCGGCTACGGCATCACCGTGGCGTTCCTCGACACCGGCATCTGGAACCACCGCGACCTCAAGAAGAACACCCTGGGCGAACACCGCCTGCTGGCCGAGTACGACGCGATCAAGGACAAGGCCGGCAAGGCCAAGGACAAGAGCGGCCACGGCACCCACCTCGCCAGTATCGCGCTGTCGAGCGCCGAGGCTCCCGAGGGCTACAACAGCCTGGCGCCCGACGCCGACCTGGTGGCGGTCATGGCCTTCGACAAGCGGGGCAGCGGCACCTACGCCCACGTGATCCGCGGCCTCCAGTGGATCATCGACAACAAGGACGCCTACAACATCCGCGTGCTCAACCTGTCGATGAGCGCGCCGCTGAACTCCTTCTACTGGGACGACCCGCTGAACCAGGCGGTGATGGAGGCGTGGCGCGCGGGGATCGTGGTGGTGGCCTCGGCCGGCAACACCGGGCCGGACCCGATCACGATCGGCGTGCCGGGCAACGTGCCGTACATCATCACCGTCGGCGCCATGACCGACAGCTACACCCCCGACGACGGAAGCGACGATCGCCTGGCCTCGTTCTCCTCCGCCGGCCCGAGCTTCGAGGCCTTCCTGAAGCCCGAGATGGTGGCTCCCGGCGGCCACATGCTGGGCCAGATCAAGCCCGGCTCGCAGATTCCCAAGGACCATCCCGAATCCCAGGTGGACGGCACTTGGCACCAGATCTCCGGCACCTCCCAGGCGGCCGCGGTGGTCTCGGGCGCCGCCGCCTTGATGCTCCAGGCTGACCCGTCCCTCACCCCCGACGACGTCAAGTGCCGGCTGATTGCCTCGGCCAGGCCGGCGGTCGACGAGGACGAGCTCGCCTACAGCGTCTTCCAGCAGGGCGCCGGCGTGATCAACGCCTTCGACGCGGTCTACTCCACCAAAACCGGCTGCGCCAACGGCGGCATCGACGTCGACAATGACCTCGCCGACATCGAGCACTACGCCGGACCGGTGCGCGAGGCCGCCGACGGCAGCTTCTACATCGAGGGCCACGGCGGCTACGAGTGGGACGGCACCTACGTGTCAGGAACGGGCTACCTGTGGAGCACCGGCTACCTGTGGAGCACCGGCAATCTGTGGAACGACGGCTATCTGTGGAGCACCGGCTACCTGTGGAGCACCGGCTATCTGTGGAGCACCGGCTACCTGTGGAGCACCGGCTTGATCGAGCCCGCGGCGATCAACGACTGGGTTGACCAGGAGTAAGCGGACACGCCGCTTAAACAGAGCTTAACCAGGCCCCAAAGCGACCTCAAGGCGCGTCCTGGAACCTCGGCGTCGATCTCGGACCACTTTGCAACAACAGACGACTGACCAACTCGAGAGTGACGCCGACACGAGACTGACAAGAGATTTCGGCGACGACATGTGGAACAGCGGCTACCTCTGGAGCACCGCCTTGACCGAACAGCTGGCGATCAATGCCTGGGTACCGCCGGCGTAACGACCTTCGACACAAGGAAGTACGATATGTCTTGCCAAGACTGCCCGAGATACTTGTTCGCCGTCGCCATGAGTTGGGGGCTCGTGTTCCTGTCCTGCGCCTCGACGGTACCGACCGAGAACGGATCCACCCCCGAGCGGCCGACGACGGTGATCGTCCAGGGCACCGACCTGACGGCCGTCGTCGCGGCGGTGCGCGAGGTCGGCGGCGAGGTCACCCACGAGCTGCGAATCATCCGCGCGGCGGGCGCCGAGCTCACCGCCGCCCAGCGCGCCGCCCTCGGGCGGCACGACGCGGTCACCCGCATTTACGAGGACCGTAAGATCGGCATCGACGCCGCGCAGCAGATGGTTCGCGACGAGTTCGACACCGCGTCGTTCACCAACGACGACGGCACGGCGAGCTGGGACGGCGGCTGGATCGAAGACGACGTCGAGAGCGCCGGCCCGACCTACGGCCAGGTCCGGATCGTGACCGGCGAGCTCCGGCTGGGCGACCGGCCGAACACCGGTACTCAGCCGAGCGCCGCCCGGGAGGTGAATCTCTCCGGGGTCAGCTCCGCCGCCCTTAGCTTCGACTTCCGGACCAGCCCCGGCGTAGAGGCCTTCGAGGACGAGATTGCCGTCGAGATCTCCGACGACGGCGGCTCGAGCTACACGGTGCTGGAGATCTTCGATGACATCGAAGGCGCCGCCTCGGGCTCCCGACAGTACGACATCAGCGACTATCTCTCGGCCGACACCACCGTGCGATTCCGGGTTCACAAACTCTACGGCGGGCCCGACGAATTCTTCTACGTCGACAACCTGGAGATCGCGTTCGCGACAGTCCGGTACAGCGAGTTCCCGGCGCTGATAGGTGCGGATCTGCTCCACGGCCAGGGGATTACCGGCGACGGGGTCACGGTCGCCGTGGTCGACACCGGAATGACGTCGTGGCGCAGCCTGGCCAAGAACACCCAGGGTGCGAGCCGCGTCCTGGCGCGTTACGACGCCATTGCGGACCAGGAGAACATCGCGGACGACGGTCACGGTCACGGCACCCACGTCGCCAGCATCATCGCGGACAGCCAGCGCCCGCGCTCCCGGCCGGGGGCTCACAACGGGGTCGCGCCGGACGCCGATCTGGTGGTGGTCAAGGCCTTCGGCGCGAACGGCCAGGGGACGTACGCCGACGTCATCCGGGCGATCGACTGGGTCGTCACCAACGAGAGCTTCTACGGCATCCGGATCCTCAACCTCTCGATCAGCGCCGAGCCGCGCTCCCACTACTGGGACGACCCGCTGAATCAGGCGGTGATGGCCGCCTGGCGGGCCGGCATCGTAGTGGTGGCCTCGGCCGGCAACACCGGTCCCGAGCCCATGACGATCGGCGTGCCGGGCAACGTGCCCTACGTCGTCACGGTCGGCGCCATGTCCGACGGTGTCACTCCGGAGACCGCCGGCGACGACTTCCTGACCTCCTTCTCCGCCGCGGGCCCGACCGTGGAGGGGTTCGTCAAGCCCGAGGTGGTGGCACCTGGAGGCCACATGCTGGGGATCGCGAAGGCCAGCCAGACCATCCCGAGCCAGCATCCGGGCTGGATCGACGGCGACTACTTCTACATGTCGGGCACCTCTCAGGCGGCGGCGGTGGTTTCGGGCATCGCGGCGCTCCTGCTCCAGGCCGACCCCACCCTCACTCCCGAGGATCTCAAGTGCCGCCTGATGGCCTCCGCCCACCCCGCGGTGCGTTCCGACGGCACCCTCGCCTACAGCGTCTTCCAGCAGGGCGCCGGCATGGTCCACGCCCCCGACGCGGTGGCCTCGACCGCTTCCGGCTGTGTCAACGGCGGCCTCGACGTGGCCAAGGATCTGGCCGGCATCGAGCACTACGGCGGCCGCGCCAACCAGGACGCGAACGGCGACTATTACATCACCGGCCTGGAGGGCGACGGCACCGTGTGGTCCGGCGGCTACCTGTGGACTGAGGCCTACCTGTGGACCAGCGGCTACCTGTGGACCAACGGCTACCTGTGGACCGACGGTTACCTGTGGACCGACGGCTACCTGTGGACCAACGGCTACCTGTGGACCAACGTCTACCCCGACGGCTACCTGTGGACCGGCAGCCTGGCCGAGCCGGCGGCGATCAACATGTGGGTCGACCAGGAGTAGTCCCGGAGTCCGACGACTCCGCACGCTTCGCCACCGCCCCGGCGCGGTGGCGTCGTCCGTTAATGGAACCTTAATCTCGGCGCAAAGCACCGTTCAAGCGCGACCGGCACGATCGAGTCCGTCAACACGAACGACCACGGACGAGAGGGGCGGACGATGAAAACGCCGACGACGAACCCGCGGACACTGAACGGACGGATCCTGCCGGTGATTCTGCTGGCGATGGCTTCACTGGCCTGGAACGCGCCCGTGGCCTGGGGCTGGGGCGGCTGGGGCACCGGCCCGGTCTTCACCACACCGTACAGCGACTTCCCCAACCGGATCGGCGCCGACGCCCTCCACGAGCAAGGCATCACCGGCCACGGTGTGACCATCGCGGTGATCGACACCGGCTACGCCTGGAGCTCGGTCCTGGCCGAGAACGCCAGCGGCGACTACCGACTCCTGGCGCAGTACGACGCCATCGAAGACCGCGAGGTATCGCACAGCTACACCGACTACAACGGCCATTCCGCGCACGTCGTCTCGATCGCCACGGGCAGCGGGATCGGCGGCACCGAGAGCAAGTACAACGGCGTCGCGCCCGATGCCGATCTGGTGGTGGTCAAGGCCTTCGACTCCGACGGCGTCGCCACCTACGGCGACGTCATCCGGGGCATCGACTGGGTCGTGGCGAACCGCGACGCCTACGGCATCCGCGTGCTCAATCTCTCGTTCAGCGGCCCGGTCCGCTCCCACTACTGGGAGGATCCCCTGGCGCAGTCCGTGATGGCCGCCTGGCAGGCGGGGATCGTGGTCGTGACCTCGGCCGGCAACAACGGCCCCGATGCGATGACCGTCGGCGTACCCGGCAACGTGCCCTACGTGATCACCGTCGGCGCCATGACCGACAACTTCACCCCGGGCGACGACGGCGACGATCTCCTCGCCTCCTTCTCGGCCACCGGCCCGACCTACGAAGCCTTCCTCAAGCCGGAGGTGGTGGCGCCCGGCGGGCACATGCTGGGAATCATGCCCTACTTCTCTACCATCGCTTTCGAGCATCCAGAGTTTCGCGAGCACGGCGAGTACTTCACCATGTCGGGCACCTCCCAGGCCGCCGCGGTGGTATCGGGGATCGCCGCCCTGTTGCTGCAGGCCGACCCGTCGCTCACCCCTGACGGCGTCAAGTGCCGGCTGATCGCCTCGGCCCGCCCGGCGGTCGACAACGACGGCGGCCTCGCCTACAGCGTCTTTCAGCAGGGAGCCGGCCTGGCGGACGCCGCGGGCGCCGCCTTCTCCACCGCCACCGGCTGCGCCAACGGCGGTCTCGACATCGCAAAGGATCTCGGCGACGTCGAGCACTACTTCGGACCGGCACGCGAGGCCGAGGACGGCAGCTTCTACGTCGAGGGCACTGAAGGTCTCGCGTGGGACGGCCGCTACGTCTCCGGCTCCGGCTACCTGTGGAGCACCGGCAACCTCTGGAACGACGGCTACCTGTGGAGCACCGGCAACCTCTGGAACGACGGCTATCTGTGGAGCACCGGCAACCTCTGGAACGACGGTTACCTGTGGAGCACGACAGACGACTTCTCGAGCAGCGGCTACCTCTGGAGCACTACCTTGAACGAGACCCTGGCGATCAACGCCTGGGTACCGCCGGAGTAACGAACTTCGACCGGAAGGAATAGCGATATGTTGAGCCGAAAGCGCCCGAGATCCCTGTTCGCCGCCGTCATCGGAGGGGGGTTCCTGTTCCTCTCCTGTGCCTCGACGGTACCGACCGACAGCGAGATCGCACCCGAACAACCCACGACCGCTGTGATTGTGCAAGGCAAGGACCTGCCGGCCGTTCGCGCCGCGGTGCACGAGGTCGGTGGCGAGGTCACCCACGAGCTGCGGATCATCCGCGCGGCGGGCGCCGAGCTCACCGCGGCCCAGCGCGCCGCCCTCGAAGAGCACACCGCGGTCACTCGCATCTACGACGACCGCAAGGTGGGCGTCGACGCCCTCTCGGACATGGACAGCGACGACCCCGGACCCTACACCGAGTATCCACGCCTGATCGGCGCCGATCAGCTCCACGACGAAGGCATCACAGGCGCCGGCATCGGTATCGCGGTGCTCGACACCGGACTGCGCGCACCGCCTCTGGCGCTGATGACCGCCAATGATCCACACTTCGTGTCCTGGCAGGACTACGACGCGATCTCCGGCACCTTCACGGCCGACGACGGGCACGGGCACGGCACCCACCTGGCGAGCATCGCGGTCGACAACCGCAAGGGCGGCGACCCGCTGGCGTACAACGGCATCGCCCCTGGAGCCACGCTGCTCGCGGTCAAGGCCTTCGCCGACGACGGCAACGGCTCCTACGCCGACGTCATCCGTGGCATCGACTGGATCGTGCACTACAAACGGAAGTTGAACATCCGGGTGCTGAACCTGTCGTTCTCGGCCGCGCCGCAGTCGCACTACTGGGACGATCCGCTGAACCAGGCGGTGATGGCGGCCTGGCAGGCGGGCATCGTGGTGGTGGCCTCGGCCGGCAACACCGGGCCCGACCCGATGACCATCGGTGTGCCGGGCAACAATCCCTACGCCATCACCGTCGGCGCCATGTCCGACGGCGTCACCCCGGCAATGCCCGGGGACGACTTCCTGGCCTCATTCTCCGCCGCCGGCCCGACGGCGGAAGGCTTCGTCAAGCCGGAGATCGTCGCCCCCGGCGGCCACATCCTGGCAAAGGCCTACGCCGATCAACGGATTCCTCTGTTGTATCCGGAATGGATCTACGGGGAATACTTCTACATGTCCGGCACCTCACAGGCGGCGGCCGTCGTTTCCGCCGCCGCCGCGCTGCTGATTCAGGCAGAGCCCCAGCTCACCCCCGACGAGGTCAAATGCCGGCTGATGGCCTCGGCCCGGCCCGCAGTGCGCGCCGCCGGCACCCTGGCCTACAGCGTCTTCCAGCAGGGGGCCGGTATGGTCCACGCCCGCGACGCCGTCTACTCGACCGCCGCCGGCTGCGCCAACAACGGACTCGACGTCGCCAAGGACCTGGCCGGCGCCGCGCACTATGGCGGCCGCGCCCACCAGGACGAGGACGGCAACTTCTACCTCGCCGACCTCGACGGTGACGGCACCGTCTGGCCCGGCGGCTACCTGTGGACCGACGGATACCTCTGGACCGACGGCTATCTGTGGACAGACGGATACCTGTGGACCGACGGATACCTCTGGACAGACGGATACTTCTGGACCGACGGCTATCTGTGGACAGACGGATACCTGTGGACCGACGGCCTGGTCGAGCCGGCGGCGGTCAACATGTGGGTCGAGCAGGAGTAGCTCCCTTAAAGATGCCTTAATCTCGGCACAAAGCGGCGTTCAGGTTGCCGCGAGATCCTCTGAATCGAAGTAGAGATCGCGAATCGACGGAGGAGATAGACCAGATGAGCAACCTGAAGGTCGGCATGCGCCGACTCTGGATTCCAATCCTCGCCGCGCTGTCCGTCGCGGCGACCAGCAGCGGCGAGTGTCTCGTCTCCGCTTCCGACAGCCTCGTGTTCGACCGCAAGAAAGTCGACTGGACGATCACGAACCACGGCGACGACGATCTCACCATCGAGAGCGTCTTCCTGAGCTGGCCGGGCGCCAACAAGGAGCTCGAAAAGCTCCGGCTCGGCGGCAAGGAGATCTTCAAGCACAAGCGCCACCCGACGTCGACCCTGATCGACTCCGGCTGGAAAGGCCACCGGCACGACCGCGAGATCGAGCCTGGGGAGAGCGCGGTCTTGAGGTTCGAGTTCAAGATGGACGCCGACGCCGACGGGCTGTACACGATCCACGTCGCCTTCGAGGAGAGCGATTGCTCCGCGCGCCTCGCCCCGGCCTGCAACGCCAACGTCAGCGCCGAGGAGCACCCGAGCTTCGACGGCAAGAAGGTCGATTGGCGCATCACGAGCTCGGAGGGCGCCACGATTCGGCTCGAGAGCGCCTCTGTCAGCTGGCCCGATGCCAACGGCAAGCTCACGAAGGTGAAGCTCGAGGGCAAGGAGATCTTCAAGCACCACCGGGACCCCTACTTCACCACCATCGATTCGGGCTGGAAGGGCCACGGCCACGACCGCGAGATCGACGCCGGACAGACCGCCGAGCTGCGGCTCGAATTCCAGCACACCGCTCTGCAGAGCCCGGCCAGCTACTCCTTGCTGCTCGGGTTCGCCGACGGCCAGTGCGTGGAGCTCAAACCCGAACCGGGCAACAACGGCCCCGCGCGGGATAGTTACTTCCCCACCCTGATCGCCGCCGCCGGGCTCCATCTCGAAGGCATCGACGGCCATGGGGTGACCGTCGCCGCGGTCGACACCGGCGTGTGGGGCAAGGGCAAGGGCCTGAAGAAGAACGCCCATGGTCAGGATCGGATCCTGGTGCAGTACGACGCGATCGCCGACACCGTCGACACCCACAACCCCAAGGACGGCAACGGCCACGGCACTCACGTCTGGAGCATCATCGCCAATAGCCGCGAGTCGACCGATCCCTGGGGTCTGCCCATGGGTACCTACAACGGCGTCGCGCCCAACGTCGACATCGTCTCGGTCAAGGCTTTCGACAAGCACGGTCTCGGCACCTACGCCGACGTCATCCGCGGCATCGAGTTCGTCGTCGACCACAAGGACGCCTATGGCATCCGAGTGCTGAATTTGTCGATCAGCGCCGAGCCGCGCTCCCACTACTGGGACGACCCCCTGAACCAGGCGATCATGGCGGCCTGGGAAGCCGGGATCGTCGTGGTGGCCTCGGCCGGCAACAACGGCCCCGACCCGATGACTGTCGGCGTGCCCGGCAACCTGCCGTACCTGATCACCGTCGGCGCGATGACCGACAACTTCACGCCCGGCGACACCTCCGACGATCGCCTGTCCACCTTCTCGGCCGCCGGACCGACCGTGGAAGGCTTCGTCAAACCCGAGATCGTCGCGCCCGGTGGCCACCTGCTGGGCATCATGGAGAAGGGGGACCACATCCCCAAGACCTACAAGAAGTTCCACGACGGCTACGAGTACTTCGTGATGTCCGGCACCTCTCAGGCGGCCGCCGTGGTCTCGGGCGTCGCCGCGTTGATCCTCCAGGCCGACCCGACGCTGACTCCCGACGACGTCAAGTGCCGGCTGATCGCCACCGCGCGAGCGGCGGTCGACGACGACGGCGAGCTCGCCTACAGCATCTTCCAGCAGGGCGCCGGCATCGTGAACGCCGCCGAGGCGGTGACCTCGGCCGAGTCCGGCTGCGCGAACGGTGGCCTCGACATCGCCAGCGACCTGAACGGCGTGGATCACTACGCCGGACCGGTTCGGGAGGCCGAGGACGGCAGCTTCTACATCGAAGGCCAGGATGGTCTCGAGTGGGACGGCAGCCTGGTCTCCGGAGACGGGTACCTGTGGAGCACCGGCTACCTGTGGAGCACCGGCTACCTGTGGAGCACCGGCTACCTGTGGAGCACTGCCGATCTGGACGTCGACGGATATCTGTGGAGCACCGGCTACCTGTGGAGCACCGGATATCTGTGGAGCACCGGCCTGACCGAGCCGATGGCGATCAACGCCTGGGTGGAACAGGACTGAAACTGGTGAAGCCGATTGGCCTGTCGTAAGCCGGATCGTAATGCTGGCCGATTAGTCTGACGAGGCGTGGAAACGCCGCCGGTTCCCGGACTGAAGAAGCAGCCGGATCCGGCGCTCGAAGAGGGCGCAACGGTCTTGGGCAGCAGGGCTTTGCTGGGCAGACAGCGCCGCATCCGTTCGACGACCTGACAAGGGGCCTCGCATGAGCGTCTTTCGAAGTTTCCGGAGCACCGCATATCTCGAATGCGCCGTCCTCGCTCTGGTCTTAGCCACAGTCGCCCTCGCCTCGCCGGCACCGCTTGCGGCCGAGGAGAAGAACGTCAAGTTCCAGCATCTCTCGCTGAAGGAGGGACTCTCCCAGTCCTTCGTCCAATGCGCCGTTCAGGACCGGCAGGGCTACCTGTGGTTCGGCACCCAAGAAGGCCTCGGGCGCTACGACGGCTACCGGTTCACCTTCTACGCTCACGACGCCGGCGACCCGAGCTCGCTGTCTCACAACACGATCATGACGATGATCGAGGACGACGGCACGCTATGGTTGGGCACCGAAGGCGGCGGTCTGGACCACTTCGATCCCGCGAGCAAGTCTTTCGTCCACTACCGGTACGACCCGGACGATCCGGCGAGCTTGTCGAACGACCGGGTGCGCGCACTCCTTCAGGACCGTTCGGGCCGGCTGTGGGTCGGCACCGACGGCGGCGGCGTCAACCTCCTCGACACCGCGACCGGCAGGTTCACGCGTTTCCAGCACGATCCCGAGAATCCCGCGAGCCTCAGTCACGACCATGCCCGCAGCTTGTTCGAGGACGCCTCCGGTCGACTGTGGGTCGGCACCGACGGCGGCGGCGTCAGCCGGCTCGATCCCGAGACCGGCACCTTCACCCACTTCCGGCATGATCCGGAGGACCCCGCCAGCCTGTCGAGCGACCAGGTCAAGACCATCTACGGCGACCGCGACGGCAGCCTGTGGGTCGGCACCTACGAGAGCGGCCTCAATCGGCTCGACCGCGCCGCATCGGTGGGTCAGACCGCGATCATCACCCGCTTCGCCCACGACGCGGAAGATCCGACCAGCTTGTCTGCCGACGGTGTGTACACGATCTACCAGGACCGCGACGGCGTGCTCTGGGTCGGCACCGACAGCGGGCTCAGCGAGTGGCGACCGTCGACCGACGACTTTGCGCGCTACAGGCACGACCCCACCGACCCGGCGAGCCTGGCGGGCGACCGCGTGCTGTCGATCTACCAGGACCAGGGCGGTGTGCTGTGGGTCGGGACCTACGCCGGCCTGAGCAAGTGGAACACGGCTTTCGGCTCGATCCTCCACTACCGCCACCGGGCGACCGATCCGAGCCCGCTCTCGACCGATATCGTCACCTCCTTCGCCGAGGCCGACGACGGCACCGTGTGGGTCGGCACCTGGGGCGGCGGACTCAACCGCCTGCAGCCCGAGACCGGTGCCTTTCAACACTATCGGCACGATCCTTCCGATCGGCAGAGCCTCGGCGACGACAGGATCATGTCCCTGCACGTCGAAGGCGAAGGTTCGCTGTGGATCGGCACATTCTCGGCGGGCCTCAACCGGTATGACCCGGAGACCGATACCTTCACGCGCTTCGTCCACGATCCCACGAATCCGAACAGCCTCGCCTTCAACGGCGTGACCTTCATCCACCGGGACTCGAGCGACGTGCTCTGGGTCGGCACCTACCGTGGCGGGCTCAACCGCCTGGAGCGCAATGCCGACACAGGCCGTGACGGCAACCGCTTCACCCGCTTCCGCCACGATCCGCACAACCCCGAGAGCCTGTCCAGCGACATCGTCATCGCGCTGTCGGAGGACCCCGACGGCACCCTGTGGATCGGCACCGAGGGCGCCGGGCTCAATCACTTCGACCCCGCCACGGGCAAAGTGACGGCCCATTACCGGCACGATCCCGAGAACGCTCGCAGCATCGCGAGCGACACGCCGTGGGTGCTTCGGCGGGGCCAGGAGGGCGATCTCTGGATCGGCACCCAGGGTGGCGGGCTCAACTTGTGGAGCTCCGCGGACCGCCGCGCGGGCCGCCCGATCTTCCGCCGCTACACCAAGAACGAAGGCCTGCCCTCGGACCACATCTTCGGCATTCTGACCGACGACCAGGGATATCTCTGGCTGAGCTCGAACCGGGGCCTGACCCGCTTCGATCCGGAGACCGAGTCGCTCAAGAACTTCGATTCGAGCCACGGCCTGCAGAGCGACGAATTCAATTTCGGCGCCGCGCTCCAGACCGGTGACGGGCGCATGTATTTCGGCGGCATCAGCGGTTTCAACGCCTTCCATCCAAGACAGGTCCACGAGAACACCCACGTGCCGCCGGTCATGCTGACCGAGTTCCTCAAGTTCAACGACGCCATCGATCTCGGCCGGCCGCTGTCGGAGGTCAACCATCTGACCCTCGATCACCAGGACTACGTGGTGGCCTTCGAGTTCGCGGCGCTGGACTTCACGGCACCGGAAAAGAACCGCTATCTCCACAAGCTCGAAGGCTTCGACCGCGACTGGGTGGACTCCGGCAAGCTGCGGCGTGCCACCTACACCAACCTGGCGCCGGGCGACTACACCTTCCGCGTCAAGGCGTCGAACAACGACGGCGTCTGGAACGAGCAGGGAGCGGCGCTCGCGATCCGCGTCGAGCCGCCGCCGTGGAAGACCTGGTGGGCGTACAGCCTCTACTCCCTGGCGCTGGCTTGCGCCGTGCTGGTGTTCACCAGCGCCCAGGCCAAGAAACGCCAGCGGGCTGCCGAGCTGGCGCGGGCCAACGCCGAGCTGCAGGAAGAAATCAGCCAGCGCCAGGCCAAGGAAGAGGCCCTGGAGCAGGCGAAGCAGAAAGCCCAGTCGTACTTCGACGTCGCCGGCGTGATCATGGTGGTCCTGGATCACCGGGGCGTCGTCTCGCTGATCAACCAGAAGGGCTGCGAAGTGCTCGGCTACGCGGAAGAGGAGATCGTCGGCAAGAGCTGGTACCACGAGTTCGTCACGGAGAAGGATTCCGGGGCGGTGAAGGCGAGGATCGAGCGCGGCGATTTCGAGAACGCCTACAAGTACTCCGTTCTGACCCACAAATGGGACATCCGGATCATCGAATGGCATACCACCCGCCTGCCTTCGGACGAGGGCACAATGGCCGGGACACTGAGCTCCGGCACCGACATCACCGAAGTCGAGCTGCTTAAAGAGGCGAAAGAGAGCGCCGAGAGCGCCAGCCGCGCCAAGTCGCAGTTCCTGGCCAACATGAGCCACGAGATCCGCACGCCGATGAACGGGCTGCTCGGCATGATCGAGCTGCTGCTCGACGACGAGCTCTCCGAACGGCAGCACAAGTTCGCCCACACCGCGCGCCAGTCGGCCCGCAACCTGCTGGACCTGCTGAACGACATCCTCGACTTCTCCAAGATCGAGGCCGGCAAGCTCGAGCTCGATATCGTCGACTTCAGCCTAAGGGGCCTGATCCAGGAGGTTGCGGAGCTGTTCGCGGAGCCCTGCCACGAGAAGAGCCTGGAGCTCCTTTACAGCATCTCGGGCGACACCCGCACCGCCTTGCGCGGCGACCCGATCCGGCTGCGGCAGATCCTCTCCAACCTGATCTCCAACGCCATCAAGTTCACCGAGCGCGGCGAGGTGGAAGTGAAGGCCTCGGCCGAGGGCCCGGCAGGGCTCAGGTTCGAGGTCCGCGATACTGGCATCGGACTCGATGCCAAGGCTCGGGATCGGATCTTCGAGGCCTTCCACCAGGCGGACGGCTCCACCACCCGCAAATACGGTGGCACCGGTCTGGGGCTCTCCATCTCGACCGAGCTGGTGACCTTGATGGGCGGCCAGATGGGCGTGGAAAGCGCCCCCGGTGAAGGCTCGTCTTTCTGGTTCACGGTCCAGCTCGAGCCCGCAGCCAAACGCCCCGGCGTCACCCGTTACCCCAACTTCGGCTCGGACGCGCCGCAAGTGCTGGTGGTGGACGACAACGCCAACAGCCGCGCCTGCCTGCAACTCCAGCTCCGGGATTGGGGGCTGAAAGTGCAGGCCGCGGCGAACGGTCCGCAAGCGATCCAGATGCTGCTCTCCGCCTCCGTGGACAAGGCACCTTTCGACGTCGCCCTGGTGGATCAGAAGATGGCCGGCATGGACGGTCTGGAGCTGGCCGAAGCGGTCCGCGCCGTACCGACCCTGAAAGACCTGCCAGTGGTCATGTTGACGATTTCACCGCTGTCACCGGAGGACCTCGAGAACTCCGGCATCGTCCGCTGTATCTCGAAACCGGTTCACCAACCGGAGCTCTACGCCTGCATCGCCGGACTGGCGACGCCGGATCACAAGTTCGTCGAAGTGCCTCCCGAGGAGGCAGTGCCGAAGCGTGATCTGGGGGCGGCCCGGATCCTCACCGTCGAGGACAACCCGATCAACCAGGAGGTGGTCCAGTGCATGCTGAACAAGGTGGGCTGCAGCTGCGAGACGGCGGCGGACGGCCCTACCGCCCTGCGCATGGTTTCCACCCGCCCCTATGACCTCATCCTGATGGACTGCCAGATGCCGATGATGGATGGCTACGAGGTGACGGCGGCGATCCGTGAGAAGGAGTGTGAGAGCAGCCTGCCGCCCAACGGCGGGGATCCCCGCCAACGGATTCCGATCATCGCCATGACCGCCAACGTGCTCAAGGGTGACCGCGAGAAATGCCTGGCCGCTGGCATGGACGACTACCTGAGCAAGCCCTTCCGGCCGGAACAGCTCTTCGAATGCCTGGCGAGCTGGCTGCCCGACACCCTCGACTCGAGCGTGCCGGAAGCGAGCGACGCCGAGACCGCCGAGTCACGGACGGCCGCGGCGCCCTCGGCCGAAACATCGTCGGATGAGACCCTGTCGGACGAGACACTGCTGGATGAGACACTATCGTCAGCTCTGGATCGAGAGTCGCTGGACCGCCTCCGGGAGCTCCAGCGAGACGGCTCCGACGACCTGCTCGACCGTTTGGTTCAAGAGTTCGTGAGCTCGACCCCCGACCTGATCGCCAGCATGCGCAACGAGGTGGAGCGAGGCAACGCCAACGCGATCAAGGAAGCGGCACACTCGCTGAAGTCGTCGAGCGGCTTCCTCGGCGCAACCAAGATGGTGACCTTGTGCCAGAGTCTCGAAACCCTGGCCAAGGAGAGCGCCATGGACGAAGTGGCCGAGACCCTGGCGGCCCTGGAGCCGGCCTTCGAGACCGCGAGAGCGGCACTCGAAGCCGAGGTCGGATCCGGGCTGGTGAACTAGCGCTCCGGTCGCGGATCCCAGATTGCCACTTCGTCGAGCGTCTTGCGCTCGAGGTCGGGCACCTCGGCTTCCGGCGCCGGATACCCGACGGGAAACAAGATGTAGGGCTTCTCGTTTTTCGGCCGGCCGAGGATCTCGCGCAGGAAGCCCATCGGGCTCGGGGTGTGGGTCAGGGTGGCTAGCCCCATCTGGTGAAGCGCGGTGATGAACATGCCGCAGGCGATGCCCACCGACTCGCGCACGTAGTAGTTCTTGCGCTTGCGACCATCAGGGTAGAAACCGTACAGCTCCTCGAAGACGACCACGATCCACGGCACGATCTCGAGGAAGGGCTTGTGCCAGTCCACGCCCAGGGGCGCCAGCGCCTGGAGCCACTCGTCGGGCATCCGCTGCTCGTAGGTCTTGCGCTCCTCGGCCTCGGCAGCGACGCGGATCTCGTGCTTGATCGCGGGATCCCCGATCACCACGAAACGCCACGGCTGGCGGTGGGCGCCGGAGGGCGCGGTCGAGGCCGTGCGGATGGCGGTCTCGATCAGCTCGCGGGGCACCGGCTCGCCCGAGAAATGGCGAATGCTCCGCCGCCGGTCCATGAGCTCGTGGAAAGCGTCGGCGCGCCGCCACATCTCCTCGGGCTCGTAGCGCTGGCTGTCGAAGGGGACGAACGGGTAGTGGGTCACTCCAGCGGCCTAGCTGGAGCCGCCTCGGGCCAGCTCGTCGTCGATGATCTCGGCGAAGGTCTCGTAGGGCTGGGCGCCCGAGAGGTAGCGGCCGTTGATGAAGAACGCCGGCGTGCTGCCGACCCCCGCACGCGTGCCGGCCTGGAAGTCGCTTTCCACCGAGTCGGCGTACTTGTCCGAGTCGAGGCACTCGTTGAACGCCTCGGCGTCGAGATCCGCGACCGAGGCGGCGATCGACTTCAGGCCGTCGACGGCGAGGTTCTTCTGATCGGCGAACATGCCATCGTGCATCTCCCAGAACTTGCCTTGATCGTTGGCACACAGCGAGGCTTCACCGGCCTTGCGCGCGTTGCGGTGCATGCCGAGCGGGAACTGGCGAAAGACGATTTGTACCTTGTCGCCGTAGGTCTCCCGGACCTTCTGGATCGAGGGATTCACCCGGCCGCAGAACGGGCATTCGAAGTCCGAGAACTCGACGATGGTGATCGGCGCGTCCTCGGGGCCCTTGCGCGGGCCTTCCGCGGCGACGTCGACGCGGAACGGCTCGGTCAGGATCTCGATCTCGGCGGCGTCCTCGAGACCGGTCATGAACTCCTCGTAGCGGATGAACTTGCGGATCTGCTGCTCGACCTGCTCCTTGGGCGCCCGGATCTGTCGCTTGCGCTCTTCGTAGAAGGCGTCGACCTTGTCGGCGGGCACGTCCGCGAGCTTGGCGTTGACCTCCGCCTCGACCAGCTCTTCCCGGGTCATTCCCTGTTTCTCGGCAACGGCCTCGAGCAGGGTGTCGCGCACCTGGGTCTGGACCGCCTGCTCGATCAGGTCGTGCCGGTCGCGCTCCATCTTGAGCAGCTGGCCGGCGATCGAATCCTTCACCGCTTCCTCGGTGATCGCGACGCCGTCGACGCGCGCCAGGACCGTGCCGTCGGCAGTCGCGGCCGGCGTTTCGGCGGCGGTCACGGATTCGGATTCGCCCAACATGAACCAGACGACGGCTCCGACCGCCAGGCTGGCGGCGAGCAGAAGCAACCTCTTGACCAGAATACCCTTACCCTGCGGTCGATCTTGCATCGGGTTGTCTCCAGAGCGATGAGGTGAGAACGATCCGGTGCGCGCCGGATCGGGCGCATCTTACCCGCCCTCGCGGGGAAAGCTCAAGTTGGGGAGGCCAGGTGCCGGGACACGAGGCCTTCGAGGATCCGCCCGTGGGTGATACCGCGCACGCGCATGAGCGGAGCGTCGAGCAGCTCCTCGGCCAGCGCCAGGAGCGCCCGGCGGATCGGCGCGTCCAGCGTGACACCCTCGAGGTAGTGGACGATCGCCGCCGATGCCGTGGCCCAGGGCTTGCGGGCGCGGGGGTCCTCCCAGCCACTGCCTCGCCCGAGAGCCTCGGCCGCGGTCAGCAGGTGGATGGCCGAAGGATTGGCCAGGAAACCGTCAATCGAGCGGCCGAAGGCCTCGGACAGGGCCGCGACGTCGCTCTCGTCGAAGGCGTCGGCGGGGCCCAGGTAGACGGCGAGCGACCGGCTGCGCAGGGTGGTCAGCAGATCCAGGCGCGAGCCCGCGAGCAGCATGAAATGCCGCGGGCTGCTCTCCGGCGGTTCTTCGAGCAGCTTCAGCAGGGCGTCCGCTGCGCCACCGGTCAGGGTCTCCGCCTCGGCCAGCACGAAGACCTGGCCGCGGGCCTCGAAGGGGGCCGCGTAGGCGTTCTTCAGAAAGCTCTTGGTGGCGCCGGCCGAGGTGGAGGTCCGCAGATCGCGCTCGAGCACGTGGAAATCGGGATGGAAGCTCTCCGCGGGTGAGCCGACGCGGGAGCAGTGGCGGCACTCGCCGCACGGCCTGAGCTCCGGCGAACGCTCGCACAACAGGACGCGGGCAAGCTCGACCGCCGCCGACCGACGCCGGTCGAGGTTCGAGCCGTAGAGGATCACCGACGGATAGAGCCGGTCATCACGCGCTGTTTCGAGGACCGCCTCGAGTCTCACGACGCCCGGACCTTCACGATCTGGCCCATCGCGACCTCGACCTGGGCCCAGGTGGACTCGACGTCGCCGCTCGAATCAATGATCAGGAAGCGCTCCGGATCATCACGCGCCAAGTCCAGGAATCCGTCTCTCACCCGCCGATAGAAGGCCAGATCCAGCGCGTCGAAGCGGTCGAGGCCACCCTCGCGTTGCCGTCTCTTGGGGCTCTGCCCGCGCCCTCGCGCGGTTTCGGCCGGCAGGTCGAAGAGCAGGGTGCGGTCGGGGCGCCGGCCGTCGGTAGCGAGCCGGTCGAGCTCTTCTAGCCACGGCCTGGCCAGGCCGCGGCCGATGCCCTGGTAGGCGAGCGACGAGTCGGTGAAGCGGTCGCAGAGCACGTTCACCCCGGCCCGCAGTGCCGGCTCGACCAACTCGTGGAGGTGCTGCCGGCGGCTGGCGAAGACCAGCAGCGCCTCGACGCGGGGCTCGACGCTCTCCCAGCGCGGATCCAGGAACAGACCGCGGATGGCGTCGCCCAGCGGGGTGCCCCCGGGCTCGTGGGTGCAGCGCACTTCCAGGCCGCCCGCGCGCATCCACTCGGCGGCACGCTTCAGATGCGTGCTCTTGCCGCTGCCGTCGAGGCCCTCGAAGGTGATGAATGAAGCCGCCATGGTCTGTCTCGCGGCGGAATAGCGTCCGCCACCGGATGGTTAATATAGCTGCTATGACCGTGTCGGCGTCACCCACCGAGCACATCTTCTACGACGGCGACTGCGGTGTCTGCCACTGGTCGGTGGGCTTCGTCGCGCGGCACGATCCCAGGGGCGAGGCCTTCCGCTTCGCGCCGCTCGACGGTGAGGCCTTCAGCCGCGTCGTGCTGGCCGACGAGCGTCGCGATCTTCCCGACTCGATGATCGTCCACACCGAGGAGGGCGAGCTGCTACTGCGCTCGGACGCCGTACGGCACATCCTATCCCGGTTGGGCCTCTTCTGGCGCTCCATGGGCTGCCTCATGGTGCTGGTGCCGCGCTCGGTCCGCGACTGGTTCTACGACCGCTTCGCCGAGCGCCGCCACCGACTCGCCCAGCGCCCCGACGGAACCTGCCCCTTCCTGCCACCCGAGCTGCGGCAGCGCTTCGACCCGTGAGTCAGTTGGTCAGCGCAACCGCGCGCGGCTCGTAGAGCAGGTTCTGCTTGGTCAGGTAGAGGGCGGTGAAGCGGCCGTCCTGGATCTCGAGCGCGCTGGGCGAACCCTTGTAGAAGCTGGTCAGCATGCCGGTATCGATCAGGTAGACCCGCGATTCGAAACGGTTCCGGATGATGAAGGGCGGTTGTGGCGTGTGCCCGACCACCACGTAGTCGGCACCCAGTGAGTCGAGGATCGGCGGCAGCAGCTCCGCGCCCTCCTCGTTGCTCCACCGTGCGTAGCCCCGGAACCAGAACGGACCGTCCTCGCGCACCAGGTACCACTTCTCGAACTGCAGAACATGCAGAAACTCGGCTGAGAGCGGAGGCAGCGTCCGGGCGTTGGAGGTGGCTTTTGCCAGCTGGCGGGCGACCGACAGGACCTCCGGAAGGCTGGTGGTGGGCAGGATCAGGCCGTTGTCGAGCAGGTACTGCCGGGTGGCGTCGAAGCTGCGGATCTCACGCCGCGCCTCGCGATTCATCTTTTCGAGATCGACGTCCGCCAGCTCGGGGCTGATGCCGCCGTGCACGAACACCACGTCGCCGACGCGCGCCGCGGCCGGGAGCTGACGGATCCAGCGGCCGATGCGGCCGGTTGGTCCGACCTCCTCGATGTATTCCATCAGGCCCAGCGGCCGCTCCGCGAAGCAACGATTCACCAGCTCGCGCCGTTTCTCGGCCTTTTCGTGACGCAGCTGGGCCAGCTTGCGGTAGAACGACGCGTATTCGTTGCAGCTGACCGTGAGGCGCTTCTCGGAGTGCCCGTCGACCAGGTTGCGGACGATGTACTTGGTGACGTCGCGCAGATCGCCCAGCAGATTGAGGATCTCGTGATTGCCGAGCAACACGATCACCTCGCCGCCCTGCTCGGGCGCCTGGTCCTGGAGATTCATCAACAGCTCTGCGACCTTGGTGGCGCCGGGGCCGCGGTCGAGGAAGTCGCCGGTCTGGACCAGGATGGCGTCGCCGCCCACCCAGTTGTCGCGCTGATCGATCAGCAGTGACTTGCGTAGGATCTCGCGCACGCCGTTGAAAGCGCCGTGGATGTCACCGACGGCGACGACCCGCCGCGAGTGGTCGCCGGTGCCGTTGCCCTCGGGCGTGCCTTCGGCCAGCGCCACGCCGCCCAGGGCCAGGGCGGCGATCAGAGCGAGCGCCGCACAGTGCCGCGCCGCACAGTGCCGCGCTTCAGCTCGCCGCCAGCCTTGGGGTCGCGGGCTCATGGAGGTTCTCGAAAGTCTCGGGGTGGCGCAGGAGCTGGCGGAATAACGCCTTGACGATCTCGACGTTGTTCGACAGCAGGTCGAAAAAGTCCTCGGCGTCGATCACCAGCGCCCTGGTGGCGGACTCGGCCCGGCAGTCTTCCCCGCGCAGACGATCGCTCAGGATCTCGCTGGCGCCGAAAGTTTCGCGGGGCACGATCCAGCGCTCCGCGCCTGCCGGATCGCACAGCCTCACGCCGCCCTCGACCACGCAGTACAAGGCGTCCGCCGGATCGTTGACCGAGTAGATCTGCTCGCCGTCGATGAACGACACCTGCCGCGCGATGCCGGCGATGCGCACCATCTGCTCGGCGTTGCAGTAGGTGAAGAGGTCCACCGCCTGCAGGTAGACCACCATCTGGATGCGGGTCAGCGTCGTCACGGATTCTCCTCCGTCCGTCCCGGGAACCGAACGGCTGGTCTCGGCGGAAGAGTCATTCTAGCAGGGAAGTTATAGTAACGCCCATGCCCGAGCTTCCCGAGGTCGAGGTGCTGCGCCGCAGTCTGGAGCCCAGGCTCCTAGGGCGGCGGATCGAGCGCGTTCAGGTGCTCTCCCCGGCGCTGCGCGAGCCACTCGACAGGCGAGCGCTCGGGCGGCTGGCCGGCCGGCGGGTCACCAGGCTCAGACGGCGTGCGAAGTACCTGTTGATCGACGTCGAGGGCGACTCGACCCTGATCATCCATCTCGGCATGAGCGGGCGCCTGACCGTGGTGCCGCACGCGGCGCCGGTCGAGCGCCACGAGCACGTCGCCTTCCACCTCGCCGGCCGCGGCGGTAAGGGACGGCTGCGCCTGGTGGATCCGCGGCGCTTCGGCCTGGCCTTCGCCCTGCCCACCGGCCGCCTGGCGACCGACCGCCACTTCGCCCACCTAGGGATCGAGCCCCTTGGCGACGAGCTGACTTCCCGCTACTTCAAGCAAGCCGCCAGAGGTCGCCGGGGTCCGATCAAGAGCTTCCTGATGGACGCGAAGATCGTGGTCGGCGTCGGCAACATCTACGCCTCGGAGGCAATGTGGCAGGCGCGCGTCCACCCGCGGCGATCGGTGGCGCGCGTCAGCATGGCGACCTGGCAACGTCTGCGAGACGCCGTCCGCGGCGTGCTCGGTCAGGCGATCGAGCAAGGCGGCACGACGCTCAACGACTTCACCGACGGCGAAGGTAACGCCGGCTACTTCCAGGTCTCGCTCGCCGCCTACGGCCGCGAGGGCGAGCCCTGCGCCCGCTGCGGCAGGTCGCTGCGCCGCCTGGTGCAGGGAGGCCGCAGCACCTACTACTGCCCCGGCTGTCAGCGCTGACCCGGAGATGTCCGATCAGATCGGACATCTCCGGGAGAGGAGGGGCTGGGCCAAGGACGCGAGTCGTAGCGCCCCAGAAAGTCGAAGCCTTCGGCGTTCGACTTCCTGGCCCATCCGCACCAGCCCGGGAGACCGTCCTCGAATCCTCGGACGGTCTCCCGGCCTCGGGTTCTTGGGGCGGTAGTATAGGCCCTCTATGCCTAAGACAGCACCCGTGATTCTCGGCGTCGCCGGCGGCACCGGCTCCGGCAAGACCACCGTCGCACGCGCCATTCTCCACGCGATCGGTAAACAGCGGCTGGCCTTCATCGCCCAGGACAGCTACTACCGCCACATCGAGTGGAAAGGCCCCGAGCACTTCGCCCGGCACAACTTCGACCATCCATCGTCGATCGACACCGAGCTGCTGGTCGCGCACCTGCATGCCCTGAAGCAGGGCAAGGCGGTCGACGCTCCGGTCTACGACTTCGTCAACCACCGCCGCAGCTCGCGGACAGAGCGTATCGAGCCGCGGAAGGTGGTGCTGGCCGAAGGCATCCTGCTGCTGGCCGAGCCGGAGATTCGCGAGCTGCTCGACTTCAAGATCTTCGTCGACACCGACGCCGACGTCCGCCTCAAGCGCCGCATCCTGCGCGACATCAACGAGCGCGGCCGCGCTCTGGACGACATCCTGCGGCAATACATGGAGACCGTGCGCCCCATGCACCTGGAGTTCGTCGAGCCGTCCAAGCGCTGGGCCGACGTCATCGTGCCCGAAGGCGGCGAGAACCGGGTGGCGCTGGAGATGGTCGCGGCGCGGGTCGAGGAGCTGCTGCAGATCGCGGCGTAGGGCGGCCCCGGGCCAACCTCGAATACTCGGACGGCCTCTCAGCCGCGACGACATGCGCCTCGAATTCGATCGCGGAACCCTGCTGATCGATCCCGGCGAGGAGGATCCACCAGCCGGTCTGACCCTGCCGGGCTGCACCTTCGACGACCGCGTCAAGCTGTGGCGCGCCCCCGCCCACCGCTACCGCGACCTGATGAGGGCGCTGCACCGCGCCGGCGTCGAGCTCGACAACCGGGCCGGCGGCTTCGAAACCCTGGACCTGCGCCTACGACTCGAGCGCGAGCCCTTCCCCTACCAGGCCGAGGCGGTGGACGAATGGTGGACGAACGGCCGGGGCGGCGTCGTCGTGCTGCCCACCGGCACCGGCAAGACCTTCGTCGCGATGCTGATCATCTCCCGCGTCGCCCGCTCCTGCCTGGTGGTGGTGCCGACGCTGGACCTCATGCAGCAGTGGTACGGCGAGCTGTCGACCGCCTTCGACGTCGAGGTCGGCCTGATCGGCGGCGGCTACTACGAGCCGAAGCCGGTCACCGTCACCACCTACGACTCCGCCTACATCCACATGGAACGCCTCGGCAACCAGTTCGCCCTCCTGGTGTTCGACGAGGTCCACCACCTGCCCGGGCCGTCCTACGCCGTCGCCGCCGAGCTCTCCCTGGCCCCCTTCCGCCTCGGCCTCACCGCCACCCCCGAGCGCGAGGACGGCGGCGAGGTCCGCCTCGAACGGCTGGTGGGGCCGATCGTCTACCGCCGCGAGATCGGCGAGCTCGCCGGCGAGTTCCTGGCCGAGTACGAGACCCGGAGAGTGCGCGTCCGCCTCTCGGACGAGGAGCGCGAGCTCTATGTCCAGGAACGGGCGATCTACCGCGACTTCGTCTCCCAGCATCGCATCTCCTTCGGCGGCCGCGGCGGCTGGCAGCGCTTCCTCATGCTCACCTCCCGCAGCGAGGAAGGCCGCCGCGCCTTCCTCGCCTACCGCACCCAGAAGAACATCTCCCAGGCCTCCGGCGCCAAGCTCCGCATGCTCGAAACCCTCATCGAGCGCCACCGCGGCGACCGCGCCCTGATCTTCACCAGCGACAACGACACCGTCTACCGCATCTCGAGGCGCTTCCTCATCCCCGCCATCACCCACCAGACCAAGATCAAAGAGCGCCACGAGACCCTGCAGAAATTCAACTCCGGCGACTACCCCTTCGTCGTCACCTCACGGGTCCTCAACGAAGGCGTCGACGTCCCCGCCGCCAACGTCGGCATCGTCCTGTCAGGCTCGGGCAGCGTCCGCGAGCACGTGCAGCGGTTGGGGAGGATCCTGAGGCGCCGGGAAGGCAAGCGCGCGGTGCTCTACGAGGTGGTGGCGGAGGATACGGCGGAAGAGTTCACCAGCTCGCGCCGGCGTCAGCACGGGGCGTATCAGCGTGGGTAGGAGCGCTGCATTCATCCAGACCCACCCGCGCTTCACCCCCGGCCAGGGGCTGTCCGCAAAGGCGCGTTGACGCCGCGCCATCCTCCGCGGAGGATGGGACGACCACGACCCATTCCGCACCCGCTCGTCGAAGAAAGAGCTTCGAGATGAAGCGTCGACTCCCCTTGTTCTTAGTCTGTCTGATGCTGTCGCTCGTTCTCGCCTCGACCGGCTCGACGAGCTGGTGACCGAAGACTTCACGCGCCACGGCGGCTTCGGACCGGCCGATTCGCGAGCGAAGCTGCGGAGCGTGATCGAGGGCGGCCGGGGGTTCTACCGCGACCTCCACATCGAGCTGCACGGCGTGGTGGCCAATGCCGACAAGGGCGCCATGCGCTGGCGGTTCACCGGCGGCTGGGGGGAGACCCGGTTCGCGATGGAGAGCGTCAACTTCGGCATGTACCACTTCCGCGACGGCAAGATCTCCGACGAGTGGATCCTGGGCAACCGAGTCCTGCCGAGTCGGTTGGCGACTGCCGACCATTCACGAGCTGGAGGGCATCCACGTGCCGCCGTCGACGACCAGCAAGCGCTACCGCTCGATGGACGGCATCGGGCTCTCCGACTGCTGCCCCTGGAGCTCGACGCCCCACTCCGACTACTACTGGACGTACGCCTTCGCGATGGACATGAGGTACCTGCAGTACGAGTCCCTCGGCTACCACATGCGTGCGCTGTGCGTGCGCGACGCCGCCGGCTGAGCACTCTTGGCCGCGAGGCGCCTCACCGGCGCCGGCGGTGACCCGCCGCCCGGTGCTTGTCGCCACACTGCGGTGAGCACCACCTGCCAGTGAAGTTCGGCGAGGTGTCGAAGAAGGCCCGCCGGCAATCGCTGCCGGAGCAGATCTTGAGCCGGGGCCAGAGGCCCTCGGAGCGCGCCGTGACGACGATCGCGGCGAGCGCCCCCAGGGCGTCGTCGAAACGACGCGAGGCAGGGCCGAAGCCCACGGGCAGGCCGCCTTCGTAGCGCAGCGCGAACCGCCCGCCGGTCGACGACGCCTCGATCCGCTCGAGCATCGCCGGGTCGGCCGCGACGCCGCTGTTGGCGAGGATCAGGTTGCGCAGGCCCCGGCGCAGGTCGAGAGCGCTCCGCTGCTCCGCCTCACCGAGGGCGGCCCCGGCGTCGAGCAGCCCGCGATTCTCGAGCCAGCGCCCCAGCCGGGCCGGGGTCGCCAGCTCGTCGACTCGCTTGGCGCGCGCCACCGTGCTGACGAAAGCCCGGACGAGCTCCAGATCCCCCGGCGCCTTCTTCAAACCCGCCGCCCGCGCCGCCTTGCGCTGCCGCCTGCGTTTCGCATCGAGCTCTTTGAGGGGTTGCCAGGCCATGACGTAAAGCTATCGGATGAGTCACGGTCACAGCAAGCGTGACCTGGTGTGGCAATCGCCCGGTAACGGTCACGGACGGTGTGACCTGGCATGGCAAACGCCCGGTCACGGTCACGGACGGTGTGACCTGGCATGGCAAACGCCCGGTCACGGTCACGGACGGTGTGACCTGGTATGGCAAACGCCCGGTCACGGTCACGGACGGAGTGACCTGGCGTGGCAATCGCCTGATCATGGTCACGGACGGTGTGACCTGGCGTGGCAATCGTTCGGTCACGGTCACGGCCAGAGTGACCTGGCATGGCAACCGTCCGGTCACGGTCACGGCTGGAGTGACCGAGGACTGCCAGAGCTCTACCCGGTGGAGCTCTACGCCTTCGGCGGACTCCGGACGCACGCGCACATGCTGATCGGCGTCTCCGACGTCGATCGGCTCGCCGGCTTCGTCGGCTACGTCAAAAGCAACCTGGCGCGCGAGGTCGGGCGGATCGCGGACTGGCGGGAGAAATACTGGGGTCGGCGATCAATGGTGAAGCGCTGCTGCGCCGGCTGGTCGATCTCTGATCGCTCGCAGCCGTGCCTGCCGCCGCACGGGGCGATCAGCGAGAAGCTGATCCAACTTCAAACGAACGGATTGACGACTTCGACTCCCGCCTTCTCGAAGTCAGTTTGATTCCGGGTCACGACCGGAAGCCCATGGACGAGGCCCGTGGTCGCGATCAGGCTATCTTTGATCGGCATGGATCGGCCTCTCCCACGCAGGTCTGCGAGCAGCCGAGCCCAGCGCAAACCCGTGGCCGCATCCCAGGGCCAACACTCGATATTGACGATGCCGGCCTCAAACCATTCCTCGAGCCGCCTACGGCGTCTGCCCTCCGGTAGGTGAAGAATGCCGAAGCGAATCTCGCCGAGGATGACGGGATCGACGGTGATCTCCCGCTCATGACGGCGGAGCCAGTCCAAGACCCCTGGATCGGGATCTGGCTTGGTGGCTTCGCTGAGGACGTTGGCGTCGACCAGGAACGTCACAGCGTATCGGTGGACTCAGACTCGATGGGAACGAAGAAACCCTTCTCAGGGCAAGCGAGCAACCAGTCCACGAGACCGTAGTTCTTCGGCGGCGAACGACGCACCAGCCGGTACTCGCCGCGATCAATTCGCTCGATCTCGAACTCCTGCCCAGGTTCGATGTCGTCCTGCCGGCGGATCTCCGCTGGGAGGACGATCTGGCCCTTCGTGGAGACTGCGGTCTTCATACAGGTAAGATAGCGTCTTACGCTGATCGAGTCAAGGTTCGGAGGGTTCGGATTCGTACTGCGTTCATCCAGGCGCACCCGCGCTTCACCCCCGGCTCGGGGCCTTCCGCAAAGGCGCGTTGACTCAGGCGCCTGGCTTCAAACGGCACGGCGGGCCGGACGAGCATGGTGGGGTTCGAAGACGGGCTGATCGCCGTGGAGTGAGAACGCCACCCTGGACGCCGCCGCGGCCTACTGCCGCGACCTGAGTCAGGGCCGGCACACCGACTGGCGACTGCCGACCATCCACGAGCTCGAGAGCATCCACGTGCCGCCGTCCGAGACCAACAAACGCTACCGCTCGATCGACAGCATCGGGCTCTCCGACTGCTGCCCCTGGAGCCCGACGCCGCACTCCGACTACTACTGGACGTACGCCTTCGCGATGGACATGAGGTACTGAAAAGCACCTGAAAAGCACAAAGGAAAAGGGTCACAGCCCGTCGGACCAGGGTTGTCGGCCGGCGCATCACTGTCGCGGCCCGTGTGACCCGCAGCGCCTCCCCCTCGCTTGAAACGAAGCCCGCGGCTCACGATAATGTCCCCGATGTGCCGAGCTCGCGCCACAAGCCCACCTGATCGGGACCGCGAGACGTGCTGACCGCCGATCTCGTCCAGGCGCGGGTCTACCGACAGGAGGTGCGGCCCCGCTATATCGACGCCGAGGACGAGGGCAACCTGGCCCTGGCCGGCGAGCTGATCGACGTGTTCCGTGGCCACGAGGGACGGCCGCGCCACGAGCTCGACCAGGAGCTGAAGGAGCTGCTCGGCACCGGCACCGAGTTCCTGCTCCACCGCGCGCTGGCCAAGCTGCTGCTCGACCGCTCGACCTTCGACACCGAGTCCGAGGTCGAGCCCGACGAGCTGCGCGGCGCGGTGTTCGAGGCCGCGGCCGACGCCTACCGCGCTCCACTCGAGGGGGACGACGCCCAGCCGTTTCACCTCGATCGGGACTCGGTGCTCGGCGGCGTCGCCGAGCGGCTGGGCGTCGAGGCGGGCCAGATCGAGCGCGGCCTCTACGCTGATCTCAAGGACGAGCAGATCCTGCAGAACTGGAAACCGTGCAAGCCCGACTGGCTGCTGCGGCGCTACAACGTGGCGCTCGCCCAGGGGGTGCTGTTCAAGGCCGCCGAGCTCGAGATCCGGATCGACGGCGGCGACATCCGCCAGCACCGGGAGCTGTTCCGCAAGATCAAGTTCTTCCAGCTCATGCACCGGGTCGAGGGCGACGCCGATTCGGGCTACGTGATCCGGCTCGACGGCCCGCTGTCGGTGTTCAAGTCGAGCGGCCGCTACGGGCTGCGGATGGCCAGCTTCCTGCCCACCCTGCTGCACTTCGACCGCTGGTCGCTGACCGCCCGCCTGCTGTGGGGCAAGAAACGCCGTGAGCTCGGCTTCCGTCTGTCGCCGGCCGACGGCCTCAGGCCCCACACCCGCCTCACCGGCCAGTGGCAGCCGGAGGTATTGACCTGGCTGCCCGAGCAGTTCGAGAAACTGGAGTCGGAGTGGACAATTTCGACCGACGCCGAGCTCGTCGACCTCGACGGACGCGGGGTGCTGGTACCGGACTTCGTGTTCGAGCATCCGGGCAGCGGCTTCGAGGTCTACATGGAGGTCTTCGGCTTCTGGAACAAGGGCGCCGTGGCCTCGCGCCTGGAGCTGCTGCGCCGCCACGGGCCGGACAACCTGATCCTGGCGCTCTCCAAGCAGCTGGCCTCCGGCCGCGAGGGCTTGGGCGAGATACCCGGGGAGATCTTCCTGTTCAGCGCCTCGCCGGTGGCGCGGAAGGTGCTGAAGGCCCTGGAGGAGCTCCGTCGCCGGAGCGGTTGAAGATCCGGCCGGCGGAAGGTACTATGAAGCTCAAATCCGGTGGCAGTCCATTTTCGAATCCCGTCGGCAAGGGGCTTGTGAAGTTTTTCACAGGCTCTTAGACTTCGCCGACTTCGGCTAGAGGCGGCACTTCGAGCGGCATCTCGGCCCCGGCTGAAGACAAGGTCATTCCCGAAGAAGCGCAGGCGCGACGAGCTCATGGCACAGATCTTCCACCCCGCTTCCAACCCCTATTCGAGACTCAGCATCCTGGCCGCGGCACTCCTGGCCGGCGGCGGCGTGGGGCTGATGATGGCCTTCGAGCGCTCGCCCTACCGCACCAACGAGGGGGTGGTCTACGAGCAGCCGATCCCCTTCAGCCACGACCACCACACCGCGGCGCTGGGCATCGATTGCCGCTACTGCCACAACACGGTCGAGCGGGCGGCGTCGGCCAACATCCCGGCCACCGAAGTGTGCATGAACTGCCACATCGAGATCTGGAAGGACAGCCCGATGCTCGAGCCGGTGCGCGCCAGCTTCCGCGACGACGAGCCGATCGAGTGGTTCCGGGTCCACGATCTGCCGGACTTCGTCTACTTCGACCACAGCATCCACGTCGCCAAGGGCGTCGGCTGCGAGACCTGCCACGGCGACGTCACCGAGATGCCGCTGATCGCGCGCGGCGCTTCGCTGCAGATGAGCTGGTGCCTGGATTGCCACCGCAACCCGGAGCGCTACGTTCGGCCGCCGGAAGAGGTCTTCAACTTCGACTGGGAGCGCCCGGACGACGATCCGGAGTACGGCGCCAAGCTGGTGGCGGCGGCCGGCATCGAGGACGAACAGCGACTGACCAGCTGCTCGACCTGCCATCGCTGAGGCAAGATATGAAGGACGCGCAAACGCCCACCGCGCCTGCCGAGGCGCAAACGGAACACAGCCGGACCGCGCCTTCTGAGGCGCCAACGAAACACGGGCCTCGCCACGCCGCCGAGCTGAGCTCGTCTTTCGATCGCCGCAGATTCCTCACGGTGGCGGGCGCCTCCCTGGGGTTGGCGGGCCTCACCGCCTGCACCAAGCAGCCCTCCGAGAAGATCGTCCCCTACGTGCGGCAGCCGGAAGAGATCGTGCCCGGCAAGCCGCTGTTCTTCGCCACCGCGACGACCTTCCTCGGCCAGGCCGTCGGGGTGCTCGCCGAGAGCCACATGGGCCGGCCGACGAAGGTCGAGGGCCATCCCGATCATCCCGCGAGCCTGGGGGGGACCGACCTCCTCGCGCAGGCCTCGGTGCTCGACCTCTACGACCCCGATCGTTCCCAGGCGATCACCTACCAGCGCCGTATCCGCAGCTGGGACGCCTTCGCCAGCGAGATCCTCTCCAACGCCGCGGCCCTGAAGGCCATCGGCGGCAACGGCTTGAGGATCCTGACCGGCACCGTCACCTCGCCGACCCTGGCGGCGCTCCTGCACCAGCTGCTCGAAGAGATGCCTCAGGCGCGCTGGCACCAGTTCGAGCCGGCGGGAGCCGACAACGCCCGTGCCGGCATCCGCCAGGCCTACGGCGAGGACCTCGCCCCGCGGCTCGACCTCACCCGGGCCGACGTGGTGGTGGCGATCGACTCGGACTTCCTGACCGCCGGCCCCGCCGCGGCGCGCTACGCCAAGGACTTCGCCAGCCGCCGGCAGGTGCGCGATCCGCAGGCCCTGGAGCGCGAGGGCATGAGCCGCCTCTACGCGGTCGACAGCATGCCGACGGCGACCTCCACGGTGGCCGACCATCGCCTGGCGCTCTCCCCCACCGAGGTGGCGCACTTCACGGTGGCCCTCGCCGCCCGCCTGGGCGTCGACGGCGTCACGGTGCCAGCTGGCGGCGACGAGCACGCCGCCTGGGTGGAAGAGGTGGCCGCGGACCTCGAGGCCCACGCGGGCAATAGCCTGGTGGTGGCCGGCGACTACGTCGATCCGGAGATCCACACCCTGGTCTGCGCCATCAACTCCCATCTCGGGAACGTCGGCGCGACGGTGACCTACAGCGACCCGGTGGAGGCCTGGCCGGCCGGCGCGGCCGCCGACCAGGCGTCGTCATTCGCCGAGCTCTACACCGACATCGTCGACGGCAAGGTCGACACGCTGATCATGCTGGGCACCAACCCGGTCTACGGTGCGTTCGCCGACCAGAGCTTCGCGGCGGCGCTGCCGAGGGTGCGGCTCACCGTTCACCACGGCCTCTACGCCGACGAAACGGCCGAGCACTGCCAGTGGCACATCCCGGCGGCGCATTTCCTCGAGCATTGGAACGACTCCCGGGCCTACGACGGCACGGCGACGATCGGCCAGCCGCTGATCGAGCCGCTCTACGCCGGCAAATCGGCCATCGCCATCGTCGCCGCGCTGCTGGGACGGCCTTTCGTCGCCGACGACGAGCTGATCCGCGAGCACTGGCAGACACAGGCCGGCGCCGACATGAACGAGGCGGAGGGATTCGAGAGCTTCTGGCGCCGCAGCATCCACGACGGGATGGTGGCGGGCACCGCCCTGCCGCCGAAGGAGGTGACGCTCGCCGCCGGCGCCGCCGAGGCCGCCGCCGGGCCGCTCGCCGGCCGCTCGGCATCCGGCCTGGAGCTGATCTTCCGGCCCGACCCCAACCTCTTCGACGGCCGTTTCGCCAACAACTCGTGGCTCCAGGAGTGTCCGCGGCCGATCACCAAGCTGACCTGGGACAACGCGCTGTTGATGAGCCCGCGCACCGCTCGCGAGCATGGGCTCGGCGACCTGGTGTCGGGCAACGACCAGAGCAAGCAGGCGCCGCTGGTGACCCTCACCGTCGGCAACGACTCCCTCGAGGTGCCGGTGTGGATGGTACCCGGCCACGCCGACGGCACCCTGACCCTGCACCTGGGCTACGGCCGCACGCGCGGCGGCCGGGTGGCCGACGGCTCCGGCTTCGACGTGGCGCTGCTGCGCGCCTCCGGCGCCCCCTGGCGGGTGTCCTCCGAGATCGATTTCCGCCCGTCCGGCGGCACCTACGCTCTCGCCTCGACCCAGGACCATCACAGCATGGAAGGCCGCCACCTGGTGCGCATGGCCGACCGCGAGGACTACCTCCACGATCCCGAGCACGCCGGCGCGCAGCATCACCACGGGCCGATCGACATCTCGCTGATGGACGGCGAGGAGTTCCCCTACGACGGCTACGCCTGGGGCATGACCATCGACCTCACTGCCTGCACCGGCTGCAACGCCTGCCTCGTCGCCTGCCAGTCGGAGAACAACATCCCGCCGGTGGGCAAGGACGAGGTGATGCTCGGCCGGGAGATGCACTGGATCCGCATCGACCGCTACTACCAGGGCGAGGATGCCGACCACGTGAACGCCATCGTCCACCAGCCCGTCGCCTGCATGCATTGCGAGCAGGCGCCGTGCGAAGTGGTCTGCCCGGTGGCGGCCACTGCCCACAGCGACGAAGGTCTCAACGACATGATCTACAACCGCTGTGTCGGCACCCGCTACTGCTCGAACAACTGTCCCTACAAGGTGCGGCGCTTCAACTTCTACCTGTACCAGGACTTCGAGACCCCGTCGCTGCAACTGGGGCGCAACCCCGACGTCACGGTACGCAGCCGCGGCGTCATGGAGAAGTGCACCTACTGCGTGCAGCGCATCAACCAGGCCCGCATCGAGGCCAAGCGGGAGGGCCGAAAGATCGCCGACGGCGAGATCGTCACCGCCTGTCAGGGGGTCTGTCCTTCGGACGCGATCGTCTTCGGCGACGCGGGCGATCCGGAGTCCGAGGTTTCGATCGCCAAAGACTCACCTCTCGATTTCACTGTGCTCGAAGAGCTCGGCAACCGGCCGCGGACGACCTACACCGGCCGCATCCGCAATCCCAACCCGAAACTGGTGGCGAGGCTCGGCGCCCCGGCAAGCTCCGAAGAGACGACACATCATGGCTGACGCGACCCTGGACGTCGAACGCAGGATCATCGGTCCGGGCCACGACTCCGACTCGGTCACCCGGCAGATCAGCGAGATCCCCTACGGCACCACGCCGAAGTGGATCTTCGCCATCTGGGCGGTGGGCCTGGTGCTGGTGATGGTGCTGTTGATGTCGATCGCCAAGCTGGTGTTCGTCGGCACCGGCGTCTGGGGCCTCAACGTGCCGGTCGCCTGGGGCTTCGCGATCATCAACCTGGTCTGGTGGATCGGCATCGGCCACGCCGGCACCCTGATCTCGGCGATCCTGCTGCTGCTCAACCAGCAGTGGCGGACCTCGATCAACCGCTTCGCCGAGGCGATGACGCTGTTCGCCGTCTCCTGCGCGGTGATCTTCCCCGTGCTGCACGTCGGGCGCCCCTGGCTGGCCCCCTACTGGCTGCTGCCCTACCCCAACACCATGGGGGTGTGGCCCAACTTCCGCAGCCCGCTGATCTGGGACGTCTTCGCCATCAGCACTTACTTCATGGTGTCGGCGCTGTTCTGGTACACCGGCCTGGTGCCCGACCTCGCGACCATGCGCGACCGCGCCAAGAACCGCTGGCTGCGCATCATCTACGGTGTGCTGTCGTTCGGCTGGCGCGGCTCGGCCCGCCACTGGCACAACTACGAGAAAGCCTACCTGCTGCTCGCCGGGCTGTCGACGCCGCTGGTGCTCTCGGTGCACTCGGTGATCAGCTTCGACTTCTCGGTCTCCCAGCTGCCCGGCTGGCACGCCACGATCTTTCCGCCCTACTTCGTCGCCGGCGCCATCTTCGCCGGCTTCGCCATGGTTCTGCTGCTCACCATCCCGGTGCGCAAGGCCTTCCACCTCGAAGACTTCATCACCTCGCGCCACCTGCAGAACATGGCCAACCTGATGCTGGTCACCGGGCTGATCGTTTCCTATGGCTACGCCTCGGAGTTCTTCTTCGCCTGGTACAGCGGCAACCCGTTCGAGATCTTCGCCATCGCCGAGAACCGGCCGTTCGGCCCCTACCAGTACCATTGGATGTCGCTGATCTTCTGCAACTTCATCGCCATCCAGGCCCTGTGGTTCAAGAAGGTGCGGACCTCGCCGCTGGCGCTGTTCGTCATCTCGTGCATCGTCACCGTCGGCATGTGGCTGGAGCGCTTCGTGATCGTGGTGATCAGCCTCCACCGCGACTTCCTGCCGTCGTCGTGGGACATGTTCACCGGCACCCGCTGGGACTGGGGGCTCTACCTCGGCACCGTCGGCTTCTTCCTCTGCATGATGTTCCTCTTCGTGCGCTTCGTGCCGATGATCGCGATGTTCGAGATGAAGACGCTGCTGCCCGAGGCGAAGGTCAAGGAGGACGCCCATGGCTAGGCGAGGGGAAACCTATGGCCTGATGGCCGAGTTCGTGACGCCCCAGGCGCTGCTCGACGCCGTGCTCCGGGTCAAGGCCGAGGGCTTCCGCGCGATCGACGCGTTCACCCCCTATCCGGTGGAACCGGTGAGCGAGGAGATCGAGGACCACAAGAAGTCGAAGGTGTCTCTGCTGGTGCTGCTCGGCGGCCTCGCCGGCGCCGTCGTCGGCTTCGGCATGCAGCTCTGGATCTCCTCGGCGGGCTACCCTCTCAACATCGGCGGCCGGCCGCTCAACAGCTGGCCGGCGTTCATTCCCGCGACCTTCGAGATGACCATCTTGTTCGCCGCCCTGACAGCGGTGATCGGCATGTTCGCCCTCAACAAGCTGCCGGAGCCCTACCACCCGGTGTTCAACGTGGCGAGCTTCGAGCGGGCGACGCAGGACCGCTGCTTCCTGCTGATCGAAGCCGCCGACCCGAGATTCGATCTGCAGGAGACCCGGGCTCTCCTGGAGAGCATGGACCCCGAAGAGGTGCACGATGTCGAGGCTTGAAGCCCCGGCGCTCATGGTCGTCTGCGTGGCCCTGCTGATCGGCTGCCGGCAGGACATGCACGATCAGCCCAAGCTCCAGCCGCTCGAGGCGAGCTCGTTCTTCGACAATGGCATGGCTTCGCGGCCGATCCCGGAAGGGACCATCCCCCAGGGCTTCCTGCGCGAGGACACCCACTGGTGGCAAGGCAAGGACGCCGACGGCAACCTGGTCGACTCTCTGCCCGCGGAGCTCGAGCTCACCCGTGAGCTGCTGGAGCGCGGACGCGACCGCTACGAGATCTACTGCAGCGTCTGCCACGACTCGACCGGCGGCGGCCGCGGCATGATCGTGCGGCGAGGTTTCAAGCAACCGCCGCCGCTCTACGAGCAGCGCCTCAAGGACATGCCGGCGGGCTATTTCTTCGACGTCATGACCGCCGGCTTCGGCCTGATGTCGAGCTATGCCAACCAGATCCCGGTGGCGGACCGCTGGGCGATCGTCGCCTATGTCCGGGCGCTGCAGCTCAGCCAGAACAGTGCGCTGAACGAGCTGCCGCCGGAGGCGCAGGAACGGTTCCACGAGGCGCTGGGGACCGGGAGCTCCGGCGAGGAGCCCACGGGCGCCGTGCACTCGGCAGAGGAGCATCATTGATGACCGAGTCGTCCCCTCGCGACAGCGAGCCCATCATCCGCGACGCGGAGTTCCAGCCGCGGGAGGACCTCGACCGCCTGCAGCGCCGGGCGCTGGTCGCCGGTGCCGTGGGCGTCGTGCTCACCGCCGCCGGCTACTTCACCAGCGCGCCGATCGATTTCTACCGCGCCTACCTGGTGGCCTGGCTGTGGTCGCTGTCGATCGCCCTGGGGTTGTTCGTCCTTTCGATGTTGAGCCACGTCTCGGGTGGCGACTGGGGCGTGGTGCTGCGCCGGGTGCTCGAGGCCTCGGGCCGCACCCTGCCGTTCTTCGTGGTGGCGGGCCTGCCGCTGGCCTTCGGGCTCGAGCACCTCTACCCGTGGTCGGTGCCTGAGAACGTCGCCCACGACGCCCTGCTGCAGCACAAAGCCCCCTACCTCAACGTCTCGGCGTTTCTCGGCCGCGCACTGATCTTCGTCGCCGTCTGGACGGTGATGGCCTACGTCCTCTCCGCCTGGTCGCACCGTCAGGACGAGACCGGCGACCCCAGGTACAAAGAGAAGATGAAGCGGCTGAGCGCGCTCGGGCTGATCCTCTACGTGGTCACCGGCACGCTGGCGTCGGTGGACTGGATCATGTCGCTCGATCCGCACTGGTTCTCGAGCCTGTTCGGCTTCGCCTTTGTCGCCGGCAACTTCCTCTCGGCCTTCGCTTTCGCGGTGCCGATGATGCTGTTCCTGGCCAGCCGCAAGCCGCTGTCCGAGGTGGTGAGCACGAAACAGTTCCACGACTACGGCAAGCTGATGCTGGCCGCGGTGATGGTGTGGGCCTATTTCATGATCTCCCAGTACCTGATCATCTGGTCCGGAAACCTGCCGGAGGAGATCGGCTGGTACATCGTGCGCAGCTCGAGCGGCTGGCAGGCGGTGTCGCTGCTGCTGATCATCGGCCACTTCGCGATTCCGTTCTGCCTGCTGCTCTCGGCCGACCTCAAGAAGCGCGCGCGCCTGCTCGCGGGCGTCGCCATCTGGGTGCTGGCCATGCGCTGGCTGGATTACTACTGGCTGTGCGCGCCGAGCCTGACCGACGGCGCGGCCTTCCACTGGCTGAACCTGGCGGTTCCCCTGGCTCTCGGCGGCCTGTGGCTGGCACTGCTGGTCGGTCAGTTCAAGAACAAGGCGATGGTGCCGGTGCGTGACCCGGCGCTCCGGGAGGTCCTGGCCCATGGCTGATCCGACGCCGGCGATGGACCGGGAAGCGACCCGCCACGACGGGCGTTTCGGCAAACGCTTCGACGACGAGGTCAACGTGCCGGGGATCATCTGGACGACGTTCGGCCTGGCCCTGGCGTGCGGCCTGGGGATGTTGATCACCTGGGGCATGCAGGGCTACTACGCCGCCCGCGCCGAAGGCGTGCGCTCGCCGCCGGCCGCCGCGGTCGAGCCCCAGCTGCCGGAAGGTCCGCTGCTGCAGCGGGATCCCGAGGGCGAGCTCGAGGCCATGCGCCACGAGATGGCCGAGCGGCTCGGCGGTTACGGCTGGGTCAACAAAGGCGCCGGGGTCGTGCGTATCCCGATCGACGATGCCATGGACCTGGTGGTCGAGCGCGGCGTGGAGGCGGCTACCGCCCCGACGACGCCGGCCGCGGGGGAGACCGCGGAATGAGACTCTCGACTGCATCCGGCTTGCTCCTCTTCCTCCTGGCCCTGCCCGCCTGGGGCGAGGGCGGCCTGGTCGATCCGCAGGCCATGCCCGGCCCGCTCAAGGAGGTCGGCTTCGACCAGCACCTGGGCGAGACCTTGCCGCTCGACCTGCGGTTCGTCGACGAACGGGGCCGCGAGGTCACCCTCGGCGACTACTTCGGCGAGAAACCAGTGGTTCTGGTGTTCGTCTACTACGACTGCCCCATGCTCTGCCCGATGGTGCTGAACGGGGTGGCCAAGACCTTGAACGTGCTCCAGTTTCGGGTCGGCGAGGAGTTCGACGTGGTGGCGGTCTCGATCGACCCCCGCGAGACACCCGAGATGGCGCTCGAGTCGAAGCGCGCCACGGTCAAGCGCTACGGCCGCGAAGAGACGGCGCCGGGCTGGCATTTCCTGCTCGGCACCGAGGAGTCGGTCGCACGCCTCACCAAGGCGGCGGGCTTCCGCTTCGCCTACGTGCCCGAGAACGATGTCACCCCGGAGGGGGGCAAGGGAGATGTCGCCCTGGAGGGGCGCAAAGGGTATCAATACGCGCACGCCAGCGGCATGATCGTGGCCAGCCCCGAAGGCACACTGTCCCAGTACTTCTACGGCCTCGACTTCGCGCCCAAGCACGTACGCCTGGCGCTGGTCGAGGCGTCGGAGAACCGTATCGGCTCGGTGGTCGACCAGATCCTGCTCTACTGCTTCCGCTACGACCCCGAGTTGGGCAAGTACACCGCCGTCATCACCCGGATCCTGCGTCTCGCCGGCGTCGTCTTCCTGATCGCGCTGGGCATCTTCTTCTTCGTCATGTGGCGCCGAGAACGACTCGCGCTGCATCCTTCCTCCACCCTAGGAGCCGCCTCGCGATGAGCCCCGAGTTCTCGCTGTTCCCGGAGCAGGCATCGACCATCGCCTCGAAGGTCGATGCGCTCTATTTCTTCGCGTTGGCGATGAGCGCCTTTTTCTCGCTCCTGATCGCGGTCGTCATCTTCTTCTTTTTCATCCGCTTCCGCCGCCGGCACGCCGGCGAAGTGGGCGCCCGGGCTCACGGCTCGATGATGCTCGAGGTGGTCTGGTCGGTGATCCCGCTGGTCATCACCATGGTGCTCTTCGTGTGGGGCGCGGTGATCTTCATCGAGATGAAGACCGTGCCCGAGGACGCCACCGAGTACTTCGCCACCGCCAAGCAGTGGATGTGGAAGTTCCAGCATCCCGAGGGGCAACGCGAGATCAACACCCTGCACGTGCCGCTGGGCGAGACCATCAAGCTGACCATGACGTCGGAAGACGTCATCCACAGCTTCTTCGTGCCCGCCTTCCGGGTCAAGCAGGACGTGGTGCCCGGCCGTTACACCACGGTCTGGTTCGAGGCCAGCAAAACCGGCAGGTATCACCTGTTCTGCACCGAATACTGTGGCTCCCACCACTCGCGGATGATCGGCTGGGTCACCGTCATGGACCCCGACGACTACCAGGCCTGGCTGGCCGGCGGCGCGCCGGCCGAGGCGCCCAAAGACCTCGGCGCGACGCTTTTCGAGCAGCACATCTGCAATACCTGCCACCTCGAGGACGGCTCCGGCCGCGGTCCTTCGCTGGTGGGCATCTATGGCCAGGAAACGCGGTTCACGGACGGCACCACCGGCATTCGCGATGACGACTACCTGCGCCAATCGATCCTGACTCCCGCCTCCCAGGTGGTCGAGGGCTACCTGCAGATCATGCCTACTTATCAAGGACAGCTCAGCGAGGTGAGCCTGCTGCAGCTGATCTCCTACGTCAAGTCGCTCGGTGGCGCCCCTGGCGCGGAGACATCCGCGGAGGCCTCCGCCGAGTCGACCGGGGAATCACCGGAATGAGCACACGGGAGTACGACGTCGCTCCGGATCCGGGGCTGCCCAAGAGCCACTATCTCAACGCGGCTCACGGCCTCAAGTCCTGGCTGCTGACCACCGATCACAAGCGCATCGGCATCCTCTACCTGCTGTCGATCACTTTCTTCTTCCTGCTCGGTGGCATCTACGCCATTGCGATCCGCCTCGAGCTGTTGACGCCGGCGGGCGACATGGTACAGCCGGACACCTACAACCGGCTGTTCACCATGCACGGCGTGCTGATGATTTTCTTCTTCCTGATCCCGTCGATTCCAGCGGCGCTCGGCAACTTCGTCATCCCGCTCATGATCGGCGCCAAGGACGTCGCCTTCCCGAAGCTCAACCTGGCCAGCTGGTACATGTACCTGATCGGCGCCAGTCTCACCATGTGGGCGCTCTTCCACGGCGGCGTCGACACCGGCTGGACGTTCTACACGCCGTTCTCCACCACCTACTCCAACACCTACGTCGCGGCGGTGGCGGTGGGGATCTTCGTCAACGGCTTCTCGGGGATCTTCACCGGCATCAACTTCATGGTCACCATCCACCGGATGCGCGCTCCGGGCATGACCTGGTTCCGCCTGCCGCTGTTCATCTGGGCGCACTATGCGACCAGCCTGATCATGGTGTTGGGCACGCCGGTGCTGGCGATCACTATCGTCCTGGTGGCGCTCGAGCGGCTGCTGAAGTTCGGCTTCTTCGATCCCGCCCTGGGCGGCGATCCGGTGCTCTTCCAACACCTGTTCTGGTTCTACTCCCACCCGGCGGTCTACATCATGATCCTGCCGTCGATGGGGGTGATCTCGGAGATCATCGCCGCCTTCGCCCGCAAGCCGGTGTTCGGCTACAAGTTCGTCGCCTTCGCCTCGATGGGCATCGCGGTGATCGGCTTCATCGTCTGGGGCCACCACCTCTTCGTCTCCAGCCAGTCGCTCTACGCCGGCCTGATCTTCTCGATCCTCACCATGCTGGTGGCGGTGCCCTCGGCGGTCAAGGTGTTCAACTGGATGGCGACCCTCTACCGGGGCTCGATCGAGTACTCCACGCCGATGTTCTACGCCCTCGGCTTCATCGGCCTGTTCACCATCGGCGGCCTGACCGGGTTGATGCTGGCGACGACCGGCATCGACGTACACGTGCACGACACCTACTTCGTGGTCGCCCACTTCCACTACATCATGGTCGGCGGCGCGCTGATGGGCTACCTGGGCGGGCTGCACTACTGGTGGCCGAAGATCACCGGGCGGATGTATCCGGGGTTCTGGTCGCACCTCTCCGCCGGGGTCATCTTCCTGGGCTTCAACCTGACTTTCTTCCCACAGTTCATCCTCGGCTACCTCGGCATGCCGCGCCGGTACCACGCCTATCCGGAGGAGTTCCAGGTACTGAACATCCTGTCGACCGCCGGCGCCTCGATCCTGGCGGTGGGCTACGTCATCCCGCTGGTGTACTTCATCTGGTCGCTGAAGTACGGCGAGGTCGCGGGCAAGAACCCGTGGGGAGCGGTGGGGCTCGAATGGCAGACCGCGTCGCCGCCGCCCGAGCACAACTTCGAGGAGATCCCGGAGGCCGACTTCGAGCCCTACGAGTACGTCGAGGGGCCACCGTCCGAGAGACCGTACCGGTACTCACGGTCCGAGGCCTGAGGAAGGAGAAGTAGAGTTGTCAGATTCCAGCGCCGCGGCCGCCCACCCCCCGGGTCTCGCCCACCACTTCGAGAGCTACGAGCAGCAGAAACACAGCTCGTTCCTGGGGATGTGGCTGTTCCTCGTCCAGGAGGTGATGTTCTTCGGCGGCCTGTTCGTCGTCTACGTCACCTACCGGTCGCTCTACGGCGACGCCTTTGCCGCCGGCAGCCGCCAGCTCGACGTCATGATCGGCGCCGTCAACACCACTGTGCTCCTGATCTCGAGCTTCACCATGGTGATCGCGGTCACCGCCGCCAAGAAAGGCAATCGCAAGTGGATCGTCTACGGGCTGCTGTTGACCATCCTCTTCGGCGGCATCTTCCTGGGCGTGAAGTACTTCGAGTACGGCGCCAAGTGGCAGCACCACCTGGTGCCCGGGCCCTACTTCGAGTGGCACGGTGAAGGGGTGGGGCGGCCGGTCGAGATCTTCTTCTGCCTGTACTTCGCGATGACCGGCATGCACGCCTTGCACATGGTGGTGGGCATCGGCATCATGCTCTTCATGCTGCGCCCGGCGTGGCGCGGCAAGTGGACGCCTCAGAACCACAACTTCGTCGAGGGTTTCGGCCTCTACTGGCACTTCGTCGACATCGTGTGGATCTTCCTGTTCCCGTTCCTCTACCTGATCGGCCTCGCCACCCACTGAGGACTACTGAATAACATTTGCCCGCCTCTGGCGCGACGGAAACCGAGCCATGTCCGAACATCACAGCTTAAAGCCCTACGTCTTCGTCCTCGTGGGCCTGCTGATCCTTACCTGGGTCACCTACGGCGCTGCCCTGTGGGACTTCGGCCACCCGTGGAGCGATCTGGTGGCGCTCTTGATCGCGATGACCAAGGCGAGCCTGGTGGTGGTCTTCTTCATGCACGTCAAGGGGGCGACCCCGCTGATCAAGATGGCCGCCGTCGGCGGCTTCTTCTGGCTCTTGATCTTCGGCGCTTTCGTGCTCGCCGACGTCTTGACGCGGCCGGGGATGCTCGAGTTCTTGTGAGAGCCGAGCTCTGAGCCAGGCGTATTTGGCCGCCAGCTCGACCCTCCGAGCCCTATCATCGACCGTTCTTGACGACGGCTATGGTTACCGTCGTTTTCGACACCAGCTTGCGGTCCTCCTCGGATTCGCAGAAGACCTCGGATTCCACAACCGTGAGCCGTGAACCTGGTTTGAGGACCTTGGACAAGCACCTGAGCGTCCGGCCTCTGGCGGCTCTCAAGAGGTTGATCTTGAGCTCCGCCGTGAGAACGACCTCCCCCGGCCCGATCAACGTCGCGGCCGCTCCTCCAGCCGTGTGATCCGCCATGGTGGCTTGAACGCCTGCGTGAACGAAACCGTCCTGCTGCAAGTGAGAAGGTCCGATCTCGAGTCGTGTTTCGCACTCCCCCGGGCCCAGGGACGTCAATTGAATCCCGAGGTTCGCCACGAAAGGTGCCGCGCTGAAAATCCGTTCCAGTTCCTCGCGGGGTAACTCGTAGAGCTTTTCGACCATCTGCGCTCCTCTCGGCGGGGGGGATTGAATCCTGTTCGTTCGGCTGGTCTGACACCGTTTGCACCGACCGAGTGTCACTTGACAATCGAACTCTATTCGATCTAGGTTTTCAGTGCCGGACTTCCGGCGACGAAGGAGATTGGATCGATGGGAATCAAGGAACGACGCCAGCGGGAACGACAAGCTCGGCTGGACGCCGTGCTCGGCGCCACCCGAGACCTGGTGAGGGAACGCGGTTTCGCCGGGGCGACGACACGCTCGATCGCCGAACGGTGCGAGTTCTCCGAGGCGACGCTCTTCCACTACTTCAAGAGCAAAGACGAGATCTTCACCTCGCTACTCTTCGAAGGGATCGATTTCATGGCCCGGGGGCTCGACGAGATCCAGGCTTTGGACGTTCCCCGCCGCCAGCGGCTGGCTCGGCTTTGGAGCTTCTTCGGGGAAGTGCGCCGCGAACATCCGGAGTACATCCAGGTCTTCGGCTATCTCGCCCATCCGCAGGCGACGGCGGCGGTGACGGACGAGGTCAAGGCTCAGGTCGTGCGCCGCACCGGCGACAATCTGCGCCGCCTGGCCTCTTTCTTCGAGGACCCGACCTCCAAGAGCGACGGCCGGCTCGCCGCCGATCTCTTCTGGGCCGCGTTCGTCGGGCTCATGGTGTTGCGCGACTCCCGAATCAGCCTCGGTGCCGCGGCCCACCCCACCGAGACGGAGCTCGAGGCGGCGCTCGGGGTGTTGCTGGGCGGTATGGCCGGCCGGCAGAGCCAGGACAAAGACTCGTGAAGACGATGCTGGCGGCCCGCTTCTCGAACGCTCGCCAGCCGTTGGATCTGGTAGAAACGCCGATTCCCGATCTCGGCCCGGGGGAGGTCCTGGTCGCGGTCGAGGCCTGCGGTCTGTGCGGCACGGATCTCCACATCGTGCACGAAGGGTCGATCCGGCCGGAGAGAGTCCCGATCACCCTGGGTCACGAAGCGGCCGGGGTCGTCGATCGGGTCGGCCGGGAGGTGGCGGGCTGGAAGGCGGGTGACCGGGTCGCGGTCTATCCCCATGAGCCCTGCGGTATTTGCCCATCGTGTACCGGTGGCAGCGAGGCTTTGTGCCCGAGCACCCGGGTGCTCGGGCTTCATCTCGACGGAGGCTTTGCACAGTACCTGAAGATCCGTGCCGACTGCCTGCTCTCTCTACCCGAGGAGATTCCATTCGATCAGGGAGCGATTCTCACCGATGCGGTGTCCACCGCCTACCATGCTCTGACCCGTCGGGCTCATCTGGCAGCCGGGGAAACCCTGGCCGTATTCGGCTGCGGGGGAGTGGGCCATCACGCCGTCAAGTTGGCCAAGCTGCTCGGAGCGGGACGGATCCTGGCGGTCGATCTGGAGCAAGGAGCCCTGCGTCGCGCCGGAGAGGCGGGGGCCGACGAGATCATCGACGCGACCGGCGCGAGCCCCGCTCGAGCCATCCGCGAGCTCACCGGCGGCGAAGGCGTCGATCTGGCCCTGGAGTGCGTGGGCAGGGCAAGCACCGTGGTGGAGGCCATGAAGAGTCTTCGGCGTGGCGGTCGCCTGATCGTCGTCGGGGTGGGCACCGATCGGGTGCAGCTGCCGCCGCTGCGGGTCTTCGTCGGCGCCGAGCTCACCGTCATGGGATCGATGGGCTTCTCTCGTAAGGATATGGAGGAAGTCCTCCGGCTGACGGCCGAAGGCCGGCTCGACGTCTCGCAGTCGGTGACCCAGAGGTGGCCACTGGAGAAGATCAACGAAGCGCTGGAAGGTCTCGAGCGTCGCGTCGGTGATCCGGTTCGCATGGTGGTGACTCCGGCCGCTTCGACGAGCGATCCTTCCTGAGCGGCTGCTCGCGGGACGCCTGGGATGGCCGTGGTCTCAGCCTGCGACCGCTTCACACAGGGTGCGATCGATCACCTCCTGCTTCATTTCGGGGGAGAGGTCGTCGAAGTACGACGAGTAGCCCGAGATCCGGACCAGCAGGCCTGGGTAGCGGCCGGGGTGGTCGCGCGCTTCGATGAGGATCTTCGGGTCGATCACGTTGATCTGCATCTGCATGGCGCCGGCGGCAAAGCCGCCCCGGACCAGGCCCTGCAACCAGGCGGGCTCGGCCACCGACCACGGCGCCAGCTTGAGGTTGAAGTTGACCCCGTTGGGCGCCCGGTGCAAGGGTAGGCTCGCCACCGAGCAGAGGGCCGCGGTGGGTCCGCGGCGGTCGCAACCGGGTCCGGCCGACAATCCCGAGGAGAAAGCCGTCCCCGGCAACCGGCCGCTGGGCAGCGCACCGACCAGGCTGCCGAAGGCCTGGTGAGCGGTCATCGAATAGAAGCCCGCGACATAGGGCCCTCCGCGACGGTTCTCTCGGCCCTCGAGAGTGGCGGCGAAGAGCTCCATCGCTCGGCCCACGAAACGGTCGGCACGCGGGTCGTCGTTGCCGAATTTCGGGCTTCGCAGGAGCCTCGCCCGGAGCGCGTCGCAGTCCCGAAAACCCTGTCGACACGCCGTGACGACCTCGCGGAGGGAGGCTCTGCGGTGCTGGAAGACCACCGCCTCCAAGGCCGCCAGGCTATCGCCCACCTCCACCACGCCGACGCCCTGGATGCCACTTCCGTTGTAGAGCGCACCTCCATGCGTGGCGTCCCGACCGGTGGCCAGGCAGCCTCGAAGCAGCATCGAGGTCAGCGGCGTCGGGTGCCACCGGGCATTGCCGTCTTCGATCGCCGCCAAGGCGCGCAGGAGGCGAGCGACGCCGTGCTCGAGCTGGGCACGGAAGAGCTCGATCACCTCATCGATGGAGCTGCACGTCTCAGCCCGAGGGGTCTTGGGCCCCATGCGCCGCCAGGAGCCGAAACGTCGTCCCCGGTTCAGAGCGAGCTCGAGAAAGAGGGGCAGGTTGAAGAGCGCGGCGTCGGTGGACTGAAAGCTCTTGCCGGCGGCCACCGGCTCGACGCAGCCGACGGTGGCGTAGTCGCGCGCGTCCCTCTCGGTCATGCCCTGGGCCCGCAGGATGGGCACGATCACCTCGTCGTTGTAGAGCGCCGGCGAGCCGGCGCCGCCGGCCAGCGCCCTCGCGATCCGCAGCTGGTAACCCGCGGGGCTCGAGCGGTGGAGACGGGCGTGGTAGTTCGGCTGCCGGGTGCGCAGGCGGTCCATCAAGTCGAGCAAGAGATCCGTCACCGCGTTCGAAGCGTCCTTGCCCTCGGCGTCGGTCCCGCCCACGACGACGGCTTGGCCGTTCATCATTCCGCCGTGGATCCTGGTCGTCCGCTCCGAGAAGACAGGCACGATCTCGCACAGCTTGAGCGCGAAGCAGCCCAGAAGCTCGAACGCGTCCTCGCGGTCGAGGACCCCGGCCGCCAGGTCCCGCTGGTAGAACGGGCCCAGGATCTGGTCCAGCCGACCGGGGCTCACGCCATTGTCGAGCGATTCGAGATTGAGTGCGATCTGGGCGAAGAGGATCGATTGAAGGGCCTCATGGAACGTGCCGGCGCCTTTCCGGGGGACCCGAGAGCAGATCTCTGCGATCCTCTCGAGCTCCCGTCTGCGCACACCGTCCGCCTCCCGGCTCGCGAGCTTCTGCGCCGCCCGGCGATAGCCGTCTGCGAAAGCTTCCAGGGCGTCGCAAACCAGCGCCACCGAGCGGAGGAAGGGACCGGCGGGAGAGTCGACGCCCAGCTCCGCCAGCCGGGAGGCGGCCTGCCGGCGAAAGCCTTCGGTGCCCCGGCTGACGAGCCCGGCATAGTCGGGCACGAAGTGGGAGACCCCGCCGGTCTCGTTGACGACGTACGACGCCGGTGACAGCTGATCGAGGACGAAGGCGAGCGCTCCGAGCGGCGAAAACGACCGCAGGGCGACGAAGCGTGGCAGCCAATAGGGGAGGACTTCGAGCAGCAGCCGCCGGCGAGCCTTGGGATCGACACGGATCGGGTTGACCGCCCTTTTGTCGAAGCGGAAAAGATCCTCCATCATCGCGACTCCGTGCAGCTCCGGATAGAGCCCGCCCGCCACCCGGTAGGAGGTGAAACACCCTACCAGGCGCTCCCCCGGGTAGATTCTGACTTTCTTGTTGCGGAGCAAATAGGCCAACGCCGAGGCCTTGCGTACCACCCTCGGCTCGGCACGGTCGGTCCGTCGGCGAAAGTAGCGCGTCACCAGCAGCGCCCGCTCCGCACAGAGCGCCGGAGCTGCCCTGAGGATCGTTTCGTGGATCTGCCGCACACGTTCGCTGAGCGCGAGGGGTTCCGGTGTTTTCTGCCCAGAGTCGCCGGAGTGGATTGACGGCCGGATCACGTGAGCACCTCCAGTCCAAGACCTCGCAGATGTTCTCGGGCCGCTTCGAGCTGGGTTTTCCCGTTCGGCTCGGGCGCCGATCCGAGGGGCGGGATCGGGTACCCGAGGCGGGGGAGCTTGGCTTCTCCCAGCCGGTGATAGGCGAGCAGGCGGATTCTCTCGACCCGGAGCTCGTGGAGGAAGGCGGCCACAGATTCCAGATTCGAGAGCGAGTCGGTGCGACCCGGAATCACCGGCATCCGGAACTCCACCGGCCATTCCCCGGCCGCCAGCCGGCGCGCGTTCTCCAGGATGCTCCGGTTGTCGGCCCCCGTCCACCGCCGGTGATCCTGGGGGTCCATGATCTTGAGATCGAAGTGCACGAATTCGAAATCGCTCAGCAGAGGCTCGAGCGCAGCCCAGCCGAAGGCACCGCAGGTCTGGAGACCGACACGGAGACCGAGATCCCGGCAGAGCCGCGCGAAGGCTCCGACGAAAGCCATCTGAAGGGTCGGCTCTCCACCCGAGAGGGTCACGCCTCCTCCGGAGGCCTCGAAGAAGGCCCGGTCGCGCTGAACTTCTTCCACGAGCTCGTTCGCCGCTACCCTCCTGCCCACGACCTCGAAGGCGCCGTGGGGGCAAGCCGCCGCACACAGCTCGCAGGCATCACAGCGATCCCGCACCACCCGCTCCGTATCGGGCTGCAGAGCGTCGCGAGGGCATACCGCGAGACATTGGCCGAGCTCGCGGCAGCGGTCGGCGTAGAACGCGACTTCGGGGTGTGGCCGCAAGGACTCGGGGTTCTGGCACCAGGCGCAGCGCAGCAGGCAGCCTTTGAGAAAGACCGTGGTTCGGATCCCCGGCCCGTCGTGTACCGAGTATCGCTGGACGTCGAAGATCAACCCGCGTGCAGCTTCGCCGGCCGTGGCATCCATCGCCTACACCTTCTTTCGCGCGCGGGGAAACCCGAGTAACGCTTGACAATCGAATTCTACTCGCTTTAGGTTGTTTGTGCTCGTCGTCGTCATCGTCAGCTGCTCGTGAGACGCCTGGGATGTTGGCTGAAAGGAAGGAGTACGGAGTGAAGGGCTTCCTGGAGAAGGTGATCCGCAAACGAGAACCGGAAGCGGCATCGGGAACGCTTGCGGCTCCGCTACCCGCGAGCGCGGCCGGAGCCGGCGGAGAGATCACTGAAGAACAGCGGCTGATGATGCAGTCGGTCCGGGATTTCGTGGATCGAGAGGTTCTGCCGCGAAGCGAGGCCATCGAGCTCGGCGACCGGGAGGTGCTGCTCGATCTGTTTCGCCGCGCCGGGGAGCTGGGCATCACGGGTATGGAGGTGCCGCAACGTCATGGTGGTCTCGGCCTCGATCTGACCAGCTCCCTGCTGGTGACGGCCGAGATCGCCCGGCAAGCATCCTTCTCCACGTCGATCGGTGCCCACTTCGGGATCGGAACGCTGCCCCTCGTTCTGTTCGGCTCGGAGCGGCTCAAGAGTCGCTACCTACCCGAGCTGGCGTCCGCCGAGCGCATCGGCGCATACGCTCTGACCGAGACGGAAGCCGGCTCCGACGCCCTCGCCGTGCGATCTCGAGCCGTCAGCGGGGAGGGTGGCTGGGTGCTCGACGGGGAAAAGCAGTTCATCACCAACGCCGGTATCGCCGGTCTCTACACGGTTTTCGCCAAGGTCGACGGAGAAGCCTTCACGGCGTTCGTCGTAGCCGCGGAAACACCGGGAGTCACCGCCGGCCCAGCCGAGAAGAAGATGGGCCTGCGCGGCTCGCCGACCGCGTCGGTTTCCTTCGAGGGCGTCGAGATCCCTCACCATCACGTGATCGGTGAGGTCGGCGCCGGGCACAGGGTGGCCTTCAACATCCTCAACGTCGGCCGTATGAAACTCGCCTTCGGATCGCTCGGCTACGGCCGGGAAGCGCTGCGGCTGGCGGCGACTCATGCCGCGGTTCGCCGCCAGTTCGGCCGGCCGATCGGCGAGCTTGAGCTCATCCGCGAGAAGCTCGCAGACATGGCGGCCCGGCTCTTTGCGCTCGAAGCCACCGCTCTGCGCACCAGCAGGTCGGTAGACAGGGGGCTTCCGGACGGGCTGGCCGAAGCCGCGCCCGAAGACGCCGTCAGGGTGCTCAAGGCGCACGCGGTGGAGAGCGCCATCATCAAGGTTCTCGGGTCGGAGACGGTGCAGAAAGTTGCCGACGAAGCACTCCAGATCCACGGCGGCTACGGTTTCATGGAGGAGTACGCGGTCAGCCGGATCTACCGTGACGTCCGGGTCAACCGCATTTTCGAGGGCACCAGCGAGATCAACCGCCTGTTGATCGCCGGCAAGTTTCTGCAAGAGGCATGGAAGGGCGATCCAGCGGCTAAAGCGCTGCTCGCGCTCGGCCGCAAGACGGCACCGGAAGCGGGGCCGGGCGTCCCGGCACTGATCGGCCAGTTGCGGTGGGTGATCGGACGTTGCGGGGGTGTCGCGATCAAGAAGCTGGGCCGCAAGGCCGAGCGTCACCAGATCGTGCTCGCCAGCCTGGCCGATCTGATCCTCGCCCTCTACGCGCTCGAGTCCACGGCCGGGGCGATGCCGGCCGCGGGCGGCGGTGGGCGCATCGGAATCGACCAGGCCCTCCTCGAGCTGGTGGTCGAGTGGCTGCGCGGCCTGGCGATCGAGCGCGTGCTGCGCCTGGGCACGCGCCTCGATCTGGGCCCCTGCGATCAGCTCGTCCGATCCCTCTCGGTGGGCGCGACGGATACCGGCGAGGCCATCGACCTGGTGGCGTCAGCGGTTCTCGAAGGCAGGCTCTGATGGGCGTCGTCGACCTGCTCTAGCATCACTCGATCTCGGACCTGCCTGGCCACATCGGAGGGCGGGGCAGTACGATCTGTCCTATACTCCTGGCAGCTCATGGTTCCGGCGTGGAAGGCATCGGCGGGGCAGAAAAAGGATGACGCGAGACCAGGTATCTGAAGACCGGATCCAGGGCAACCCTTGAAGCGACTCGCCCTGAAGCGCGCAGGCCCTGAAGGCTGTCGTGCGCGCGAGATGCCCCGTTGGCTCTATGGTCTGCTGATCGCCCTGGCGCTCTTACCCCGTGGCGTCGAGGCTCAGCCCACCTCGTCCTTCGACGAAGTGGGGCGTTTCTACGTCCAGAACTTCGCGCCGGAGGACTATGACGCGCACGCGCAGAGCTGGGTCATCGCGCAAGGTCCGGACGGCCTCCTCTACGTTGCCAACGGGGAGGGCGTGCTCGAATACGACGGTGTTTCCTGGCGCCTGATCCCGGTCTCCGATCGGAGGTTCGCACGATCGCTGGCCATCGGTGCCGAGGGCCGGGTCTTTGTCGGCGCGGTGGGCGAGCTGGGCTACCTCGCGCCCGATTCGCTGGGCCGGATGCGTTACCTCTCACTGGTTGATCACATCGCTCCCGAGGACCGGGTGTTTTCCGATGTCTGGGGTATCGAGAAGACCTCCGACGGCCTCTATTTTCGGACCAGGGAACGGCTCTTCCAGTGGAACGGCCGGGAGATGAAGGGCTGGCGTCCCGAAACGCGCTTTCGACAGGGCTTTGCCCTGGGCGACGTCCTCTACGTCGAGCAAGATGGTATCGGGCTGATGCGCATGGACGAGGATTCGCTCGGCATGGCACCGGGCGGCATCTTGTTTCACGACAAACTCATTTCTGGCCTGGTGCCCCAGGGCGAGGCAGCGTACCTGGTCATCACCCGCGACCACGGGATGTTTCAGTGCCCGGCGCCACGGCACAGCGAGGCGGCCTGCACCCCTTTCAACCCCGGCTTGACCGACCTGCTAACAACGTTGCAGCCTTACCACGCCACGGTAGTGCCCGAGGGCGGCCTGGCGATCGCAACGCGGCGGGGCGGGGTGGTCCTGCTCGACCCGGCCGGGCGGCTGCTGCGCATCTTGAACGAGGCATCGGGACTGCGCGATGACAGCGTAAAGTATTCCTACGTCGACCGGCAGGGCGGGCTGTGGCTGGCCCTCAACAACGGGCTGGCCCGCGTCGAGACCAGCGCGGCGCTGTCCTACTGGGACAAGACGACGGGCCTGCTCGGAAGCGTTTCGGAGGTCGCGCGGCACCATGGCCGTCTCTACGCGGCGACGAACCTGGGGGTCTACGTGTTGGAGTCGAAGGCCGAGGCTGATGCACCACGGTTTTTGACCGTTCCGGGCGGCGGAAAGCAGTGCTACTCGCTGCTCTCGACCCGCCAGGGAATGTTGGCCGGGTGTTCCGACGGGGTCCACAACCTCGACCAGCGACGGCTGATCTGGCCGCACCCGGGGCCCGTTTTCAGCCTAGACCGCTCCAAGCGAGATCCGACGCATATCTATCTGGGGCTGATAGACGGGCTGGCCCGGCTGGTATTACGCGCCGGAGCGTGGCGCGACGCCGGGCGCATCGACGGCGTCCATTCCATCGTACAGGCCATCGTCGAGGACGGCCAAGGGCGGTTGTGGATGGGTACCGAGAAGGATGGCGCGATCAGGATCGAGCTGGCTGCCTCTCCATCAGATGACCCGGACGCCCGCGACCCGGTCGTCACCCGGTTTGGCGTGGCCGACGGTTTACCTGCCGGGTGGAGCCAAGCGAGAATCGTGGCCGGCCGGGTGAGATACTTGTCCGATGCCGGATTGTTTCGGCTGGATTCCCAGCCCGGGTCGCGCCAGACCGGGTCGCGCCAGACCGGGTCCATCCGCTTCGTGCCCGACACCACCTTCGACACCTTCCTGCCCCAGGGCTCACGCAGCATCGACGGCCTGGCGGAAGACGACCAGGGCCGGGTGTGGATCGCAGCCGGGGCGGACTCGGGCGTGGCGCATCCGGTGGCGGAAGGCGGCTACACGTGGGCGTCTTCCGCGCTACGCCGGGCTCCCGCGAGGGACATATACGCGATGCTGGCCGAGACCGATGGTCCGCTGTGGGTTGCCAGTCCGCACGGACTGATCCGATACGATACGAACCGCTCGCTAGATTCCGCCACGAGCTACGCGGTCTGGATCCGCCGCATCACCACCTCCGCCGGCTCGCTCCTCTACGACGGCCGGCCGGGAAATCTCCCGACCGAGTGGCCCTACCGGGACAACACCCTTCGTTTTGCCTTCGCCGCGCCGCGCTACGACGCGCCTGAGCGTACCCACTACCGCACCCGCCTCGACGGCCTCGGCCGGGCCGCGACAGGCGACGACTGGTCGGCCTGGGTCGACGAGACCGACAAGGACTACACGAATCTCTGGGAAGGGCGGTATGTCTTCCGGGTGCAGGCGCGCGACGTCTACGGCGTCGTCAGCCGCGAGGACACCTTCGCCTTTCGGATTCTGCCGCCGTGGTATCGCAGCTGGTGGGCCTACAGTCTCTACGGTCTGGCCTTCGCCGCGGTGGTCTTGTTCTACCTCCGCTACCACCGCGGGCAGCTCCGGCAGGCGAAAGAGGCGGCAGATCGCGAGCGTTCTATCAGCCGCCGCCTGCGCGAGGTCGACAAGCTCAAAGACGAGTTCCTGGCCAACACCTCCCACGAGCTGCGCACGCCGCTCTACGGCATCACCGGACTGGCCGAGTCGCTGATCGACGGCGCCGCGGGTGAAGCGTCGGAAGCCATGAAAGCGAACCTGTCGATGATTGTCGCCAGTGGACGCCGCCTCGGCCACCTGGTCAACGACATCCTCGACTTCTCGAAGCTGCGTCACAAGAGCCTCGAGCTCGACCGGCGGCCGGTGGATCTGCGCGCTCTGGTCGACGTCGTGCTGACGCTGTCAGCGACCCTCGCCAGCTCCAAGAACCTGCGGCTCGAGAATGCGGTTTCGCCGGATCTGCCCGCCGCCGACGCTGACGAGAACCGCTTGCAGCAGATTCTCTACAACCTGATCGGCAACGCGATCAAATTCACCGAGGAGGGCAGTGTCGAGGTCTCGGCGGCCACAGAAGCCGAGCAGCTGGTGGTGCGGGTCACCGACACCGGCATCGGCATCCCGGAGGGGCAACAGGAGCGGATCTTCGATGCTTTCGAGCAGGCGGACGCGTCGGTGGGGCGCGAGCATGGCGGCACCGGCCTCGGGCTGGCGGTAAGCCGTCGGCTGGTGGAGCTCCACGGCGGTACGATCGGTCTCGAGTCGGCACCTGGCGAGGGCTCGACCTTCTCCTTCAGCCTGCCGATCGCGGCGGCCGCGGCACCGGCCGGCGCGCCGGCAGACGCGTCACGGCCGGCCGTCGAGAGACACCCGGTCCGCGAAGGCGAAGAGCCGCCAACCACGGATCCGGTCGCGCCCGCCGAATCTTCCTCTGGCGGCCCGCGCCTGCTAGTGGTCGACGACGAGCCGGTCAACCTCCAGGTGGTGCGCAACTACCTGGCGGTCGAGGAGTTTCAGCTGACTCTGGCGGCGAGCGGCGAAGAGGCGCTTCGCCTGCTCGAGGAGGAGAGCTTCGACCTGGTGCTGCTCGACGTCATGATGCCCAGGATCTCGGGCTACGAGGTGTGCCGCGGCTTGCGCGAGAAACACTCGATCTCGGATCTGCCGGTAATCTTCCTGACCGCCAAGACCCAGGATTCGGACGTCGTCGCCGGCATGGCCCTGGGCGCCAACGACTACCTGACCAAGCCGATCTCCAGGGACCGGCTGTTGGCCCGCGTACGCCCCCATCTCGACCTGTTGCACGTCCACCGCAATCTCGAAGATCTGGTCGAAGAGAGGATGTCGCAGGTCCGAGTGCTGAGCGGCTTGCTGCCGATTTGCAGCGGCTGCAAGAAGATCCGCGACGACGAGGGTTATTGGAGCGAGCTCGAGCTGTTCATCGACAGACACTCCGAGGCCGAGTTCAGCCACGGTATCTGTCCCGAGTGCGTGGAGCGATACTATCGCTGAGCATCTCGAGTTCAGGCGGTAAGATGCCCCGGAGGGGGACAAGCGGAAGAGGTTGCCCCGGAGGGGGACAAGCGGGTGATCTCATCTGTTCTCCACTTCGAGTAACACTTGACTAGTGAGTATTACTTGGCCTAGGGTTGAGCCATGACCCGTTTCCGTCACGTCGGCAGCGCCAGGAGGTAACGATCGTGTATCGGGTCGACGACGATGAACGCGCGTTGTTCCGAGCCTCTCTTCGGGAGCTCGTGGAGGCCGAGGTCAAGCCCTACGTCGCCGAATGGGAAACGGCTGGGGCGGTGCCCAGGTCGCTGTTCGAGAAGCTCGGCACCCTGGGATACCTGGGAGTCCGCCTCTCCGAGCGATGGGGCGGGTCGGGGCTCGATTTTCGGCACACGGTGGTCCTGGTCGAGGAGCTCGTCCGCTGCGGCTCGGTAGGAGTCGCGGTGAGCATTCTGGCGCACGCGGAGTTCGCCACCAAGGTGATCGACCGGGCGGGCACGGACGAGGTCAAGGATACGTTCCTGGCGCCGGCGATCCGCGGCGAGCGGATCGGTGCCCTGGCGGTCACCGAGCCCGACGTGGGCAGTGACGTGGCCGCGCTGCGTACCCGCGCGGAGCGCGACGGCGACGACTTCGTCATCCACGGCGCCAAGACCTTCATCACCAACGGCTCGACCGCCGATTTCGTCACCACCGCCGTGCGTACCGGCGGTGACGGCCATCGAGGTATCTCGCTGATCGTCGTGCCGACCGGCGCGGCGGGCTTTTCCCGCGGTCGCAAGCTCGCCAAGCTCGGGATTCCCTCCTCCGACACGGCGGAGCTCTTCTTCGATCACTGCCGGGTTCCGGCGCGCTATCTGCTGGGTGAGGAGAATGACGGTTTTCGGCTGATCATGCAGGGATTCGAGGGCGAGCGACTGGTTCTGGCCCTGATCAGCTGCGCCCAGATGCGACTGATGTGGGAGCAGGCTCGCTCCTATGGCCACGAGCGGCAGGCTTTCGGACAACCCCTTCTCGGTTTCCAGGTCTGGCAGCATCGCCTGGCGGACGTTCTGACGACCATCGAGGCAGCCGAGGCCTTGACCTCCCGGGCGATCGATCTCTACGTCGACGGCGCGAGCGCCAACGCCGAGATCTCCATGGCCAAGCTGTTCGCCGGCGAGCGGGCTCATCACGTGGCCCACGAATGCGCCCAGATCTTCGGCGGCTACAGCGTCATGGAGGAATACCTCATCGGCCGCCTCTATCGCGACTCGCTCGGCTTCACCATCGGCGCGGGAACCAGCGAGATGCAGCGAGAGATCATCGCCCGCACTCGGGGGCTGGTCCCGGAGCGACGTTGAACGCCCGCCATCGACGACGGCCCGGGGTCTGGCTCGCGGGGGCCGGCCAGACGGGGCCCGCCGCCGCCGACTCCAGGTCGATCCCGGAGATGGTCCTGGCCGCGGTGGAGGCCGCGCTCGAGGACGCCGCCCTCACTTTCGACGACATTGACGCCGTGGTGACGGCCTCGGTAGATCTCTACGACGGCCTGACGGCTTCGAACCTCGCCGTGACCGAAGTGGTCGGCGCGGTGATGAAGCCGGAAACCAGGATCGCCGCAGACGGCTTGTGTGCGGCCTTGCACGGTGCCTGCCAGATCCTCGCCGGGGCCTACGAGACGGTTCTCGTCGTCGCCCACGGCAAGGCCTCGATGGCCTCGTTCCCGGAGCTCACGACCTGGGCCATGGATCCCGTCTACCTGCAGCCGCTGGGGGTGGACTTCGAAACCTGTGCCGGGCTGCAGGCGCAGGCGCTCGCCGCGTTCGACGAGCGGGCCGAGCGACGGTGGGCAGAGCTGGCGGCCGAGCGACGCCGGCAGGCCGCCGGCCACGGCGTCGCCCCTCCGCGCACCGCGGAAGAGGTCCTCGCCAGCCCCATCGTCGCCTCGCCTGTTCGCCGCGAGATGGTCGCGCCGCGGGCCGACGGGGCGTGTGCGATGCTGCTGCGACAGACCCCGGGGGGACGAGGTTCCCCCGGAGGGGGACAAACGGGGAATCGTACGCGGATCACGGGTTTCGGCTGGGACCTCGCGGCGCACGCTCCCGGGGACCGGGACCTCGAGCAGTGGGCGGGCGTGGGCCGAGCCTGCGCTCGCGCCTACCAGGCCTCCGGCGTCGTCGAGCCGGCGGACAGCCTCCATCTGCTCGAGCCCTCCTGCCACTACGCCCACGAGGAGGAGCTCTTCGTTCGTGCTTCGGGGGCCGGCAGCGGGCCTTGCGTATCGCCCACCGGCGGGCTCTTCGCCGGCGCGATTCCGGTGGCGGCCGGACTCTCGAGACTGATCGCCGCCGACCGATGGTTGCGGCAGCGGGACGAAGCGGGATGCGCTCTCGTGCATGGCAGCTGGGGTCCGATCGGCCAGGGCCAGGCGGTCGTGATCCTGGAGGCCGCGGCGTGAGGCCGGTGGCGATCATCGGCACGGGCCAGACCCGCCACAGCAAGCGCAGGGACGACGTTTCCCAGCCCGAGCTGGTGCGGGAAGCCGCCGCCGCGGCGCTGGCCGATGCCGACCTGCGGCCGGCCGAGGTCGATGCGATCCTGATCTCCAACATGGAGCTGTTCGAAGGCCGGGCCTTTCCCGAGCTCTGGGCCGGAGCGGGCGCCTGGGCGATAGGCAAACCCTGTCTCAAGATCGCCACCGGTGGCACCTCGGGCACCAGCGCCTGCATCGCCGCCTTCCACCAAGTCGCAGCCGGATGTTTCGACACCGTGCTCGTCGTCGGCTTCGAGAAACACTCCGAGGGGCACACCCAGGCGGGCATGGCGCTCACCGACCCTTATTGGGACCGGTCGGTAGCCGCCGGCGCTCTGGGCAATTTCGCGCTCTCTGTTTGCCAGTACGTCCAAGAACGCGGGGTCAGCGAGCGACAGGCGGCGATGGTCGCGGTCAAAGCGCGCCGCAACGCCGCCGCCAATCCCCACGCCCACCTTCAGCTGCCCGATCTCACCATCGAAGAAGTGCTCGCCTCGCCGGTGATCGCCGCTCCGCTGCGGCGGCTCGACATGTGTCCGCAGTCGGACGGGGCGGCGGCTCTGGTGGTGGCCGGGGAGGCCTCGGCCCGGCGCCGCTGCCGACGACCGGCCTGGGTGAAAGCGGCGGTCACCCGTCACGACAAGCCCTACCTCGGGGACCTCGATCGCCGGCTCGCGACCATGCGGACCTTGCGCCAGGCGGCAGCCGTCGCGTACCGGCAGGCCGGGATCGACGACCCTGTGCGCGATCTCGATGTGGCGGAGATCTACGAGCCGGTGACCTATGCCGAGCTGGCATGGTACGAGGCGCTCGGATTCTGCCCCGACGGCGAAGCGGGTCGACTGATCGAGGATGGCGTGACCGCCATGGACGGCGCGTTGCCGGTCAATCCGTCCGGCGGCGTGCTGTCGACCAACCCGGTGGGTGCTTCGGGAGTGATCCGGGTCGCCGAGGCGGCGCTCCAGCTCCACGGCAAGGGCGGCGCCCGCCAGGTCGAAGGAGCCCGACGGGCGCTGGCTACCGGCTATGGCGTCTACGCCTGGTCCGACGTGATCGTGCTGGAGAGCGCGGCGTGAGCCAACCGATCTCGGTATCTCACGAGATGGACCTGGCCTGGAGGTACGCCTCGGGCGAGGCGATGGAACGGTTTTGCGCCGGCCTGACAGACGGCCGCATCGAAGCGCTCCGCTGTGCTGCCTGCGGTCTGCGTTATCTGCCGCCTCGTCCCTTCTGCGGCGACTGCCGGGCCCGCCTCACCGAATGGGTCGCGGTCGGCGACGAAGGCAAGCTCGAGGCCTGGACCGAGGTCCAGGTACCGATGCTCGATGCCGGAACCGGCCGCCCGCGCGCCACACCCTTCGCGATCGGGCTGGTGCGCCTCGAGGGCGCCGACACCACCCTCAATCACTTTCTGGCCGAAACCGGAGCTGGGCGGCTGCGCGTCGGCGCCCGGGTCCGCGCCAGATGGCGGAGCGAAAGGGCTGGAACCATGGCCGACATCGAGTGCTTCGAGGTGATCGGGTGATTCGCCGCTTGCCGATCCGCATGCCTTTCCACTACGCCGCCGGCGCTTCGGCCAGCCGCTTCTTCGAGGTCCTGCGTGACCAAGGTCGGATCCTGGGCCGCCGCTGTACGGGCTGCCGGCGGGTGCTGTGCCCGGCGACGGCCTTTTGCGCCCTTTGCGGGGAGCCTACCGACGAATGGGTCGAGGTGGGTCCCGGCGGCGAGCTGCTCTCCTGGACCGAGGTCCCGGGCCGGGGCGCCTACGCCCTGGTGCGCCTCGACGGCGGCGATACGGCCATGCTGCACCGTCTCCTGGCCGCCGACGCCGCGCCGCGGATCGGTGACCGGGTGCGGGCGAGGCTCGCCGACACCAGAGCCGGCGGCATCCTCGACCTGGAAGGGTTCGAGTTGGTCGGCGAAGAGGAGGTGACGTGAGCATCCGCAGCGAACGGCGATCCGAAATCCTGGTGGTGACCATCGATCGTCCGCAGACCCGCAATGCCCTCACACTCGAGATGAGCCGCGAGCTTTGCCACGTCTGGCGCAGCTTCACCGACGACCAGAATCTCCGGGTCGCCATCCTCACCGGCGCCGGAGACAGGGCCTTCTGCTCGGGGGCGGATCTCCGAGAGGTGGGCCCCTATTACCAATCGATGACGCCCCTCGAGCGGCGAGAGCTGAGCGAACGCGAGCCGGGCCTCGGTGGCATCACCCGCAACCTGGATGCCGGCAAGCCGGTGATCGCAGCGGTCAACGGCCACTGCCTGGCGGGAGGCCTCGAGCTGGCTCTGGCTTGCGACCTCAGAGTCGTCGCCGAGCACGCGACCTTCGGCCTGCCCGAGGTCGGCTGGGGCATCATCCCGGGGGCCGGCGGAACCCAGCGCCTCCCGCGCACCGTACCCCTGGCGATCGCTCTCGAGGTCCTCCTGACCGGCGATCCCATCGACGCCGCGACCGCGCTGCGCATCGGCCTGGTCAACCGCGTCGTCTCGCGTGAGCGCCTGCTCGACGAGGCGCTCGAGCTGGCGTCTCGAATCGCCAGCAACGCCCCGCTGGCGGTCAAGACGGCGCGAGCCGCCGCCCTCGCCGGGCTTCACCTGCCGCTCGATGAGGGCCTGCGCCTCGAGCAGCTCTACGCCGAGCCTCTGCGCCAGAGCGAAGACGCTCGAGAGGGGCTCGCCGCCTTCGCCGACAAGCGCCGGCCGGTGTTTCGGGGGGAATGACCATCATGAGCCTCGCCGACTTCGAGACAGTCCGCTACCGCGCCGACGGGCCGCTTGCCCGCATCACCCTGGAGCGCCCGGGAGTGCTCAACGCCATCGACGGGCGGATGCTGGTCGAGATCCGCGAGGCGCTGAAGCTGGCCGACGCCGACCGGGCTCGGCGCGTGATCGTCATCGACTCGGGCTCTGCCAAAGCCTTCTCCTCCGGCATCGACGTCACCTACGTCAAGGACCTCGGAGGTTTCGGTATCCGCGAGGTCGGCCGCGAGCTGCACCGCACCTTCCTCGCCCTGCGCACCGTGGAGAAACCCGTGGTGGCGGCGATCGACGGTCTGTGCCTGGGCGCCGGCCTCGAGCTCGCCATCTCCTGCGACTTCATGATTGCCAGCGATCGCTCCACCTTCGGGCTGCCCAACATCCACCGGGGGATCCCGGCGATCGTCGAGGCCGCGCTGCTGCCGCTGGCCGTCGGCATCCAGGGAGCCCGGGAGCTGGCCCTGACCGGCGAGCCCTGGGATGCCGCCAAGGCCGAGCGCCGCGGCCTCCTGCATGCCGTCGTCGGCGCCGCGGAGCTGCCGGCCGAGGTCGACCGCTGGTGTGCCCGCCTGGCAGACAAGAGCCCCTTCGCACTGGCGACCCAGAAGGAGATCCTCCACAAGTGGATGACCACCGATCTCGAGGCGGCCATCGACTTCTCCATCAACACCGTGGTGCTCAACTGGACGACGCGCGATCAGAAGGAAGGCATGGAGTC
>JAAELT010000564.1 GCA_024226315.1 bacterium | reverse complement strand
GAAGCGCGGTCGAGCTTCCAGCGCGGCGAGCCCAGAATGGGCGTCGCGGCCTCGATGCGCCGGTCGGCGAGCGGCGCACCATAGGCGACGAAGCCGCCCATCGAGATGCCGCAAACCCCAAGGCGAGAGCCGTCCGTCAGACCTGTATCGATGGCGGCATTGATGATGCGCGGAACCTCGTCAATGGTCTCCTCCACGGCGTCGAGGATGCTGGCTTCGAACTCGGGGTTGTCTCGGCTGAAGCGCGTCTCGAAATCGACACAGCGGCGCACGCCGTGGCCGACGTTGTCCACGCCGATGACCACGAACCCTTCCCGGGCGAGGCTGTGCAGTTCCTTCGTCTGGTCGGCGATGCCCACGCCGAGCCCGTGAAAGAACAGGATCGCGCCGCGATGGGCGCCGGCTCGATGCACGACACGAACGGGGGCGCCTGCCAGCTGTTGTCGCCGATCGTCGAGGTCTACCATCTCTCGTCGTTCTGACCCTACAACTTGGGATCTGGTG
>JAAELT010000563.1 GCA_024226315.1 bacterium | reverse complement strand
GGCGCAGAAATAACATGGGAACCACCCATCCCAACAGATAATTGTGGCCCTCCAACACTCGAAGGAGACTACCAGCCGGGCGATACCTTCCCTGTCGGCCTTACAGATGTTGTTTACACCGCAACCGATCAAAGCGGAAACCAAACCGTTGATGGATTTACAATTACTGTGCTCGATACCGAAGACCCGGAAATTCCACCTATGGATGATATTGAAGCACCAAACGATCCAGGTGATTGTGGAGCAGAAATAACATGGGAACCACCCATCCCAACAGATAATTGTGGGCCTCCAACGCTCGAAGGAGACTACCAGCCGGGCGATACCTTCCCGGTCGGCCTGACAGATGTTGTTTACACCGCAACCGATCAAACCGGAAACCAAACCGTTGATGGATTTACAATTACTGTGCTCGATACCGAAGACCCGGAAATTCCACCTATGGATGACATTGAAGCACCCAACGATCCGGGTGATTGTGGCGCAGAAATAACATGGGAACCACCCATCCCAACAGATAATTGTGGCCCTCC
>JAAELT010000562.1 GCA_024226315.1 bacterium | reverse complement strand
GGTAAGCTTAAGGTTTTATTTTCATATGGCATCAATTATTACGACGCCCACCACACCTGTATGTTACCATTTTAAGTCATTTCTGCTTTCAAGAAAGAAGAGCAACAACTCAATGACTTGAAATCGCAATTTGCACTCTAACCCCCGAAAACTTCATTTTAAGCCCTTCCCCCCTAAAATTAAACTCCTCCCCCTCCTGATTCCACCAAATCTATATTGATTTCTGACTCAGATAATGAATGCTCGACAATTGTTTCTTGCTATGAATTTTAGCATATGTGACAAAGGTTGATGAAACATCTACTCGATTTTTAGCATAGACAATCCTGGACAAAATAGTATGAGACAAATTTCGCTGTGAGAGTGCCTCTACCCCCCCCCCCTCCCCCTGTTTCAATGTTGTGCGTATGAAAAGTTGCCGCACTGTCACTTTTTTTGCGTTTCATGTTGTTTTCAACACGAATCAACATTGAAAAGGGGGGAAGGGGGCGAAATTGTCGAAAAATCTCATTTGTCTCATAATTTATGTCAATGATTGTCTGAAAATTTATAAGACATTCGGTCAAACAATTTATATGTAAGATATGTTCCCACAGTATAGTAGTAAGGCAGGATGCAGGACAGGATGATCCTAAGGATAGGAGGAG
>JAAELT010000561.1 GCA_024226315.1 bacterium | reverse complement strand
GGAGGTCCTGTCAGTCCTGCGAGGACACTATCGGTACTATGGCGTACCCCTCAATGGACCAGCTATGAGCGCGTTTAGGTACCAGGTCACGCGTCTGTGGCGCAAGTCGCTTGGGCGACGAAGCCAGCGAGGGCATGTGGTTTGGGAGAGAATGAGCAGGCTGGCAAAAAGCTGGCTTCCCTACCCGCGAATCTATCATCGGCTCCCGTTCCTGAGATCAGCGCGGCAACTCCTTGGTTTTCTTGACGCGACCGTGACTCTCGTCGAGAGCTCAGTTTCGCCGATCCTTCTCGCCAAGTGGTGCCTCGCGGCGGCGTGACGAGCGCTGGCGCCCCTGCCGCCGGCTGGTGATCTGCAGCGTCCCTCCCCGGCGACGCCGGACCTTCCCGCCTCCCTCCGCGAGCCCCTCCATGCGCACCTCCCCCGCCGTACGCTCTGCAGGCATACTCTTTGACGACATCGACCTGCGGACACGCCACCTCGGCCACTTGCCCCTCGTTCGCGCTCTGATCGCGAAGCTCGGCGTCGACCAAGCCGTCAACGAGGTCCTGCCCAAGGACCCACGCAGCCGCGTTTCCGACGCCGACTGCGTGGCCGCGATGATCCTCAACATCCTGTCGGGCCGATGCGCCCTGTACAGCATGCCCGAGTTCTTCGAGCACACCGACACCGACATTGTCCTCGGCTCCCACTGCCCGCCCGACGCCCTCAACGACGCCCGGCTCGCCGCGGCGCTCGACCACCTCTTCGATGCCGGCACCGACTATGTCTTGGGTCGTGTGGTCCAAGCGTACCTGGGACGCCACGACGCTCCTGCTGACTACAGCGTGTTCATCGACACCACCTCGATCGCGCTGCACGGCGCCTACGACCTGTTGCCTGCTCAAGGCGCACCCACGGTCCGTCGCGGCTTCTCCAAGGACCATCGCCCCGACCTCAAGCAGCTCGTGTTCGGACTGTCCCTTCACGGTGCGGTCGGGATCCCGCTGACCTGTTCGTCGCTCGACGGCAACACCGCCGACAAGAAAGCCAACCAGTGGAACATCGGCCAGCTGGCGAGCCTGCTGCCCGAGCAGGACGAGGTCACCCTGGTGGGCGACAGCAAGCTCGTCGATGCCGAGCTGTTCGGCCAGCTCCTCGACGAAGGCTTCCACTTCGTGTCGCTCGTCCCGCTCACTTACGCCGTGCGGACTCAGCTCGTACAATCCATCCGCGACCACGACGCCCAACTGCCCGAGCTCGCTCGGACCCCGGGTCGCCGAAGAGCCGAGCCCGACTCGCTGTACCGGGGGCGGTCGTTCCGACGGGACATGGACGTCGTCGACCCGCACACCGGGGAGCGTCGCACCGAGGAGATGACGCTGCTCGTCGTGCGCTCCGACTCGCAGGCCGTCGGCTTCGACAACGCCCTGGACAAGCGCTTCATCCAGGAGGAGCGCCGCTTCATGACAGCGGTGAAGAAGGCGAACAAGCGCAAGTTCAAGTGCCGCGACGACGCCGAGACCGCTCGTCGAGCTGCCCTGGGCACCCTCGTGTTCCAGTCCGTCGACCTCGACATCGAGGCGATCGAGGTGACGGAGAAGCGGCGGGGTCCCGGGCGTCCGAAGAAGGGGGAGACGCCTCCGACGCACACCGAGTATCGCCTCGTCTACGACCAGCTCGCGCCCGACGAGGCCAGCATCGACAAGGCGCGCTTCCACGCGGCCCACTTCGTCCTCGTCACCGATCGCTCCGACTGGAGCGACGAACGCATTCTGCAGGAGTACCGTCATCAGTCGATGATCGAAGGCCATTGTGGGTATGCGGACCCCGTTGTAATGCGGAGCGAGACATGTTCAGTTGAGGTTGAACCTCTCTTGTCCCGCCGTCCCGCTCCGCATCATTACAGGGTCGTCAACGAGGCGATCAGGGCGTCGGGGGCCTTGAAGCGTCCTCGCCGCAGCTGTGGCGGCAACATGGCCTCCACTGCCTCCAGCTTCTCCGTGGGGTCGATACGCAGGTAGAGCTCCGTGGTTCGCACATCGGCGTGACCGAGCCAGAGCGCCACCTTGCGCACATCGCGGGTTGCCTGCAACATCAATACGGCACAGCTGTGCCGAAGCTGGTGTGGTGACACGGAGCGCCTCTTCAGGCTCGGACATGTTTGCGCGGCCACCGCAGCGTGCTTGGCCAGGATGTACTCGAAGCCGGCGCGCGTCATGGTGTATCCGACGGCGTTGACGAACAACTCTGGGACGCGGACGTCCCCGCGAACGGCCAACCAGGAACGCAGGTCCCCCGTGGTCTCTTTCCACAGCGGAAGACATCTCTCCCTGCGACCCTTCCCCATGACGCGAATGCTCGGGGTCGGGTGGAGCGTGAGGTTCGCCAGCGGCAACCCGACGAGTTCGGACACGCGCAACCCCGCGGCGAAGCAGAGGTGCAGCATCGCCCGATCCCGTATGCCGAGGCGTGTCTGGGGTGACGGCGCGTCGAGGACCGCCTGGATCTCGTTCATCGACAGGTGCTTGATGAGCACGCCATCGTGGCGCTTCTTCGGAATCGCGTGGATCTGCCGCACCTGGGCCAGTGCCGAGGGAACCCGGTATTCGACGTACCGCATGAAGGCCTTGATTGCTGCCAATCGAGCGTTGCGAGTGGTGACCGCATTCTTCCGTTCGACCTCGAGATGGGAGAGAAACTCGACCACGACGGTCGCGTCGAGGTGCTCGAGATTCAGCTGGGATGGCCGCAGACCAAGTCGCCGGCTCGCGAACTCGAAGAACAGGCGGTAGGCAAATGCGTAGGTCTCACAGGTGTGTGGACTACAGCCTCTCTCGACGGGGAGATGCTCACGTAGGAAGTGCGTAATCAGGGGTGCAATTGGAGTCATCGCCGGCCCTCCCACATCAGGCTTTCAGCGGCGGAGGAGATGTCCGTCAACAGTTCCGGCGTCGCCTCCAGGTACCAGTAGGTGGCTCGGGTATCCACGTGTCCGAGGTATGTGGAGAGAGCGACGAAGTGGCGGGAGATGGCGCGACGATCTCCCTGGCATTTCTCCAGGGCGCGAGTCGCGAACGTGTGGCGAAGGTCCATGAGCCGCGGAGCACGTGACCGCTCCGGAGCGATCCGCGCGAGTGTCCGGATCCGACGGAAGGTCCAACTCACCATGCTGGATGCGATCCGTCCATCGCTCGCCGACAGGAACACGCGGGCTTCGGTGACGGCGACGCGCCGACGCATTTCGAGGTAGCGGTCGAGTGCGGTCCGCGCCGTTGAATGGAGTGGGACGAGACGGCTCTTCCCGAACTTCGAGTTGCGGACAGAGAGCACGCCGTCCGGCCGAACGTCGGAGAGCGTCAGGTCGAGCGCCTCGGAAGTGCGGAGTCCGGTCGAGGCGATGAGGCCGATCAGCGTGGCCCACACTTCCCTCCGCAGCGGGTAGCTTCGGCGCAGACGCCGAGCGGCGGCGATCATCCGTGCGATCTCGTTGGGCGCATAGATGTAGGGCAGAGGGCGGGATCTCGTGACCCGGAACGGTGAGGGCGGCAGCAGTTCGTGCTCGGGATTCTCCGCATGAAGAAAGCGCGCCAGATTGCTCACGTTGCGCATCCGGTCATGTCGGGAAGACGGCGACGGTGCCATTGCCGCCCAAGCCAGCGCCCTGCAGACGCGGACACGACTTTCCCCGTGCTCCTCCGCCAGGCGGGCATAGTCTCGAAGCTGGCGACTGGGCTTCCGAAGCTGGAACCCGAGCGCCCGACGGATTGCGACGTAGCGTTCGACGTCATCGATCAACACGGGGACACCTCCCCTGGCCACGGCTGGGCGACCTCGGAGAGCAGGCCAAAGTCCACCTTGGCGTAGTGCATGGTCGTGTCGGGCGAACGATGGCGGAGAACTGCTCCGACACCAGGCAACGACACCCCCTGCCGAAGCATCGCGGTCGCCGCGGAGTGCCGGAAGACATGGGCACCGTGGCTCGGGGTCGTGACGCCAGCCCGGCGCAGGGCGCTTCCTGCGATGGTGCGCACCGATCCAGAGGCCAGAGGCCGGATGGGTGGCGTAATCGTGAGGAACACCTGAGGTACGTCGATGCGGGGCCGACCCTGCTGGATGTAGGCAACGAGCGCATCGCCGACGTCCTGTGGCAATGGGAGCCACTCCCGCCGGCGGGACTTGCCGGACACAGCGAGCCGCCCGTTCTGCCAGTCGATGTCGGTCAACGAGAGGTGCTCGACGTCACTGGCGCGCAGGCCGAGTCGCGCAAGCAGCAGGAGCACGGCACGATCACGCAAGCGGACAGGGCTGGTGCCTGTGCAGGACTTCAGGACGCGCTGCACCTGATCCGCTTCGAGATGGCGGGGAACGGATGAGAGTCTCCTCCAAGCGAATGAGGGGATGGCATGGACCAGCCCCTCACGGCAACGACCGGTCGATACGAGGAAACGAAGGAAGGCCCTTACCGACACCGCGATGCTGGCGGCGCGGCTGGGGCCATGTGGACGGGCACGTTGGAGCACGAAGCTGCGCAGGTTCTCGGCCGTGTAGGTCGCGGGATCGTCCCCCAGTGCCTCGAGGAGGTCGGCAATGACGATCTCGTAGAGCCGCGCGCTGGACTCGGCGAGCCCTTGCTGCGTGAGGGCCCAGCCATGGAAATCTCGCAGGACGGGCCAGGTATCCAGCGCTGAAGGAACCCTCGGCGCTGGCGCGACGGCACCGCTCTCGCGGAGGTACCGGACGAAGGTCGATGCGGCCAATAGTGACATGCGCAGGTGCCCACTGGCGTATCTAAGGCGCCCCTCTTCGGAGAGAGCCGTCGCGTATGCGTCACGGCTCGCGACGAGGTCGTCGCCATCCAGTCCAGACTGCCGGAGCCAGTCTGACCAGGTCGCAAGAAGCTGGCACAGCAGGTCAATGTAGGAGCGGCTGTAGCCCTTCGCAGACATCCAGTCGGCGAACCCGTCGACGTGGGGTGCGGCGGGGCCCGCCCGCAGTCTCCGACAGGCCCTGGTGGAGTTCAGATGGTCTTCTAGCATTTTGCCTCCCTTGGTTGAGGGAGGCGGGAATATGCGGACTCCGCGTCGGGCACACGTCGAGGCTCTACGCTGCCAATCCGTCGATCTCCGAGGCCAGACTTCGCATTACAACGGGGTCCGCATACCCACAATGGCCTTCGATCATCGACTGGTGACGGT
>JAAELT010000560.1 GCA_024226315.1 bacterium | reverse complement strand
GGAACGACAAAGGATTAATTATCGTTTAACTTCTCCATGGAGAAATTACAGAAAGTTTGAAGCAACAAACAAACTTGCTTTTTTCCCCGGGCTTTTGAAAAATTTTGAGCAAGCAAGGTAAGATAAAGATAAAGAAAAATAATTTTCAACAGGCCAAAGTGAACTGAAATAGTGTAAAATTTACATTTAGAAAAAAGATTGTTTAAATTGGTGTGGCTATAATTTTTTGTCAAGTGGTTTTTTGCAACATTTGTTGAACACAATTTCAAAAGTGGAGAAATCTCTTTCATGCTCATGCATCGAAAAGCCAAACTTCTCTGCAGCGAATATGTATGATTCAACTTGAATCTTTAACAATTTAAATCTGCCGGCTTTGAATAAATTGCTCTCACCTGAAATACATGTCAAAAAAGGAAAGCACTGAAGTTTTGTAGCAATAATAATGAACCAAAATCTAGCAAACCAATTCACGAAAATAAAATTTCTTGACTTGTAGAAACTCTCGGTGAAACTTCCAATATTAACAAACGTGATAACTTCTCACCACAGCAAGCGCTTGCTAACATGTATTTCTCTCTACTGCTTCCTTTGAAGCATTTATCTTTTCATTTTGTTTCAAATGAATCGTTGCAAGCAAGTGAATC
>JAAELT010000559.1 GCA_024226315.1 bacterium | reverse complement strand
GCCGTCACGCGCGGCCTCGCTGAGGTCGACGGCCTCTCCCTCGGCCGTCAACGCCTGGACTCGACCCACGTGATGTCCAACATCGCGGTGCTCACCCGCCTCGGCCTCTTCGTCGAGACCGTCACCCACTTCCTGCGCGCCCTGCGTCGCGACCTCCCCGGCAAGATGGCGCTCGTCGATGCCGGCTACGTCAACCGCTACCTCGAGCGCGAGGGGTACTTCGCCGACGCCAAGCGCACCCAGGCCCGGCGCCGCATCCGCGCCGTCGCCTCCGACATCTACCGCCTCGTCACCGCCTTCGGGTCCGACGCCGAGGTCGCGGCGCTGCCCGCCTTCAGTCTGCTGAAGCGGCTGTTCGAGGAGCAGTGCGAGGTGGTGACCTCCGAGCCCGACGCGCAGGAGTCTGTGCGCACGACACCGGTCGCGGAGACGACCGACGACGAGCCGCTCGCAGGTGGGGGATCCGACGGGCCGGTGGAGGCGATGAGCGAGGCCCTGGCTCCGGTTCGCCTCTTGGAAGGCCAGGAGATCTCCTCGGGCTCCCTGCAGAGCCCTCACGACCCCGACGCCACCTACGGGCGCAAGGGGAAGGGCTACGAGGTGCAGGTGGCCGAGACCTGCGAGCCGGACAACGGCTACCAGGTGGTCACCGGCATC
>JAAELT010000558.1 GCA_024226315.1 bacterium | reverse complement strand
TTTGATCTTTTTCGCTCCTACAATGAATAAAAAAGTATTTAATTTACAAACAGAAGAAACATTTCAGGTGGCTTGGATTTATTCCTTTGGCTGTTCATTGATAAGTCTTGCTATAATTTAACGTGCAGTTAATCATATAATTATAAGAGCGTGTTCTTCTGAACCTCCAAAACCTTCCGAATTTCGAAAACAGAAAGCTTCCAAAAACAGAATCCATGATTTTCAAAAAACAGGAATTCTGGAAATCCGAAAACTTTCGCGCCAAAATTCTTGCTTACGTCGTCCCCAGACCCTTTCGTGGAATGTCTCCTGGCAACTGGTAAAATTGCAGTCTCGTTCGACCTTCAAACCGAGAATCTCTCGAAAGTCTCGGAAACCTTCTGCTTTTGATGGCAGAAGGTTTTGGAGAGCTCCAAAACCTGCCTTGGAAACGCTTGCGTTCAAAAAACACAAATTCAAAAAAAAGAATGCTTCCGAAGAAAGAACTGGTTTGAAAAACACGCCCAAAAT
>JAAELT010000557.1 GCA_024226315.1 bacterium | reverse complement strand
GTCATGAGCGACCTGGTCGCGTTCCGAGAGGCGTGCGTGCCGGGAACGCACTACTGGCTCCGCAACACGATGATGGGGCCCCGCGGGCTCACAGACGAGGAGTTCGCGGTGGTCACCCGCTACCGCATCGGAGCCTCCGAGGCTGACCACGTGGTGCCAGACGGCGTGTCGATCAACTGCGCGTGCGTGCAGCGAGATACCACCGCGAGAGGCACCGTCCACATCGGCGGGGTCTCGGGCGTGGCACATCACCTGGCGCGCTGCCGCTGCGGCAAGGGCTCCACCATCCGGGCGCACAACGACGTTCGCGACGTCCTGCACGCGGCGGTGCGCTCGGCGGGGCTACAGTCGGTGGTGGAGCCCTCCAGCTGGCAGGACGGGCAGACGCGCTTCGGGTCCCAGCCGGGGTCCAGCGAGGCCGCGCGCAAGCGACCGGACCTGCGGGTGCACGTCGACTTCGAGACCACCTGTCTCGTCGACGTGCAGATCACCTCGGCGGTAAGCAAGTCCTACGTGACGCAGGGCCTGCAGAACATGGACGCCTTTCTCGAGCGCCGTGAGAATGACAAGATGAGGGAGTACAAGAAGAGCTCAGCTACAAAGGACAACTTGAGCTCCATTGTGCCCTTCGTCATCACGACCACGGGACGCATGGGACCGGCGGCCTTCGCCTTCCTCAAGAAGGTGGCGGACACGGCCTTTGGTGACCGGCCGAGGGAGCGTGCGCGCTGGGCCTTTCGCTGGCTGTCGAGGCTGAACGAGGTCATCGCCAAGGGACTGGCGACCCAGCTGATCGGGCAGACGCAGTACCTGCGACAGCAGGTGGAGCGTATGCGGTGAGCAGGGGCGGCTGAGTGGCGACTCGAGGCAGTGTGATGGCAGGGATCTGGGATTTGAGACTTGGGATTGTGGGTTTGGCGCGGTTTGTGACTCATCGGTGAGAGCGGAAGAGCGTCGGGGAGGGGAGGGGTGTAGATTCCGGTGGGCGCCGTGTCCTTACAAGCAAAAGACCCCCCCCCAACGATGTTCATTCATAAACCTGACCCCTAAGACCGGCGGCCTTCGCCTTCCTCAAGAAGGTGGCGGACACGGCCTTCGGCGACCGGCCGAGGGAGCGTGCGCGCTGGGCCTTCCGCTGGCTGTCGAGG
>JAAELT010000556.1 GCA_024226315.1 bacterium | reverse complement strand
CGGCCATCAGGCACTCGCCGGCGGGAACCCTCTTCAGAAAGAGGAACGTCGCCACGGAAGAGGCAAAGACCTCCTCTGGAGGGTCCTCGGAAGGGCCTACGCCCGCCCCTGTCGAGGTCCGAAACAAGTCCACTGCCCGGCTCGTGATGTCGTCCAAGAGATCTGAGGTGCCGAGATCCGACAACCCCACCAGGGTCGAGGTTCCAAGATTCAGCAGGCCGCAGCAGCGGGCGCCGGCGATGTTGTTGGCGACGCGCTGGCAGGCACGGCTCGCGGAATCGTCGAGCTGCCGGCGAATGGGCGCCGCGAGCCGGTTCCCGAGAGTCCCCGGCCCTTCGCCCTCCCACACCCACTCCTGGAACGAAGGAAGGGCCCGGCGCAGAGCCATCCACGCGATCCCCTGGCGGGTCGTCTTGCCGGTGAAAAGGGCGATCACCAGCGGCTTTCCAGGCACCTGCTTGAAAAATCGAAACTGCTCCCGCGAGGCCAGGAAGACCTCGTCGAGGGCGCCCATCGGTGCGGCATCCTTCCCCTCCGCCTGTTCCAGCGCTCGACGGAACAACCTCAGGAGGCCGGCGTCAACCGCGTCGAGGAGCTCGGGCCGGTGAGAAGTCAGGGGCGACACACCCACCAGAGTCGCGGCCGCCACGTCCACCAGGGCGCAGCTGCTGGTCTCGATGTCTTCCTGGACGCTGCGGCAGGCGCGGTTCGCCGCGTCATCGAGGTGCAGGCGCAGGGCAAGGGATCCCGAGCCACGGCGGAAGAGCTCTTTCAGCTCAGGCGAGCTCGCCGGCTTCTGCGGCTCCTCGCCCGTCGCGAGCGTCGGTTCCGAGTCTCTCGCGGTTTCGTCGTCGGCCTGGGCCAGCTCGAGCAAGAGATCGACGATCGATCCTGCGAGCTGCCGGTCAGGGGGCGGTTCTTCCATCCGGGAAAGATCCAGCGAATGGCTCTCGGACCCCAGCAGCATGGTCAGGGCGTCCTTGCCCTCCAGCCCGTCCGCGTAGGCGTTCCAGAGCTCCCCGTCCACCACTTCGAGCCGCCCCTGCCGCCCGGACGCCAGCTCGACGGTGAATCTCAGGGAGCCCCCGGCCAGCACAGCCAGCTGCAGGTAGTCCGCCAGCGCGAACGGATCCTCGCCGCGCTGCCAGCAGCTTGCAAGAATGTCCTCCACGCGCCGACCCATCTCGGCGATCGGCATCGGCTTGTCGAGCACGGTGAGGCCCGGATGCTGCGCCAGCTGGTCCCTGAAGTGGTCCCGGTGACCAGTCATGACGATCACCGGGATCCGCAACCCGCGGCGATCGAGCTCCCGGATGAGATCGAGGCCGCTTTCGCCGTCGAGGCGGATGTCGGTGATGAGGAGGTCGGGCGGTTCGCTGTCGAGCACCGCCAGAGCTTCGCCGAGGGAGGAAGCACCGGCCGGCCGCAGGGAGGGGATGTCCTCCAGCCCCTGCACAATCAACCGGAGCAGGGAAGTCTCGTCGTCCACGACCAGCACGTCGTATCTCATCGGTGAGAATCCTACATCATCGGAATCCCTTGCCATCAGGGCGCAACCTGAGGTAAGAAGCTCTTGGTGGCTGGCGAATCGAGAGTGCTCTTGCGATAGAGTATCCCAGAAGCCGATGCAAGAGCCACATGGCGCTAGGAAAGGAGATCCCATGCCAACGCGAGCAGATATCATGCAGCAGGTCCTGAGGAACCTGGTGACCAACACGCCCGACGTCGAAGGCGCCGCGGTGGTGAGCACGGATGGTCTGACGGTGGCTTCGGTACTGCCGGCGGGGACCGACGAGGACCGCGTCTCGGCGATGGCGGCGGCGCTGCTGTCGCTCGGCGAGCGGACCGCCAGCGAGCTCGAGCGCGGCGAGCTCGAGCAGATCTACGTCAAGGGG
>JAAELT010000555.1 GCA_024226315.1 bacterium | reverse complement strand
GGAGGGCGAGTCGGTCATCCACCTTCGAGAGGTCGGCCACGATCTCTCGAAGAGCGCTTTGGATTTCAGCAAAAGGACGCGGCGTCATGGGCGCACCTCCTCGCCTTCGGGTCTCTTCGAGCGATAGCTGGGCGCATCGAATTCGAGGATCACCGAATGGTGGACCAAGCGGTCGATCGCCGCCGCGGTCGTCATCGGGTCCTTGAAGATCCGATCCCACTGGCTGAAGACCAGATTGCTGGTGATCAACATCGAACGGCGCTCGTAACGCTCGGCCATCAGGGTGAAGAGCACCTCGACCTGCTCGGCGTCTTGCTGGACGTAGCCGATGTCGTCGAGGATCAGGAGCTCGAATCGGTCGAGCTTGCGCAGAGCCTTCGGCAACGCCAGGTCGCGTTTGGCGGCGAGGAGGTCTTGGACCAGCTTGTAGCTCGGTGTAAACAACACGGAGTGGCCGGCCTCGACCAAGGCATGGCCGAGGGCACAGGCACAGTGGGACTTACCGGTGCCCGGCAGGCCGAAAGCGAGCACGTTGACGGCCCGCTCGAGGAAACTCCCGCCCGCCAACTCGCGTAGCGGGCCCGCGAGGCGAGGGAGCCGGTTCAGATCGAGGGTCTCGAAGCGCTTGCCCTGGGGCAACTTCGAAGCTCGGCGCAGGCGCTCCACACGCCGCTGGCGGCGTTGCTCCTGCTCGCTCTCGAACACGTCCAGCAAGACGGGAAGCACATCTTCGTAGCCGGCCTCGCGGACACGGTGGACCAACTCGGCGGCCACCGTCGTCAGATAGAACGTGGTGGCTAGCTCACTGAGACGTTCGCCAGCCTTTTGCGGGCAGATCTCGCGTTTCATGAGACCCTCCCCAGGTACTCAGCGTCGTAGACCGTCAGATCCGGCTCGGGCAGACAAAGCCTGGGCACGCGGATCGGCTCGGGGCTCGCCAACTCTTTGACTTTGGCGTAGTCGAAGCGCTCACCCGACTCCAGGAGGACCGACAGCGCCGCCTCCACGTTGGCTTCAAAGGTGCTGGCGGCCAGGTGCAGGATTCGCACGTATTCCACGTCGGCCCGCTCGCCGCGAAAACGACGTAGCGCGTCGTAAGCACGCCGGAAAGCCAGCGTCGGAAACAGCTCCTCACGGTAGCGGTAGCGGGCGAACGCCCCGGGCTTGCGCACCAGCGACCAGATGACGTGTCGGTAGTCGATGCGTGCACCCTGGTCGCCGCGCAGTCGAGGCATCGTCTCCACCAGCCGATCCTGGTAATAGACCTCCAGATGATTGGCGTGTTGGCGCATCGTCACCTCGTGTCCGATCAGGCGGGAAGGTACGGAATAGGCCCGACGGCCGATCCGTGCCGTGCTCCACCGACGCACCTTGGCCTTGTACGTCGTGTACGGCGGCACCGGCGACGACGGCAGCTCACGCAACGTCGCGCGCTCCTGCTCGAAGCTCTTGAGCCGGGGCCGGTTGAGCCGTCCGGCCACCTCATCAAGGAAGTCCTGGTAGGCGCTAAAACTGGCAAAATCCCGGCTGCCGCGTAGCACCAGGGCTTGGGCCACGGCCTTCTTGATCAGGTCGTTGCCTTTCTCGGCGACCCCGTTTTCGTGTGCCTCGCCGGCGTTGATCCGCGTCGACTTCAGACCGTAGTGATCCAACACATCACGAAAGCGAGTCGTCAAAGACCGACCACCACTGCGTTTGAGCTCGTGCGTCGCGGCCGACAAGTTGTCGTGACGAAGCACATCAGGCACGCCCCCGAGCTCCCACAGCGCCCCCTGAAGCCCCTCCACCAAGGCCTCGTAGGTCTCGCCGAAGGCGACCTGGAACCAGCACCAGCTGCTGAAGCTCAGCTTGAACGTAAACAGCAGGTGCACCAGCAGCTCGCCGGCGACCATCACACCAAGCTTCGCCGCATGGGTGAAGTCGATCACCCCTTCCCGGCCCGGCGGATGATCTTGTGCGAAGAACACCTCCTTCTCGGGGCCCGAAACCGCACGCCAATCGCGCACACGCCGCTGGAGGCTGCGCAGCTCCTTGCCTGAAAAACGCTCCGGGTAACGCTCCTGAAGCTCTGCCAAGAGCGTCGGGGCCTGCAGAACCCCCTTCGTGTCCGCCTCGAGTAACGGCACGATGTCGCTGTCCCAGACCTCGGCGAACGGGTCCGGACGTGTCCGCCAGGTCCGCGGCTGCTTCGCCTCGGACGGCAAAGATCCTGTCTCCCACTTGCGTGCCGAGCGCACGCTCATTCCTGCGACGGCTGCCGCCGTCTCCTGTGTCAGTCCTTTCATACGCTTATGCCTTAGTAGCTTGACCTGGTCGTCTGTGATCATCCTCGGCCCTCCAGGGCGGAGGCTGTCACGGACGATCAGGCGGGAAGCAGACCGGCAAATCTAGTTGTCGTCGACCGGCAAATCTAATTGTCGCGGATCACACCCTCAATCAAGGTCACGCAGGGGGAGAGCTTCGAACGGCTCTTCGTCCGCGAGGCCTGGTCACCG
>JAAELT010000554.1 GCA_024226315.1 bacterium | reverse complement strand
GCTCAGCGCCAACGCGTCATTGCCCGGATCTGAGGCCACCAACTCCGGGTGCAACCCCCTGGTTTTGAAAGATGGTGCACCTCCCGGGGTCCCCGCTGGCCTCCGTCATGCCGAACCGGCCAAAATTTTCGACAATTCGCCATTTTTAGCCTCGAAATGGCCAGAAAACACCCAAAAAACGTGTTTTTTGGACCTGCTGTGGCCCCAGGTGGCTCTGGGCGGGTTCTGAGTGGCTCGAACCACCGGAAATATGTTTTGTGTTTGGCCCACAGCAGACTGGGGTGCCCGTGGAACCAACAACGCACTCCTAAATGCGATTTTTGGCCTCCGACAGCCACTTTTACCCCCCAAAGGCCCAGTACAGGGAAGGCCCCCGAGATGGCAAAATCGGGCCAGATGTGAAAAATTGAAATTTTTTTCTAGGGGGTCTGGGAAGGTTCCAAATGGCTAAAAATGATGTCCCGGCACTATGAAACTGCTCCAAACGCTGTTTTTCGGCCTCTGACCCCTCCAACTGGATTCTCGGGCCCCCTCAAAAGCCAGCCCAGCCCCCATGTGGACCCCCAAGATGGCGAAATCGGGCCAGAGGTGAAAAATTGAAATTTTTTTCTACGGCCTTTGGGCATGTTCCAAATGGCTAAAAATGATGTCCCGGCAGTACGAAACTGCTCCAAACACTGTTTTTCGGCCTCTGACCCCTCCAACTGGATTTCCGGGTTGTCAGGGCCCCTGGCAGCTTGTCCACCCCACAGGTCACCGGGCCCGCACCGCGCTATGCTATTGCATATTCACTTGTTTCTTTTCTTTTCTTGTCTTTTCTTTTCTTTTCTTTTCTTTTCTTTTCTTCCGCGGTGCGGG
>JAAELT010000553.1 GCA_024226315.1 bacterium | reverse complement strand
GGCAAGACGATCCGCTGGACCCGCGTCAGCTCGGTTCTCCGCATCGCTGCGACTCCTCCCAAACCAGGCGGTCGAAGCTCCCGGGCCTCAGAAGCTCAGTGGATCTGGTTCCTTGGTCGAGGCAGCACAATGCAAAACGTCGATCCTCGACCTCTCCCCTCCGACCCTAACCAGACCTTCACACTGCGGATCTCGTCGATCCGCATGACCATCGCCAGGCCGATCTCCGTACCCGTCGACGCGTCCGGGTCGAGCCGCTCGAACAGTCCGAAGACCTTGTCGTGGTATTTCTGATCGATGCCGATGCCGTTGTCGCGGACGAAGAAGGTCGGTGGCTCGGCCTCCGGCGTTGCCGCAATGCGCACCCCCAGCTCGATCCGCGGCGCCGTGCCTCTGTGCGCCGGTACCTTCAACCTGGATCGTCGGTCCTCGTCACTGGTAGCTGCCAGGAGCTCACCGGCCCGGACCGGTCGTCCGCCATCGTCTATACTGGCTGCGAGCTGCCCGACGACGCGGCTCTCCCCAGCGCGGACCGACGGCGATGTCTCCCTCCTCCCAAGAGCTCCCCAACCCCTACGACTGGCGCCGTCACCGCCCCCGGGTCGAAATCCTACGCCCCAACGTCGAGGAGGTGGCGCTAGACCTCTGCCGCGGCGGCAGCGGGATCTTGGTCGCCGGCCGGGGGCTGGGCAAGAGCGTCTTCCTGCGCCAGGTCCACGCTGCGCTCCGCCGGCGTTCCGATGTCCTGGCGGTGCTCCTCTCGGCGCCGCCGCCCTCCCTCACCGTCGAGGCCATGATCCGGGCCCTCGCCCGCAAGCTCGGCGTCGCCCTCGAGGATCCCATGGACACCCACGAGGTGATGCAGGCGCATCTCGCGAGTGGCTCCGCGAAACCCCGCGTCGTCCTGCTCTACGACGAGCTCGACCGCTACGGCCGCCGCCGTGACCCGGCGCTGCCGCCGCCGGGCCGGGATTTCTTCAACAACCTCGAGTCGATGCGCCGCGACCTCCCCGAGGTGGGAATCCTGGCCGCGGGCTCGATCGGCGTCTTCACCTTTCGCGACGCCCTGGGATCGAGCTTCGTCGCCCGCGCCAACCGGGTGCGGCTGGCGCCGTTCGGCCCGCCGGAGGTGGCGAGGCTCGCCCGGCCTTTCGCCGAGCGCGGCCAGTCCCTGGACGACGAGTGCACCGAGGCGGTGGAGCTCCTGACCGGTGGCAACCCGGCGTTGGTAACCTACGCCTTCCAGGAATTGTGGTCCGAACCGCGGCAGGACGCCGGCACGGTCGCCGCGATCTTTCGCCGATTCCGCCGCTCGAACGAGGAGTTCCTGCGCGACTTCCAGCTCTCTTTTGCCGCTCCCGAGCTGTCGCAGGCGCCGCAGCGGATCTGGGAGCTCGTCTCGAGCTCCGGGGGTGAGATCCGCCACGCCGAGCTTAAGCGTGCCGCCGAGCCGATGGACGGTACCCTGAAGCTCGAGATCCGTGATGTCCTCGACCTCCTCGAGGCGGCGGGTCTGGTGCGGATCACAGGCTCGATCGACGCAGATCCGGTCCGTGCGCGTCCGGTCGCCGGCATTCTGGGTCTGCCGCGGGCGTCGCAGCCGATCGCCGGGCTCCGTAACCGGCTGCGGGCGGACCTGGAGCTGCTGATGGCCCGGCTCCACGCCGCGGCGGCGGATTTCTTCCGGCCGGGTGGCGAAGGCGAGGGTAAGAAGCTGGTGCCGGAGTCGGTCTTCTCAGGCTTCCTCGCCCTCGGCTTCGACCTCCTGGGCTGGCAGGCGGACCGCGAGGTTCAGCGGGGGGCGGGGCGCACCGATCTCAGGATGCGCTGGAACGGCTCCGAAGAGCACGTCCTGGTCGAGGTGAAGATCTGGGGACGACACGACTTCCAACGAGTCCATCAGCAGGTGCTCGACTACTGGACCGCCGGCGCCCGGGCGGCCGCCGTTGTGATGATCACCGACGCCGATCTCGCGGACTGGCCCGCGGTCTACAGCGACACCTGTCTCGTGCCCCAGGGCGTCGCGGCCGAGGCGGAAAGTGTCGCAGGCTCACCCGTGCGGGCGCGCTTCGTCGCCACCTCCAGGACCTCGGACGAGCTGCTGGCCGACGTCGATCACTATCTCCTCCGTCTGCCGCGAAGGCGGTGATCGCCGGGGAGGAGTCCGACACGTCCCGGACCCTGCCACCGGTTCGGCAGCCGGACTGCCCGCGATGTACCGGAATCCAGGCGCTCGACCAGAACCACCGCATGCGCTCCATGATCAGCTCCTTTGTCGCAAGTCGATCCTCCATGATCCGAATAGGATCTAGCTAGCTAGCTAGCCGCCCGCGACAGCCCGAACAGCTCGTCGAGCAGGCGCCGCAGCTTGTCGGCCGCGGCGTCGAGGTGGTCCAGGTCG
>JAAELT010000552.1 GCA_024226315.1 bacterium | reverse complement strand
ATCTTATTTAAAAGAAAATTGTCTGAGCTTTCAGAAAATGTACCGGAAAAGTCCATTATCTCTTTCTGTCACCAAGATATCACGTGACAAAGATAAGCGTTTTTCGAGCTTGCAAAATTGAAAAATACAAAATTGGGGGACCATCTCCTGACGCTGCTAGGTCACTGTAGGACCTGTAGACCTCAGTAATTATTGATAAAGGTCTAAATTGTGTAATAGGCTAGGTTTGATATGAAATCTCAAAAATTTTGCCCATAATCCAATAGGTCAAAGTTGGTCGAAAATCACGAAAATTGCAAAAATCGTGAAAATTCGCGATTTTTACCAACTTTGAGGGCCTCTAATTCCGAAATTATGGCATCTATCCAAGTTTCCTTGCACACACATATTAATATGTTCAATGTTAACACAAGTTCCAAAGGACATCGGAATCGGACAAAAGTTACGGCCACAGTGACCATTTAAAATTTGCGATTGAGAAATGGCGATAATTGTTGCAATTTTGCTGGTACATATGTATTATTGCTCTCAGTGTATGAAGCTACATACACAGTTGTGCAATGAGTTATTTACGAAAGTTATTTAACATTATCAACTGTTCGAGGTTTTCTATATGAAATTAAAAGGTTATTTCTCGTGAATTGCACGTGAATTCACGTCGAGGTTTTGTAGAAATTAGAAAAATTGTAACATAACAGCCTTGCGTCTAATTTAACTGCATTAATGTAACTACCGTATCACTTCGCAACACCAGAATTTATTTTTAGGTGATGTAGCGGCAATTTTCCGTTTTCACGTGAGTTCACGCCAACTTTTTGTAGAAATTAGGTAATTTTCAGCCTGACAACCTTACATCTAATTAACCTGTT
>JAAELT010000551.1 GCA_024226315.1 bacterium | reverse complement strand
TCGCACCGGCAAGGTCAGCGAGTCCGGCCAGGAGGGCGTTCTTGCCGTCGAAGGTTTCCACAAGAAACCGGATCGCCTGGAAGATCCGGCGCTTCTCCGCTACCTCCGGGAGCTCGGCAGCGACCTCGGCCAAGACGGTTAGGGCCGGCGCTGCCATCTCGCCGGCATCGGCGAGGTCGAGGACCTCCAAGGCGCGTCCGATCTCGTCGAGCAGGATCCAGCACTTCACCACGTTGGTCAGCGCTGTCGCGCGGGCACCCACGGTGTCGGCCTGATACATACGCTGTTCGAGCTCCGCCAGCTCGCGGTTCACCGTCGCCTCCAGGTCTGTGGGTGGAGCCCCTTGCCCTTCGATCCACGCTGTGAGCAGCTCGGATCGGGCTTCGACGTCCTCGACCCCGGTGAGTTTCTCGAAGAAACGTGCTGAGCCGGCAGAGGTCGCGGTCGAGGTCGCGGGTCGCAGACCGGCGGCGATCACGCGCAGAGCTTCGATACAGGACGATTCCGGATGAATCAGATCGAAGACCTGGAACGCCGCCCCGATCAGCTGCTGGGTCACCAGCTCGCGCACGATGCGCACCAGGGCGTCGGGGTGCTGCCAGTTCTTCGGATCGATCCGCCGGGCGCTCGCCAGGGCCTCGTCCACGTCGCCGGTGCGGGCGAGGACCGCGATCCGCCGCTCTTCCAGATCGAGAGCCAGAGTCGGCATCTCCGCTCGCTCGATGGCACGGGCGAGATCGCTCAGGTGCTCGGCGATCCACACTCCGTCCGTCGACTCCGCAAGGGTCTTGCCGAAATCGACCAGGGCCTCGGCGCGCCGGGTGTCGAGCTCGATCCGATGGAGAGGGGCGATCGCTTGCTCCAGGAGATCTACGCGCAGATCGTCGTCCGCCAGCGTGCAGATGGCGGCGAGGAGACCCGACTGCAAAGGCCGACCGCCCGGCGCGGGCTCGGATGCCGCAAT
>JAAELT010000550.1 GCA_024226315.1 bacterium | reverse complement strand
GCCACGACGCGGCGCGCTGGCGCGTTGTCCAGGGCATCCACCACCAGGTCGGTGGTGGTCACCACCCGACGCACGTTCTTCTTGTCGATGCGCAGATGCGTGGTCGTAAGAGCGAGGCCGGTGGCCTCGTAGACCAGGCTCGCGAGAGCGTGGACTTTGGACTGGCCCACCTGGCGAATCTGGTAGGGCTGGTTGCCGATGTTGTGCCCCTCGACACGGTCGAAATCGACGACGTGCAGATGTGTCCAGCCGGTCCGCGACAGGTGCTCGACCAGGTTGCCGCCGACCGCTCCGACTCCGCACACGGTGATTCGTCGGGCGCTCATCGTGAGGCGCTCATCGCGAGTGCGGCTGCCTCATCACGGCGGAGCACAGGGCCACCAGGTCGAAAACCCGATCCTCTCCGGAAACACAGATGCCCGCGGAAATGACGGACAGGTCGGCGGACCGGACGTGGGTGGTCACGCGCCGGCCGCGCGATTCCCACACCACGACGCTCTGCGCCTCGGAAACCTCGAACCACCGCCGCAACGCGGCACCGCCCATCCGCACCGCCCGCTCGATGCGGCGCCCCAGACGCTCGCTGCGTGTCGGCTCGGGCAAGGCAGCGCGCGCCATCTCCAGAGCCCTCCGGTGCCACACGGTCGCGCCCGGGACGAGGCCCTCCTTCTCTTCGTCGAGGGCCCGCCGCAGATCGCGCGGAAGCCCCGGCGGCGTCGACAGCACGGCGCGATCGAGCAGGTACACGCCCGAGAGACACCGGGCAATGACTTCTTCGAAGCGCTCGAGAGGAGGCGCGCACTCGAGCGTCACCACCAACCCCGAGTCCACGAGCAGTGTGAGAGCGCCGGCCCCGACCACGATGCCGCGGTGGCGGGGGAGCCGCGACACGAGTCGATCGCGTTCCCAGGGATGAGCGATTCGCGGCTCTCCGTCGTCAACGGCGACGATGCCCCGGCAAGGCGCCTCAAGGCCGGAGCGTCGATACCACAGGCCGTCGGCCTGGACCCAGACCTGGCCCGACGGGTCCGCATAGCCGAGCTGGGTTCGGCTCTCGGCATCTCGAACCGAAAGGGCCAGCCGGTCTATGGTGGCCGCGAGCGTCGCGCCGGAGAGCAAACCTTACCCCCACACCGCCCAAGGCCGGATCACCACGTTGTTCTCGTCACGATCGACCGCGTGGTCCGCCAGCGTGCCTCGTCGCATGCCCAGAGACTCCTCGGCATAGCGGGCGACGTCGTCGTCGGTCATCCGCCGGACCTCCGGGCGCGCGTCGAGACGGTAGCTGCGGCCGTTCGTGCGTACGTGCATGGGTTGGGAGTTTCTTCTCATGGGGTTCTCCTAGATCAGTTGACAAGTGGCCGGGTCGAAGCCCGGGGGAAGGCGTTCCAGGTCGGCATAGGTCGGAAGCGGGGTGTCCAGCACCTGGGCACACACGTCGACGCGCGACGGCTGGCTGAGGAAAGGAATGACGTTGGGCAGCGAGTACAGGTCTCCGGCGAACCGATAGGCGGTGTAGTCGGCACCCTGGCGCCTGAGATCTCTCTCGAGCGACGTGGCGCCGGTGTCGCGCTCCGCCACGAACACGACGATCACGGGCACCGAGCGCCCCACGGCTTCACAGAGCTCGGAGTACATGTGTTGAAACCGCGGCGCGGTGTTCTCTTCCCCGTCGGTGATGATGACGATCTGCTCCGGTTCGACGCCGTCCCTGGCCATGTTGACCAGAGGCGCCCCGATGCTGGTGACGCCACCCGCGCGCAGGGTTCCGAACGCCTGCTGCCATCCGGCGAGGCTCTCATCTTCCGGCGTCTCGATCCTTCTTCCCACGGAGTCGAAGGCGTACATCCACAGCGGTGCCGCCATGACGGTGCTGCACAGGCTCGCCAGGTGGCACCCGACGGTCAGGGCCACTTCCATGGAGCCGCTCTTGTCCACCAGCATCGCCGTGGACTTACGTATCCGGCCACGAGCCCGGAGTCTTTCCGTGGCGATGCTGCTGAGTTGTCGGCCCACGGCGTCATCGCCCACGGCATCCATGGCCCTGAGGACCCGTGCGTCCTGGAATCGGCCATCCGAGCGTCCTTCCTCCAGCTTCGCTTCGATCAGCCGGCGCAGCTCCGGGTGGTTGAAAGCGCCTCGCCGTTTGAGCGCCGCCAGGGAGTTGGCAAGCTGCTGGGGGGTCATGACGTCGATGACCGCGGCCAGCACCGGCGGCTCGAGAGCGCCGACGGCGCCCAGGGCCGTGGACGCGAAGATGCGCTGCTGAACGATGAGGCGGGCCTTCTCGCGGGGGCTCCGGATCCGGGCGATCCGCTTGACGACGGCGAGGCGACTGTCCGCCGGGCAACGCCGATCGAACAGGATCTGCCCTGCCCTCGGCGACGGCCGGATGTGGAGAGAGGCATAGAGCGTCTTCAGATTGCGCCGGTCCCGCAGGGCGACCTCGTCGAACCACGCCTCGTTCCGCTCGCGACGCCGAAGCCAGTGCTCCACCGCCCGTTTGACCGGCCGCGGCACGGACCGGACGTGCTCTTTCAGATACCGCAGGAGGCGAGCGACTTCGTAGGTCCTGAGGCCTTGGAGCAGAACGTGGGCGGCTTCACGGTGAGCCGGATATCGGCTCGTACCCATGTGGGCCGTAAAGAGCAGGCGCTGATCCCGGATCACTCCTCTGGTGTGGTACCAGGCGCCCAGGCGACCGTAGAAATCCAGGTCCGATTCCCGGGCCTCGACGTGGCGCCCGCCGAACTCCACCAGCCGGCGATGTGGCGAGGCCAGCAGGGCGTCGATCATTTGCAGCTTCGGATCTTGTTCTGGCACCTAAGTCTCCCAAGTAGGTTCCGCCGGTTGGGGGACGTCGGAGCGTCCATGTCGGCGGAACCGTTTTAAGAGACTAGGGGCAGGTGCGCTGCGCTTCTGTGCCGGCCGGCACACAGCGGACGATTTGAGCGAGATCGGCCGGGCAGCACTAGGCGGGTGGCACCCGGGCGGCTCGTTAT
>JAAELT010000549.1 GCA_024226315.1 bacterium | reverse complement strand
GTACAGAGGTCGGATCGGGCACCGGCGGTGGCAAGGCCGCCCAGCTCTGCTCGCGGCTTGAGAACGAAACCTCGAGGCGACAACTACCTTGACATCCACCGCGACCGTCGAGATTCGAGCCTCCACCGCCAGGCTGATCGCCTCGAGCTCGCCTTGCCCGATGCCACCGATGGGCAGGAGATGCTCGACCTCACGCACTCGAAAAAAGTCCTTGGCGAGGGCGGCGGACGAGTCTGGATCCCGGCACTCTTCCTGAACCGCCGTGGGGATCCAGACGGCATCGAACAACTGCCCGAGGCAGTCGATGACGTCACCCTTGACGAGCTTGATGATTGAGGAGGTGTCGCAGACGATCTTCATCGTGGAGATGCTCAGTCATCGCTCTGAGCGATCCCCAGATCGTTCGCCAAGGTCTGATAGTTGGTCTCACAAGCCGCTTCCAGGTCCGGATCCGTGAACTTCCGCAGCGTCGCCACCCCTCGTCGATGCAGCCACTGCGTCGCCTCCTGATAGCCCATCTCCATCAGCTCGGCGAACCTCCCGATGCTGATCTTGGCGCTCAGGTAGTCGAGCAGGATCAGGCCCTGCGTCATGCTCCGCTGTAGCTCGAAGTCATCTCGCTCGTGGATGAGTGAATCGTCGAGCGTGATCTGGACTGCGTGTGGCATCTGGGATTCTCCACGAAGGTCTGAAAGGCGGGGGCGCCTCCGCCTCGAGCATTCTACACCTGACCATCCAGACTGTCTTCGAGAGTGCGCGAATCAAGAAGAGCGCGCTACGCGCGACGGAGGGGGCAAGCCCCCTCTCGACTCCCCTTTTCAGAGTCCAGAGGCTTCAGAGGTCAAAGTCTGAGAATGGGGAGAGCCCCAACCGAAAACCGATGTGGCCGCCCCGTTCGAACGAGACGCCGCCGAGGCGCGCGGAGCAACGCACGTCGCCGCCGTCGAAGCCGAACGAGCCGCCGCGCAACACGAAACGCGAGGCGCCTTCGGCCTTCTCTCGGCCGTCAGAGGAATCGTAGGGGTAGTCCTTCGGCTGGCTGCGCGTCCACTCCCACACACCCAGCAGAGCTGCATGTCTTCGACAGTCATCACCTCAGGCCGCGGGTCGCCGAGCCGGGCGAGGCTCCGCCCGCACTCGGCGCGCTCGAGCGCCGGCAGCTCGGAGCCCCGCAGCAGGTCGACCTGCCAGGCGCGGACGCGGTCGAGCTTGCGGGCGAGGCGCTCGCTGATCTGGTCGAGATCGGCCGACTCGGCGAGCACGAGGCCGGCGAGGTGGGCGCCGTGGCCGCTCGGCGACGGGCTTCAGCCGGTCGCTGCCGAAGATGGCAGCCTTGAGCAGCTCGGCGCGGCCCTGGGCGTCGGCGGCGTCGAGCTTGCGGATCTCGCCCACGTGGGCGTACCAGCGGTCGACGAAGTGGCGGATCTGCACTTCGTTGAGCGAATCGAGCACCGCTTCCTCGAAGCGCGGCAAGCGCCACTGCTGGTGCTGGTAGGCGTAGGTGCGGCAGGTGACCAGGAAGCGGCAGCGTCAGGCCACGGGCCGCAGGATCACTGGAATCACCCGTGCCTCGCCGGCCTCATGCCGTTCGGTGGCCCGCTTCACCTCGACGTCCCAGCAGTAGTCCGAGGCGATGAACGGCGGCGACACCAGGAGCAGCACGACGTCCGCCAACTCCAGGTTGTCGTCGATCTCGCCCGCCCACTCGTCGCCGGGTGGGATCCGGCGATCGTGCCAGGTGCGGATCTGGCCGCCGCGTTTGAGGGGCGCCAGGTGGGTCTCGAGCTCTTCCCGGAGCTTTTCGTCCTCGTGCGAATAGGAAAGGAAGACGTTCAGCGCTGGCTCAGCATTCATGGGTCGGGTCCCTCCTCGCCAATCGTACAGCGGACCTCGAGTCGCGCCATCGCCCCTCTGGGGCTCGATGATATTCGGTTCCGTCGGCAACCTGGGGCTGGCGCCCCAGGCTACATGCCTACGCCCCTCCGAGGCTCGCAGACCGGAGGGGCCAGCGCGAAGCTGGCTGAACGGGGCTCACCCCGCGCCGGGAAAGAACCGACCCACCGTTTCCTCGTCCGGCGGCCGGGTCGCGAGCGACACCACCACCAGGACCGCGCACGAAGCCAGGAAGATCACCGCCACCGGCAGGACGCCGGTGCCGCCGACGCTGTAGCCGGGGACTTTCCAGCCGTCGACGAAGAACCAGATCCACAGCGCGACGACGGTGAGGATGGCGGCGAAGGCGCCGTACCTGGTGCTGCGCTTCCAGAAGACGGCCGCCACCACCACCGGGAAGAGCGCCGCGAAGCCGGTGAAGGACCACACGGCGAGACCGAAGATGCTGGTGTTGGCGACCAGGGAGAGCAGGTAGGTGACGAGCACGACGCCGATGACGAACAGGCGCCCGGCGAGGATCTGGCCACGGTCGCTCATCTTGTCGTGGAAGGAGTAGTGCTTGACGATGTCCTGGGTGAACATGGTACCCATCGCCAGCACCTGGGAGTCGAGCGACGACATGACGGCCGCGAAGACGCCGGCGCCGAGCAGGCCGGCGAGCAGGTCAGAAGCGTGGAGGTCGATCATGCGGATCAGGACGCCGCTGGCGGCCGGGCCCTGGAGGTCGGGGAAGTCGACGTGGCCGAGGATGCCGAGGGTGACGCTGGGCACCCAGACGATGATCATGCAGATCGGGTAGGCGACGATCGGCAGGCGGAAGGTCTCCATGCGGCGGGCCGAGAGCCAGTGCATGAAGAGGTGGGGGAACATGCCCGCCGAGAGCGGGATGAGGGTGTAGGAGAGCAGCTTGATCGGTGAGATGTTGTCGCCGCGGACCATCAGGTCGGGGCGGGCGTCGGTGACGTGGTCGAGCGCCGCGCCGAGGCCGCCGAGCTTGCCCACGATGAAGACGAAGGTGACGGCGCCCAGGGTCATGAACACCAGGGTCTGAAGCGTGTTGACCCAGGCCGTGCCGCGCAGGCCGCCGTAGGTGACGTAGGCGACCACCACCGCGGAGATCACCAGGCCGCCGACCCATGACGGCACCTGCCCCCCGGTGATCTGGGTGAGGGTGAGTCCGCCACCCAGGACGCCGATCAGGAGGTAGGGAATGGTGAGCGCGACCAGCACCACGAAGAGCAGCAGACCGAGGCCGTCGGACTGGTAGCGCTCGCGGAAGAACTGGGCCTGGGTGAGGAAGCCGTGGCGCTTGCCCGTGGCCCAGAGGCGCGTACCGACGAAGAAGAACACCGCCGGGATCATCAGCGCCGAGGACGACGCCATGAGCGAGAAGACGCCGATGCCCACGCGGTGGGCCTCGCCCGAGGCGCCGAGGATCGAGAACGCGGTCATGTTGGTGCCGAAGAGCGACATCAACAGCACGAACGGGCCGATCGAGCGGGTGGCGACGAAGTAGTCTTCGCCGGTGCCGCGGAACAGGCGGTGGCTGAGCACGCCGACGGTGAGCACGCCGGCGAGGTAGATGGCGAGGACGAGGAGGGTCATGGGTGGGCTACTCGGAGTCCGCAGACAGCTCCGACGGCCAGGCGTACTTGACCAGCAGCGCCATCAGCAGGCAGGTCGCCAGGCAGAAGAGGACGTGGTAGGTGAGGCCCACGGGCAGACCGAGGACGCGGCTGCCGTCGTGCCACAGCCAGAGATCGTTGTGGAGCAGGTACAAGACGCCCAGGGCGATGTAGAGCAGGACGCGCATCAGGCGGTTGCTCCGGCCCCGGTCTTCGTCGCGCCGTCCGCCCCGACCTCGGGCGGGTCCGTCACGGCCCGGCCTGTGATGAAGCCGCGCAGGTCCCCGAACAGAGGCCCGAAGTCGCGGTCGAAGACGTCGCCGACCAGGATGTCGACGATCGCCAGGCGGTGCTCGGGGTGGCGGCGCAGGAAGCGCGCGAAGTTGAAGCCCGGGGTGTAGAAGGCGTAGACCAGCTGGCGGAAGGAGGCCATGCCCTCGCGCAACCGAGGCTCGAAGGCGCCCAGGCGTTCGGCCGAGGGGTCGTCGGCCGCCAGTGCGGCGATGGTGGCCTCGGCCGCCATCTCGGCGGAGCGAAATGCGAGCAGGATGCCCGAGGAGTACATCGGGTCGAGAAAACCGAAGGCGTCGCCGACCAGCACCCAGCCGTCGCCCGCGGCCCGCTCGGTGAGGTAGGAGAAGTCGTTCAGCACCTTGACGTCGATGGCCTGGCGGGCGTTCTCGAGCCGCGGCAGCAGGCCGGGGCAGTGCTGGATCTCGGCATCGAAGGTCGCCTGGGGATCGCCGCCACGACCCTTGATGACGTGATCGATCGGCCCCACCAGGCCGACGCTCACCCGGTCCTCGGGCATTGGGATGTACCAGAACCAGGCCTTGTTGCCCTCGGTCTGGATGATCAGCGTCGCCCCCTCGTCGATGCCCGGGTCGCGCAGACCGCCCTCGTAGTGGGTGAAAATGGCCGCCATACGCAGGTTCTCGTCGTGGCGCACGAGGCCGAGCTTGCGCGCCAGCATCGCCCGCTGGCCGGTGGCGTCCATCACCACCCGCGATCGGATCTCTCGGATCTCGCCGTCGCCGAGGTCGGCGCGCACCCCCAGGGCGCGGTCGCCGTCCAAGAGTACTTCTTTCACCGCCGCGCCCTGGCGTACACAGGCGCCATGGCGCTCGGCGTTGGCCAGCATCAGCGCGTCGAACTCGCTGCGCAGCACCTGCCACGTCTGGGAGCGCTCGCTGGGGTCGGTCTCGGAGAAGTAGAACGGGCTCGACGCCTTGCCGTTGCCGGAGAAGAACTGCACGCTGTACTTCTTGGGGAAGTGGCTGGCGCGCAGCTGGTCGATCAGGCCGAGGCGCTCGAGCGTGTCGTAGGTCGCCGGGATCAGCGACTCGCCGACCTTGAACGCCGGCTCGGGCCGACGCTCGAGCTGCAGCACGCTGCGCCCGGCCTGGGCCACCAGCGTCGCCGCGGTCGAGCCCGCCGGCCCGCCGCCCACCACGATCACGTCGTATTCGGGGTTCGTCATACCTCTGGAACGCTACAGGTCTGGGAGCGCTATAGGTTGAAGTGGACTCCCCCCATCACGTTGAAGCCGTCCGCCGGCAGCACCGAGGCGCCGCCGAAGCCGCGGCCCTCGTACTCCTCGTCGGTGAGGTTGCGCAGATGCACCCGGGCGCCCCAGCGGTCGCGCTCGTAGGTCAGCAGCGCGTCGAGGGTCACGTAGGCGTCGATCTCGAAGGCGTTGTCCTCGTCGATGAACTGCTCGCTGACGTAGCGCGCGCCGCCCGAGATGCCGAAGCCGTTCAGGAAGCGCTGCGACAGCCAGACGTTGGCCAGGTGCTCGGGCGCGTAGGACGGCGTGTTGCCGCTGTGGTCGACGATCTGGAAAAAGAACGGATCGACTTCGGTGAAGTGCACGAGCTCGGCGTCGGTGTAGGCGTAGGAGAAGGTCCAGTGCAGCCGCTCGCGCGGGCTGGAGGTGATCTCGAGCTCGAAGCCCTCGGACTCCTGGTCGCCGAGCTGGGCGGTGACGCCGGTGGCGTCGACGATGGCGATCTTGTCCTTCTCCAGGTGGTAGAAGGCGAGCGACGTGCGCAGCTTGCCACCCATGTGCTCGCTCTTGACGCCGAGCTCGTACTGCCGGCCCTCCTCGGGATCGCGGTCGCTGCCCGCCACCGTGCTCGACGGCGGCGAGAAGGCCTCGGAGTAGTTGGCGTAGACCGACACCGTCTCGGTAGGCGCGAAGAGGGCGCCGACGAAGGGGCTGAGCTGGCTGTCGCTGTTGCTCAGGCCGACTGCTGAGTCCTCGAAATCGATCGAGTCGAAGCGGCCGCCCAGGAACAGACGCCAGCGGCCCGAGACCTCGATTTCGTCGAGCAGGTAGGGGGCGACGATGGTGGTCTCGGCGTCGGCGGTGGTGCCGAGCTGCGGAATCAGAAAGTCGCTCTCGGGCGCCGTCTCCACCGGGTTGAAAAGGTCGATGTTGGGCAGCAGGCCGATGTCGAGCTGCAGCTCGTCGGTGAGCCGGGCCAGCTCCAGGCCGGTGACGAAATTGTGTTTCACCGAGCCGGTCTGCCACGAGAACAGCAGGTCGAGCTGGTTGCCCAGGAATTCCTGGCGATCATCCAGCACGGTGCGGGTGCGGAACACGTCGACGCCGCCTTGGAAGTTGGGGAAGGCGGCATTGAGCAGCGTGCCTTTCGAATCCCAGTCGAGCACGGTCAGGTAGGTCTTGTTGCGCAGCGTCAGGTTGGGCTTGAGGCGGCTCTCGACTTCGACGCGGAAGCGCGTCAGGTCCTGGTCGGAGAAGTCCTGGGGGGTCTGGTAGGAGCGCTCGCGCGGCACGTCGGGAATCTCGCCGAAGAGCAGGGGGATGCCGGCGTCGGGCTCGAAGTCGCTGCGCAGGAAGCCGGCCGAGATGGTGACCGATGTGTTGTCGCCGGCCAGGAACGAGAACACCGGGTTGGCGGCGGTCACCGTCGACGCCTTGTCGTCGCGGTAGCCGTCGGAAGACTGCCACATGCCGTTGAGGCGGAAGCCGGCGCTGCCGTTGCCGGCGCCGTAGTTGAAGTCGAGCGTCGCCTGCGAGGTGGAGTGCGAGCCGAAGAGCGCGCCGAAGCGGGTAAAGACGTCGCCGTAAGGGCGCTTGCGTACCAGGTTCACCGCGCCCGCCAGCGGGTTGCCGCCGTACAGGAAGCCGGCGGGGCCGCGCACCACCTCCACGCGCTCGACGTTGTAGAGCTGGTAGAAGGTGGCCTCGGGCTCGGGCGCGCCATCGGTCATCACCAGGCTCGAGGACAGGGACTCGAAACCACGGATGAAGAAGAGGTCGTGGACGCCGGAGTTGGACTGCGCGTTGACCCCCGGCACGTTGGTCAGGGCGTCGCCGAGCACCAGGGCGTTGCGGTCGCGCAGCAGCGAGTGCGACAGCGCCGAGGCTGAGGCCGGCAGCCGCAGCAGCGGCGTCGAGCTCTTGGTGGCGGTCTGAAGGGTGTCGGGCAGGTAGGGCGCCGTATCTTCCACCAGCAGCTCTTCTTCGATGGTCAGTCCGGGGTTGCTTTCGCCCTCGGTCTGCTCGGACTCCGCGCTCGGCTCGGCGCCGGTGTCGGCCAGGACGGGAACAGTGATGAATACGAAACTGAACAACACCAGCGCGGCGAACACCAGGCTGGAGAATACGGTCTTGGACATAGAGATCGGGCTCCGGGTGAGAGGTCTGGGTCGGGAATCGTGTCGGTCGGTGGATGGGGTCGGTCGATCAGCTCTTGACCTTCAGGCAGTAGAGGTCGCGTTCGTTGCGTACATAGAGCTTGCCGCCGTAGAGCGTCGGCACCGTCCAGTGTTTGCCCTCGGTGAGCTCGAAGCTGGCCTTCTCGCGGTAGGAGCCGGGGATGGCCTCGACCAGCAGCAGCTGGCCGCCCTCGCTGAGCACCACCAGGTGGCCGTCGGCGTAGAGCAGCGAGCCGTGGCCCAGGCTGCCCTTGCGCCAGCGGTCCTCGCCGGTGGTGGCGTCGATGCACTTGAAGTTCTTGTTGTCGAAACCGTAGATGTGGCCGGCGTGGTAGATCGAGGAGCTGAACTGGTTCTTCATGCCTCTGCTCTTCCACATCACTGAGACGCTGGCGCCGCGGTCGGCGGTCGCGCTGGCTTTCCCGCCCTCGGCGGTGATCTGGAACATCGCCGCGCCGGTGTCGTAGCCCGAGGACACGAACAGCCGGTCGGGGGCGATGAAGATCGGCGCCGCGGCATTGATGTCGTAGGCGGTCTTCCACGGCTGCTTCCACAGGGGCGTACCCTTGGCCGGGTCGACGGCGACGACGTTGGTGCCGGTAAAAAACACGGTCTGGCGCACGCCGCCGACGGTGAAGGTCACCGGGGTGGAGTAGCCTGGGATGTCGGTCTCCGTGGCCCATCTCTTTTCGCCGGTGCGCTTGTCGAAGGCCACGATCGAGTGCCCGGGCTTGCCGCCGACGTCGAATAGCAAGAGGTCACCTTCGATGATCGGTGAGGCCGAGACCCCCCATTCGGGCACCCGGGCGCCGAGCTGTTCGCGCAGGTCGTGCTTCCAGACGATCTCGCCGCCCTCGGCCTGGAGCGCGGCCAGGGTCCCGAGCGCGCTCACCGCGTAGACCACGCCGTCCTCGACCAGCGGCGTCGAGCGCGGGCCGTTGCCGAAACGGTCGTGGCGTTCCTGGTCCAGGTCGACCTTCCAGAGCTGCTTGCCGGTGCCGGCGTCGATGGCTGCCGCGAGCTCCCGGCCGCCCTTGCCGTAGAGGGTGAAGAGCTTGCCGTCGACCGCTGCGATGCCGGAGAAGCCGCCGCCCAGGGGCACCTGCCAGAGCTGCTCGGGGCCGGCGTCCGGCCACGACGTCAGGAGTCCCGTCTCGGCCGACTTGCCGTCGCTGGTCGGGCCGCGGAAGCTCGGCCAGTTCGAGGTCTCGGAGTCGGCGAACGCAACCGGCAGCACCAGCAGGCACAATCCTGGGAGGATCAGTTTGCGGAGGGTTTTCATCGGGTCTCCTAGGGGCTGCGCTCAGGTCTGCGCGGGATCAGGTCTGCTCAGCATTACGTATAGCGGGCGTTGCGGTACTTCTCGTCATAGAACTCGGGCAGCAGCGAGTCGACCTGCAGCAGGCCCTGGCGGGTGAGCTGGACTTCGTCGCCGCCTTTCACCGCCAGCATCTCGCGGTCGGCGAGGCGGTCGAAGGCGCCCTGCCAGCGCGCCAGCGGGTCGAAGTCGAACTTGCGCCGGAAATAGTCGAGATCGAGCCGGCCGAGCTTCATCTGCAGGATCAGCTCACGGGTGGCGCGCTCACCGTCGGTGGTCACGAAGGCGCGGCCCAATGGCAGCTCGCCGTCCGCCACCTTGCCCAGGTAGTCGCCCCAGCCGCTGACGTTCTGCGCGTGGATGCCGCCGAGGTGGCCGAAGGAGGCGACGCCGGTGCCCAGCATGTCGGCGCCGTGCCACAGCGAGTCTCGATAGGCGAACCGAGCCTTGCCGTCGTCGGCGGCGCGCCGCTTGAGCATGGTGTAGGCGCTCGACACCTCGTAGCCGGCACGCTCGAGCTCCTCGATGGCGTGCAGGTGCCACTCGCGCTTGGTCTGCCAGTCGGCCACCGGCGAGGCGCCGCCCTCGAGGATGCCCTGGGAGTAGACGGTGTTGTAGGGCAGCTCCATCTGGTAGATGGTGACGCTGTCGGGACCTGTGTCGATGGTCTTCTGCACCGTCCGGCGCCAGCTGCCCCAGGTCTCGCCCACCATGCCGGCGATCAGGTCGACGTTGAGCTGATCGAAGCCTTGCTCGCGGATCCACGGCAGGCAGCGATCGATCTCGCCCGAGAGGTGAGCGCGGCCGTTCTCGCGCAGGATCTCGTCGCTCCAGTTCTCGATCCCCAGCGACAGGCGGGTGACACCGATCTCGCGGTAGGCCGCCACCTTCGACTGGGTCAGGGTGCCCGGCTCGCACTCGAAGGTCACTTCCTGGACGTCGTCCCAGGACATCGCCGCCTTGATTCGCGCGATCAGCTTGTGCAGGTGCTTCACCGCCACGTAGGACGGCGTGCCGCCGCCGAAGTAGACGAAGCTCAGGGGCCGCCCAATCACCGCGGGCTTTTTGGCGTAGACTTCCACCTCACCGGCCAGGGTGTCGAGGTAGGTCTGGATCTGGTCGGCGTTTTTGTCGACGAAGACGCGGTAGTAGCAGAACTTGCAGCGCTGGCGGCAGAACGGGAGGTGCAGGTAGAGGCCCAGCGGCGTGCCCTGGGTTTCATGGCGCCCCTTCGGGGCGACGTCCTCATTGCGCCCCTTCGGGGCGACGTCAGGGGGCCGGTCGAGCGCCTCGTAGTATGCGTCGAGGCCGTCCTGGTTCCAGAACGAGAACGGCGGATAGTTGGAGACGAAGACGCTCCCCACCTCGGTGGAGGCTTCCGCGGCCGGTGCTGTGCCGGTGTCTAGAGTCGGAGTGTCTGTGGTCGTCATTTTTCGGGTGCTCCGGTGAATCGGTAGACGATTCCCCCTTCGGTGGCGATCACCAGGCTGCCGTCGGCGATCGCCGGCGAGGCGGCGAAGGCGTCGCCGGTCTCGAACTGCCAGCGCACCTCGCCGTCGGCCAGCGCCAGGGCGATCAGCAGGCCGCTCTTGTCGGCGATGAACACACGGTCGCCGGAGATCACCGGTGAGGCGTCGATCGAGGCCTCGAGGCTGTGCGTCCACACCGCCTCGCCGCTGGCCGGATCGAGCGCGTGCACGATCTTGTCGCGCCCGGCGGCGATCAGCCGCTCCTTCGTCACCGCCGAGGAGGCGTAGAACGGGAACTCGCGTTTCGGATGCTTGTACTCCCAGGCGATCTCGGGCTGGTCGAGCCCGGCCGCCAGGATCTGTGCGTCGAAGGTACCGACGTAGACTCGGCCGTTCGCCACCGCCGCGCTGGCGGCGACGTAGCTGCCCAGCTCCAGCTTGCTCACCTCTTTGCCGGTCTCGACGTCGAGGAAGCGCAGGTAGCCGTCGCAACCGCTCGAGATCACCCGTCCGTCCGCGATCGCCGGAGCGCCGTGCACGTAGCCTTCAGTCTCTACGTTCCAGACCTTCTTACCGTCGGCTGGGGAGACGCAGTAGAGCGAATTGTCGTACGAGCCGAACACCAGGCAGCCGCCGGCGAAGTTGGCCGCGCCGGTGATCGGCGCCTCGAACTCCACCTTCCAGCGCCCCTCACCGGTCTTGGCGTCGACGGCGTGGAAGAAGCCGTACTCGTCCCCGAAGTACACCGTGCCTTCGTGCACCAGGGGAGACGACTTGATCTCCTCGCCCCCCTCGTACTTCCACAGCTCCTTGCCGCTCGCCAGCTCCAGCGCGTACAGCGTCCCGTCCAGCCCGGCGACGTACACCTTGCCGTCCGCGATCGCCGCCGTCGCTTCCACCCCGTCCGCGATCTCGAACGTCCACGTCGGCGCCAGCTTCTCCGGCAGCACCGACGCCGCCACGCCGGTCTGTTCCGGGCCACCGCGGAACTGCGTCCAGTCGTCGGCGGTGGCGGGGAGGGCACTCATCAGAGCGAGCGCAGCGAGCAACAAGACAAACCGAGCCCCGGAGGGGGGATAGATAGTAGCCGGGGGTTTCAACCCCCGGGGGTTCCGGCGCCGCATCGACGTCCTCACCTAAAACGCCTCCTCGTACAACCGACGCAGGTCATCCGTCGCCACCGTTCGAGGATTGAACTGCGCCGTCCACTGACCCGCCGCCTCTTCCGCCAGCACCGGGATCCGCTCCGCGTCCACCCCGCAATCCTGCAACCTTTCCGGCAGTCTCGCCGCCCGCCGCAGTTGCCTCACTCGCTCGCCGACGCCGCCGCCGTTGAGCCCAGCGGCCAACGCCAGCTCGCCGTAGAGCTCCGGCACCTCGCCGTCGTTGAAACGGATCACGTGCGGCAGCATGAGCCCCACCGCGATGCCGTGTGTAATGCCGTAGCGCGCGGTGAGCGGATTGGCACACGAGTGCGCCGCGCCGAGCATCGACGCCTCGATCGCTGCGCCGCCCAGATGGGCGCCGAGCAACATGCGCGCGCGCGCCGCCGCGTCGGCCGGCTCCGTCAGGAAGCGCTCGAAGCTCGACTCCAGCAGCCGCCAGGCCTCGCGCGCGAAGAGCTGCGAGATCGGGTTGCGGCGCCGGGTGACGTAGCTCTCGAGCGCGTGGGAGAGCGCATCCATGCCGGAGACCGCCGCCACCTCGTGGGGCATGCTGGTGACCAGCCGGGGATCGAGGATCACGGTATGGAAGCGGGCCTTCTTGTCGCCGCAAGCCATCTTGCGGTGGCTCTCCTCCTGCGAGATCAAGGCGAAGCGCTGGCCTTCGCTGCCGGTACCGGTGGTGGTGGGAACGCCGATCGAAAGCAGCATGGGGCGCGCCGCTTTGCCCTCGCCTTGGTAGTCTTCCATCCGCCCGCCGTTGGTATAGACGAAATTGATTCCCTTGGCGCAGTCCATGGAGCTGCCGCCGCCAAAACCGATCAGGAGATCCGGCTCGGCTTTCCGGGCCGCCTCGACGCCGGCCGCCACGTGGCGGGTGGTCGGGTTCTCCTCGACGCCGTCGAAGACGGCGGCGCTCACCCCGGCGCGCTCGAGCGAGCGGATCGCTCGCTCGGCGTGGCCGGCCTGCTCCAGACCGGGATCGGTGATCAGCAGAGCTTTGCGGCTGCCGAGCTCGCGCGCCAGCTCGCCGAGGCGCTCGATCAGGCCGTCGCCGAAGACGACATGGATACCGCCCAGGTCAGCGGACCAGGATTCATCGGGCGTTGTCGGAGAATGGCTCACCGGGAATGCGTTTTTGGTAGATACAGTGGGGGCGTCCACAGCGAGTTCTACGCTATTTTCGGGGCCGCGGTTGTGGTCCCGAAAGAACTGTTTACCAGACCTTTACTGCCCCAGGGCATGGCTGCCAGCTAGGCGGCCTGGAACGCCCGCTGGTGGTAGAGATGTTCGAAGAGGTTGCCCTCGTGCGGCTGGTCCCAGGAGATCTGGTAGGTGGGGATCGGGCCCAGGTTCAGCCGATCGATCGACAGGCTCTCGAGGGCCTCGCGCCGGAAGGTCTCGTCGCCGGAGATCACCGAGCCGATGAGGGTCGGGCCGATCGACGACAGCAGCTCGTCGGCCGGCGTCTCGACCACCGCGGCGAAGGGGAAGATGAACTCCGACGCCGCCAGCGGATGGGAAGGATCCTCGCAGTAGACGACGGTCGGTAGCAGGAACGTGCAGCCGCCGGCCTCGGCCACGCGGTTGCCGTCGCGGTAACGGGCGGTGACGTCCTCGGCTCCGGGAGTCTCGAGCTGCTGGTCGATCATCTCGCTGATGCGGCGGGCGATCTCCGGGTCGGGGAAGGCCGCCAGCTGTGCCTCCGGGTGGTCCAGGGGGCGGGCCTGCACGCGGGCGAGGCGCTCGGCCATCGCCTCGGCGATCTCGCGTCCGTTGCCGGCCGCCCACACCCCGGAGGCGTTGATGCAGGATCGGCCGCCGTTGGCCGCCACCGAGCCCACCAGCAGGTCGAGGTGGTGCTCGAAGTCCCGCGCCGCGTCGGCGCCCAGGATCACCTTCGACCAGCCGGGGCCGTGGATCTCCACTTTGCCCGTGCCCTTCCAGCTCTCCACCGTCGCGGCGTCGCCGAAGAACATCGAGCGGCCGGTGCGCAGCAGCACCTCCGCGGCACCGCTGTAGTCCGTCGGGTAGAGGCTGAACGCCTCCTTCGGGCAGCCGGCCTGGATCATCGCCTGGGCGATGCGGTACGGAGTCCAGGGCTCGGCCGAGCCGGGTTTGAGGACCAGCGCCACCTTCAGCGGGATCGCCGGAATCCACAGGTTGTGGACGCCGGGCGAGTTGTTGGGCAGGATCGCCCCGAGGGCTTCCGTCTGGCGCAAGTAGCTGAGGCGGCGGCCGTCCTGGCTGCCCCAGCCGCCGTCGAGGACGGAGAGGTCGAGGCCGCGGGTGAGGCCGTCGAGCACCCCGTCGATGCCGGACATCACGCCCTCGATCTTCGCCATGTTCGCCCGTCCCATGACCTCGGGCATGCCGGCGGTGGCCGCCAGCTGGCGGACGTAGTCGTCCGGCGTCTGGGTGCTGTCGCCGAGCGGCAGCTCCGCTTCCATGAACAGGCGGGCCGCCCGGCGGCAGATTTCGACCAGCTCGGTGACGGTGAAGGCGTCGAGGGAGCGGCGATGCTCCTCTATGCGATCGAGGTCGCGGGCGATCATGCCGGGCAGGGTCTGGCTCACCTCGGCGACGGGAGAGCCGTCGCGAACGTCGGTCAGGGTCTGGAGCTCGAGGCTGTAGTAGGGCTCGCCGGCGCGCAGGGTGGGGATCCGGATCGTCATTCTCTAGTAGACCCCCACCGCCACGCTCTTCTGGAAGCGCGAGAACAGCCGCAGGTTCGACACCCCGTCCCACGGATACTGCTCGATCGGCGCGGCGCGCTCGCCCTCGTCGCGCTCGGCGAAGCGCGGCATGAAGAACTCCTTGGTGAGGGTGGTCAGCAGCACGCGGCCGGTCTCACCGTGGGGCACGATCCGGTCGAGGTCGTCGGGGTCGACGATCTCGAACAGCGCCCGCGGCACCGGTGGATAGTAGGTGATGGTGTAGTCTTTTTCCGCCGGGTCGAACGGCCCGCCGCGCGCCAGCCCCATCAGGGTGTTGCCGTAGACCGGAATGAAGTCGGCCCCCGGCACCAGCTCCTCGCGCGCGAAGCGGTGGAACTCGGCGTTCATCTCGGTGCCGCCGCAGAAGATGCCGGTGATGCCGGCCTGGACGATGTCGAGCTTGCCGCACAGGTGTTCGAGTAGCTTCGGGGTGGTGAACAGGCAGCGGATCTCGTGCGCCCGCAGGATCTTGAGCGCCTGGTCGGTGACGTGCTCCTTGTAGGCGTCGAGCTCGTCCCAGCGCGACTTCTTGACCAGCTTGGAGACCCATCGCGGGTCGAGGTCGACATGGAAGGAGATGCCGTCGCGGTGCTGGGCCAGGTGCTCGATTGCCAGCCGCAGGCGTCGCGGGCCGGTGGGGCCGAGCATCAGCCAGTCGCTGCCGGGCGGGAAGCTGGCGCCTGAGAGCGAGTCGCCGAAGGTCTCGTAGTCGATCTCGAAGTCGCGGATGTTGATCCGGCTCTTCGGGATGCCGGTCGAGCCACCGGTCTCGAACACGTAGAGCGGTTGGCCGGCGAGGCCTTTCGGCACCCAGCGGCGCACCGGACCGCCGCGCAGCCATTCGTCTTCGAAGTGGCCGAACAGCTTGAGGTCGTCGTAGCCCTTGACGTCGCTCCGCGGGTCGAAGTCGAAGCTCTCGGCCTTCTCGAGCCAGAACGGGCAGCCGGTGGCGGGATCGAAGTGCCAGGCGACGATCTCGCGCACGTGGGCGTCGAGACGCTCTTTCGCCTCGGCGACGCGCGCTGACAGGTCAGTGGGGGTTGCGATCGTGGAGTCCATCAGCGTTCACACCCTCGCCTTATCGCCCCGGCTTGGATTCGGCCTTGGCCTCTTCCTTCTTGCGTCTGGCGCCTTCTTCGAGGGCGAACAGCCGGTTGCGGGCCAGTACGTAGAGCGTGCCGCCGTCGGCTACCGGGGTGGTGTAGACCGCGGCGCCCATGTTGTGCTCGCTGATCAGCTCGGGCTCGCCGTCCTTGCCCTTGCCCTCTTTCAACACCGCCACGTCGCCGTCCTCGTCGCCGAGGTAGACTTTGCCGTCGGCGACGAAGGCCGAGCCCCAGATCGCCGCGAAGGCGTCGTAGGTCCAGTAGTGCTCACCAGTCTGGGCGTTCAGCGCATAGAGGAAGCCGGACAGGTCGGCGATGTAGACGACGTCGTCCTTGATCGCGGCCGAAGAGATGGTGCGGTTGAAGTCCTTGCCGTCGCGGCTCCAGACCTTGGCCTTGTCCGTCACGTCACCCGAGAGCGTCGGGTCGATGGCGTAGAAGTGGCCGGGAGCCTCGCCGTGCTCGGGGTCCTGGCCGACGCCGACGTAGATCTTGTCGTCATAGACCACGCCCATCGAGATGATGTTGTTGCGGGTACCGGAGCCGCCCAGCCGCCAGGTCGAGTCCTTCGGGTTGGCGTCGAACTGCCACAGGATCTTGCCGGTCTTGGGCTCGAAGGAGTACAGCCAGCCGTCGCCGGCGGGGAAGATCACCTGCTCGCGGCCTTTGATGGTGGCGTAGCTGGGATTGGACCAGGTGCCGTGGAGCACTTTCTCGCCGGGGGTGGCGTCGTCCCAGACCAGCTTGCCGGTGTTCTTGTTCAGCGCCACCAAAGAGGGCCCGTAGGGGATCGGTACATTGATGTGGGCCTCGTCGACGCCGTGACCGGTGGAGGCATACACCAGGTCGCCCACCAGCAGCGGCGAGCCCGCGGCCAGGTTGTGGGGAAAGGCGTCGAGCTCGGCCATCATGTCGTAGATCCAGATGATGTCGCCGTCGATGTCGCTGGTGTCGGCCTCGTCCTTGTAGGGGCCGTCGTTCTCGCCGTCCCGGAAGCCCTCGGTGTCGACCGCCACGATCTGGGCGCGGTTCGAGACGTAGTACAGGCGCTCACCCTCGACCGCGGGAGTGGAGCACACGCCCTGCAGCGGCCAGTCGTGGAGCTTCGACTCGGGCAGCTTGGTGTGGGTGATCTGCCACAGGAACTCGCCGGTCTTCTGATCGAAGGCCATCACCACCCCGCGATCCTTCTCCAGCTTGGGATTGCGCTTGCCCTCGTTGTTGGTGCCGACGAAGACCTTGCCGCCGTGGATGATCGGCCCGGCGTAGGACTGCGAGCCCACCGGCTGGGACCACACGACGTTCTTGCCGTCCTTGACGTCCCACTCAGAGGGCAGGCCCTCGGCGGTGAGGTTGACCATGTTGCGCTTGGGGCCGTCGCCGAACATCACCGGCTCGCCGGCCGAGAGTGGCGCGGCCAGGGCGGCCAGCAGCAGAGCGAGGACAAATGGGGGCGTTTTCTTCAATCTGATCATGTCGGCTCTCTAAGGTCGGTTGTCTATCGTTCTACGTTATTGCGATGCGGTGATCGAGACGTTGTCGAAGTAGCCCTCGACCGGGGTGAAACCGTAGAGGCCGGGCGCGCCGTTGCGGATCGGCAGCGGATCGTGGACGGTGAAGGTCCACTCGCCGGGCTCGGGATCGTCGCGTTTCCAGGCCTTGCCGCGCACCACGGCACGCTCGCCGCCGTCGCCGTCGCTCTCGTAGTCGACGCGCAGCTTCAGCGTGTACCAGGTCTCGACGTCCCAGGAGAAGTCCTGGCGCTGCATCATGCGCAGCTCCGAGCCCCAGGAGCGAATCTCCAGGCGCTGCTGGATGCCCGCGGCGAGGAAGGTGTAGCCGCTGTTGATCAGCCCCAGCTCGGGCTTGCGGCGTCCTTTGGGGCCGGCGGTGGCGTAGATGTCGGCCTGGATGGTGTAGTCCTTCATCAGCGACGGACCGATGTACATCACGGCGCGCGGGGCGAAGAAATTGGGATCGGGCTGCTCGAGGACCTTGTTGCCGTCGAGATCGCGCACGGTGGCCTTCTTGCCGCGGCCGAACCAGCCCCTGGGGAAACCGCCCTTGGGGAAGTCTCCGGCCTTCAGGCTCTCGAAGTCCTCCTTCCAGGGCAGGGGACCGGCCGCGCGGATGCGCGCCCTGGCCTCGAGGTCGCCGAGCTTGGCGACGACATAGCCGACGTGCAGGCCGTTGGCGTTCTCGAGGGTCACGGAGCCGTCACCCGAGACCTCGCCCTTCAGGCCGTCGAGGCTCCAGCTCGAAGCCGGTGCCTCACCGAGCTGTGTTTCATCCAGAAGATGGCCCTTGTCGTCGAAGGCGCGGACGCGGAACGAGAGCTCGGCGTCGGTGGTGGTCATCACCTCGGCCGGCACCACCTGGATCAGCGCCGGCTCGGCGCCGGGCGCTGCCGGCTTCTCGCCCCAGTCCACGGGCTCGCTCTTGGTCATCTCGAACGGCTTGCTCTTGTCGCCGAGGCAGTAGAAGCCGCCCTCGGTGGCGAAGTAGATGCGGCCATAGGCGATCGCCGGAGAGGCGTAGATCTCGGCGGCGCGCGAGCCGTCGGGCATCAGGATCTCCTCGGTGTCGAGCACCTCGGCGTGGTCGCCGGCGTCCTTCAGGATGTGGAACCGGCCGTTGACCTCGGTGACGTAGATCTTGCCGTCGGCCCAGACCGGGCCGCTCTTGCCCACCGTGCCGATGTTGTGGATCCAGTGGATCTTGCCGCTCGCCGGGTCGATGGCGTGGAGGTTGGCTGAATTGTCGATCAGGTAGACCCGGCCATCGTGCACCAGGGGGGTGCCGAAGCCGGCCTTCAGGTCCGCAATCCGCCAAAGCTCGGTGGCGTCGCCGCTGCCGGTGGCGTCGATGGCCACCATGCGCCCCATGGTGCCGGTGTCGACGTTCTCCTCGCTGTGAGCGGCGAAGACCCGGCCGCCGGACACCGCCACGCCGGCGTTGAGCGAGACCTGGCTGAGGTGGAAGCGCCAGACGCTCTCGCCGGTGCGGGCGCGTACCGCGTAGACCCAGCCGTCCGCGCTGGCGCCGATCAGCAGGCGCTCGCCGTTCACCACCGCCACCACCGGCGCCGACTGGGTGTTCATGTCCTTGGTGCGGGGCGACGGTTTGGCGGCGAACAGAACCTCGCCGGTCCGCTTGTCGAAGGCCCAGTAGCGCATGCTCGGCGGACCCGGCTCCCAACCGCCGTTGATCGCCGCCAGAATCACGCGGTCTTCGTCGACGATCGGGGTGTGGGTCCGGCCACCGTAGCCCGACCTGCGATCGATGTCCTCACCGAGCCGCCATTGCCAGACGGTCGCGCCGTCCTTGTCGAGTGCCACCAGCAGGCCGTCGGAGGTGTGGGCGTAGAGGTTGCCGGTCTCGGGGTCGCCGGACACCGAGGCCCAACCCAGGCGTTGCCAGGGCACGAAGGTGTTGTGCGGAGTGAAACGGCGCTCCCAGAGACGGGTGCCGTCTTCGGCGTTCCAACAGACGACCACTTCCTGGCGCAGGATCTCCGCGCCGTCGCGGCCGATGGCACAGGCGCGGCCGTCGAATACCGCGGCGGTGGAGCGGCCGGTGAAGTCGGCGCGCCAGATCAGGTTCTCGCCCTCGGTCGACCAGCTGTCGATGAGGCCGGTCTCGGTGGATTCGCCGGTGAACATCGGGCCACGCCAATTGGTCCACTCGCCCGCGCCGGCGGGGGAGTGGGCGAGCAGGGCCAGGAGGAGGACGAGGGCCGAGGTCTTCACAAAGACTTGCGTACGCATCCGGGGCTCTCTTTCGTCACTTGTGTTTTTGGGGAGGGCGGGCGGCGCTGCGCCCGCTCTGGATCCTACGTCGAGCGACCCTGTCGCGCAAGCGAGCAGCCGCCTCACGCGGGCCGCCGCGGAGCCATGGTCAGCGCGGTAAGGGTTTGCACGAAGGTGGTTTACGCGTCTCTGCCCGAAGGGATGCAGGGGCGCTGTAAAAAGGCAGTAAAAGGGGTTCCCCTCGTCGAGTCGGCGAGCGATCGTCCTGATGGCCGAGGACGGAGCGCACGCGATCCAGGGCAAGCGGGTAGTGAATGCAGGAGGGAGCTCTAGCACCGCCCGCAGGCCATCAGGACGATCGCGCCGGTAAACAGACCGCGGACTAGGAGGGTACGATCTCTGGGCGCGGTTTGCCGGTGACGTCGCTCGAGATGATCAGCTTGGAGGTCGCCTTGCCCTCGTCGTCGCGCACCAGGGTCCACCAGCTCTCCACCACGATCTCGTCGCCGCCCTTGGTCACCTGCTCGAGCTCGCCGGTCCAGTCACCGTTCTCGGCCGCGCTGGCCGACACCTCGATCCCCCGGGTGGCGTCGTCGCCCCACAGCAGCTCGTCGGCTCGGCGGCCGAGGGCCTCGGCCGCCGACCAGCCGTAGAGCCGCTCGGCGCTGCGGTTCCAGTAGGTGACCCGGTCCTCGAGATCGAGCACGGCGATCGCGTCCTGGGCCTTGTCGAGCAGCACTGCCTGGGCCTTGAGCTTGTCCTCGATCCGCTTGCGCTCGGTGATGTCGCGGGTGACCGACAGCAGGTGCGGCTCGCCGTCGATGCGCAACGTCTCGGCCGACATCGAGCCGGTGATGATGCGTCCAGAGCGCAGCCGGAAGCGGGTCTCCATGTCGCGCACCGCGCCGTCCCGCTCCAGCGCTCTGAGCATACGGGTGCGCTGCGCCGGGTCCGCCCACAGGCCCAGCTCGCTCACGGTACGGCCCAGGATGTCTTCCCGGAAGTAGCCGGTGATGATCTCGAAGCTGTCGTTGATCTCCTTGAAGCGGCCGTCGGGCAGGGAGCTGATCGCCATGGCGTCGGGGCTGACCCGGAAGACCTTGGCGAACTTCTCCTCCGACAGGCGCAGCTTCTGATCCGAGTGGTAGCGCTCGACCATCACACGCAGGTCCTTCTCGTGGTGGCGCACCGACGTCTCGGCCCGCTGGCGGTCGCGCCACAGCTCGCGGGCGCGCTTCTCGAGCAGCCACTGCTGAATCAGCGCGATCGAGCCCAGCACCAGCACCGTCCAGAAGACCAGCGACTCGCGGGCCGGCCGGTGGACTCCCGAGAACAGGCCCAGGCTGTAGCAACCGAAATGCAGCAGTGGAATGGCCAGCGCGTGCACCATGGTGCGCCGGCTCGGCCGGGTGAACTGCATCTCCGGCTGTTCCGCCTCGGCCGAACCCGCCGCGTCCACGGGAAGCGGCAGGTGCCGGCAGCGCGCCAGGACGACGATCAGGTAGGGCGCGTAGTAGGCCAGGTCGAGTGCCGCTCCCCACTTCATCGGGGCACTCGAGTAGACCAGCAGCTCCAGCAGATCGTTGAGAAAGACGGCGCCGGTGGTGAGCGCCAGCACCAGGTACGAGGTTCGCCAGCGAACCGAGCGCGCCGTCCACGAGAGGGCCACGAACCTGATGGTGAGATAGGCGTCGAGAGTCAGGTACAGGACATAGCTGGGATTCCATTGATCCGAGTCGGGGGCGCCGATCAGGCTGGGGATGACGAAGAAATAGCCGAACAGGCCGACGATGAAGGTGGTGACGGCCGGCCAGGCCAGGAGCCGCTCCAGGTCCATCGGTCGCCAGCGGTGGGTACGGTCGGGCCGGCGCTCGGCGGCCAGGATCAAGGTGACGTAATAGGCGACGTAGAGGGCCTCGATCACCAGACCGAGGGCCAGCGGCTTCTCGACCTGCGGCACGAAAAGATAGAGCGCGGCGACCACCAGCAGAGACACGAAGGCGGCGATCACGTCCTGCCAGAAACGTCGCTCCTCGGTCCGCAGCGGGCCGAGGCCGACCGACAGGGCGGTGACCACCAGGCCCAGGAACAGGAAAGGCCCCAGGGCACGCGACACGAAGGCCCGCTGGGCGATGCTGAGGATGGGCAGCAAGTAGAGCGGTACGAAGACGACGAAGATCAGGGCCGTCAGTTGGACCCACCGATCGGTCGTAGCGGTCTTCCACAGGACCGTCCAGGGTGCGGGCGGCCTGGTGCTGTCGCGAGCCATCGCGCCTGTCCTCTCGATCGCTTTCGCTATGCTTTACGGTGCTGACCGGATTCTTCCAACTAGGTGCGCGAACTGCAAGCCCGTCCGCCGCTCTCGACCCGGAGGCGGTTTTCTGCTGGAATGACGGTATGGGGTGTTTTCCAATCGACTCGCCATTCGGCAGTGAGGATCGCTCAGGTGATGATCGGTGAGATGCTCGTCGGGCAGGGCCGGCTGACGCGGACGCAGCTGGACGAGGCACTGACGATTCAGGGACAGTTAGGCGGCCGCCTGGGCACCAACCTGCTCGAGCTCGGGTCCCTGGACGAGGACACCTTGCTCGAGGCACTGGGCGAGCAGCGCTCGACCAGGACCGCTTCGGGCCTGGAGCTGAGACACGCTCCCGCCTCGGTGGTGCGGCTGATACCGGCGAAGCTGGCGGAGCGCTACGGCGTTGTGCCTTTCCATCTCAAGGGCAGGACCCTGTCGGTGGCCTCGCGGGACCCGGGCGAAGCACTCAAGGAAGACGAGATCGGCTTCCTCACCTCCTGCCTGGTGAGGACCTGCGTCGCCCTCGAGTTCCGCCTCTCCGAAGCCCTGGAAAAGTTCTACCGCGTGCCTTGCCCGACCCGTCAGCAGGCACTGGCCGCGCGTCTCGGGAGAGGCGGCAAGCGCGGCCGTCGGTCGACGACGACCGTGCCGGCAGCTCCGGCAGGCTCCGTGCGCGCGAAGGGCGGCGAGTCCTCCGGCTTGTCGCCACGGCCGGATCCGCGGGCCTCGGATCGCCAGAGGCCGGCGTCTCCCCAGAACACGGTCACCACGAGCGCCTCCGTCACGGCGGCGTCGCCAGCACCGGTACGCAAGCCGCCACCACCCCAGCCGCTCTACATCGAGCTCGACGAGGAGGACGCGGCGCTGCTCAGGAGCTCGAACAGCGAGGATTCGCCGCAACCTGCCGCGGAGGATTCGGCGGGTTACCCGAAACCCAGTCCCTTGCCGTGGCTGGCACGGGAGGCGGCGAACCGCGCTGAGGTCGGCCCGCCGGCCATCAAGCCGCTCGATCCCGAACCTGCGGCGGGCAATCAGGCGGTGAGCTCGCCGCCGGCAAGGGAAGCGGCCACCGATCTCGCGAGCCGACGTCCGGAGACGAGCCCAGGCCTCGAAGCGAGCCTCGAGAAGGCATCCCGCGAGCTCCAGCACGTGGAGATCCGAGACGACATTGCCGACGTCCTGCTGGCGTTCTGCGAGCCCTACTTCCGTCGCCGTGTGCTGCTCGCCGCCCGTGGCGGCCGAATCGTCGGCTGGCGCGGGGAAGGCGAGGGGATCGACCCGGCTCAGGTGCGCGAGATCCAGATCTCGAGCCGCGAGCCGTCGGTGTTCTTCGGCCTGCGCAGCCCCGACAGCTTCTGGCTCGGCGCCCTGCCGACCCTCGACGCCAACTACGAGCTGGCGGAAGGGCTCGGGGGCGACTTCCCGCGCGACTGCCTGGTACTGCCGGTGGCCCTGCGCTCGCGGGTGGTCAGCTACCTCTACGGCGACAACCGCGACGGCAGCGTTTCCGGCGCTCCACTGGCCGAGCTGCGACGCCTGGTCGGCAAGGCCGGGCTGGCGTTCGAGGTCTATCTGCTCAAGAACAAGATCCGAATCCTATGACGGAGACGAGCCCCGAGCGTCGAGAGCCGCGAGCGTCCGGCACGAAGAGCGTCTCCTTGACGGAGCTGGTGGTGAGCCTGCGGTGGCCGCTGGTGATCCTGGCTCTGGCGCTGATCGCCTACTTGGCGGTACGCGAGACGCTGTCGCGGGCGGAACGGGCGGCGGGCGAGATGGGTGATCTGGTCGGCGCCGCCGCCGAACGCGCGGAAGACCTCGCCCGGGGCTTCCTCACGGGCAACATCACCGAGACCTTCATCGCCGCCATCCCGGAGATCGACGCCACCGGCGGCGGCAACCTGGAGCTCGCCAAGGCCGAGGTGGTCGAGACCTTCCGGCGCTCGGACGAGCGGTTGATCTTGTGGGACAGTTTCTCGCTCGGCACCACGATCAGCGAGATCAAGGTACCGGTGACCTACCGCTACCACATGCGCCTCGACGACCCGTGGCGCCTCGAAGTCTCCGGTCAGGTCTGCCGGGTGTACGCGCCTCAGGTCCGGCCGACGCAGCCGCCGGCGATCCACACCGACCGCATGGAGAAGAGGACAGCCGAGAGCTGGCTGCGCTTCGATGCCGATGAGCAGCTGGCCGAGCTCGAGAAGTCGATCACCCCGAAGCTCATCGCCCGTGCCCGCGACCCGCGGCACCTCGCCCTGGTCCGCGACCAGGGTCGGCGGACGGTGGCCGAGTTCGTGCGCAACTGGCTGCTGCGCGAGGACCAGTGGCGCGACGACCGCTTTCACGCCATCCAGGTGATCTTCCCCGACGAACAGGTGGACGCCCCGGAGTCTCTCGACGTCACCATCCGCCTGGACGACGGCTAGCCCCGAGAACGCCACGCCTACGGCGTGACCTTCTCGGCCCATCCCCACCGTTCCAGGAGCCCGTCCTCGAATACTCGGACAGGCTCCTGGAGGCCGGAAACGCTCCTGGCAGCGGACGGGGAGCGTCGGTACCGTGGTCGAGAAGGTGCTGAACGTGTCGAGTCGTCACGTGGGTACTTCGACCTACCTACCCTGATCCACCACCAAGAAAAGTAAGAACCCCGTTAGCGCCCTGCAACGACAGGGGTTAAGGTCGAGTTGCTGACAACGACCGATCACCAACGGGGTGAAGACATGGTGGCACAAGGCGTTCTTCCGTACCAGCTCGAAG
>JAAELT010000548.1 GCA_024226315.1 bacterium | reverse complement strand
ACGTGTTGCACACTCTGGGCCCTGTCCTGGGCCCAGGCCCGGAACAACGGTGTGGGGGTTGTCGCCACCCTACCCCCAGCACGAAACCGCTCCGCGCCCGGACCATGGATATTATTTGCATGGTGGCCTCCAGCATATACATAATAATGAGGGTCCCGGCCAGTTCTCACTGGGCTGGGTGAGAGGCAGGCCACCCCAACCCACTTCTCAAGGCCATTTTGGTCACTTTTTGGTCACTTTCTGGTCCCCAATTGGCTCCCTTTTGGGGCCCAAAATGCTCAAAAAACACGATTTTTAATTTGAATCAGGCACCGAGCCCCTCTAGAGTCGCGGCCGGGCCCGGAAACCCCGTTTTTGCTCCGCGCGGATCATGGTCCCGGAGCAAAAACCGGGTTCCGTCGCCCGGCGCCGCCGCCACGATATGACACTACCTGATTCAAATTTAAACAGGGGGTAGCCGCGCATAATCCCCTATAGTAGGTGTTGAATTTTTTCGGTGTAAAAAAAATCGAGCCTAGGCTAGGTGTGGATTTTGCCGGAGCAAGACAAAATCCGTCGGTGTAAAATACGGAACCCTAGTTTTTTCGGGAACCTACGTTTTCGTTGCGAGGTCGGAATCGGTT
>JAAELT010000547.1 GCA_024226315.1 bacterium | reverse complement strand
GGTTAAGTTGTTAGCGGCTACGTGTTAACTAGAAGTGCTTTGTTTCGGTGGCGGCAGGCAGACACGAGTTCGTTTCTCTTGTTTAGGGTGGCTAAGTGGGGTCGGCATATTATAAAAAAATTTTCTTTGATACATAGGTTACATCTTTTGCTGGATTTGTTATAGGCTCGGCTCGTTGAAAGAATTTTCCATGAAATGGTGTAGTCGATGTTTTCGTCCTTGAGTTTCCAAATGTATTTACTAAGTTCCGTTGAGTGTCTGTGTTTGTTGTGTCGAAAAGATGATGTGTGACTTCTGTGCCTGGTCTTGAATTCGTTTTCGGTTAGTCCGACGGATGTTTCTGTGGTGTTGTTGTCTTGTCGTGCGACAGTGGCTTGGTAGATTACCGATTTTTGAAGGCAGTTCTCGTTGAGTGGGCATGTATTCTTGCGTCGGCAGTTGCATGTCTTATTTTCCTTAGCGTTAGTAGTAGCATTGTTGTTGTTGCTGCTGTTGCTATTGATGGTGTTATTG
>JAAELT010000546.1 GCA_024226315.1 bacterium | reverse complement strand
CTCGTCCACGGCGGGCAGCGAGACCGGCCAGTTGGAGCGGCCGGGAAAGGGGAGCAGGTGCGAGAAACGAGCGGGCCGGCCGAGGTGGACCATCACGACGAGCATGGACATGAAGCAGGCCGCCACCGCGACCCCCTCGGCGATCAGAACCACCGAGTGGGCCCCCTCGTGCTTGAAGATGTAGGCCGGAACGACCACCATCACCGCCGCCGCCGCCACACCCACGAAGAAGGTGAAATTGGCGATGTAAAGGCCCCACGACACCTGATCGCTCATGCCGGTGACGACCAGACCGGAGCGCGCCTGGCGCAGGTAGGCGAGCAAACCGACGGCGATGAACAGCCCGAGGACCCCGAGCCAGGTCCGGTACCTGCGGCCGCCGCGAAATGCCTCGCGCGTGGAATCCAATGCGAATCGGCGAAACACGTTCAGCTCTCCGTGGTCAATCGGTGTAGTACCAGAGCTTGGGTTCGGTTTTGAGCTCCTCCTTGAGGCGGAAGACCGTCTT
>JAAELT010000545.1 GCA_024226315.1 bacterium | reverse complement strand
TCCGTCAACCCGTTGGATTTCGCCCCGAGAAGGCCCCGCAAAGTGCCCCAGACATCGAGCCCCGCTGCCTGTGCCGTCCGCCGTGCCCGGCCGTCGTCCAGGATCAGGACTCGTCCGGGATGCTCCATCGCCAGCGTGATCGCCGCCAACTCGCCCGGCCCCAGGTCGGAGCTGAGCCACTCGGAAGGCTGCGTCTCGGGGTCGACGACTCGGAAACCGGGAATCTGGTCGAGGTCGAGATCCCGGTGGCCATGCTGCCGCCCCAGGTGCAGCTCATCGACGACCGCGGTAGGTACCCACACCTCGTCGAAGAGCCGAGGAAGCCACTCCAGGCGCCGGATCCGATCGAGATAGATCAGAGGCGAGGTGTTGGTGATCGCCTCAGCCACGACCGCTTTCGAGATCCGCCAGCTCGGCTTCGAATGGGCATACTCTGTAGCGCCCCAGGCCCATCAGGAACTCGACCCGCGGCATACCCGCGAGCTCTGCAGCCCGACCAGAAGACAACCGGCCGAGCTCGTAGAGCTTGACGGCGGCCAGAACCCGCATCTCGCGGACGAAGGCAACGGCATCGGTCTTCTCGGCCAGGAGCACCTTCTCGGGCACGTCGATGGAGACGGTCTGTGTGGCTGCCATGCTCGATCGCTCCTCCTGCCTGGCAGTCTACACTAGCGGGTCTGGCACCGTTTCGAGCAGTTCAACGCAGGCTGGCCAACAGACGGGCGGTCGACGAGGTCACCGACGCCAGGATAGCGCCCCCGGCCCGGGCTCAGAGGGTGCCGCGGGTCTCCATGTATTCCCGGATCTCTTCGCCGGTGAAGGGACGGG
>JAAELT010000544.1 GCA_024226315.1 bacterium | reverse complement strand
GCACGAAGTCCTGGAGGGCGCGGGTCAGGCGATGGTCGGCCTCGGCCGCGTCGAGCTCCGGCACCGGCGGCTGCTCGCCGATGATCAGGGCGACGTCGGGGAGCAGGTCGACGATGACCTGCGCGGTCTCCCCCAGGGCGCCGAGGATCCTTTGCCGCCAGGCCTCGAGTGCTTCCTCGCTCTCCGTGAGCAGCAGCCCGATCAGCTCGCGGAAGGCCTGGATCAGGGAGGCGTAGGGAATGTCTCGCTTGTATTGATCGAACTTGCCCGAGATGAAGTAGCCCCGGTGACGGACGATCGGCTTGTGGATCTCGGCGATCAGCGAGGTCTTGCCGACCCCCGGGTGACCCTTGACGAGCATCATCGCCGTCGCGCCCTCACTCACGGCTTCGAAGGCATCGAGCAGGGCGGCGACCTGGACCCTTCGGCCGTAGAGGGCCTGTGGCAGATGAAACTGTTCCGAGCGGTCCCAGCGACCTGGAACGAAGCTCTCGCTTTCGCCGGGGGTCATCCCCTCGCACGCGATGAGATCGCGCAGCAGGCCGGCGGCACTCTGGTACCGATCCTCGGCGGCCTTCGCGATGAGCTTCATCACCACCTCGCCGAGGGCGAGGGGGCAGTCCGGCCAGGCCTCCCTCAGGGGAGGCGGGGTCAAGGCGATGTGGCAGTGGACCCACTCCAGATCATCGCCGGCTTGAAAGGGCAGGTGGCCGGCGAGGAGCTGGTAGAAGGTGATTCCCAGGGAATAGAGAT
>JAAELT010000543.1 GCA_024226315.1 bacterium | reverse complement strand
CCGTCGCGCAGCACCTCGACCTGGCGCAGGGCGATCGCCGGGATCGCCGAGATGTCCGGGCCCTGGGCGCCGTCGGCGACGCCGTTGCCCAACCAGTAGATGACCGCCGCGCGGTGGCGGCGCTTGCCGTTGACCAACACCAGGGTGTGGTCCGGCGCCATGTTGCGGAGACTTGCCGGGCGCACGACCGTGGCCGCGTCGCTGATCGGCTGAGTGTTGACGTTGAAGGAGGGCGCAACGTTGCGCAGCAGGGCGGCAACGTCGGTGTCGCCCTGGTTGGCGAAGTCGTCGCCCGAGAGAACGTCGATCGGTACGATCGACTCGACCAACGACCGAGGTTGCGCGCGGGAACCGGTGACGACGATGACCTCGGAGAACTCGCCCTCGGCGTCTTCTCCCTCCATCTCTTCGCCTTCCATCTCCTTACCTTCCATGCCTTTACCTTCCATCTCCTCGGCGGCCTCGCCTTCGTCTTGCGCGATGGCCTGCACCGACAGACCCAGGCAAAGTGAGACTGCTAGTGCGAGGATCAGAAGAAAGCTTCGACGTCTGCTCATGGCCATGGATGATCTCCTTCTAGGTTTGGGCAAAGAAACTGGCACGACTTGCCACGGTACACCGGTTCCCAGACTGGGCCCGGGCGAGCTTCTCCCCTTCATCGAAAGTTCGCAGGATGGTAACAAGCAGACATTGCCGCGTCAACGTGGCGGCCAGACTCGTAAACTCTCACACGGCTCCAACTTATTGGATTGAACGATCGTGTTTTTGAATCGCCGGGAGAGCGTCAGTCGATCGAGAGTCGGCGCACGACGACAGCAGTCGAGTCGTCGTCGAAGCTGATGCCCTCGGAAAACGCCGTCATCTCTCTACCGATCACTCGCAACAGAGAGTCCGCCGAGCCTACGAGGTTATCGCGCAACAGCGCCTCCAGTCGCTCGGTGCCGAACTCCTCCTGTGACGGCGCCATCAGCTCGGTGATGCCATCAGTGTAGAGCAACAGCGTACTGGCCGGAGGCAGCTCCACTCGCCGACTGGTATAGCTCGCTTCCGTCACCAATCCGACGATCGGCCCGGTGGGCATCAATTCCTGGAGATCGTCGTCGGTCGCCAACAGGGCCGGATTGTGTCCGCCGCTGACGTACTCCAGGGTATTGGAGCTGGCATCGAGCTCAGCGTAGAACAGGGTGGCGAAGCGATTGGCCGGAGAATTGTCGAGCAAGACGCGATTCAGCTTCTCGACCAGCTCCGCGGGCCCCTCCATTGTGTGCACCAGCGCCCGCAGCGACGCCTGGAGAACGGCCATCAACAGCGCCGCGCCGACGCCCTTGCCGGCGACGTCGCCGATCACCACCGCCAGCTTGCCGCCACCCAGAGGGATGAAATCGTAATAGTCACCGCCGATCTCGAAGCAGGAACGGGTGGCACCACGGATATCGTAACCCTCGACGCTCGGGCTCTCCGCCGGCAGGAGCTTGCGCTGGATCTTGGCGCCCACGGCCAGCTGATCCTCCATTCGACGTTTCTCGATCTGCTCCTCCAGCAGATAGGCGTTCTCGATCTTGACCGCCGCCATGTTGGCGATCAGGCCGACCAACCGCAGGTCGCGGGCCGAGAAAGACCGGCCGGAGATGCGCTGGTCGAGGTAGACCAACCCGGAGACCTCGCGGTTATTCCACAACGGCACGCAGATCAATGATCTGACGCCCTCGAGCTGGAGGCTGAGCGCGGCGTCGAAGCGCTCGTCGGTCTGGGCGTCGAGGGTCAGGATCGCCTTCTTACGCTCCAACACCTGCTCGGTAATCGTACTGCTGACGCTCACCTCGTCGCCGCTGGCAAAGCCATGGAAGGAGCTGACCTCGAGCTCACCGTCTCCGCCTCGTGGCTTGAGCAGCAGAGCACCGCGTTCCGCGCTCACGGCCTCCTGGACCAACCTCAGGATCCTCTCGACCAGCTCCTCCAGCGGATAGTGAGAGATCAGGGCCGCGGCGGCGGCGTTGAGCGACGGCAGGAGGCTCTCTCCGATGTTCGTGTCACCACTGGCCTCCGGTTCACGGTAGCGCTCGAAGACCAGCTCGTCGGTCGACAACATGACGGTGCTGTCGCTGGCGAACGGCGACCTCGAGTCGAGCGCGCGAATCGATCCGGAGGCAGACTCGAGGTAGCGGAGCTCGATATCGCCCAGAACGATCGAATCGCCGTGTGCCAGCGCCTGCCGTGACTCCATCTTCGCACCGTTGAGATACGTGCCGTTGCGGCTCGCCAGATCTTCGAGGTAGTGCCGCTCCCGCAACCACTGGATGCGGGCGTGAACGCGGGAAAGCCAGGGGTCGCGGAAGTGGAGCGCGTTGTCCGCTCCACGACCGATGTCGAAGTCCTCGGCGCCGAGCTCTAACTCGTAGGGCGCCTTCTCGCCTCGTTCGATGCGCAACATCGCCATCACAGGCCCTCAGTCCGCCTTCCCGGGCTGCAGTGTCACTGGGTCTGCGTTCCGCGGCCCTGTCACTGGGTCTGCGTTCCGCGGCCCTGTCACTGGGTCTGCGTTCCGCAGAACGTAGAACCCGAGACAGGAGTCGCCGTAGCGCCGCTGCTCGCGGCGCCGCCATGGACCGACCGCCGAGGCCGGCTCCACCCTGCGGGAATGCTCGATCACCATCTCGCCTCCGGGGGCCAGCCAGTGCTCGGCCGCGGCCAGAAGCGCCTCGTATCGCTCGAAGTGGTATGGCGGATCAGCGAAAATCAGATCGTAACGCTCGTCATCGGCGACCGGTCGCCGGCCGAGCTGCGCGGGCAGGCTCAACCGCAACAGCTGCGTCGATCCCGGTGCCGCGACGCCCAGGTTGCGGCGCAGCACTGCCAGAACCCGGGGGTCGCGCTCGACGAACGTCGCCGAGCGGGCGCCGCGGCTCAGAGCCTCGAGACCGACGCCGCCGCTGCCGGCGAAAAGATCGAGAAAGCGACAGCCCTCGACCAGATCACTCCAGATCGAAAACAGGGCCTCACGTACACGCGACTCGGACGGCCGGACATCGGCGGCCACCGCCAGCCGCCGGCCACGGTACGTTCCGCCGAGAATACGCACGCCGCCACCGGCACGTCCGCCGCCGGATCTACCAGACCCTGCGACGGCCCTGGAAGCGCCGGCCCGGCTCACCCGCCGTCCCGCGGCTCCAGCACGGCAAAAGCCGTGGCGAGCTCTCCGGCCGTCATGTAGAGGCGCATCGGGGTGTCGAGTCCCTCGAGCTCGACGCTCGATGGGGTCTCGATGAAATCCAGGATCCGGAACCTCTCGCCCTCGACCGTCCTGAAAACGTCACCGATGCGCGGCTGATAGTCGCTCGGCACGCGCTCATCCGCGACCAGCGGCCTGGTAAAGGCAGCGAGATCCTCCGCCACGTGGATCAAGCTCGCCACCACCAGGGGCGGCACCTCGAGACCCGAGAACTCGTAACTCACCGGCATCGCGTCCGGCAGCTCGAGCCGGATCTCGCAATGCTCCACCCACTCCCCGTCAGGCAATCTGGCCGCCAAGTCGGTCGCGGCCGGCGACCGCGAGGCCTGGATCTCGCGGAGTTGCGCGACGTAGCTCGACAGCTCCTCGCGCAGCAGCTCATCGAGGTACATCTCCTGCTCTTCCCACAACCCCTGCCGCAATCTGACCGTACCGTTGGCGAACAGCGTCACGTCGCGCCGGCCGAGCGCGCTGGAGCATTGGTAGCGCAGCAGCTCGGTGCTGCGGTCGTCGCCGGCTACGGCACCAGGGCCAAAGACCGCGCCGAGCACGGCCAGGGCAGCCAGAACCCACGCCATACGACACACCAGACTGTGAACACGCAGCACCATGCTCACAGTTTATAGCGTTTCGTCGTCCTCGGCTTCTGCCCGCGCCGGCAAATCGTTGGCGCGGTAGATGAACTTGTATGCGTATTCGAGGCTGGAGGCGACCGTCAACACGACCATCACCGTGAGCACCCCTCGAGCCAGGACATCGACCTCTCGGGTCAGCCCAGTGAGCAGATAGGCAACGACCGTCGCGATCTGAAAGGCGGTGTTCCACTTGCTGATGCGGGTCGGTGGGAATCTCTTGAGTCCGACTGTGAGCCGGACGATCAGAGCCACGATCACGATGATCACGTCGCGGCTGATGACCAGCACGGTCACCCAGATCGGAATGGTCAGTCCCTGATGCAACCCCGGCCACGACAGCAGGACGAACGCCGAGGTCACCAGCAGCTTGTCGGCGGCGGGATCGAGATAGGCTCCGAGCACCGATTGCTGCCCGTAGAAACGGGCGATGTAGCCGTCGAGCAAATCGGTGAAGCCGGCGAGCGCGAAGACCCCGAATGCCCAGCCCGGATGACGTTCGACCACCGCGATGATGAACAGCGGCACCATCGCTATCCGCAAGACCGAGAGCAGATTCGGCCAGGTCATTCGCCGGTACCGAGCAGATCCAGGGAAACCCGGAAAAGCTCCAGCGCTCCGACGCCCGATATCGCGGCTGCCGGTAGGCACTCTGCCGCTTCCGCGATCAGGCGACACCGCGCCGCCTCGCGGCACACCGAGCCACGCGACCGATCCATCGCCAGGGGCTCCGCCTGGGCCAGGCACGCGAGCTCCCGATCCGAGGATCCCAGCAGCGCGAGCAGCGCCCGCAGAACCACCAGGCGAGTGGCTGGTTCACCGGGATCGAAACGGTGCAGAGTCTCGTCGACCTCCATCAGACCGAGATTGAGAACTCTCAGGATCTGGTCACGTTGCGGATGGTCCAGGATGTCGGCCGCGATCGGAGGATTCGAGATCTGCGAGAAGCGAATCTGGGGCACGAGCCAGAACAGCAGGGTCGCGAAATCCGCCCGATCGAGCTCACCCTTGCGGCTGATCGCCTGCACGTCGGGCGGCAGGAGCTGTAAACGCCAGACGAATTTGGCGCGATCCAGATCCTCGCCGAGCTCCGGATCGTCCGGATAATGCACGGCCAGCTGCTCGAACTGCTCGAGGCCTGCCCGCACGTCGCCGATCTCGAGCTCGAGATGGCCGAGCCGTCGCGCCAGCTCGAGGTCGATAGCTGAATCGTCACTGCCCACCGTCAGCTGGCGCAGAACCAGGAGCTCGGTCTCCAGATCTTCCTTCTCCACCGCCACCAGGCGCTTGCCTTCGAGCGCTTCCCAGCTGTCGCCGGTCCAGGTCTCGAGCCAGGCAAGGTGCTCTTCCGCGCCCTCGACGCGCCCCCGCTCGATCTCGTCTCGCAAACGATTGATGATGATCTCGATCGCCCGCGAGCTGGTCTCTTCGGCCCGCCGCAGCGCCAACCCGCTCGTGTCGGCGATACGAGCAAAGGCCTCGAAGGCTGCGGGCAGATCGCCCGCCCGTTCGCTGGAGCGACCCAGTAACAGTTGGGCGGCAGCATAGTCCGGAAGCTCGTCGGCCACCGGCTTGAGCAGCTCGACGACCGCCGTGTCGTCTCTGCCCAGGTAGGCGACCTGAGCGAGCAACACGCTCGCCGGGTGGAAGCCCGGGTCCTCGTCCAGCAGTTGCCGGCCGGCGGCCTCCACCTCGGCCGGTTCCAGGCCTCGAACGAGGTCGGTGTGCGCATCCCGCACCCGCTTCTCGAGCTCGACGACCGCGGTCAGCGGGTAGCCGTCCAGCGGCGAGACGACATAGGGGTCTTCGAGCGAGACAGGTCTTGTCTCCGGGACCTGCGGTCCCGGGCCGGCACAGGAGATCGACAGAAGCAGCGCGGGGACGGCACAGGCCGCGAGCCTCCGATTCAGGTGTGACACCGTGGCCCAAGGCTTGTCAGTTGTGCGGACCGCCAGCCTCGGCGATGGTCGAGATCGCGTGTTTATAGACCAGGATTTCCTGCGCTCCAGTATCCACCACGACAGCGAAGCGATCGAAGCGCTTCAGCCGCCCTTGAAGTCGTTTTCCGTTGACCAGCTCGAAAGCCATCTGCCTTGCTTCCTTGAGGCTCTGGAACAGAAACCCGTCTTGAATATTGATGTTATGCCTGCTCATCGAGCGACTGCACCTCCACTTTTGAACTGTTGCACCAGGGACGGGAAACCCCGCTCCAGATCGGAAGCCCGAATCCACTGCACATCCCTCTCCTTGCGAAACCAGGTCATTTGCCGCTTGGCATAGCGCCGGGTGGCGCGAATGGTGTCTTCCACCGCCTCCTGCAAGCTCCAATCACCCCGAACGAAGCGGACGATCTGGCGGTAACCGATGGCCTGGAAGGCGGGAACACCGGGATCGATACCACCCTGGAGCATTGCTTCGACTTCGGCCACCCACCCCCGCTTCACCATGTCCTGGACACGCCGGGCGATGCGATCGTACAAGATGCTCCGCGACACCGTCAAACCCAGTTTGGCGGCGTCAAGACGGTCACTGCCGAGGGGTTTCTGGCGGATCCAGAACGACAGCGGCCGACCGCTGGAAGCCTTGACTTCCAGCGCCCGGAGAACGCGCTGCCGGTCCCCCGGTGCGAGCCGCCTGGCGGTGTCCGGATCGACTTCGAGGAGCTCCTGATAGAGCGACGCGAGGCCCTCTGAGGAACACCGCTCTTCGAGCTCGACCCTGATCTCCGGATCGCTCGCCGGGATTGGGCTGAGCCCCTCCAGCAGGGCGCGCAGGTAGAGTCCGCTGCCGCCCACCAGGATCGGCGCCCGGCCGCGCGCCCTGATCTCGTCGATCAACGGTCGGGCGCGGCGGACGAACTCGCCGGCGGAATACGGCTCGTCGGGATCGAGGATGTCGATCAGATGGTGCGGCACCGTCCGCCTGAGCTCGAAGGGCGGCTTGTCAGTACCGATCTCGAGGCCTCGATAGACCTGCAAAGCATCGGCATTGATGATCTCGCCGTCGAGCTCGGTGGCAAGGCGCACGCCGAAACCCGTCTTACCCGCCGCTGTCGGCCCCAGGATGGCGATCAGAGGTCTCACCGGGTGAGTCTATACGAATCCCACTCTCTGCTCGAAGCAGCGTTTCTCTGATTGAGACACTCTGGCGCCGCTTCTGATTCCATACATCTGAAATCCCCAGCGTCTTCACTATCGCCGGCGCTCGGCTCGGCTGGCGCGCGGCGATCCGGGCAGGAAGATCGCGATTCTCCCCTTCGGATGGAATCGCAGACGCACCATGCCCGACAGATCGGTCCTCAGTACCCGGATACCGGAGGACCGCAGGCGGCCTGTGACAGTGGGATGCGGGTGGCCATGGGGATTGCCCGGCGCCGCCGACACCAGAGCGAGCCGCGGCCGAACCGCGGCCAGGAAGGCCGCGGACGTCGACGTGCGGCTGCCGTGGTGGGCAACCTTCAAGACATCAGCGGCCAGACCGGGACCCAGGCGCCTGGCCAGGCGCCTCTCCGCCGGCCCCTCGACGTCACCGGTCAGCAGTACACGATGCTCGCTCGTGACCGCCGCGAGCACCAGGGATCGATCGTTGCGGCCGCGCCGCAGACCGGCATCCGGGTACAGGGTCTCGAATCGCCAACGACCGACCTTCCTCGTCTCCCCTCGCCACAAGACGCGCCAGCGAGCCGCCCGCAACGCGACGAGGTCGGCCGCACAGCCGGCTTCCAGCCAACCCGGGCCCATCCAGACCTCCGTCACCGGCAGATAGCGAGCGACGTCCAGCAGGCCGTTGCAGTGGTCGAGGTCCGGATGGGTCAGGACGATCGCATCGAGCCGGCGAACCCCCTGGGCCGACAGTGCCGGCACCAGCACGCGGCCGCCGAGATCACCGTGCGGCCAGCCACCGCCGTCGATCAGTACCGCCCGCGATCCGTCGCGCAGCAGCACCGCATCGCCTTGTCCGACGTCGAGGAGCAGCAACTCGGGAACCGCCGTGCGGGGCGAGCCCGCACCTGTCAGCACCAGCAGCCCGCTCAAGAGAGCGCAACGCGCCGCGCGCACCGGCCAAAGCGCCGCTCCGACGACGACCAGACTCAGCACGGGCACTGTCCACGGCGCGACGGTCACGGGCAGAAACCAGATCGGCCCGGGCGGCAGCTCTCCCAGGGCTTCGAACGGAACCGCGAGCGCGTCGAGCAACGACACGGCCCAGGTCGCCGCGAAGTCAGAGATCAGAGCCAGAGCCAACCAGGCGAAGGCAAAGGCCAGGAACAAGGCGAGGCAGGGGATTGCGATCAGGTTGAGCACCGGCGCCAGCGGGTGGACGCCTCCCTCGAGCGGCAGCGCCCACGGCAATGTCGCCAGCTGAGCCGCGACGGTCACCGCGAGGGGCCCGCGGACGATTGACGGCAGCGCCGTCCAGCGCTCGGTGAAGATCGGCGCCAGCACCAGGATTCCGGCGGTGGCGGCGACGCTGAGCCGGAAACCGAGCTCCGACGTGACCGCCGGGTCGATCAGCGCAAGCAGCGCGGCGCAACACGCCAGGGCGTTGAGCCCCTGGGGCGGTCGGTCGATCATCAGAGCCGTCAGCGCCAAGAGCGCCATGATCGAAGCCCGCAGGATCGACGGCCGCGGACCGACCAGCATGAGATAGACACCGATGCCGGCCAATGCCGGCAGATAGCGCAAACGCGCCGGCAAGAGCCTTCCAGGCAGCCAGAGCAGAAGGGCCAGCAGACCGACGTGGAGTCCCGAGACCGCCAGCAGATGGGACAGTCCAGAGCGCGCGAACGCCTGGCGGAGCTCCTTGGGCAGGCGGGATCGATCGCCGAGGATCACTGCTCGTGCAAGTGCCGACCCGGGGCGCCGAGAATCGAAGCGGTCGAGCGCCGCCTCTGCTCGCCAACGCAGAGATTTCGCCAGGCCCATCAAACGCCCGGGCTGCCGTTCGACAACGAGGAACCGCTCGCTCTTCAGGCGCATGCGCCAGGGCCCGGGACCCTGCGGCGGATCGTTGGCGAAGCCAGGCGAGCGCCGCAGATAGCCGCGTAGCCGGACGGTCGACCCGATCGCCGGCGGTTTGGCGTCCGGCGGAATCGTCACCCGGAGATCGAGCTCACCGATCCGCACGTCAAGGCCCTGGCGCCAACGCCGGGCACGGGCCGGAAAGTACGTCTCCTCGTCGTAGCGCACCGGATGACCGCTGACCGACGCCACCACTTCCACCGGCCGCCGCGGATCCACCCGCGGCTCGATCGGCGACCTCAGGCCGGCAAGCAGCAGGCTCAACGCCAGCAACGCCAGCAACCGCCCGGCGCCGTTGCCGAGTGCCAGACCGAGCCCGATCAGCACGACCAGGGGCCAGAGGGGCAGGTACCTCAGACAAGGTGCCGCGGTTGTGCCGGCAAGCACGGCGAGAGCCGGCAGCACTGCGGGGCTCGACGCCCGAAAGCCCGCCCACGTCCGGTCGATGGTCCTCTCGCGATCCACATAGAACAAGAGACGTAGAAAGCGCCTCCGATCTCGCGGATCGGGCGAGAAAGTCCCAAAAGATCACATACCGGACCGTGCCAGGTCGTTCAGGGAGGGCCAACCGCGCGACCGACGCACGGCGGCAGTCAGCTCTCGAAGAGGTCGTCGAGGGTGGCGGCGGACAGAATTCCCTTCCGCCACTTCTTGAGCCGAGTCTCCGAAGCTGAAGCGACCATCTTCTCGTAGCGAGATTCCAAGGGACCGAACAATTCCTCGATCTGCTCGCTCAGAACCAGGCGTTGACCATCCAGGCGTCCCTTCTCGTAGCCTTCGGCCATCCACTCTTTCGGCCACCTCGCTGCACGTTCCGCCAACATGGTCTTTGCCTCCTGAAGGTCCTGAAGCTCGGGGATCACTATCCCAGGCAGCCGGGCCGGCAGCACCGCCCGCCGCAGCCAAGTCGCCATGTCCCGCCGCAGTTCCCGAAGCTCGGGGTCACCGAGGATCTCGAGCAGCGAGTCGATAATCCGCCGCATCTCCTCCACGCCCCGCGACTGCTCCAGCTGGAACACCCCGGCAACCGGGTTGTCGAGCGGCTCCAGCCTCTCCCGCGGCAGGTGACCTTCGTCGATCACCAGGATCTCGAAGCGCGGCAGGTGCCGCCCGTGTCCCGGCATCGACTCGATCAGCTCCGCCACCTGGAGCGGTGCCGTCCACGGACGTTCTCCATTATAGAGCACGATCGGCACGACAGGGGGAAGTTTTCTCGATCTGGCTACCCGTTTCTTCCGGATCAGGTCCTCGTAGAGCAGCATGACGTAGGTCAGAACCCGGATCGCCATGAAGCGAAAGACCTCGGATTGGAACTCGATCAGGATGTAGACGTAGAACCAGTCGCCCTCCGGTCCGTAGCGCAGCCGCCAGACGACGTCGCTCTCGCGCTGTTCCAATTCCTCGCTGACGTAGTGCGCGGGCACCATCTCCAGCGTCGAGAAGTCGAGGCGATCCACCCACGGCGGCGCCACGTAGCGCTCGATCAGATCCCGAACCATCCGGGCATGAGAGAAGAGCCGTCGATAGCTGCCGTCATGCGGGACCTGCCGCTTGCGCATTCGCGTCCTCCAGGTTCGAGCACCGCTGTTTGCGATGCTTCACCCGTATACAAGACGTAAAAAGCGCCTCCGATCTCGCAGATCGGGCGAGAAAATTCCCGAGCGAACGCGTGTCAGGCCTCCGCCGGCTCCGTGGCCTCGGGCGCGAACAGGGACAGCACCGGCAGCGACAGACGCCGGCGCAGGATCTCCTCCCGCAGCCTTTCCTGGGCGCGCTCGAGCTCGTCGGCGGGCAGGCGTGCCGCCAGGGCCTTGCGCGACGCCGCCAGCTCGCCTTCGATCTCGGCGCGCTCGGAGTCGGCGAGCCCCTCACGGGCTCGCCCCACGATCTCGTGGTCGATCGCCGCCAGACGCTTCTCGATCGCCTCGGCATCGCCTTCGAGGCCGCGGATCCGCCCGGCCAACGCCTGAAGGTCTTCGAGACCCGCGGGCAAGGCCGACGCCAGGTTGTCGAGTCGCGCGGACAAATCGAGCCGGTCGTCGTCTTCGGCCGCTCCCGGAGCCTGCAGCTTCTGCTGACGCTTCCAGGCCGCGTCGACCGACCGCTTGCAGTGCCCCAGACTCCACACCTTGTCTTCCTTGCCAGCCACCCGCCGGCGCTCGAAGAGCTCGCGCACGGTGTGCTCGACGAGCTCGAGCGGCACGCCCTGCTCGTACCAACCCCGGGCCACCTGCCAGTCCTTGGGCGACAGCTGGAGGGGAGAGCCCCGAAGGTCGATGAAGACGTCCTCGATGGCGAGGAAGTAGGGGTGGGGCCCCGCCGGCTCCTCAGCGTTCTCGGTGTCGGTCATGGATGAGCTTGAGGCCGACGAGGGTCAGCATGCCATTGACCTCGCGGATGTACTTCGAGCCTTCGGCGATGAGCTCCGCCTGGCCGCCGGTAGCGACCACGTGCTCGAGGTCCGGCATCTCCTCGTGCAGGCGCGCCAGGATACCGTCGACCAGCCCGACGTAGCCGTAGTAGATCCCGGATTGCATGGCGCCCGAGGTGTTGCTGCCCACCAGCCGGTCGGGACGGCGCACGTCGACCCGGTAGAGGCGCGAGGCGCGCGCGAACAGCGCCTCGGACGAGATGCCGATTCCCGGCGTGATGATGCCGCCGACGTACTCGCCGGCGCCGTTGATGACGTCGAAAGTGGTCGCGGTACCGAAGTCCACCACCACCGCCGGGGCGCCGTAGAGCTCGAGCGCGGCGACCGAGTTGACGATGCGGTCGGCCCCGACCTCTTCCGGGTTGTCGTAACGGATCGGCATGCCGGTGCGGATGCCCGGCTCGATGAACACCGCCGTGGTTTGGAAGTAATCCCGCGCCAGGTACCTCATGGTCGGATTCAGCGGCGGCACCACCGACGACACCATCAGCGACTCGGTGGCCGCCGGATCCAGCCCCAGGCGGGCAAACAGCGGCAGCAGCAAGGCACCGTACTCGTCCGCAGTGCGTTCGCGATCGCTGGAGAGGCGCAGATGCTCCACCAGCTCGTCGCCCCGGTAGAGGCCGAACACCGTATTGGTATTGCCCACGTCGATGAGGACGATCTGAGTCGCGTCTTGGTCACTCACCTTGCATCACCTCTCGGTGCATCACTTCACCGTGTACCACTTCACCGGCCGTCAACAACTGCTCCTCACCCGCCACCGCCAGGCGCAGGAACCCGTGCCGGTCGAAGCCGCGAAAGACTCCCTCGAGCTCGCCGGCCTCGGCACGACAACGGATCGTCTCCCCGGAGCGATGGATCGACAGTTTCTCATAGCGGTCGACGATTTCTTCGACCGGCGCCGGCTCGCCGAGGGCAGCGTCGACCGCGGCGATCAGCTCGACGGCCAGGTTGGGCAACGCGACCTGTTCCCGAGCCTCGCGCTCGATCGAGGTCGCTCCCGGCACCGCCGGCTCGCCACTGTGGTTGATTCCGAAACTGACGATCGCCATGGATTCGCCTTCCCCACGACTCACGACGTCGATCAGGATACCCCCCAGCTTGCGCCCGTCCACCAGCAGGTCGTTGGGCCACTTGAGCCGGCCACGGCCGTCCAGATGGGTGTTGACCACTTCACAGAGGGTGGTGCCGACCAGCAGCGGCAGCGTCTGCAGCTCGTCCGACGCTCTCGAGCGGACGAGTGTGGCGTAGACCCCGGCACCGGCCGGACTCGCCCACGGACGGTCGTGCCGGCCGCGCCCCTCGGTCTGCTGCCAGGCCAGGAAATCCGCCGCCGGCGCCTGGGCACTCTCGTCCGTGTAGTCCTGGACGACGCGACGAGCCAGCAAATGGGTGGAGGGCAGCTGCTGGGAGACGACCAGGCAGACGCCCCGGCTCGAGCAACTCTCGCCGAGGCTCCGCGCGTACTGCTCGAAGGTCATGGGCGGCCGGTTGTTCCGTTCGTCCGCCTTCGGCACCCTGTTCCGTTCGTCCGCCTTCGGCGGAACGATCGACTGGCGGCGGGCCGGCTACTCGACCTGGCTCTCGAGCTCACGAATGCGCTCTTTGATAATCACCTCGGCGAGGTCCGGAATCACCTCCCAGGCAACTTCGCGTAGCGCCTTCTCACCGATCATCTCGACCACCCGTTTGGCGATCCGCTCGACGTCCTCGTCACTGAGCGGGCCGGAGCCGTTGCCGGACGCGGCAACCTCATCAGCGGACTCGGCATCAGCGGGCTCGGCGTCAGCCGGCTCGGCAGCGGCTGTCTCGTCCTCGACCGGCTCCGCTTCCCCGGCCTCTTCGGCAGCCTCCACGACGGCCTCCTCTTCGGCAGGCTCGGCGACGGCCGGCTGCTCGGTGGCCTCGGGCTGGACTTCTTCGATCGCCGGCACGTCCAGCGAGGGCACTTCCAGATCCGTCGGAGCTGTCTCGAAGACGTCCGGCTCGGCGACTTCCGTCGGGGGCGCCACAGCCGGGGGCGCCACAGCCGGGGGCGCCACAGCCGGGGGCGCCACAGCCGGGGGCGCCACAGCCGGGGGCGCCACAGCCGGGGGCGCCACAGCCGGGGGCGCCACAGCCGCCGGCTCCGGCTCGACCGCT
>JAAELT010000542.1 GCA_024226315.1 bacterium | reverse complement strand
CGAGCGCGCCGAGGTCGCCCTGCGTCAGCCGGTCGTCCAGTCCGGTACCTTCACCGTGGTCGGCGGCAGCGTCGCCGATCCCAAGCAGGTCGAGGCCTTCGACAAGGCCCAGGTGTTCACCACCGACCTGATCACCCAGGGTTCGGCGTGCGTCGGCATCGACTGCACCAGCAGCGAGAGCTTCGGTTTCGACACCCTGCGGTTGAAGGAGAACAACCTGCGCATCAAGTTCGACGACACGTCGAGCTCGTCGAGCTTCCCGAACAACGACTGGCAGCTGACCGCCAACGACTCCTCCAACGGCGGCGCCAACAAGTTCTCCATCGACGACATCACCAACGGCAAGACGCCGTTCACGGTGCAGGCCAACGCGCCTTCGAACGCTCTTGTGGTCGAGGCCTCCGGCGGCGACGTCGGTCTCGGTACCTCGAACCCGGCGGTGGAAGTGCACCTGGTCGACGGCGACAGCCCGACCTACCGCTTGGAGCAGGACGGCTCCTCGGGTTTCACTCCCCAGACCTGGGACATCGCGGGCAACGAGACGAACTTCTTCATCCGCGACGTCACCGGCGGCTCGAAGCTCCCCTTTCGGATCAAGCCCGGCTCGCCGGACGACTCGATCTTCATCGCGGCCAGCGGCGACATCGGTCTGGGCACCGACAGCCCGTCCGAGGACCTGCACGTGAAAGACACCTCGGGCAACGCGCGGATGATCCTCGAGACCACGGACAGCGCCGGTCACGCTCAGGTCTACATGAACACCGGCGGCTCGGCCGACTGGCGGGTGTCGAACCTGGCGACCAACGGTTCCCTGCTGTTTGCCCGCGACAGCGGCAGCGGCTACACGAGTGACTCGGTGGTGATGCGCGCGGCGACCAGCGCGGTGGCCTTCAACACCACCAAGACGATGTCGGTGGCGGGCGCGGTGGAGGCCTCGGCCTACGACATCCTGTCCTCGCGGACCTACAAGAACGAGCTGGCGCGGATGAACGGCCGTGAGATCCTCCAGAAGGTCGTGGCCATGCCGGTGTCGGTGTGGCAGTTCAAGTGGGAAGAGGGCGGCGCGCGTCACCTGGGCCCGATGGCCGAGGACTTCGCGGCGGCGTTCGAGGTCGGCACCGGCAAGAGCATCTCGCTGGGTGACGCCTCGGGCGTGGCGCTGTCGGCGATCCAGGGCCTGCACGCGGAGCTGACCGACAAGGACGCTCAGATCGAGACCCTGACCGGGCGTCTGGCCGAGCTCGAGTCGCTGGTGGGCCAGCTCGTCGCTCAGTAAGCTTCAATTCCATCAACGCTTTGTTTTAGGCGCCGCCGGCTCTGTCGGCGGCGTCTTGCGTTGGGCCTGCTTCAGGTGCCAGTGCTGGGCGACGTCCGGATCGCCGCCACCAGACTTCCCGCGGCGCGGTCGAAGGCGTCGTCGTCGCTCTTCCAGCCGTCGAAGTCGGTGGCCGCGGGCGGCAGGCCGCGGGCGGCCCGGGTCTTTTCCCAGATCTCGCCGCAGCGGGCGCCGCCGACGGTGACCGGCAGCAGGGTCGACAGATCGCGACCAGCGACGGCATCGAGCTCCTCGGCCAGCCACCAGCTGGTCAGCGACGCCTCCGAGCAGCACAGCACCAGGCCCCGGGAATCGCGGGGTCCGAGATCGAATCCCTCGTCCAGATCCTCGCCCGGCAACATCGGGTACTCGTGCAGCCAACAGCGGATCCGGTGCTGCTGCAAGCCGGCGTACAGTCGCTGGGCGAAGTCGCGGTCAGCCAGGCTGTGGACGATGTAGATCGGCGCCAGCGTTGCGGCTGTCGTCAGGATTTCGAGCGAGCCCTCGGGTAGGCCGGCGGCGCGCAGGAAGGCCACCACCTCGGCCCGCTTCGCTTCGTCATCGAGGCCGCGGGCGGTGCGCTCGAGAGTGTCGACGCCGACCGACGACGGCCGCTCGTGGCGTACCGAGCCGAGTCCTCGCACGCCGCTCAGGTCGACGGTGTTGAACGCCGTCAGCGCGGCCTCGGCGTGGCTCAGGTCGGCGCCTTCGAGCCGGCACTCGGAAAAGCGCGTGCCATGCAGATTGGTACGCTCGAGCCGGGCTCCGCGCAGGTCGGTGCGCCGCAGGTTGGCGCCCGAGAGCCTGGCACCGGTGAGGTCGGTCGCCCGCAGATCTGCGGCAGTGAGGTCACAACTGCGCAGGTCGGCGCCCGACAGGACGGCATCGCGCAGGTCGGCGCGCACCAGGTGGGCGTACCAGAGCTGGGCCTCGCGCAGGTCGGCCTCGCGCAAGTCGGAGTGGCGCAGGTCGGCGCTGAACAGATGAGCGCCGCGCTGTGACGCGCCCTGCAGCTCGGCCCCCTCGAGATACGCGCGGCCGAGGTTGGCGCCCTCGAGATTGGCGTACTCCAGGTTGGCGTCGTTCAGATTGGCGTAACGGAAGTTGGCCCGCTTGAGATCGGCGCGGGAAAGATCGGGACGCAGACCGCGATGCTTCTGGCGCCAGCGGTTCCAGGCTCCGACCCCACGCTGGAAGACCTTCAGGTGCTCGGGATTCGCCATGACGACACAAAAAGCTTAAACGATGGCAGGTGTCCAGGCAAACCGACATGGCCGGCGCCGGTCTCCTCGATCTCGACCCAGGGGTAGCGTACCCAGCCCCCGGCGACGTAGGACAGGACGTCGACGTCGGGGACGTTGACGGCGATCAGCAGGGTCGGCGTCGCCAACCTGACGCCGTGGGCGAGGCGAGTATTGGCCGGCGCGGCGCCGGTGAGGGTGTGGGTGAGAGGATCCACGGGTCGCCGAGAAACCCCGAGATCAAATCTGCTCCGGAGGTCTGGTTTCAGTATACTAAGGGCCGAGATCCTCCCCCGAGCTCAGCGCGAGGAGATTGTCTGTGCGAGGGGAGTCGTTTGTGCGAGGAGACCATCTGCTCGAAACCGTCCTCGGGCTTCGAGACTTTCCCTAGAATGATCGTGGAGGTCTGATCGTGGAAGTTCCAGGCGCCGCACACAAGATCCTGGTCGTCGACGACGAGCCGGACATCGTCAGCGTCGTGCGCATGACATTGGAGGCCGAGGGTTTCGAGGTGGCCACCGCTTATTCGGCCCGCGAAGCTTTCGACCTGATTGGCCGCAAGGGCCTGCCGCACCTCGCGGTCCTCGACATCATGATGCCCGGGACCGACGGCATCGAGCTCGCGCGCAAGCTCCAGAAGTTCTCCGATCTACCGGTCATCATGCTGACCGCGATCGACGAGGAGGCCACGGTGGTGAAGACCATCGAAGAAGTGGCCGAGGACTACGTCACCAAGCCGTTCAAGCCCAAGGAGCTGGCGGCACGGGTGAAGCGGGTGATCCGCCGCATGGGCGATTTCGCCTTCCGGCTGGAGTCGCTGACCGTGATCGACGACCGGCTGGCGGTCGATTTCGCGGCCAAGAACGTGCTGATCGACGAGACTCCGGTGTCGCTGACGCCGACCGAGACCAAGATCCTCCATATCTTGATCCGCAGCGCCCGGCGGACGGTGACCACCGAGTACCTGCTGGCCCGGCTGTGGCCGCTCGACGAGGTCTTCGAGGACACCCTCAGGGTCCACGTCCACCGGCTGCGGCAGAAGATCGAGCCCAACGCCTCCAAGCCCCACTATCTGATCACTCAGAGGGGCGTCGGCTACAGCTTCCTGCCCACCAAGTAGAAGGGCGGGTTGCTCGCTCCTCAGGCGTCGGCGACCTGGTCCGCGTAGCTCGGCGGTCGGGCGACCAGCCCGTGCAGGGCCAGGTAGGCGACCTGCTCGACTGCCTCGTCTCTGCTGAGACGGCCTTCGGCGCGGTGAGAGGTGACCCCCCAGTGGATGATCCCGAGCAAGCTCTGGGCCGCTACCATCGGATCGACCTCGGGCGCGCGGTCCTGCTTGCGGAAGATCTCTCCGATGTCCTTTTCGAGCGTGCCGAGAAAACGTTCGGCCCGCGCCCGTACGGGCAGCGACCAGAGCTCGTCCTGCTGTTGGCGGGAAAAGAGCTGCATGATGCCGGGCTCGTCGATCGCCAGCTCGACGTAGCGCCGGACCAGCCGATGCAGCCGCCGGTCTGGCTCCGGGGTCCGCTGTGCCGGAGTCAGCACCTCGTCGTCGATCCTTCCAAGCCGGTAGCTGGCCAGGGTGTCGGCCTCGATCTCCCGCAGGCGCTCCAGTGAGGTGTCCGCGGGTACCTCGCCGAGGGCGACTTCGCCCCAGCGCACCACCGCGGCACTGCAGCTCGAAACACTGCCCACCGAGTAGAGCAGCACCAGCTCGCCGGGTTCGAATCGCTTCCAGTGGGCGGCATGAAAGAGGTTGAGGCCGAGCAGTGCCGGACCGACGTTGGCGTAGAACGGATAGACGCTGAGGGTCTGCTGCTGATCCACCCCGAGGCTGCGTGCGCAGAAGGAGGCGTACCAGGCGAGCGGCGTGTTGAATACGAATTGGTCGATGTCCTGGAGCTCCAGACCCGCCTTTGCGAGCGCCTGCCCGGTGCACTCCTGGAGGAAGCTCTCCGAGGTGTCGCGGAGTACGTCGGCGGCGATCTTGCCGGTGCGCAGCCGGTACCAGGGCTTGCCGTCGCCGTCCAGCTCGAGGTGATAGGCGACCGCGCCCTTGGTCTCGCCCGAGTGGACGCCGTGGCTGCCGAGGAGCCCGATTCCTTCGTCGACCGGGCCGACGACCATGGCGGTGGCGGCGTCGCCGATGCCCCAGGCGATGGGGTCATCTTCCGGGGCGACGCGCGAGTAGGTGCAGGAAGTCACGACCAGGACCTTCTCGTACTGGCCGGTGGCGACCAGAGAGCAGGCAGTCTGCAACGAGATCAGCGAGCTGGTGCAGGCCGACTCGACGTTCCAGGCAGCGCCGCGCAGCCCCAGCTCTCGGGCCAGGTAGGTGGCGCCACCGACGCCGCGGTGGTCGGGCAGGAACGAGGTGCAGATCAGCAGGCCGATTTCCTCCGCGGTCGTCCCAGCGGCCGCCAGCGCGCGCCGGGCCGCCTGCGTTTCGAGCTCGAGCGAGCTGCCGCCCTCGCGTAGCACTCGCCGTTCCCTGGCGCCCCGGAAGGGATCCTTCAGGTACGGGGCCATGGCGCGGTTGAAGGCCTCCGAGCCCTCGTCCCAGCTGTCGGGCTGTTTCCACATCCAGAGATCTTCCTCCGCGTCGGCGACCAGCCGCGGATGGTTTTTGCGCCAATGGTCGTTGGTCAGGACCCTGTCGGGGACGCTGACCGCCAGGGAATGCAGACCGCTCGCTCTCGCCATGATCGACTTCTCCGTTCTCTCGTGGTGGGTAGGCTCCAGATGCCGAGCCACCATTCGATCCCGGCGACGTTACATTCGCCATTAAGAACCGCCCGCAGGCCGTCAGGACGACCCGTCAGACTTCCGTGGGCTTGCGGGCGGGCGGCATCTCGATGCGGAAGGTCGCGCCCTGGCTCACTGCGGTGTCGAGAACGATGCGGCCGTTCATGCCCTCGGCCAGGCCACGGGCGATCGACAGGCCCAGGCCGGAGCCACCGGAGCGGCGGGTCACCGAGGCGTCGAACTGAGTGAACTTCTCGAACAGCCGGTCGCGGAACTCCTGCGGGATTCCGGGACCGTTGTCCGCCACGCTGATGATGACCCTGTCCCGCGCCGAGCGGAGCGACAGCGTGACCACGTCACTCGGCGGCGAGAACTTGATGGCGTTGGACAGCAGGTTGTTGAGCACCTGCCCCAGGCGGTCACGATCGCCCATCACATACAGATCCTCGCCCTGACTCTCGAACCGCAGCTCGATGTTGAGCATGTCGGCGTAGGAACGGACGTCGTCGACGGTCTCCTGGATGATCGGTGTGATCTCGACCGGCTCCAGATAGAAGGACATCTTGCCGTCGGCGAGCTTCTGCTGATCGAGCAGGTTGTTGATCAGGCGCAGCAGGCGGTTGGAGTTGCGCAGCGCCACCGCAACCAGCTCTTGCACACGCTGCGGATCGCCCGACATGCGGCCGCTGTCGAGCAGCCCCAGCGACGCGATGATCGAGGTCAGCGGTGTTCTCAGCTCGTGGCTGACCATGGAGATGAACTCCTGCTTCATGCGATCGACGATCTTGCGTTCGGTGATGTCGCGGAAGACGCCGCGGGTTGCGACCGGCAGGCCGTCGACGAAGCGCGAGTTGATCGTCCCCTCGACCGAGATCTCGGTGCCGTCGCGGGTGACGAAGATCGCTTCGAGCCGGCCGCCGCCATCACCCGAGAGAATGCTGTTCACGACGTCGTGCTCGCTGGCGGGGTGATGCGACCGCACGACGTCCCAGAGCTTGAGCTTTTGCACTTCGTCGTCGTTGTAGCCCAGACTGTCCTTCCACGCCCGGTTGACGTACTGGAAGCGGCCGTCGGGCGAGACGCTCAGGATCAGGTCGGTGGCGTTCTCCAGCAGATCGCGGTATTTCTCCTCGCTCATCGCCAGGGCGAGCTCGGCCTGGCGGGTCTGGATCGAGGCGCCGAAGGTCCGCGCCGCGGTCTTGAGCGCCTCGATCTCGGCCGACAGCCACTCGCGGTTGTCGTCGCCGTCCTCGAGGCTCAGATAGCCCCGGAGCTTCGAGTCGACGAAGATCGGCACCACCAGAAACGAGCGCACCCCCCAGGCCTCGAGGATCGTCCGCTCGTCCGCCGGCAGCTCGCGCACTCGCCCCTGCAGAGTCTGTCCGGACTGCAGCCGTTCCTTCCAGCAAGTGAAGAGCTCGACCCGATCCGGCAGTCCCAGGCCGCTGCCGAAACGGTCCTCCACGACGCCGCCGGGAGTGGTCCAGCTCAGGATCACGCTGCCGGTGGTGAAGGGGCTCTCGTCCTTGACCACGCTCATGTAGATCAGGTCGACGCCGGTGGCCGTACCCAGCCGCTCCAGGATCTCTTCGACGCTCTCTTCCCATGACGCATCGGTCAACAGCCGCTCGGCCGCCAAGCCGACCGCTTTCAGGATGTTGTCGCGGCGCGACAGCGCCTCGCGGATGTGCTCCCGCTCGCGGATGTCCTCGCAGATCGTTACCGTGCCCATCGGCTCGTGCTGATGATCGCGCACACGGTCGGAGATCAATCGCACTGGGAACGACAGGCCGTCCTTGGTGGCGTCGAGGCGCTGGCGTGCCCAGGGCTCCGCCGGATCGTCGTAGTCCTCCGGGTGCGTGGCCTTCGCGGAGTACATCCGCGCTTCCTTGCCGATCAGCTCGTCGACCGAATAGCCGTGCATGCGCGCATCGGCGGCATTGACATAGATGATCTTGCCCTGCATGTCGGTGATCGTGACGCCCAGGCTGACCGTCTCGACCGCCTTTTCCAGAAGCCGCAGCCTGGTCTCCAGGCGCAGCTTCTCTTCTTCCTGAGCGGCCAGCTCCTCGCGCGCGTCCTCGAGCTCGCGGGTCGAGGTGTGGAGAGCCCGCTCCATCGCCTCGAGCTCCTGACGGAGCTTCCGGCTGCTGCCGAGGAGCTTCGAGGGCTGCGCGATCTTCATGCCTCGTGGTGATGGCGGCGCCAGATCTCGAGCACTCTGTCGGCGAGCGTCATGGGATCGAACGGTTTGACGATGACGTCGATGGCGCCCAGGTCCAGGTACTCGGATACCTCGTAGCTCTGCACCTTGGCGGTGACGAAGACCACCGGCGTGGCGGCCGATTCCGGCTGGCAGGACAGCGCATGCAGCGTCGCCGGTCCGTCCAGGTCGGGCATCATGACGTCGAGCAGGATGAGCTCGGGCCGGAACCGCGGAGCGTGCTCCAGCGCCTCGAAGCCGGAACCGCAGACCTCGACCTCGAAGCCGCCGATATCCTCCAGCGCCAGCCGTGCCACCATCTGGATATCCACCTCGTCCTCGACGAACAGAATACGGTTCAGGGGCGGTGCAGGCATGGTTGAGCGTCTCGTGGCGTCTGGGCTCAGGTTCGCCGAGGGCCGGAATCGGCGTCCTTGTGGGCGTCTTGCCAGTATACTTCAGAGCTCGAAGCCTGAGGGAAGCGATGGGATCCGAAGAATCCTCGACCGGACAAGTCAAAGAAGCCACGGTGCTGGCGCCGGAGCCGATCGAGAGGCTGCGCGAGATGGGGCGCGCGCTGGGCATGGAGGTGCCGCGCCGCATCATCCGGCTCTTCCTCGATGACGCGCCCGTGAGGTTGGCCGATTTGTCGAAGTCCCTCCGCGAGGAAGACGCCGGGGCCACGGAGCAGGTCGCCCACTCGCTCAGGGGCAGCTCCGCCAACCTCGGCGCGACGGCCTTCGCTCAGCTGTGTCACGAAATGGAGCAGCTGGCCGGCGGCTCGGCGCTGGCCGAGGCGCGCGAGCGGTTCGACAATCTGGAAGCGGAGCTCGGCCGCGTCGACCAGGCCATGCGCGAGCTTCTCGTGGAGCTCAGCTGAGTCACACCGCGGCGGCCTGCCATTCGGCGAGTTGACGCTCGAAGGTCTCGCGGACGAGCTCGAGCTCGTTCTCGAGCTCCTGGGTCGCGTCGCGGGCGCCGGAAACGCCGGTCGGCTCGGTGAGCGTACCGTTCCTGCCGGTGGCCTCCAGATAGGAGCAGATCTGCGCCATCCGCATCGCTCCGAGCGTGCCGCTCGAGCCCTTGAGGCTGTGCGCCGCCTTCTGCAGCTCCGAGGCGTCGGCCTGTTCGATCGCCTCGCGGATCGCCGTCGTCCGCTCGCCCGCACTGCTCAGGAAGTTGTCGATCAGCTCGGTCAGGACCCCCGGCCGGACCTGATACAGGCTGGTGATCACGCCGAGATTGACGCTCGGGGACTGCTGCTCCTCCGCGGCCGGCTTTTCTTCTGCCGCCGGCTGTTCTTCTGCCGCCGGCTTTTCTTCTGCCCGGACCGCGCCCTCCAGCTCCGCGATCGGCGGTGCGATGACACCGAAGTCACCGCGGCCCGCGGGCTCTTCGTAGTCGACGCTCTCGTCGCCCATGACGCGCAGCAGGGCCGCCTGCAGCTCGTCGGCCTGGACCGGTTTGCTGACGTAGTCGTTCATGCCGGCGGCCAGGCATTTCTCGCGATCGCCGCGCATGGCCCCGGCGGTCACCGCGATGATCTTCGGCGCCTCTTCTGGATCGCGCTCCTCGCGGATGCGTCGCGTGGTTTCCAGACCGTCGAGCTCGGGCATCTGCACGTCCATCAGCACGACGTCGTAGCGTTGCCGGTCGAGCGCCGCCAGGACCTCCAGGCCGTCGGCCGCCAGGTCGGCGCGATAGCCCATGTTCTCGAGCAGCAGGTGGGCGACCTTCTGGTTGATGACGTTGTCGTCGGCGACCAGGATTCGCAGTGGCAGGCGCCGCCCGAGGTCGTGGTCGACCAGCCGCTGGCGGCCGGAGCGCTCGAGCTGCAGCTTCTCGTCCTCGAGCGGCAGGCGCGTCTGTACCGTGAAGTGAAAGGTCGAGCCCTTGCCGACCTCGCTCTCGACCCAGATCTTGCCGCCCATCAGCTCGGCCAGGTGCTTGCTGATGGTCAGGCCGAGGCCGGTGCCACCGAACTTGCGAGTGGTCGAGGCGTCGGCCTGGGAAAAGGACTCGAAGATGCGATCGACCCGGTCCGCCGGGATGCCGACCCCGGTGTCTTGCACCGAGATCCGGAGCTCGTGGAAAGTGGATGAGGTGGCGCGGGTACGCACCCTCACCGTAACCCCGCCCTCGGAGGTGAATTTGATCGAGTTGCCTAGCAGGTTCACCAGTATTTGCCGCACCCGGGTGACGTCTCCGACCAGGGCATGGGGGCAGTCCGCGAGGAAGTCGGTGGCCAGCTCGAGACTCTTCTCCCTCGCCTTGGCCCGCAGCAGGTCGAGGCTGCCGGTGACGCAAGCTTTCAGGTCGAACGGGTGATTCTCGAGCTCGAGCTTGCCTGACTCGATCTTCGAGAAGTCGAGAATGTCGTTGATCAGGGTCAGCAGGGTCTCGCCGCTCGAGCGGATGGTTTCCACGAAGTCCCGCTGTTTCGAATCGAGCTGCGTTTCCAGCAGTAGCCCGGTCATGCCGAGAAAGCCATTCATCGGCGTGCGGATCTCGTGGCTCATGTTGGCGAGGAACTCGCTCTTGGCTTCAGAAGCGGTCTCCGCCGCTTCCTTGGCGGCCTGCATGTCTTGCTCCGCGCGCTTGCGGTCGGTGATGTCGCGGGCGATGCCGAGGATGAACCGGACGACCCGTTTCTCATCGCGATGAGGGGTGACGATGAACTCGGCGCTGCGGTTCTCACCGGACTTGGTGAGGATCCGCAGCTCGAACGGCGGGATCGACTCCCCCAGAATGACCTGGTGGATGTTGGCGATCGCCCGCGGCACGTCGTCGGGATGAGATAGAGAGGTGAAGGGCTTGTTGATCCACGCTTCCACCGCCCAGCCGGTGAGGCGCTCGAAGGCCGGATTGAGAGAGGTGATCGAGCCGTCTTCGACCGCCAGGCTGAAAATCATGTCTGGCGCCGCCTGGACCAGGCTGCGGTAGCGGTCGCGCTCGGCGGTGATCTGGCTCTCCGAGGATCGCTTGAACGTCTCGTAGAGCTCCTTCATCTCGTGAGACGAGGTGGAGAGCGAGCACTCCAGGAGGTAGCGGTCCTGATCGCCTTCCGCATAGCTGCGGTCGATGTGCTCGAGAAAGCGGCGCCACAGCTCCGGGCTCGGGGGCGTCCCGCCCGAGAGCCCGAGTCGCCGGAGTTGACGTTCGAGCAAATGGTGGGTCACAGGACGTTCGAGCATCGGTTCGTCAACTCCAGAGCTGGAAACTCTACCACTGAGTCCGGAGCTTGTCATCGGCCGCGGCTTCAGGCGGCCTTCAGGGGCTCGAAGAACGCGTGCCAGTTCAGGTTATACTCTGCCCCGTGAGCGAGAATCCTTTCGTCGTAGTGGTCGTGGACGACAACGAGGTCAACCGTGAGCTCTATTCCCGCTATCTCGAGCTCGAAGGCCACCGGGTCCTGCCGGCGGGAGACGGCGCCGAGGCCCTGAAGCTGGTCGAGCAGGAGCCGGTGGATCTGGTGCTGCTCGACGTCATGATGCCGGGGATCGACGGCTTCGGCGTGCTGGAGAAGTTGCGCCAGGAGCATTCGCCGGAGACCCTGCCGGTGATCATGGCCACCGCCAAGGACCAGAGCGAGGACGTGGTCAAGGCCTTCGACCTGGGTGCCAACGACTACGTGACCAAGCCGCTCGACCTGCGCGTCGTGGCGGTGCGGGTGCAGGCGCAGCTGCGAGCCAAGATCACCGCCCGTGTCCACAAGCCGGAGCCCATCGCCTCGGTCTCCAGGATCGAGCCGGGAACGGTGCTCGAAGGCAAGTACCGCCTGGATTCGCTGATCGGCCAGGGCAACTTCGGCGCCGTGTACCGCGCAACCCATCTGACCCTCGATCGCGAGATCGCGGTCAAGCTGCTCGACGCCAACCTCCAGCCCGGCGACGAGTCGGTTGCCCGGTTTCAGCGGGAGGGAGTCTCCACCTGCCGCATCGAGCACCCCAACGCGGTGTCGATCATGGACTTCAGCGTCACGCCGGCGGGCATTCCCTTCCTGGTCATGGAGCTGCTGCGCGGCGCGCCGCTCGAAGACGAGCTGAATCGCCGGGGCCGGCTGACGCCCGAACGCTGTGCCGAGATCCTGATCCCGGTGTGTGGCGTGCTCAGCGAAGCCCACGCTCTCGGCATCATCCATCGCGACGTCAAGCCGCAGAACATCTTCCTGCACCAGAGCCGGCATGGTGAGGTGGTCAAGGTGCTCGACTTCGGCATCGCCAAGCTGGTCGGCGGCAGGGCGGCCGACGAAGAGCTGACGATGGAGGACGGTGTGATCGGCACGCCGATCTACATGGCCCCCGAGCGCTTCGTCAAGGTGCCCTACGACGGCCGCGCCGACGTTTACAGCCTGGGCGTCATGCTCTACGAGATGCTGGTCGGCAAACCGCCGTTCTACCTCACCGGCACCAGCCCGCTGAAGGTCATCTACGCGCACATGAACGAAGAGCCACGGCCGCCCAGCGAGCTCAACCCCGAGCTGTCCGAGGAGGTCGAGGCGGTGGTCCTGCGGGCGCTCGACAAGGACATGGAGCAGCGCCCGACGGCGGCCGAGATGGCGAGTGAGCTCGCCGCCGCCCTGGGACTCGAGCAGCCGGAGCCGCTGGCCATCGACGACTCCGCGGCCGACTCCCGCATCGAGGAAGCCACCGAGCCCGTGGACCTTACCGACCGGGCGGTCTCGACGGAGCGCTGAGGAACCCCTCGGCCCGGCCAGGAGTTTTTCCATGGCCGGGAGAGGCTCCTCCCCGCTGGTCGCCGCGATGGGCCGAAACTCCGAAAACGGGGCTACCGTCCTCTCTTCGTAAAACCGGGGCGAAGCCCCGGAATCGGGGCCTTTTCTCGAAAGAGCAGACCTGTCGAGAGGATCCGGCCACGGACCGCCGAGATTCGAACGCTGGCACGCTCCGTGCAAACCATGGTTGGTGATGCGACGAGGTGACCAGCGATGACGGCCAAGACGGACCAGGCGGTCAAGACGGACCAGACGTTCGAGACTGATCAGCCGGCCCAGGCCGGTCAGACGGGCGAGACAAACCCGGCGATCCAGGTCGACCGGGCGACCCAGGCCGACGAGCACGCTCCGACCATCCTGGTGGTCGACGACAATCCGGTTACCCGGGTGTTGTGCGTCCGCGTGCTCGGGCGCGAGGGCTACCGGGTGCTGGTGGCCGAGGACGGCATCGAAGCACTGCGGTTGGTCAAGGAAGAAGCGATCGACCTGGTGCTGCTCGACGTCATGATGCCCGGTCTCTCCGGCTTCGACGTGCTCGAGACCCTGCGCAAGCTGTATCCGGCCACCCGGCTGCGCATCGTGATGTTGACCGCCAAGGACCAGAGCGACAACGTCATCCGGGCATTCGAGCTGGGCGCCGACGACTACATCACCAAGCCGCTGGACGTGCCGGTGCTGGCGGCCCGGATCCGGGTCCAGCTGCGCTCGATGTCGGCCCAGGTGCCGGCCAGCGAGGCCTCGTCTTCGCCGTTCAGCAGAGAGCCGGGCTCGGTGCTTGAGGGCAAGTACCGCCTGGAATCGGTGATCGGCAACGGCAGCTTCGGCACCGTCTACCGGGCGACTCACCTGGCGCTCGAAAGGCCGGTAGCGCTGAAGGTGTTCAACACCGGGCTGCGGTCCTCCTCGAGCTCGCCGACACGTTTTCTGCGCGAGGCGATCTCGTCGTGCCGGGTCGATCACCCGAACGCGGTCTCGGTGCTGGATCTCAGCATCGTGCCGACCGGCGAGCCGTTCATGGTCATGGAGTTGCTCGAGGGCCGCAGCCTGGCCGAAGTGCTGAAGCAGGCGGGGACGCTGTCGCCGGAGCGCTGCGCCGAGATTCTCGGACCGATCTGCGAGGTGCTGGGCGACGCCCACCGGCTGGGCATCATCCATCGCGACGTCAAGCCGCAGAACGTGTTTCTGCACCGCAGCCGTCAGGGCGAGGTCGTCAAGGTCCTGGACTTCGGCATCGCCAAGCTGATGAACGACTCGGCGCTGAAAGAGAAGCTGACGCTCGACGGTGTCGTCGGCACGCCGGCCTACATGGCCCCGGAGAGGTTCAGCGGCGGCCCCTGCGACGAGCGCGCGGACGTCTACAGCCTGGGTGTGATGCTCTACGAGATGCTCAGCGGCAGCCGGCCATTCGACAGCGACGGCGAGATGTTCAAGCTCATCGTGGCGCACCTCAACGAGAGCCCGACACCGTTGACCGAGCTGGTGCCGGACCTGCCACCCGGAGTCGAGGAAGTGGTGATGGCGGCGCTGGCCAAGAGGAGTGCCGATCGGCCGACGGCGCGGGATCTGGCGCGCCGCTTCGCCGAGGCGGCACTTCGCCCGGAGGCCGCCGCCGAATGAATGGACCGGTCCGCGCCTCGAGGCCCGTGGCGCACGACCAGGAATGAGGAATCGCATAGCATGGACTCGAGACCGCAACCATTGACCGGAGCGGGAGTCGCTCAGCACGTCCTGATTGTCGACAACGACCGTGACGCCGCGCGCGCCGCGCGCGCCGCGCTGGAGCAGACCGGCTTCATGGTGTCGGTAGTGAAGTCGGTGGCGGGAGCGATGGCCTGGCTGGAGAAGAACGGGCTGCCGCACCTGGCCGTCGTCGACATCGCTCTGCCAGGCGAGGCGGGCCTCGAGATGTGCCGCCAGATTCAGGAGCTCGCCGACCTGCCGGTGATCGTGGCGACGGCGCTGGGCGAGCCCGGGACCGTGGTCGACACACTGCGCGAGGTGGCCGAGGACTACATCGTCAAGCCGTTCCATCCACCGGAGCTGGCGGCCCGGGTCGAGCGTGTGCTTAGGCGCATGGGGAACTACGCCTACTCGATGGCGCCGATCACCCGCATCGACGGGCGGATGGAGATCGACTTCGTGCACCAGAAGGCGATCATCGATGGCCGTCCGGTGGTGCTCACGCGCACCGAGACCAAGCTCCTGCACGTGGTCATGCGGCGGGCGCGCCGGCCGGTGACGATCGACTATCTGCTGCGCCGGATCTGGCCCTTCGACGAGGTCTTCGAGGATCGTTTGCGCGTCCACGTCCACCGATTGCGGCACAAGATCGAGCCCGACCCGGCGGCGCCGAGCTACCTCATCACCCAGCGGGGTGTGGGGTACAGCTTTCTGCCAGCAGCGTGAACGACGGGCCATGGCGCCGTTTCCAGCGTTTCCAGACGCCGTCGAAACGCCAGTGGATGCGCCGGAACAGGTCGAGCAGCCGTGGGTCGAAGTGCTCGGGGCGGGTCCTGTCGTCACCCTCGAAGAGGATCCGGCAGGCGGTGTCGTGATCGTAGGCCGGCTTGTAGGGGCGCACGCTTCGGAGCGCGTCATACTGGTCGCACAGCATCACGATGCGGGCGGAGACCGGGATCTCTTCGCCGCTCAGGCCGAACGGGTAGCCGCTGCCGTCCCAGTGCTCGTGATGCGACAGAGCGATCTCGCGCGCGCAGTGGAGCAGCGGCGAGAGTGTCCCCTCGAGCAAACCGGCTCCGATCACCGGATGCTGGCGCATCAGCCGCCATTCACCGGAGTTGAGTGGTCCCGGTTTGTTCAGGATCGCCCGGGCGACGGCGAGCTTGCCGATGTCGTGCAGCGCCGCCGAGGTGCGGATCATCTCGGCCTGCTGCCGGGCGAAACCGTGGTGTTGCGCCAGAACGCTGACCAGGTGCGAAATTCTGCACAGATGGGCGCCGGTCTCGAGGTCGTGGAGCTCGGCGGCTCGCACCAGCCGGCGGACGGTCTCGTAGTAGGCCGTCTGCAGCGCGGAAGAAGCCAGCCGCGCCGGCATACCCCGCCGGCCGCGATCTCGAGGGTGTTTGAAGGGCACGACGTTCATGAGGGTTAGAGGGCGAGGCTCCGTGGGAGGGAGATCGGCGTTTCGTCACGCCGCGAGCCAGGGGGTGAACTGCTGGGAGCCTCGACTCGGGGAGAGTGCCATCCACGCATTACAGGCCGCATTACGATTCTCCATCTGACTGGAGAATTCCGTTTTCCGAGGGCGCCGGGACGCCGGGGCGCCGGAATCAACGCAGGAAGTAGGCCAGCTCTTCCAGGAAGATCGTCAGGTCGACGGTCTTCGCCCGCACCCGCGGATCGAGCTCGAGCTGCACCGGCGCGAAGTTGAGCACCGCCTTGATGCCGGCCGCAACCAGGGCGTCGTAATTCTCCTGAGCGGCCTCGGCGGGCACCGTCAGGATGGCGATTTCGGCGCCGACGTCGGCAACGACCGTGCCCAACTCGCGGCTGTGGCGGACGGTCAGCTCGCCCTGCCGGGTGCCGACCTTGCGCGGATCGTTGTCGAACAGGCCGAGGATCCGGAAGCTGCTGGTTCGAAAGCCGGGGAACTGCGCCAGGGCGGTGCCGACCCGGCCGGCGCCGACGATGATCGCCGGGTGCTCGCGCTCGACACCCAGCAGCTTTTCCAGGCGCTCGCGCAGGTGGGCGACGTCGTAGCCGACGCCGCGGATACCGAACTCGCCGAAGTACGCCAGGTCCTTGCGGATCTGTGCCGCGGAGAGGTGGAAGCGGTGGGCCATCTCCTTCGAGGAGATACGGTGGACTTCCTGCTCCTGCAGCTGCCTCAAGCAGCGCAGGTACACCGAGATCCGGTTCAGGGCGAGAGGAGAGATGTCGTCCTGATGGCTCATGGCCGATTCTCTCGGGGCGAGGCGCGGGCGTTGCCCGCCGGCTCAAGCCCAGGCGTGGGTGTGGGAGAAGGGCGATTCGGCGATCGGGGAGAGGAAAGATGGTGCGAAAGGGGGGACTCGAACCCCCACGACCTTGCGGCCACAAGATCCTGAATCTTGCGCGTCTACCAATTCCGCCACTTTCGCGTTGTGGGTCGGCGTGCGGCTGCACGCCCCGAACGAGTCGAGTCTACTCCCTTGCTCATCACGCCCGCAACTACCAGGAACCCCGATTTAACACCGCGGGTCCAATCCATTGAAACCGGCACCGTCGCCGGCCGGAAGGACCCTCTGGGAGATCAACCACTGCTAGACTTCATCATCATGCCTCGCACCACCGCGAAACTCGTCACCCTGCTCCTGACAGTCTTCTTGCTGGCCGCCTGCGGCGACGCCGCGGTCAGAGAGGAAGTCGACCGCCAGGAGATCGAGCAAGTGCTGCGCGACTACCTGCCCAGGCTGGGCAAGGCCTACGCCACTCGCGACCCCTCGTTGCTCGAGGGCATCGCGGTGCCCAAGGAGATGGCGCGCATCCAGCTCAGGACCGAGGAGCTGACCGCCAACGGGCGCCTCTACGAGCCCGAGTTCAAGCAGATGACGGTCGAGGACGTCTCGGTCTGGAATTATTCCAACGCCTATGTCAGCACCCTCGAGGTGTGGGACGTCCGCTCGTACACCCTCGGTACCCACCTGCTGATCAACGAGAGCCTCGACCAGCGCAACCGGGTCAAGTACCAGTTCAAGCGCAAGGGCGAAGGCTGGGTGATCCTCTACCGCGAGCTCGATCAGACCTACGACCAGTGAGCTCGCGCTCGCCGCGAAATCTAGAAGTCATGCAGTCGCTCACGCCGGCGGTCGCCATCATCGGCCGCCCCAACGTCGGCAAGTCGACGCTGTTCAATCGCCTGGTGGGCCGCCGGCAGGCGATCGTGCACGATCTGCCCGGCGTCACCCGTGACCGCATCGCCGGCAGCGCCCAGATCGACGACGATCGCAGCGTCGAGCTGGTCGACACCGGTGGCCTGGTGCCCGACGACGATCCCCTCGGCCTCTCCGAGCAGGTCTTCCTGGCGATCGAGGCGAGCGACCTGCTGCTGCTCCTGGTCGACGGCAAGGAGGGCCTGGTGGCGGCTGACGAAAAGGTCGTCGCGGCCGTGCGTCGCCACGGCAAGCCGACCGTGCTGGTGGTCAACAAGGGCGACACCAACGCCGCTCAGGACCAGTTCGCCGATTTCTACCGCCTCGGGCTCGAACACCAGCTGCTGATCTCGGCCGAGCACGGCACCGGCATCAACGATTTGCGCGACCTGATCGCCGAGCTGGTGCCGCTCGAGGAAGCGCCCACCGAGCAGGACGGCGCCCCGGCGCTGGCCATCGTCGGCCGTCCCAACGTCGGCAAGTCGTCGGTGCTGAACCGCTTGCTGGGGGAGTCGCGGGTGTTGGTGTCTCCCGTGGCCGGCACCACCCGAGATCCGATCGACACCGTGCTCGAGTGGGACGACCGCACCTGGCGGCTGATCGACACCGCCGGCATCCGTCGCCGCAGCCAGGTCGAAGGCGTCGCCGAGGGGGTGGCGGTGATGTTCGCCCGCCGCCAGATGGAGCGCGCCGACGTCGTGGTGCTGGTGGTCGACGCCGCGGCCGGCGTCACCACCGGCGACCTGTCGATCGCCGGCCTGGCCTGGGAGATGGGCCGCGGCGTGGTGGTGGCGCTCAACAAGTGGGACCTGCTCGACCCCGAGTCACGCCAGGACCTGGAAGACAGCTGGCCACGCCTGGAAGAGCTGCTGTCCTCGCCGCCGCGCATCAACGTTTCCGCGCTCACCGGCCGCCGCGTCGACCGCCTGCTGCCGGCCGTCGCCGCCCTGCACGAGCGCCTGCAGACCCAGCTGGCGACCGCCGAGGTCAACCGCATCTTCGAGCGTTCCGTGCGCGACCACCAGGCGCCGCAGAAGGGCGGCAGGCCCTGGAAGCTCTACTACGCCACCCAGGTCGCCACCGCCCCGCCCACCTTCATGCTCTTCGCCAACCGCACCCTCGACCGCCGCGACACCTACCGCCGCTACCTCGAGAACCGGTTGCGGGCCGAGCTCGACCTGGCGGGCGTGCCGGTGCGGCTGGTGATCCGTAAGCGTGGGTAGCTACTTCAGCGGGGTCAAGCTGCACAGCAGCCCCGGCACCGGTACAGTGAAGGACTGGCGCAGGCCGACCAGGATCTGGCGCACCCGGCGGGGCTGCTTTCCGAGGTCGCTCGCTGCTTGCACCAGGCTCTTGCGGATTTCGGGCTCGAGCTTGAGCTCGGCCTTGCATTGCTTGAGGATGCGCTGGATCGAGCGGACGTGGGCGTCGGGCAGGTGCAGGCAGTAGGTCAGCGCCAGGTCAACGGCGATGGCGAGCGCGTAGCGGTGGGGCCAGCTCTTCACGTGCTTGGCGTAGATACGTTCCAGACTGGCGCGGGCGCGCTGCCGATGGCCCAGGCGCGCGTCGATCAGGGCCAGCACCCAGCGCAGCCGCTCGAGCACCGCATACCAGCCCTTCTGGCCCTTGAGGCGCTCCCGGAACTCGGTGAGATGCTGGTAGGCGAGCTGGTAGTAGCGGCGCTCGTCGGTACCTTGCAGGAAGCAGGCGACGAGCGCGATGTCGTCCACGAAGTAGGCGGAGGGCGTCGACAGCGACAGCAGGCGTAGCGCCTCGCCGCCGTCGTCCAGGGCCTGCCGGCGCTGCCCGAGGAATAATTGGGCGATGCCGCGCACGAACAGGATCCGGCCACGGGCGTCGTCGTCGAGGTCGTCGCCCAGCACGCGGGAGGCGAGCTGCAGGTAGGCGCGCGACTCCTTGGGGTCCCGGGTCTCGACCAGCAGGTCGCCCTGGCGCCGTAGCCAGTCGCTGGTGCACACGCTGCAGCAGGCGAAAGCCTCCTCACGGTACTGCTCGAGCAGGTCGGCGGCCTCGTGCCATTCCTCGTTGCCGATGCAGGCGTGTACCTGGATGCCCCGGGCGATGTTGATCTGGTGTGGATCGCCGATCTTCTCGGCCAGCTTCAGCGCCACCTCGGCGTAGTCCGGCGCCACCCATGGCGCCTCCAGCGCCTTGCCGTCGCACAGGTCGAAGAAGCGGGACACGAACTGGGGCCTCAGGCAGCGGGGATCGTCGAGTACGATCTCCGGGTCCTTGTCGGCCTTGGTGAGCAGGCGCGCCCAGCGTTGCGCTCGGGGATCGATGCTGTCCGCGGCGGGCTCCGGCCGCGCCACAGGCCGTGGCCGTGCCCGCGTCAGGCGGCGCGCCACCGCTTTGCTGGGGCGCGGCTTGCGCGGCCGGATCTTCTTCTTGCGCTTGGTCTTCTTTCTGCTCATGGTGTGTGGTTTTCTTGATGATCTCTGAGGATCGAGACGATTTCAAGGGATCCAGACGAATTGGCTCGGGTCGGTGGAGAAAGCGCCGGCGGAACGCCCGGGGGCGTTCCGCCGGCGAAGGTAGAGCCGATCAGGCTGGATTGGTATCGGAGACCGAGTCGGCATCCGGCTCGTTCGCCGGCTCCGAAGCGGAATCCTCGACCTGCTCCGTGACCTGCTCGCCCTCGGTAGCCGGGTCTGCGGCAGCGCCGACGGCCTCGTCGACCGAATCCGGAACCTCGCTGTCGTCAGGCTGTACCGCCGTCTCGCCTTTGCGAGTCCTGGAAGGACGCACCTTGTCGGCCAGTCTGGCCTTGCCGGCCAGGCGGCAGAGGTCTTCGAACTGGCGTGCCACGCGTACGAAGGTGGTGTCGTAGGTCGCCACCGCTTCGCTCTTCTCCTCCAGCAACTCGTCGACCCGGCGACTCGAACGTTGATGCACCTCGTGGGCCTCGCTCAGCTCGGCCATGAAAGGCTCGATCTGTGGCCCGTAAGGCCGAGGATCGTGGCCAGGCTCGAACAGAGGTTTGCCCAGAAGCTTGTCCAGGTCGTCGCGCTTCAGTTGTTGAGTGATCTGCGTGGCATGCAGAAGAAGTGCCGTCGGTTCACGGGCCACCGTCCCTTCGACACCGAGCTGTTTGGTGTCGGGCTCATCGAAGTGGCCGGTGATGATCCGGCGCACGCCGCGGACCCGTTTCCCGAGCTCGATGCTCAGGTCGTCTCGGTGCTCGAGAAGAGCGAATCTCGAGCGCTGTTCCTCGACCAGTTTCATTTCGATCTCGATCATTAGATCGAGATCGGCT
>JAAELT010000541.1 GCA_024226315.1 bacterium | reverse complement strand
TCGTCGCGGACCCAGCGGGGTTTGGGCGGCTGGAATCCGCGGCGAGTCTCGCCGCCGCCGGCTCGAGGCCGCTGTTGCCAGGAGCGCCTCCGTGCCGGAGGCTCCGACCGACGGCCGCGGCACGGCCACCGATGTCCCCCGCGACGACTTCGGCAACCCGCTCACCGAGACGGTGACGATGATGACGGTCGGCTTCGCCGGCCAGGAAAGAGAGGTCAGCTGCCCAGACACTCGCCGAGGAGCCCGATCGGCTGCCGCGTCGGGTTCGCCTGCCTGCCGGAGGCGCTGAGGAGGCGAGGGCCGACTTTCCCTGGCCTCCACAGCACAGTTTGGAGCCTTGGACATGCGCCGGGGGCAGTATTTGCTTCTGTGAAGCAGAAGGAAGACTTTTCCCTGGCTTTCTCAGCGGCTGTTCTCAGCTCCGGCGCCGCACGGAGACGAGTTTCGGTCGTCTTTTCGGTCCTCGGACGCTCGCTTGGAGCCTGAGTGGCGGCTGCGGACGCC
>JAAELT010000540.1 GCA_024226315.1 bacterium | reverse complement strand
TCATTGCAGCATGCATCAATGTGGCACTTCTTTTCCAATGCAAGCCACAGGTCCAATAAATATTTAAAGTAAACAAACAATACAGATATGAATAATAGACATAAGTACGCACAAGTACTAAGCGTGATCAATGATATACGTACGAATGAGTACATCGGGTCGTAGTTAGACAGGGGGTTACTTGTGAAATTCTATTATGTTACACGTTTTTTTTATAAGAAAGTGGTTTATAAGAAAGTAGTGCTCAACTACTTAAAAGCTTAAGAAAGTTCAATACTGGGTTCTTGAAACTTAAGAAAGTTCTGTTTCGTATTTTCACTCATAATGTTCTGTATGTTATTTTCGCTCTTTTCAGTTGTTCATCTTGCTATTAAACGAGTCGTATGATTATTTTTTATGGAAAACGTGGTATGTGTGCAATTTTTACAGTGCCTTTAAATATGCATGTGCAGAAATACTTCATTCCAAAATTTTTGATAAGAAAGTCACAAGAAAGTTTTTGTACTGAAAACATGAATATCTAAGACAGTTTCAATACTGGCCCCACAAAGAACTTTCTTATAAAAAAAAAACGTGTAGCGTACACATATTACACATATA
>JAAELT010000539.1 GCA_024226315.1 bacterium | reverse complement strand
GAAAGATCTCCAATCGCGATTACCTCGACCCGGACTGGCAGCGGCAGTACGGATCCCACCTGCCGCCGCACGTTCTCGCCGCGATCGAGCGGGCCGCAACTTCCCTATGAATGAGCTCTGAAGTCTCTCTTCGTCCGGCGCCTGTTCAGCTCCCGTTCGATCTATTCCGGTCAAGCTCGCGGCTTCTTGTTTTTGGGATCGTAAAGCGGAATCTCGACCGTCTCGGCGGGCCGCCATTCGCCCAGAATGGCGATTTCCACCTTGGTGCCGGGCTCGGCCACTTTGGCGTCGATGTAACCCATGGCCAGCGACTTGCCCAGGTAGTGGCCGTAGCCACCCGAGGCGATGCGGCCGACGATCTCGTCGCCGACGTAGACGGGCTCGTCGCCGATGCAGTCGGCGTCATCGACCTCGACGACCATGAGGGCCAATCTGTCTTTGATCCCGGCCTTTTTTTGGTTCAGCAGAGCCTGGCGGCCGATGAAGTCGCCCTTGTTGAAGTCGATGAAGCGGTCCTGGCCGGCTTCGACGGGCGTTCTTTCACTGGTGATTTCGCCGCCCAGCATCAGGTAGCCTTTCTCGAGTCTGAGGGAGTTGAGCGCTCTCAGGCCGTAGTTGGCGATGCCGAGCTCCTCGCCCGCCTCCATCAGGGCCTGATAGATGGGCCTGACGTTTTCGATGGGGCAGTGGATTTCCCAACCGAGCTCGCCGACATAGCCGATTCGAAGGGCTCTGGTTTCACAGAGGCCGACGACGATGTCTTGCATGGTCAGGAAAGGGAATCCACGATTGGAGAGATCCGCGTCGGCCAGCTTGGCCAGGACGTCCCTCGACCCGGGCCCGGACAGTACGAGAGCACCGTAGCGGTAGGTGACGTTGTCGATCGTAACGCTGCCGTCCTG
>JAAELT010000538.1 GCA_024226315.1 bacterium | reverse complement strand
GCCCGAAAATCTAGAGATACTGGCCTGTTCTATCGACAGTCATCTGTCGAGCCGCCAGCTTTCTTCACCTCTGCCTCTGATGCGTAATTGGTGACGCGCTCGCCCCGTAAGCGAGAGAACAGGGTTCGATCCCCTGCAGAGGCTCCACCGTTCGGCGTGCAGTCCTGAGCCCGGAGTTTTTTACTCCTTATCGTCGGGTGACAGTCAGGGAGTTCGGCCAAGGGGAGAAGGTCGGGATCATTTCAGGTGAACTGGCAGCGGTCTCGATTTCTTGGGGGCTTCCTCGAGACGGTACCGAAGCAAGCGGTCACGGCGCATCAGGTAACGGCTGTTGAGCTCGATGCAGGCCTGGCGAAGCGCATCGTTCATTTCCCCATCTCGGGGGTTCTCATAGAACACAATCAGCTCTTCAAGAGCACCGACCTCGCGTCGTCCACGGATCGACAGCACTCGTGAGACAAAGGTCTCCGGCGTCATCGGACGACCGCGCAGGTACTCACGCAACACGAACAGGATCAGAAGCGACGCGGTCAACTTGAAAGAGGTCAGCACCGAGTCGAGAGCCACGTCGAGCTGCCTGATTCGATCCATCGGTTCCAACGTCCGCACGCGGTCGATCAGGACCTCGATCTTCGACAGCAGGTCCTCTCGGCGACGGTCGTGGAGATCCAATTTCTCTACAATTTTGCGCAGCGACGAGCGCCTCTGTTCACTGCGATCCATCGCTTCCACCAGCGCGACCGCCGTCGAGGCCAACGCGCCATCGACACCTTCATCACCGCTGCGCAGCTCATCGACGTGCCGGCGCCTCTCGAACTGCTCGGCTTCGGCCGCTGCCGCTTCGGACCGCGCAGACTCGGCCGCCTGTTCGAGCGCAGGACGAGCCGATGTCAGCTGCCCCAGTCGCTCTTCGGCTGTCAGGATCTGACCTTCGAGCCGCTCCAACTCCGAGACCACCGCCACGTTGCTTACCATCTCACCGCAGTTGCCTCGGTGGTGGTCCAGCTTCACTGCGGCCGCCCCGTTCTTGAAGGCGTTCTCCTGGACGGGCCACCGATTGAAGTACGCCACGGCCACACTCCGCAGGGGCACGTCGAACTGGGGACCGTTGGTCAGCAGCACCGTCTCGTGGTCTCGACCATGGCGACGGACGATCGCCGCGCCGAGCTCCAAGCGCCGGCCCGTGCTCTTGTGGTGCAACGTCGCCTGAGCCACCCGAAGCGCGTCGTGCTCCCGGAAGGGTCGGAAGTAGGAACCTTGGCTGTAGCGCAACTCCAGGCTCTCGGCCTGCGACGGCCGCAGCGGCGTGACGATCACTCGCTCCTTGGCCGTAAACGAGGCCAGGGTGTCGAAGGTGCTCCCCTCGGCGTCGATCACCGTCACCCGCTTGATCTCGTCGTCCAGGGCCGCCTCGGCCGCCTCGACGATCTCGCCGAGCCGTGGCGACAGCGGCGCCGAGCCGCTCTGCAGGACGACCCAGACCGGCGTGCCGGCGCCGGTGTGTACATAGGTCGTGGTGATGCAGGGCATCACCCGGCTGCGGTGCGAGACCTTGCCCGCGCGGGTGAACAGCGAGCTCCAGACCTCCTTGGCGTGGTTGTCCACGTACAGCGCCGCCAGAGCGCCGCCCTCGCCCCACTGCTGCTGCGCCACTTG
>JAAELT010000537.1 GCA_024226315.1 bacterium | reverse complement strand
CGATCCGGTTGACGACTGCACCTTCTGGGTCACCAACGAGTACGTCGAGACCACCGGCAGCTTCCAGTGGGACACCCAGATCTGCTCCTACAGCTTCCCGTCCTGCGGCGGCGGCGGCGGCTGCACCCAGAACAGCGACTGCGATGACGCCGACGTCTGCAACGGCGCCGAGACCTGCGACATCCCGTCGGGCATCTGCCAGCCGGGCACGCCGCTGGTCTGCGACGACGGCCTCTTCTGCACCGGCACCGAGACCTGCGACCCGGTCCTCGGATGCCAGGCCGGCACGCCGCCGACCTGCGACGACGGCGTCGGCTGCACGGTCGACTCCTGCGACGTCGGTAGCGACTCGTGCCTGAACGTGCCGGACGACGCCAGCTGCGACGACCTGCTGTTCTGCACCGGCGCCGAGACCTGCGATCCGGTGCTCGACTGCCAGTCCAGCGGCGACCCGTGTCTGCCGGGCGAGAGCTGCAACGAAGGCACCGACATGTGCGACCCGGGCGCCCCCGCCCAGCTCGAGTCGGCCTGCCTCTCGGTCGGCGGCTCACCGGTGACCGTCAACTTGACCAACACCTACACCAGCGCCGTGGTCACCACCTCGGTGCAGTACTCGAACAACACCACCCCGGTGGTGCCGCGGATCTCGGCCGTCACCTCGACCAGCTTCGACGTGCGGCTCCAGAACCCCTCGGGCGGCGGCGTGGCCTCGGACAACCTCTGCTACCTGGTGGTCGAGGAGGGCACCTGGACGATCGACGGGGTCGACATCGAGGCCCAGACGTACACCTCGACGGTGACCGACGACGCCCCCAGCAACTGGGCCGGCCAGGCACAGAGCTACGGCCAGAGCTACACCAGCCCGGTGGTGCTCGGCCAGGTGATGACCGAGGTCGATGCCAACTTCTCGGTGTTCTGGGACATGGAAACCACCCGCGCCAACCCGCCGTCGGCAGCCACGCTGACCACCGGCAAGACGGTGTGCGAGGACTCGAACACCGCACGCGCCGACGAGACGGTCGGCTTCGTCGTCGTCGAGGCCGGTCACGGCACCATCGGCGGCGTCGAGTACGAGGCCGCGCTCGGGGCCGACACGGTGGCCGGCGTCAGCAACGCTCCGCCCTACACCTACACTTTCAACACCCCGTTCGCCACCGCGCCGGCGGTCGCCGTCACCACCATGGCGGCGGTTGACGGCAACAACGGCGGCTGGGCGCAGGCCCACGGCGCGACGCTGGCGACCACCACCAGTCTGTTCCTGTCGATCGACGAGGACCAGATCGGCGACACCGAGCGCAGCCACACCACCGAGCAGGTGGCGTACGTGGCGTTCGCCGGGCCGGTGGTCTATCCCGCCCCCACCGGCTGCACCTCCGACCCGCAGTGTGACGATGGCGACGTCTGCAACGGCGCCGAGACCTGCGACATCCCGTCGGGCATCTGCCAGCCGGGCACGCCGCTGGTCTGCGACGACGGCCTGTTCTGCACCGGCGTCGAGACCTGCGACCCGGTCGGCGGCTGCCAGGCGGGCACCCCGCCCACCTGCGACGACGGCGTCGGCTGCACGGTCGACTCCTGCGACGCCGGCAGCGACTCGTGCCTGAACGTGCCGGACGACGCCAGCTGCGACGACCTGCTGTTCTGCACCGGCGTCGAAACCTGCAACGTGACGCTGGACTGCCAGTCCAGCGGCGACCCGTGTCTGCCAAGCGAGACCTGCAACGAGGGCACCGACATGTGCGACCCACCCGCCACCACCGTGATGGAGTGGGGCAGCGTCAGCGCCGGCAGCTCGCCGGTGACGGTCAACCTGACCGGCACCTACACCAGCCCGGTGATCGTCACCGCGATCAACTACGACAACAACACCATCCCGGTGGTGACCCGGATCTCGAGCGTCACCGGATCGAGCTTCGCGGTCAACCTCCAGAACGCCGGCGCCGGCTCGGTGGCGACCGAGACCGTCAGCTACCTGGTGGTCGAGGAGGGCGTGCATACCGTTGGTGGCGTGCTAATCGAGGCCCAGACCTACAACTCGACGGTGACCGACGAGAACAACAGCTGGGTCGGCCAGGCCCAGGCACTGGTCGGGAGCTTCACCAATCCGGCGATTCTCGGCCAGGTGATGAGCAGCAACGACGCCGACTGGTCGGTGTTCTGGGATCAGGGCACGACGCGACAGAACCCGCCGACGGCGTCGACGGTCGTCACCGGCAAGACGGTGTGTGAGGACACCCTGACGGCGCGGGCCAGCGAGACCGTCGGCTTCGTCGCCATCGAAGCGGGGCACGGCACCCTCGGCGGCGTCGAGTTCGAGGCGGCGCTGGGCGCCGACACGGTGCAGGGCGTCACCAACTCCCCGCCCTACACCTACACCTTCAATACGCCGTTCGCCACGGCGCCGACGGTGGCGGTGGTGACCATGGCGGGCGTGGACGGCGGCAACGGCGGCTGGGCCTACACTTTCGGCCCGGCGCCCACGTCGACCACCAACATGGACCTGGTGATCGACGAGGACACCATCGGCGACGCCGAGCGCAACCACATCACCGAGCAGGTGGGTTACGTGGTGTTCGCGTCGCCGGGCAGCGCGCAGTAGGGCGTTTCCCCACCGAGGGCACAAAGGGCCGGCGAGAGATCGCCGGCCCTTTTCTTGGGCTCCCACGCCGGCTTCGCGGCCCGAGCCCGCCCTTGACCGGCCGGATGATCGATCTCGGACAAAAACACCGGGATTCGAGCGACCAGAATCCCTCGCTCGCGGCCGCAGATTTCGACCTCGAAGCCACCGGGCGCTTCCTCGCCGGCGGGCACACAATCCTGACGATGAGGATCGTCCGCTCCGTGGCGAAGACACGATTTCGGCCCGCGAAGTCGCGTCCTGCCCGACGAAGACGCGATTCGGTGCGCTCGAATCGTGGCTCCAAAGTGCGTCGGGGGATATCGCGGGGCGCGGGCGCCGCCTGATCGTCAGGCCACCGATCTCACCGCGGGGCAGAAAAAGACCCCGATAATGCCGTCTTTTCGCCCCAGGCGCAGGCCCGTCCTGACGATCCTGATGATGCTGACGATCATTCCCCTACGGCGGAAATCAGGTCTCGGCCGGGAGGGGGAGAGAAATCAGAAGAAGAATTCCACAGAAGGGGAATCATCATCAGCATCGTCAGGGTGCCCTCTCCCACCGCTCGAGCAGCTCCTTCGCCCTGGCCCAGTCGGGCATCGTCTCGGCCAGCTTCAGCCAGAAGGCCGGGGAGTGGTTCCGGTAGAGCAGATGCGCGAGCTCATGGGCGACCACGTACTCCATCGCCACTTTGGGTGCCTGAATCAGGCGCCAGTGGACCCGGACGACACCGTCTCGCCCACACGATCCCCACCGGCTTCTGGCTCGCGACAGTCGAAAGGCCGTGGCTTCGACCCCGAGCCTCGCTTCATGGTGCCGGCAGAATCGACCCAAATCTCGCTCGGCGCGGCCACGCAGCCAGCCGTCGAACGCCACCCTGATGGCCTCCAGCCGCGCCAACCCTTCGAGGGCTGCCGGCACGACGACGTGGAACTTGCTGCGGCACTTGATCTCGACCTGGGCCACCGGCCCTGGCTGTACCTCCAACATCAACCACCGGCCGCGGTACTGGAGCTTGGCTCCCGAGGCAT
>JAAELT010000536.1 GCA_024226315.1 bacterium | reverse complement strand
GCTAGCCAGTTTCGACACTGAATTGGATCGGCTGCGTCAATTGGCACGATTGGTCCTCGACAACGAATTGACCAGTGATTCTGCGAAGGCAATGCTAAAGGCCATGTGGTCTGACGACGATTTTGCCGCTTTCAGCGAGGAGAACTCCGACTCATGGTTGGAAAAGCTGGCACCGATCAGATCCGGGGCCTTTCGGCGGACAGTCGACACAGTCTTGCACAGCGGTCCGTGCCGCCTGACGGCGGGGTGAGAGGTCGATGCTGTTGAGGCGTGAGGCGCGGCTGTCAGGCTGCGGCTGCGAACGCCTCGCTCGGTGGGAATCCGAGCATCGTCAACCAGTCGCCCACCTTGTTGCCGGTGAGCAGTTCGTGCGCCGAGGTGCCCTTCCAGCGCCCCCACTGGCGGGTTCTGGTGTTCCAGTAGAACTGGAAGAGGCCGAGGAACCCCTGCTCGGCATGCTTCTGGACGACAAGGTACGGCCGGAGGACCGAATTCAAGTTCTCGATGGCGCTGGACGCGCGGTACCGGTGTGCCAGTTGGGGCATCACGATCCCGACCGCGCGCTGGAGGCGTTCGAGATCGTGGCCCACCGCGTCGAGGAGGTGGCGAGTCGCCTCGTTCAGCTCCTGCCGGCGCGCCCTGCGGTCCCATGCCGGACCTCTGCGCTCCACCTCCAGGCTGGCCTGGTAGGCGCGGACGGCGGCCTCGACGACCTCGTCGCCGCCAGCCTCGTCGGTGACGGCCTGCAGGCGATCCGCCAGGCTGTCGAGGTATCGGCCCAAGCCCAGCGCGCGGTTGCCGATGTACCGCGCAACCTTGCAGACCCGCCTGCCACCGATGTCCTTCATCTCGCCGGCGATGCGGGTCAGCACCTCGACCACCTCGCCAGACGTGCGCAGTTGCCCGCTGCCCCGATCGGTCAGCTCGAGCACCCTGCTGGCTTCCCTCCGCAGCGCCTCGAAGCGGTCGTATCGGTCGATGGCGATGCCCATCCGCTTGCGCGCCTGACGGAGCTTCTGGCCCAGGCTCCGGCGTTGCTGTTCGCTCTTGTTCTTCGCCTTGGCGCGGCGATGCTCCAGCTCATCGACGGCGTTGATGGCCCGGTACGCGCCGCGCTCCATGTGGTACGCCTCCTTGCCCATCCTGTAGACGGCGTGGAACAGGTCGTCGTGCTCCTCGATACCCGGCCAGCACTGCCGGACACCGGCGCCCAGCCCTGTGCCGGCGTCCTTGACGACTCGCTTCGGCTGCAGGCCCTGCCGGTCGCGGAGCCTGCCGAGGGACTCAGCCCACGTCTGTGCGGACCGGTCCCTGTGGACCTCGATCTGGAACAGGTACTGCGTGTCGAGATCGAGCCCCGCCAGTACAGGGCGGCCCTGGCTGAACATCTCGTCCACCGCGATGTTGTCGATGCCCGACAGGTCGACCTGTTCGAGCAGGTACGCCGCGCACTGCTCCGCGTCGTTGAGCACACCCCAGACCTTGCCGTAGCTCCACCGGACGCCGTAGAGCACCGGCAGGACCTCCACGATGTCGCGCATCGATGCTGGCGTGACCACCCGGAGCGCCACCACCGCGCGCTCCATGTCCCCAGGCGCCACCGTCAGCGGAAAGCTGCCCCGCAGTTCCGGCGAGGCCAGGGTGAACTCCGCTTCCAGCGCCGCATGTGCGCGCTCGCGGATGTCGTAGACACGCTGACGTCGGACGCCGCGCTCACGGGCCAGATCGGTGACCGCGCCGTACTTGCCTTGCGCGGAGAGGGACAGGACGGCAAGCTGGCTCGCAGAGGAGGGATGATGAGGGTGACTGGACTGGGTCATGGTGACCTGCTCCGGTGGGATGGTTTTCGAATGCCACCCGCCTCTACCATCCCTCCTCGCCTTCTACCCCCTCACGCGCTGCGCCACGTCACACAGACACTGTCCGCCCCGGATGACCGGTGCCCTC
>JAAELT010000535.1 GCA_024226315.1 bacterium | reverse complement strand
GTCGTCCGCCGACTCCTCGACCGCCTTCCAGAGGACGTAGAACTGGTCCGCGGAAAGACGCTGCTGCGAGCTTTGCAGCAGCGCCGGGTCGATTCCCGCGACCTCGAGGAGCTCGCGCAGAGTCCTCTGACCGAGGGAGAGGTCCTGGAGCAGGATCCGAAGAAGATCGCTCGATACTGATCCGCGGTCCGCGTTCACGCGGCCATTGTACCGCCGCGGCGCTCCGAGACGGTGGGCCGCCGCCCGGCAGCACGGCGCCGGAAGTGCCGTCCGATGGTGGCTCCGATCAGCGAGATCGCCAGCTCCATCTTCCTCTTTCGCGCCAGCCGGAAGATCTTGCCCGTCTCCAGGTAGGACTTGGCAGACGTCAGGATGAACTCCAGCATGTTTCCCATCCTGTCTTCGAAGCCGCGCTCACCGATGATCCTGTTGCCCTCCTCGGTCAGGCCCGTGTAGGTGATGCGGAGCCGCAGCCGGCCTCGGCCGTCGCCCAGGTCGTCGACCTCGAATTGCCACTTGCCGAGGATGACGTCGCGAGTCAGCAGCACGGCATGGAACCGTCGACGGTCCGTATCGTACAGCGTCGTGTACCAGTAGGTTTCGGAACCGGCCGAGCGCAGCACGGCCAAGCCCGTCACGGGCTCGAGTAAGAGGTTGTTGTCCTCATTCCTGCCGCTCTCCGAGTAGACGAGATCGAAATGCCAGTCGTCGACCCAATCGAGCTCCGCGACCGGACAGGCCAGGGCGAAGATCTCGTCCGCCCCACCCCTGATCACGACCTCCCGGCGGAC
>JAAELT010000534.1 GCA_024226315.1 bacterium | reverse complement strand
TCAAACGTTCCGTCTCTTTCTTCCCTCAACGTTTCGTCTCTTTCTTCCCTTGAGGTTTCGTCTCTTTCTTCCTCACTGTTTCGTCTTCTTGTTCCCTCCACGTTTTGTCTCTTTCTTCCCTCAAACGTTCCGTCTCTTTCTTCCCTCAACGTTTCGTCTCTTTCTTCCCTTGAGGTTTCGTCTCTTTCTTCCTCACCGTTTCGTCTCCTTGTTCCCTCAAACATTCTGTCTCTTTCTTCCCTCAAACGTTCCGTCTCTTTCTTCCCTCAAACATTCTGTCTCTTTCTTCCCTGAAACGTTTTGTCTCTTCCCTCCCTCAAACGGTTTGTCTCTTTCTTCCCTCAACGTTTTGTCTCTTTCTTCCCTCAACGTTTCATCTCTTTCTTCCCTCAACGTTTCGTCTCTTTCTTCCCTCAACGTTTCGTCTCTTTCTTCCTCACCGTTTCGTCTCTTTGTTTCCCTCAACGTTTCGTCTCTTTCTTCCCTTGAGGTTTTGTCTCTTTCTTCCTCACTGTTTCGTCTTCTTGTTCCCTCCCCGTTTTGTCTCTTTCTTCCCTCAAACGTTCCGTCTCTTTCTTCCCTCAACGTTTCGTCTCTTTC
>JAAELT010000533.1 GCA_024226315.1 bacterium | reverse complement strand
GACCCTGAGCAGCTCGGCGCCACGGAGGGCGTCCCGGGTGTACAGAGGTCGGATCGGGCACCGGCGGTGGCAAGGCCGCCCAGCTCTGCTCGCGGCTTGAGAACGAAACCTCGAGGCGACAACTACCTTGACATCCACCGGTGCTGATCCGGGAAATCCTCGACGCCGTCGAGCGCTTCGGCAAACCGAAGACCCTGCGGACCGACAACGAGGCAGTCTTCACATCCATTGCCTTTCGAGGCGCGTTGTTTCTGTTGGGTATCAAGCTTCAGCTGACCCTACCCGGGGCGCCTTGGCAGAACGGCCGCATCGAGCGTTTCTTCGGCACCTTCAAAGAACGGCTTCGCCAGCGCGAGTGGCTCTTGCCGACCGGCCCGGAGTTGCAAGGCGATCTGGATATCTTCCGGTTCTGGTACAACCATGCACGTACGCATCAGCACCTCGACGGGCGGACCCCGGCCATGGCGTGGACTGGACAGAACAAGCCGCGGAAGAAGGCGCGCTATTTCTCGGCTTGGGAGTCCCCTGGCGTCGATACGCTCGATCGGGTTGCCCTCGGGGTCGTAGGCCATGGTCTCGGTTGCCAGGTCCGGGTAGGTCTTGAGCGTCTGGCGGTTCAGCTCGTCGTACTCGAGCTCAGTGACGTTGAGCTCGCCGTCGG
>JAAELT010000532.1 GCA_024226315.1 bacterium | reverse complement strand
TATCTTGGCAAAACAAAAAAACCTCTGAAACTTACGCCTTTCCTTAGTTACTAAGAAAAAATTGCTATAAATCAGACTGCAATATTTGTAATTTTACTTACTTTTCTCAGGAAGGTAATCCGTTTCAGCAGATGCTAAAAAAAATCAAGAACACCAAGAATGGGTAAAACACTTCGTCTCAAAGATACACACTTTTTTTTTATAAGAATATCTTAATTTTTGCCGAGCCTCGATTATTCTTAAATCTAGAAGTACGATTCCAACTCCGTCAATCTCATTTAAACCAATGTAACGCGACAATCACATTTTCGTGGCTTGTGAACAAACGGAGAAATATAAAAATATTGTCTTCAAAAAGCTTGAGCCTGGGATTATTCTTAAATAATTCTTAAATTTCAGCAATTTTGAGCCTGAATATTCTTATAGACTGTATTCTTATAAAAAAAAAAGTGTGTAACTAACGTAGTAAGTCCAGAACTGTACTAGACTATGTAGTTGAACAAGAAAAACTCACCAGTTTCTGTCCAATTCCAATACGACGCTGACAAAATCCAAGTTCTCAGTGATA
>JAAELT010000531.1 GCA_024226315.1 bacterium | reverse complement strand
TAACTACCTAACTAACATGCTTTCAAGTCATCTACTTAACTTACTAATTAGGTAACTAACTAACTGACTTAATAACAACGTTACATGCCATGCTAACCAACTAACTAACAAGCCTACTAACATGCTAACTAACTAACTAAATAACTAACAAACACGCTCACAAGCCAACTAGTTAACTTGCTAGTCAGGTAACTAGCTAATTGACATACTAACAACGTTACACGCCATGGTAACTAACTAACTAACAAGCTAACTAACTATTTAACTAACATGCTTACAAACTATCTAGTCAGCTAAGTAGTTAGGTAGGAAACTAACTAATTTACTAACAACGTTACAAGCCATTCTAACTAACTAACTAACAAGCTAACTTACAGGCTAACTAACTTACTAACTACCTAACTAACCTGCTTACAAACTATCTCGTGAATCAACTAGTTAGGTAACTAACTAACTTACTTATTAACAACCTTACAAGGCATGCTTACTATCTAACCAAC
>JAAELT010000530.1 GCA_024226315.1 bacterium | reverse complement strand
CCATCTTATGCTGAAATGAACTATGAAAGGGGTTGTACCTTTTTCAGGCTAGGTGGGCCTATTATTGAATAGTTAAACATTTAAGTAACCTTTGTCGATAGGAAGTAGATATTTTCTTGGATGAAATTATTGTCACGCAAAGTCAGTGAGGCGGGATTAGATTACGAAATTAGATTTAGATTTATGTTCGAATTAGATTTTCGAAACTATATTTAAGCATTTATCGTTTTTAGGTATTCAAATCAGCAAGCGAAAATGTGTGAAACATTTCTTTCCAGTATTCTTTTCTAGTAAATTGACACATTTTAAAGGAATCGCTCGATTTCTCAGCTCTTACAAGACGCGGTTGCTGAGCCCCCGTCTTTGAACACTGTTTCTCAAACTGATTAAGCGTGATTAACAAGATCGTCATGCAAATACCCCACAATACTCAAAGATATCCCTCCGCACTACTGATGGTATCCCCCCGCACTACTGAATATCCTCCGTACTACTCATGGTATCCCTCCACACTACTGAATATCCCCCACACTACTCAGAGATGCCTCCCCATGCAACTCATGATATCCCTCCGCACTACTGATGGTATCCCCCCGCACTACTGAATATCCTCCGTACTACTGATGATGCCTCCCCGAAAGCATCATGATATCCCTCCGCACTACTGATGGTATCCCCCCGCACTACTGAATATCCTCCGTACTACTCATGGTATCCCTCCACACTACTGAATATCCCCCACACTACTCAGAGATGCCTCCCCATGCGACTCATGATATCCCTCCACGCTACTGAATATCCGCCACACTACTGCACATCCCCCACACTACTGCACACACGTTGTATGGGGTGATCATCTTCCAATCAATAGAATTTTCTCGATGAAAGGGAAAAACAATATCTGAATTCACCAAAAATGTTTCCCTTGATATTTATATCGCAAGGAACTTCTTCTCGATCATGAAACAAAACCTTGTTCAATTACTGTAGAAGATTCTTTACTGTAAAAGAATACTATAAACTTGTTCTTACAATGTTTTTGTTTATTAATAAT
>JAAELT010000529.1 GCA_024226315.1 bacterium | reverse complement strand
GCCGTCGAGAAGTTCGAGGGTGCGCCGTGGTCGTAACGACGGCCAACGCCGAAGGGGCGGTGTACCGAGGCGCGTGCCGCAGGCAAACGCCAGGCGTGCCGATTGAGTCGCTGAGCCAGTCGGACCTGATCTGGGCTGAGTCTGCTGGCGTGTCCGTCTCGCTGCCTCCGGGTGGGGTGTTCGGTTCCGTTCCGTTGTTTGCGCTGGCCGGCTCCGGCGTCGGCGTCGGCGACGGCTCCGGCTTCGGCGCCAGCGCCGGCGACGGCGTCGGCGTCGCCGGCTCCGGCTTCGGCGACGACTGCGGCGGCTTCGGCGGCGGCGACGGCGACGGCGGTGGTGGCGGTGGCCTCGGCGGCGGTGGGGCTATCTTCAACCTCGGCCGGGTCACCCTCATCAGTAGCGCCCTGACCGCCAATACCGTCACCGCGGGCAGTGGGGGCTACGGGATCGGCCGCCACAGCCAAGATGGCCAGGCCAAAGGCGGGGCTATCTTTAACTACAAATATGAGGGTTCGGCCGCCACGGTCAACCTCGTCAACACCACCCTGACCGGCACCACCGGCGGCAACTCGGATTGC
>JAAELT010000528.1 GCA_024226315.1 bacterium | reverse complement strand
CGTCAAAGACTTCGTGCTACGTTTACACGAGAAGAGTGGATCGGACCTTAAGTGGATCGGAATCCAGAAGTTCTAGTTTTGGTACGGATAGACCTTCCGTTTACACGAGGCACGGATCCGATCCACTTTTGGGTCCAACATTTGACGCATGCGTGGTTACTGAATATTTTACTATACTTTGTAATAACATTTTCGAAGAGAGCCAGTTTTGGATCGGATCCACCTGTTTACACGATGCAAAAGTAGATCGGATCTAAACTGGAACGCTTTTCAAACCGATCCAAAAGTAGGTCGGTTCGCGGACCAGAAATGGATCGGATCTATAAATTGTGTGTAAACGCAAGGCCTATCCGTACCAAAAGTAGATCGGATCCACTTTAGATCCGATCCATTTTTGCTCGTGTAAACTTGGCCTAAATCCCCCCTTTTGATGCATTGATTAGAGACTCTTTTAGCTTTAGATTCGGCGGGAGTTATGGCCCAGTGGTCTACGCGTGCAAACCACTATCTTCATGTCTCGCGTTCGATTCCCTGCCAGGCCAGAGCCAATCAAAAGCATTTATGATTTCTACTAGATATCTCTACAGATATCACTAGTTACTGTCGAGAAACTAGGACCCATATTTGATAGCTATATGTTAGAAACGTGGGTAAGGTAAT
>JAAELT010000527.1 GCA_024226315.1 bacterium | reverse complement strand
GAGGGTGCTGGCCTCGCCGCCCGCGGCGTGCCGTTCGAGGAAGGCCAGGGCCTGCTCGATCTCATCAGGCCGCACTTCGACCCACTGGCCCCGGGTCTTGACCAGCGGCACCTTGAGGGCGGCGAGCCGCCGCAGCTCGTCGAGAGACAGCTCTTCGCCGCCCAGGGCCGCCGACCATTCGAAGGCGCACAGGCCCTCCTGGCCGAGCAGCCCCGAAGAGGTGGCCGCGCCGCTCCCGTCTGCCTTCCTTCGGGAGGACGCCTTGAGCTTCACCCCGAGGCCGGCACCGGGTTTCTTCCACCAGGCCGGCGCCAACACGCCGAAGCCGGACTGCTCGAGCAGGGAAGCGCCCTGGCGCAAGAAATGCCACGCGCCCTCGGTGGACAGCGCCAGAGCCGCCGGCCGCGCCGAGCGCAGGGCCTCTTCGAGCGCCGGGTACAGGCTCGTCGCCCGGCCGAGCTCGCCGAGCAGGTGCTCCTGGGGGTTGTCGAGCCGCCGCTCGAGCACGGTGAGCGCGCCGCGGCGCGTCCGCCAGACCTTGTCGGCCGGCACCAGGAGGCTCGGATCGTCGCGGGCCTGGAGCAGGAACTCGATCTGCCAGCTCTCGCCGTCGCCGTGCGCCGGGCTGCCGACCGCGTCGTGGCTGCCGGCCGCGTCGCCAGTGCCGGGCGGCATGAGCCGGAAGCAGGTGCGGAAAGGACCGCGGGCGCCGGCCGCCGGCACGGCGAACCAGGTGTCCAGCTCCGCGGCCAGGCGCGCCAGGTCCTCCGCCGCGGCGCCGGTGACCGCCGGATCCGGCGCCGCGAGCGCGCTGAGCCAGGCCTCGGCCGCGGGCAGGACTTTCGGGCGCCGGCCGCGGCGGACGGGAGCCAGGCGCTCGCCGCTGAGGGCGTCGCGCACCAGGCGGTCCACCAGGGCCGGCAGCAGGTCGTCGACCAGGGCGCTGGCCGGCGGCATCGCCAGCCGCTCCCAGCCCTCTTTGCGGGCCGTCTTTTCGGCCGTGGCGAAGCGCTCCGGCTCGATGGCGGCGCGGCCCAGAGCCGGCAGGCCCCGGCACAACAGCTCCAACCGGCCGCCGAGCTCGCCGGGGTTGCCCCGAAGGGGCACGGCGGAAGTCAGCCGGAAGGGGCGCCAGCGCGCCAGCCAGCGATCGTCGCGGCATTCGAGCGCTGGGACGACGCAGCCCCGGGTCACCACCTCGATGGCCAGCTTGGCGACCTCGGCGAGGACCCGCAGGCTGTCGCCGGCGGCGACCTCGGAGGCCGCGACGCCCGGCGGCGAGCCCGCGGGCAGTGCAAGAAGCAGGTCGAGGGCCTGCTCGGGCCTCAGGGCGAGGACCGGGACCGACCAGGGCGCGAGGCCCGCGCCCGCCGGGGTCTCGAGCGCAGCCTCGGCCGGCTCGTCCCGCAGCAGGCCCGGCGAGCAGCGCGGGCCGTCCTTGCCCGAGGGCAGCAGGAGCACCGCCTCGCGTGCTTCGCCATCGGTCGCCTGAGCGAGCGCCGCCGCGGCGCCACGCGCCTGCTCCACCGAGCAGGCGAAGGGATGCCGCCGCAATCGGGCGACCTTGGGTCGGCGTCCCGGCCGCCGCGGGGCGCAGGGCGGTAACGCCGAGTCCTCTCCCCACACCAGCAGCCGGCCGGCGTCGGGCGACCAGTTGGCATGAACGACGCGCATTCTCGGACCCCCTCCCCGGCCGACATGACAGCGGTATGCCCCACGTCGGTCCGGAGCGGGCGCCATTGTAGCTCGCTTCCGGGAGCCTTCGTCCTGACTTCCAAGATCTCTTTGTCGGGCACCAAGACATCCGAAGCCTCCAAACCCGACCCGGACCGGGCGAAGGACCGATCCCCCGGGCGATGTCTCCATGAGCCGGGCGAGCCGCCGATTTCCAGCGCGACGCCGCTATGAGCCGGGCCTGACGCCAGGCACCCAACGGGGATCCGCACCGGATCTGCCCGGAGAGCCAACGGCCGCCGTGCGGCCTTCCCGAGTTGCCCGAAGACCGAACGGCCGCCGTTCCGCCCCCGCAATCCCCTCGGACAGCAAACCGCCGCCGTTCCGTTTCCGAGAATCAGCAGGGACAGCGGACGGCCGGCGCTCCGTGTCCGAGAATCAGCAGGCATGGCGATCGGCCGCCGTTCCGTGTCCAGGATTCTTCATGGACAGCAAACGGTTGCCGTTTCGTCTCCAGGCAGATCCAGAAACGCCGAACGGCCGCCGTTTCGAGCCCAGGGCCTCTCCGGACACCGACCGGCCGCCGTTTCGTCTCCAGGCAGATCCAAACAGACCGAACTGCCACTGTTTCGAGTCCGGGCAGATTCTCAGACACAGAACGGCGGCCGATCCGAGTCCAGGTATGGTCTCGGGCAAGGGCCAGGGGGCCAGGGGGCCAGGGCGAGGGGATACCGTCGTCCGATGGATTTGTGGCAAGATCGTGCCGGAGTCAGGAGAGGCCAGACACGAAGACATCCCACGAGACCATGTTCGACACCACGGCAGAAATCCAGGCTCAGCTCCGGTCCGGCGAGGACGGTCTCGCGGAGTTCAAGGAGGTCCGCCTCGGCAAGCGCTCGGTCATCTCCCCGAACGCCGAGGCGTTTGCCGGTGAGCTGGTCGCGTTCGCCAATGCGGAGGGCGGCGCCCTGCTCCTGGGAGTCGACGACGACGGAGCCGTCCAGGGTCTTCCGGAGGCGGACTTCGGTACCGTCGAGCGCTGGGTGGCGGACGTCGCGGCGAACGGCTGCGACCCGCCGATTCGCCCGCTCATCCGCAAAGCTCGGCTACCTGACGCCCAGGGCCGGGACGTGCCCATCCTCGTGGTCGAGGTCAAGAGGAGCCTGTTCGTGCACGCCACGGCCGCCGGCCGCTGGCTGGTCCGGGTGGGCTCGACCAAGCGGATGCTCACTACCCAGGAGCTGCCGCGCCTGTTCCAGCAGCGGGGGCGCGCCTTCGTTTTCGACGAGCAGCCGGTGATGACCGCTACCGAGGACGATCTCGACCGCGGGGCTCTGGAGCGTTTCTTCGGCACCCCGGAAATCCCGTGGTCGGAGCTGCTGCACAAGACCCGGGTTCTCGCCAAGGACGACGACGGCGTCGATCGTCCGACCGTTGCCGCCTTGCTGACGTTCTCCGAGGATCCGGCCGGGCATTTGCTGTCGGCAAAAATCGAGACCGGGGTCTACCGCCGCGAGCAGCTGGACTCGGAGGACCTGGTCCACGCGCAGACCTTTACGGGTCCGGTTACGAAGCAGATCGCCGAAGCCGTCTCTTTCGTCGACCGGTACATGATGCGGCCGGCTACCAAGACGGCGGCAGGCCGGATCGATTTCCCGCAATATGCCATCGTCGCCGTCCGTGAGGCGGTCGTCAACGCGGTGGCTCACCGTGACTACTCCCTCTACGGGGCAAAGATACGTCTCTTTCTCTTCTCGGACCGTCTCGAGCTCTACAGCCCGGGTGCCTTGCCCAATACCTTGACTCTCGAGGACATGGCCTACAGGGTCTTCACCCGCAACCAGTTGCTGGTCAACTTCTTGTCCCGCATGGACAGCGAGAGGACGGGAGGCGCCTACCTCGAGTCGCGAGGTGAGGGTGTTCGGCGGATCCTGGAGGAGAGCGAGAAGCTCTCCGGTCGCCGTCCGGAGTATCGCCTGCTCGGCGAGGAGCTGCTGCTCACCATCTGGGCGCAGACGTCGCCGCACGAGAAGAGCTCATAAGTCCGCTTCTCCTGGCGGCTCATCTGACCTTGTAACTGCCGGCCTTCTGTTTCAGCGACCATTAGATTTGCCGGTCCGCTCACCGGCGAGCTCCGTCACCAGGCGGGCGACGCGGGCGTCACCCTACGCGTCGAGCCGGCGGCCCCGCACCCAGGTCTCGGTGAGCGCCACCTGGTTGGCCGCCATGAGGACGGTGAAGAGTCGCCCGTGCGTTCGCTTCAGCGGATCGTCGGAGCGCAGCCCCCACTCGAGGCTGTTGCCGAGCGGCTCCCAGGCCGAGGGGTCGATGACCACCATGTCGGCCTCGCGTCCGGGATCGAAGTTGCCGATGCGGTCCTCGAGGTCGAGAGCGCGGGCTCCCGCCACGGTCGCGAGGTGGAGAAGCTCGGCCGGATGCAGGGCCACGCCGTTCTCACCGGTCTCGCTGATGTGAACCTTGAACGCCGCGTTGAGCACGTCGGGAATGAACCAGGTGTCGCCCGCGGCCAGGTCGGTGCCGGCCGCGACGTTGACGCCCGAGGCGATGGTGCGCAGCCACGGCAAGGTGCCGCTGCCTAAGAAGAGCTGGCTGGTCGGGCAGTGCGCGATCGAGGTCTGGGTCTCGGCCATGCGCTCGAGCTCGGAGTCCTGGCAGTGGACGCAGTGGGCCATGACGCTGCGCCGGCCCAGCAGGCTCTTGCCGCCCTGCTTGCTGCCGGGCAGGAAGCGGCCGTCGTAGGTGTCGAGGTAGGTCGCCACCCGGTAGCTCTCGAGGACCGCCGCGATCTCGCCGTCGCCCGGGCGATTGTTCTCGTTCAGGTGCGAGGTGAAGTAGACGCCCCGGCCGCGAAAGTGATCGTAGAGCTCGCCCAGCGCGGCGAGGGTCTCGGTGGTCACCGACAGCGAGAAACGAGGCACCACGGCCGCGAAGACCAGGGCGTCGCGAGCCGTTGGATCGCTCGGGTGCCACTTCTCGATCTCCTCGCGAGTGAGCTTGATGGCGTCACTCTCGCTGGTCATGAGCGGCTTGGCGGCGTCGGGTCCCACGGTCTGGATGCCGCGCCCGATCACGCCGCGCAGCCCGCGCCGCCGGTACTCGCCGAACAGAGCGTCCTGGGCAGCCGGGAAGGCCGAGCCGAAGACCAGGGAGGTCGTGGTGCCGGCCGAGATCAGTCGGTGGCAGAACTCGCGCGCCGCGCCCAAGGCGAACTCCTCGCTCTCGAACCTGGCCTCGGCGGGGAAGATACACTCGGTGAGCCATTCCAGGAGCTGACCGCCGCCGTAGGCGTCGATCGAATTCACCTGGGGAAAGTGCATGTGGGTGTCGACGAATCCGGGCAGCAGAAAGGCGTCGCGGTGATCGATCACCTCGACCGGGGCGCCGTCGCGCTGCGGCCGATCCACGTAGCGGCCGCACCATTCGATGACGCCGTCGTCGTCGACCAGCAGAGCGCCGGCCGGAATCTCGACCAGGGCCTCGGCCGCCTCCTGCACCCTCGGCGTGCCGGTCAGGTGAAAGACGTGCCCGCGGTGCAGGATGCTCATGGCTCGGTGCGGCCGTTCTCGGCCGCCAGTCGCCGCTTCAGGTCTTCGATCGCCATCAGCACCTCCTCGGGGGTCGCGGGGCCACTGATGCGCGGGCTGAGTCGATGCCGGCCGACGCTGGCCACGGCGTCCTTGAGGGCGAGAAAGACGGAGATCGCGAGCATGAACGGTGGCTCGCCCACGGCCTTGGAGCGATGAATCGTCGGCTCTTCGTTGCGCCCGGAGCGCAGCAGGGCGACGTTGAAGGCCTCCGGCAGGTCGCTGGCGACCGGGATCTTGTAGGTCGAAGGGGCGTGGGTCTGGAGCTCGCCCTTGCCGTTCCACCACAGCTCTTCGGTGGTCAACCAGCCCATGCCCTGGATGAAGCCGCCCTCGATCTGCCCCATGTCGATGGCCGGATTGAGCGACTTGCCGACATCGTGCAGGATGTCGACTCGCTCGACCTTGTACTCGCCGGTGAGGACGTCGATCACCACCTCCGAAACGGCGGCGCCGTAGGCGAAGTAGTAGAAGGGGCGGCCGGTCAGAGTGGAGCGGTCGTAGTGGATCTTGGGAGTGCGGTAGAAGCCCGTCGAGGAGAGCGACACGCGGCCCATCCAGGCACGGTGCGCGAGCTCGGCGAAGGTCAGCCGCTCCTGGCCGACGTGCACGTGACCGTCGCGGAGCTCGACCTGGCCAACGGGCACATCGTACTCGGCGGCGGCGAACTCTCTCAGTCGCTCCTTGATCGTGCGCGCCGCGGCCAGAGCCGCCATGCCGTTCAGATCGGACCCCGAGGAAGCCGCGGTGGCCGATGCGTTGGGAACCCTGGCGGTGTCCGACGCGGTGCACCGGATCCGGCCGATGTCGATCTGCAGCTCTTCTGCCACCACCTGGGCGACCTTGGTGAACAGTCCCTGGCCCATTTCGGTGCCGCCGTGGTTGAGCTGCACCGTGCCGTCGGAGTAGACGTGCAGCAGCGCGCCGGCCTGGTTGAAGTGGGTGGCGGTGAACGAGATGCCGAACTTGACCGGCGTCAACGCGATGCCGCGTTTGAGCAGCTCGCTCGCGGCGTTGTGCTCGTCGATCTCCCGGCGACGCTCGCGATAGGCGGAAGTCTCCTCGAGCTCGGGGACGATGTCCATGAGCCGGTTGTCTTCGACCTTCATCCGGTAGGGAGTGACGTCGCGCTCGCCGACACCGTAGAAGTTCCGGGTGCGCACGTCGAGGGGATCGATCTCGAGCGAACGGGCGATCTCGTCCATCACCCACTCGATCGCCAGCATGCCCTGCGGTCCGCCGAAACCGCGAAAGGCGGTGTCGGAGACGGTGTTGGTCTTGCAGCGATGGGACGTGATGGCCACGTTCTCCAGGTAGTAGGCGTTGTCGGCGTGAAACATGGTCCGGTCGTTCACCGGCCCCGAAAGGTCGGCGGACATCCCGCAACGCGACGCGAACATGAATTCGATACCCCTGATCCGGCCTTCCGGGCCGAAACCGACGTCGTAGTCGACGCGATAGGCATGGCGTTTGCCGGTCATCACCATGTCGGTATCGCGATCGAGCCGGACCTTGACGGCGCGGCCGGTGCGGCTGGCGAGCAACGCGGCGATGCTGGCGAACAACGCCGGTTGGGTCTCCTTGCCGCCGAACGCGCCGCCCATTCTCCGGCATTCCACGACCACGTCCTTGGCCGTCTTACCCAGGGCGTGGGCAACGACCAGCTGGACCTCGCCCGGGTGCTGGGACGAGCTGTAGACCAGCATGTCGCCGTCTTCCCTGGGCAGGGCGAACGCGATGTGCCCTTCCAGGTAGAATTGGTCCTGGCCACCGAATCGGAAACGGCCTCGGAGACGATGCGGAGCGTCCCGGATCGCCTTTTCGGCGTCGCCTCGCACCATGGTCATGGTCGGCAGGACGAACGACTTCTTCTCGAGCGCGGTGTCGATGTCGAGAACCGGCTCCAGGTCGTCGTATTCGATGACCGCCAACCGCGCCGCGCGGCGAGCGTGGCGGGCGCTGGTGGCGGCGACCGCGAACACCGACTGCCCGACGTACTGCACGAGGCCGTCGGCGAAGATCGGGTCGTCCTTCACCGGGCCTCCGAGGTCATTGGCTCCCGGAACGTCGTCCGCCGTCATCACGTCCACCACTCCGGCCGCCGCTCTCACCGGTCCGAGATCGATGGACTTGATGCGGGCATGGGCCCGCTCGCTCATGCCGATCGCCGCGTGCAGCGTTCCGACGGGCTCCGGGATGTCGTCCGTGTACCGCGCCTCGCCGCTGACGTGGAGGTGGGCGCTCTCGTGAGGCAGAGGCGTCCCGACGCGGCCCTCGATGGTTCCCCCGGAGGGGGACGAATGGGGTACTGTTGCTGGCATCTCCGGTTTACCTCCCGTGTCCGACGACACGTGTTTCCCCTTCCCAGGGAGAAGTTTCGAGGAACAGCTTGCGCAACAGGTTGCGGGTGATCAGACGCCGGTACTCCGCGCTCGCACGCATGTCCGCGATCGGCGTGTAGTCGCGGTCCAAGGCCGCCATTCCAGCGGCCAGCGTCGACTCGGTCCACTCCCTGCCCTCGAGCGCTTTTTCGCACTCGGCCGCCCGCTTGGGAATCGCCGCCATGCCGCCGTAGCAGATCCGGACGTCCCGCATCCTACCGCCGTCCAGGCGGAAGCAATACGCCCCGCACACCGCCGAGATGTCCTGATCGAAACGCTTGGTGATCTTGTAGGTCCGGAAGTGCCTGCCGGCAGGACGCAGCGGAATGCGCACGCGCTCGACGAATTCGCCCGGCTGCAGCGCGGTCTTCTGGTAGGCGATGTAGAGCTCGTGAAGCGGCAGCTCGCGGGTCTCCCGTGTTTCGTCTGCCCCCCTTCGGGGGGACCCCCGTCGCAGCACGAGCGACGCATCGAGGGCGATCAGGCCGGGCATCGAGTCGCCGATCGGAGAGCCGTTGGCGACATTGCCTCCGATCGTCGCCGCGTTGCGGATCGGCGGCGACGCGAAGCGCCGGTACAGCTCGCCCATGTCCGGGAAGTGCTTTCCGATCAGCCCCTGGGCGTCGGTGACCGTGACCGCGGCTCCGATCTCGATGTGCGTGTCGCTGGCTTCGAGGACCTTGAGCTGCTCGACGTCTCCGAGGTAGATGATCGTGTCGAGATCCCGGTGGAGCTTGGTGACCCACAGGCCGACGTCCGTGCCCCCGGCAAGAATGGTGGCGTCCGGGTGGCTCTCGACGAGCTCGGCGAAGTCGGCAAGGGTGCGGGGCGCGAAGTAGGTGTTGCGTTTGCGCGCCTCCGGCGCGACGGGGCGCTGCTCACCCTCGAGGCCGGGGCCGGTGACGGTGGAAGTCGCGCCGGAGGCGCGCAAGCGTAATGTTCCGGTGCGCTGGATGGAGCGCAGGCGCTCGACCATCTCGCGCTCGCCCGGCGAGGCCTCGGCTTCGTCGGTGGCGGACCAGGGCTGGTGAAGCCAGGACCCGTTGCCGCCGTTGTTGGATATCCCGTACATCTTCTGAGCCGCCTCGATGATCGGGCGGTAGCCGGTGCAGCGGCACAGATTGCCGGCCAGCAAGTCGTTGATCCGTGCCCTGTCGGGCTCGGGCTCGGATTTGTACATGGCGAACAGCGACATGACGAATCCCGGCGTGCAGAAGCCGCACTGCGAGCCGTGGCAGTCGACCATCGCCTGCTGCGCCGGGTGCAGGTTCCGTTTGCCCGCCTCTGGCGGGGCGTCGCCGTCCGGGCGCTTCAGGCTCTCGACGGTGAACAGCTCCTTGCCGTC
>JAAELT010000526.1 GCA_024226315.1 bacterium | reverse complement strand
GGAGTTTCGACCTCGCCATGGTCGACGTTCAGATCGAATCGGGAGACGTACAACGCACCCTCGGGCAGTGCGATGGCGTGCCGGAAGTAGTAGCGGGCCGCCTTCGATTGGAGTTGGGCTCGCGGAACGACCCGTGGCTCGGCGTCGCCCATGTCGATCCGTGCGATCTCGTTGCCGCGGAGGTCGAGGAACCGGGCTTGATGATAGGCTGTTTTTGTTCGGACATACGACAGGAGCTCTTCGGAAAGATCGCCCGTCTCATCGTCAATGTCACGGGCATGGCGCGCGGCCAGCGCGAGCAGATCGGAGACGGCAAGACGAAGTTGACTCACCAGAGTCTTCGTGGCCACAGCCAGGGTCCGAACTTCGGAAGCTTCGAGCTCTTCTCGTCCGGCAGAGAACTCGCGATAGTGGATGCCGGCCAGCGCCAGACCCGTGGCGATCCAGAGCGGGACGAAGATGACCAGAAAACGAGTCGTCTTCCAGACCGCCCCGGTGCGCTCGGGATCGACCAGGGGGATCGATTCGTGGCTCACAGAAGAGGTCACCGAAAAGCCGCTGTCAAGCTCCTGGGACTCATTCCTGCCTCCGCTGGCCTCCTTGCTCTCTCCGGCCATACCCCCTCCGGAATCTCGATCGCGGGCGCAAGATCGGGGCGTGACGTTGTACAGACAAGACGCTTGCACAAAAACGCCGAGTTTGTCCTCGCCAGCACACGACCGCAAGCGAACCTTATCATCGCCGAACAGTGCCTTTCGGATGCAATCTCTGGACGTTGTCTAAGGTGAGCTCGGCAGGTGGGAGAAGCCCCTCTCCCCCGCGGCTCGCACGCTGAAGCCGCCGCCGTGGTCAGGCGACGTTGACCGGCCCCTTCCGTGGCTTGATCTTCTCGGCCGGTCGCCCGCCGTCGTAGACCAGCTGGCGGGCGGTATGCTCGAGGCCGGCCATGTGGCAGAAGATCCAGCCCACTCGGGCGGCTCGCCGGAAGAGCTTGAAGTAGCTCTTCATGGCCTCGCCTTTCTTCTCCACCATCGCGCTCGCGCCGCCGCCGTAGACGTCCATATGGATCAGCAGGTCGGTCACCCGCTCGAGCGGCTCGCTCAGGTACTTCGCCCAACCGGCGGGATCGACGGAGCCGCCGCCGGGTGTCGGGATCGGCTTCAGGACTTCCAGGCGCCGCACCATGGCGGTGGCGAGGTTCTCCAGGCCGTCGTCGCTGCGCGGCGTGCGGCCTTTGCCGCCGAGGACCCGCTTGACGGTCTTGCGACTCATGTGGGCGTTCATCAGCTTGCGGACTTCCTGGACCCGCGATCGCAGCACGGGCATGGTCTCCCGGCGCAGCTCGTTGCGGGCCACGGCGACCTCGGTGGCGTAGTCGCCCTTGTCGTCGTCTTTCTTTTCGACGTGGCCCTGTGCGGCGATCACCATCCGTCCGAGCACGTCGAGCAGGTGCGCCAGGTCGGGCAGCTCCTCGCCCTTTTCGAGCACGGCCCTCATCTGCGGCTCGAGCTCTTTGGCGATCATCGGGCCGTTGTTCCTCAGGAAGCCGGCCAGCCGGCGGGCGTCTCCCCACTGGTAGGTGGGCATCTTGTCCATGGGCGGGTCCTTCCGGGCCTTTGACGGTGGCAGGCTTTCGGATCAGGGAGATCGGAGCGTCGTTGGCGTGATTGTAGCGCAGGCCGGTAGGATGGAGCTCCCAGGGGGAGTCACCCAGGATCCAACGATCACGCACATAGCCGGGCATGGGATCAGCGTTCGGAATGGGGACCAACCACAGATCTGAAAAATGAGTACGACCTGGTCGTTGTTGGCGGATGCCTCAGTGGACTGGCAGACAGCTAATGCCTCTCCGTTTCACTCTTGTCCAAGACAGCATTTAGATCCTGCGTTGGCTAAAAACTATATTTCACGCCCATTGAGGACATGCATTCGTTGCGCTGCGATAGCGCCTCACGCGGTCCGGAACGGGCAGCGCAGCGGCTGCTGACGCTGGTT
>JAAELT010000525.1 GCA_024226315.1 bacterium | reverse complement strand
TCGATCATTAGATCGAGATCGGCTCTCAGAAGCTGCCCGAGACTCTGGATCTGAATCCAGAAGTCGGCAGGCTCCTGCCCATCGGTCAGACTCCCCAGGACTCGTGCCCCGAGGATTTCGGCCACCGCCGGTCCCTGCTGAAACAGGGCCGAAAGCACGAACAGGCAGGACCTGAACTTGCTGGCGACCTCAGTGGATAGTGTTGCCATGGTATGGCTCCTTTCTTGCCCGGCTTCCCGCCGGGCGGGGTTATTGGATGCCCGGCAGTGCCGGGCTGCTGCACGCCGTCGACCGGGCCCGGTCGGCGGCGTCGGTCTGGTCGCGACCGTCGACAAACAGCGTAGCGGCAAAAAGTTCCCTGTCTAGGGGTCGGTCACGTTTTGCCAAGACCGACCGATCGGTCGGTGAAAACGTCGATTTCTGGTGTGGTTGTTCCGAACCGGGATTTCCGGGGCTTCGGTCCGAGTCCGGGGCCCGCCGGTGGGGAGCGCGGCGTCGGCGCCTCACGCGGGTGAGAAAAGCCGGCTCACTTAAAAACAAGGCTCAAATGTGTGGTTTCCCAGTTGGGTTACGGGAAGGGAGGGGCCGCAGGTGTGGTTTGCCCTGTTGGTTTTCCGGCCGAAAGACCGATCATGTGTTGATTCCCGATGTGGTTACGGGTCGATTCCGGGTATCATGTGTTGATTCCCGATTCGGTTACGCGTAGCAATGCCCGATCATGTGTTGATTCCCGATTCGGTTGCATGTGGGAGGGCTGCCGCAACAGTTGTTCGGGGGTTCGGCGTTTTCGGGGACGCAGGATCAACAGTGGATCGTCCTCGCCTGCGGTGTCGGGACGCAGGATCAACAGTGGATCGTCCTCGCTGGCAGTGTCGGGAAGGCGGAACAACAGTTGATCGTCCTCCGTTGCTGTGTCGGGAAGGCGGAACAACAGTTGATCGAGGTTGCCGGAAGCAGGGGAGAGTGGACATAGTCCGTATCCAGGTGTCGTGCTGCGCCCCGAATCGACGCCGTGGACGTGTGTGGTCTCTGGCCAATAGAGCGCCGGCCGAATCGGCAACAGCGGCTGGAGGCGGACGGAGGCCGTGATATGTTGGGTGGATGTGGAGATCTGTCGCCATAGTAGCGGTTTCGAGTCTTCTCGCAACGGTGTGTTCAGCCAGCCTCCAGTGCTGGCCGTCGGGGGAGGATCCATCGGTGCTCGTCGAGCCTCTCGATCTCGGGGAGGTGAGGGCGTCGTTCGAAGAGCTGGCTGTTGGGGAACCAGTGGCGGCGTTCGTCATCTCCGGTGACCGGCCGCAGACCTCTCTGCGAATCGGCTACCATCTCTGGAAGAACGGGGAGGAGATACAGGATTCAATGCGAGCGGGGTTCGGGAGCGGCTGTGAGCCGTTCGAACATCTCGTGGTCATCGTGTTGAAGAAAGTGGGAGCCGAGCAGCTCTTGAAAGTCGACTTCATGTACGACTTCGACAGGCCATTCGGCGATGGGCATGTCTGGCCGGGTTGGAAGACCTTGCCCTACTCGAGGATAGTGTTCCCTGAAACGCAGGCGATCCGAGAGCCCGTGAGATTGTCCCTGGACCAGGATGTCCCGATCTGGGGCGTCTTCAACGGGGCGGTGCCAGAAGATGGCGACGAGATCCGGGCAACTGCTCGCAGAGCCGACAGTGCCCTGGTCGTGCATATCAGGAACGACAAGTGGTACTAGCCCGCGCCGCGGGTGACGGGACATGGCGGGCGTCCGTAGCGGGCGTCCGTCGCTCACGGTTGGCACGAGCGGTTCGATCAGCTGGCCCGGGACGTGCATACATATTAGGTTCCAGCCAACTCGGGTAGGGATCGTCCGGGCATGGCGGGACAACTGGTTGCACTGTCTCTACGAGTTCGCCAACACCCGGCTTCAGAGAGCCAGCTGGATCGAGGGCCCTTCCGCCGATTGGCCGGACGGGCGACCGTGGGTATCGTCGTTCGTGGAGTCCATGTGCACCTACTTCGACGACCTCGGGCTCAGCGAGGGCTACGAGTCGCGCATCGGCGAGGGGCTGGTCACGCCGCGAGAAGCCGGCCTGGCGGCGAGCTTCCATGTGCTTGCTGATTTCTACGATCCAACGTCGGACGCCGATCATGGGGCGATCCTGGCGGACCCGAACTGGCAAGCTGTGGTGGACGCAGCAGTCGCACTCTGGAGCGCACTCAAGCGGGAAACCAGAGATCCATTCGATCAGGCCACGATCGGGGACCTGGAGAAACGATTCGGCGAAGTGGGCGACCCATGAAGCCCATTGACAAGGAAAGAGAAGTGAAAAGACATGGGTTTCCGTACGTGGTGGGAGTCTTTGCAGCATAGTGTCGCGTAGCCTTTTCACCTCTGATCGAGAGCGGCGCCTCTGGCTCTGGACGCTCGTTCTCATGGTGGCGATCTACTCCACGCTGGGCCTGGCGCGGACAGTGGTTGACGCACTGGCCGAGCGCAATCTGCTGCGGGTCTCTTTCGCGCTCGTTCTGCTCCTGGTGGTGGGACCTATCGCCTGGCGGTGGGTGAAGAGGCGTCCCGGCCGGGGCGAGATCGGGGTGGCACTCGGCGTCGCGTTCGCCTACCTGATGGTGGGGATCAGGATGAACAATTGGGCGGAGCGCACCCACCTGATCGAGTACGGCATCGTGGCCGCCCTCATCCACCAGGCGCTTCTCGAGCGCGTGCGCAATGGCCGCCGGGTTCCGGCGCCCGCGGCGCTCGCGGTGACGGTGACCGCGCTTCTGGGCCTGCTCGACGAAGCCATCCAGGCGATGCTGCCCAGCCGCTTCTTCGATGTCCGCGACGTCTTCTTCAACGCCCTGGCCGGCTTCATGGTGGTCGCGGCGAGGTTGGCGATCGCGCCGCAGCGAGGGCCGGGATGGCGCGTGTGGTTCCTGTGGCTGATGGCCGGTGCGTTCGGGTGGGGAGAGGGTGTGTACTGGGCCTGGTTCAGCTCCGGCGACCCCAAGATACTGCAATCCATCCCCACCGTCATCTCGGGCGGGTACCTGGGCGTGGCCGTGGGAGGGGTCCTGATCGGGGTGCTGCAATGGCTGGTGCTGCGGCGCCACGTGACCCGGGCGGGCCGGTGGGTGTTCGCCAGCCTCGGGGCCGCGGCCGTCGTCGGTGCCGTGGTCTTCGGCGTGGGCGTGGTGGACGCGGAGGCGGGCTGGATCGGGGGCGTGAGCGTCTTCGGAACGGTGGTCGGAGTGCTGCAATGGTTGGTGCTGCGGCGGCAGATCCCCGGGCGGGCTGGTGGGTGCTGGCCAGCACGGTGGGCTGGGTGGTGGGAATGCCCCTGGGGGACATCGTCGGCCCGCCCGGGCTCGGGGCCGCGTACGGGGCCATGACCGGGATAGCACTCGTGGTGCTGCTGCGCCAGAGGCCTCCCGATTCCGACTAGTCAACCGGGCACCGGCACCCGCTTGTGTTTTCCCGGGCCGCCCAGCAGAATCGCGAGTCGTTGGATCGCAGTGAGTCATCCGACCAGCAGGTCCCGCGAATAGAGAAGACGACCGCCAATGTGTGACTTCAGGATCACGACGCCGAGCTGATGTCCACTGATTTCCAACTCGTGGGGACATTGACCTTCGACGAGTACCTGGAGTCTCACCGGGCACTCGCGGCCAGGAGACGTTGGTGGATTCGGTCCATCTTCCTTCTCTATGGGGCGTTCATGGTGGTCTACGGAGCCTTCTTCGCAGGTAGCTCGTCACAGGCCACTCTCATCGTCGTGATGGGGGGCATTTTCGTCGCATATGCGCTCGTGATCTCGCCGGCCCAGTTCAGATACCGTGTTCGGCGGAACTGGCAGCGATATCCGAAGATCAAGGAGGAGTTCGACATCACCGTGGGTGAAGAGGGCATCGCGACTATCGACGACAAGGGGAATCCGTCCCATTCAGACTGGAGCGGCTTCCTCGGGTTCCGAGAGACCGAGAACCTCTTCCTGGTCTACCGCTCCCCGCTCCTGCCGCTCTGTCTGCCGAAGCGCCTGTTGGCAGACAGCGATGTTGCCGGCTTCCGACGATTGCTCTCGTCGGCGATGGAGCCAGGGAGTCTCGCTTGATCGTTCCGAACGAGAGCCTCCTGCGTGACGCCGATCCACGGTGCACTGGTTACAATGTGGCCGGAATGTCCCGCGAATCGACGAAGAGACCGAAGCGCAGGAGCGAGACCGAGGCGCCGTCGCTCGTCTTCCGGCCGTTGACCCCACGCCTGATGGACGACCTGGCCACAGTGCTGCGCGGCAGCTGGGGCGCGGGTTGCTGGTGCATGCATCCCCGCCTGACCGGCGCCCAGCTCCGTGAGCTGCCCGGGTCGGGTTCGGAGAGCGAGCGCCGGCGCGAGGCGATGACGAAATTGGCGCGACGCCGGCGCACTTCGGGTCTGCTGGCGTTCGAAGGCGACAGAGCGGTCGGCTGGGTCGCCGTCGCCCCCCGCACCGAGCTCGCCCGCATCGACGCGTCGCGCGCCACGCCCCGCCTCGACGACGTGGACGTCTGGGTCATCCCCTGCGTCACAGTGCGCAAGGACGCCCGTGGCTGCGGCGTCGCGCTCGCCCTGATCGAGGCGGCGGTGGCGTATGCAACGGAGAAGGGGGCTCCCGCCGTCGAGGCGTACCCGCGCGCGGGCGCCGAGCGCACCGGCGATGACAACGCCTACGTCGGCACCGAACCCCTCTTCCGCCGCGCCGGCTTCCGTGTCGTCCGCAAGCCGCTTCCGAACCTGCCGCGCAACTGGATCCCGCGGGTGACGATGCGCATCGACGCTCCACAAGGAGAAGTCCCATGAGCAAGAAACGATCTTTTCGCGAAAAGCTCGGCGACAACAAGGACTTCCCGCGCGTCCAGCCGCTCACCGGCGGCATGGAGAAGCGCTGGGGACCCGGGACCATCGTCCTGCCGGCACCGTACGAAGTTGCGGATCTCATGCGGGGCGTGCCGGAAGGCAAGGTCACGACGATCAATCAGATCCGGGAGGTGCTGGCCCGCCGCCACGGCGCCACCATGGCCTGCCCGATCGTCACCGGCATCCACGCCCGCATCGTCGCGGGCGCGGCCGGCGAAGACGAAGACGAAGACGAGGGCAAGAGGGACGTCGTTCCCTACTGGCGCACGTTGAAGACCGGTGGCGAGCTGAATGCCAAGTATCCCGGTGGCCTGCCCGAGCAGCGGCGGCGCCTGGAAGACGACGGCCTCGAAGTCGTCGCCCGCGGCAAGCGGCTGTTCGTCGAGGGCCACGAGCGCGTTCTCGCGCTGCTGTCAGTGGCGGGATAGCGGGTCCGAAGGCCGCGCTCGCTCACTATCACTCCGGAGTCTCCGACGACATGGAGGAGGTCCTGCGCGCCCAGGCGATGGCGCTCCTCGCCGGAGGCTCGAGCGAGTAGTCGACCCTGGCAGTGCCCGGCGACGCGCGGGTCTCGATCAGCAACTGAGCGGCCGCCGGTCGACGAGGATGTTCTCGCCCGCCTCGATCCGCTGCAGACGCACCACGTGGACCGGCTGGGTGATCGCCTGGGTGCACGAACAGCTCGTCCCCGGCTCGAGTTCCGTCACCTCGACGTCGAGGCCGCCGCTGGCCCGCAAGGTGATCGCCGAGACCTCCACCCGGAAGCAGCCGTTGTTGCCGGTCCCCATCGCTGCCAGCATCACCATCTCGCGCTCGAAGTCGATGCCGGGCAGAGGCGGCAACGGACTTTGTCCGGCGTGCAGGATGTTCCAGGTCTGACCCCACTCCCCTGCGTCGCGGATCACGTCGTACCGGGGGGAGGAGAATCCCGAGCTGGAGCTCGCCACCACGGTCTCGAAAGTGATCGCGGCGTCCTCCGGCGAGGTCGGTGAATCGTCGCAGGCGAGCGCCAGGACCAGGACCGTCAGGACTGACAGGAGCCGAAAACAGAATCTCATGGCGATGTTCCTCCTCGGAGCTCCGTCGTAAGACGGCGTCAGGCCGTGGAGCGTGGAGCTCCAGAGGACTCGGAAGTGCAAACGCTGTGCCAGCAACCTGTAAGAGCGACGACCCAGCCTCAACCCCCCTCTTCCACCCACCTCTCGATCTTCTGGCGCAGCATGCCCAGCGTCACGGTGCCGTCCTCGATCACCCGGTCGTGGAAGGCGCGGACGTCGAAGCGCTCGCCCAGGCGTTCCTCGGCCATGGCGCGCAGGCGCTGGATCTCGAGGCTGCCGGTCATGTAGGAGAGGGCCTGGGCGGGCACGGCGAGATAGCGGTTGATCTCGTAGTTGGCCTCCGCCTCTGAGAGCGCGGTCGACTCGAGCAGAAAGTCGACGCCCTGCTGGCGCGACCAGCCCAGGGAGTGCATGCCGGTGTCGACCACCAGGCGGGCGGCGCGCCAGGCCTCGTTGGAGAGCAGGCCGACGCGGTCGAGGTCGGAGGAGTAGAGGCCCATCTCCTCGGCCAGGCGCTCGGTGTAGAGCGCCCAGCCCTCGCCGGTGCCCGAGAAGTAGAGGTAACGCAGGATCGGGTGCATGCCGGCGCGCTCCAGCCCGGTCATGACCTGCAGGTGGTGGCCGGGATAGGCCTCGTGGAAGGTCACCGCCTCCATGCCGGCCTTGGGGATGGTCTCGGGCCGCCAGGTGCCGAGCTCGTAGACGCCGGGGCGGCTGCCGTCGGCGGTGCCGGGGTTGTAGAAGCCACCACCGGAGCGCTTCATGAAGTCCGGATAGGGGCGGATGATCACCTCAGAGCGGGGTAGCGTGCCGAACCACTGGGGCACGGCGTCGCGCGCCCGGTCGATGGCGGCCTGGGCGTAGTCGATCACCTCCTCCGGGGTGGAGAAGGTGTAGCGCGGGTCGGTGCGCACGGTCTCGAGCAGCTCGTGGATGTCTGACGTCCCGAAGCTGCGCTGGCCGATCTCGCGCATCTGGGCGTGGATGTGCTCGAGCTCGCGCAAACCGCTGTCGTGGACCTCCTGGGGCGTCAGGGGCAGCGAGGTGTAGTAGCGGATCGAGGCGCGGTAGCAGTCCTCACCGTTCGGATTGGCGCTGACGCCGGGCTCTTGCCGTGACGATTCGAGGTACTCGTCGGCCAGGAAGTCGCGGTATCGCTGGGTGGCGGGGTTGATCTCGTTCTCGACGATGCCGAGCAGCGTGGCGCCGAAATCGGAGTCCTCGTTGCGGGTGGCGGCGTTGTAGAAGGGCGATTCGGTCGGGTCCGCGTCGAGCAGGCGCTCCAGCTGTTCGAGCACGGCCTCGACGTTCTCGCGCGGCGCCGAATAGCCGGCGGCCAGACCCTCGCGCAGGTTGGTGATCTCGGTGTCGATGAACCGCACGGCGTCGCGTGCCCGCGCCAGGGCGCCTGAGCGCGCCTCGTCGCTGCCCACCGGTTGCTGTAGAAAGGTCGACGCCAGGGCGCTCTGCCAGCCCGTCCACGCCGGGCTGACGTTCCACAGCTCGATGCGGCAGACGCGCAGACCGGCGTGGGCCTCGATGCGATCCAGCGCGTAGGCATAGGGCACCTCGGCCTCGGTGCCTTCGAGCGTCGCCCGGTCGATGGCGCGCAGCTCCTCCAGCCAGGCGTCTTCGCGCGCCCGCCAGTCCGTCAGCGCGGCCGAGCCGTGGTCCACCAGCCGCGAGTAGTCGAGGTCGGTGTAGCCCGAGTCGTAGGCCTGGTCGGTAAAGTCCTGGTAGTAGCCGTCGACGAATTCCTCGGCGATCTCGAGCGCTCGGGCCACGGCATCGTCGGTGCCCAGCGTCGCCGGTTCGGGCTCACTCGCCTGCCCGCAAGAAAGCAGCGGCAGCATGAGGGCGATCAGGGCGGCGAGGAAGTGGTGGCGGTGCGTCGAGGTCATCTGGGAACTCCTGGAGACTGGCTTGGAGGGGTGATTCGACGCACCGTATAATCCGCTGGTCCGCAGAGCGCCCGTCGCTGCTAGTCTAGACCCATTTCCGAGCGCAATGAGGAAGATGTGATCAGCTGGATACTCGCCGCCGTCGCCCTGGCTCTCCTGATCGTCCTCGGCCGGACCCGTGCCGCCCTGCGCCGGCTCGGCGAGAGCTCCAGCGCCGCGGAGCATGCCAAGCGAGCCTCGGAAGCGACTCTCGCGTTGGCTTTCAGGGCCAGCCCGGACTCGATCATCGTGACCTCGTTGCCGGACGGACGCCTGATCGACTTCAACGACGGCTTCACCCGATGGAGCGGTTATCGGCGCGAAGAGGCTCTCGGCCGGACCACGCGCGAGCTCGAGATCTGGGGAATCGCGGAAGACCGAGACCGCATTCTCGGCATGCTCTCGGCCGAGGGCCGAGTGGTCGAGCTGGAGACGAGCCTGCGCCTCAAGTCCGGGGAGCTTCGCCCCGTCTCGATTTCCGCGGAGTTCATCGCGGACGGGGAGCAGAAGCTGGTCTCGGTACTGCGCGACGTCTCCGAGCACAAGCGGGCGCAGGAGTCGCTGCGGGTCTCGGAAGAGAAGTTCTCCAAGGCCTTCCGCGCCAGCCCCGACGCCATCCTCATCAGTTCGATCCCCGACGGCAAGATCGCGGATTTCAACGAAGGCTTCACGCGGCTTACCGGTTGGAGCCGGGAAGAGGTGATCGGCCGCACCGCCCTCGACATCGGGGTGTGGGTGGAGCCCGAAGCCCGGGAGCGCTTGATGGAGGAGCTCCGCCGCGAGGGCAGGGTCCGCGAGCGACCGAACGACTTCCGCATGAAGTCGGGCGAAGTGCGCAGCTTGCTGGTCTGGATCGAGGTCATCGAGATCGCGGGCGAGCCGCATATCCTCACTGTCGCGCACGACGTCACCGAACGCCGGCGGGCCGAAGCCGAGCGCGAGGCCTTCGTCCGCGAGCTCGAGGCCAAGAACGCCGAGCTCGAACGCTTCACCTACACTGTCTCGCACGACCTCAAGAGTCCGCTCGTGACCATCCGCGGCTTCCTCGGCCTGCTCCAGCAGGACGCCGAACGTGGCAACGCTGAACTGATGCGCAACGACATGGCGCGGATCGAAGCGGCCACGGAGACCATGGGCAGACTGCTCGAAGAGCTGCTGGAGCTCTCGCGCGTGGGACGCGTGCTCAATCCTGCCGAAGAGATCCCCCTTGGCGAGCTCGCCCGTGAGGCGGTCGACCTGGTCGCGGGACAGATCGCCGAGCGCCGCGGGCGGGTGGAGATCGAGCCCGATCTGCCTCGGGTGGTCGGCGACCGGACCCGTCTGCTCGAGGTGTACCAGAACCTGATCGACAACGCGATCAAGTTCACCGGGGATCACCCCGAGCCCCGGGTCGAGGTCGGCGTACGGCGAGATGGCGCAGAGCGGGTCTTCTACGTCAGCGACAACGGCATCGGCATCGATCCGCGCTATCACGACAAGGTCTTCGGGCTCTTCGAGCGCCTCGATCAGAGCATCGCCGGCACCGGGGTGGGCCTGGCGCTGGTCAAGCGCATCGTCGAGGTCCACGGTGGCCGGGTCTGGGTCGAATCCGAGGGTCAGGGCCGCGGCAGCACGTTCTGCTTCACGCTGGCGGATGCCGGGACGCTAATCGCGACCGATCCGTGATAGGTCTCCGCACCGGAGACCCTCGGTGCACGAGCAAAGACAATCCGCGGGCTACGTCGAGCTGATCCGCGGCAACCGGAACTTCCGGTACCTGTGGTTCTCGGACGTCACCTCGTTTCTCGGCGACTGGTTCAACACCATCGCCGTCTACACCCTGGTGCGCAGCCTCACCGACTCGCCGCTGGCGCTCGGAGCGGTGCTGCTCACCAGGCTGATTCCCTGGGGCCTGGCCGCGCCGGTGGCCGGCCTGCTGGTCGACCGCTTCGATCGGCGCCGGCTGATGATCGCCTCGGACCTCTGCCGGGCCGTCGTGGTCCTGGGCTTCCTGCTCGTCGACGAGCCGGGTCATCTGCCCCTGCTGTACGGGCTGCTGGTCGCCCAGGTGGTGTTCGGCTCGGTCTACATCCCGGCGCGCAGCGCCTCGATCCCCAACGTCACCAGCAAGCGCGAGCTGCTCACCGCCAACGCGCTGTCGGCCGCCACCTGGTCGACGTTGCTGGCCGTGGGCGCGGCGCTCGGCGGGCTCGCCACGGAGTGGCTCGGCCTGAAGTGGGTGTTCGTGATCGACAGCGCCAGCTACGTGATCTCGGCATTCTTCGTCTTCCGCACCGTCATCCCGCAATCGACCGACCTCTCCGGAGCCCCGAAGCGCGTGGCCGCGGCCTTCGGCGAGATCGTCGACGGCTGGCGCCACATGCGCCGGGTTCCGCGGATCGGCCGCATCGCCCTCACCAAGGCGGCGTGGGCGCTCGGCGGCGGCGCCCAGGTCTACATGCTGACGCTGGTCGGCGAACAGATCGAGCCCCTGGCGCCGGCGGTGGGTATCGGCATGCTCTATGCCGCCCGCGGCCTCGGCACCGGCCTGGGCCCGATCGCCGCGCGCGCCTGGGTGCCGAAACAGAGGCACTGGCCGGCACTCATCGGGCTGGGCATCGTCAGCAGTGGCCTGTTCTACGTGCTGGCCGGCGCGGTGCCCTGGTCCTACGCCTTGATGGTACTGGTGATGCTCGCCCACGTGCCGAGTGGCGCCAACTGGGTGGTCTCCACCGTGCTGTTGCAGCAGCGCACCGAGGACGGCTTCCGGGGCCGCGTGTTCGCCAGCGAGTGGATGCTGCTCATGCTCGCGGACTCCGTGAGCATCCTCAGTGCAAGCCTGCTGCTCGAGAGCGGGCTTCTGAGCCTGCGGCAGGGGATCGTCGCGTTCGCTTGCGTGTCCGTGGTGGCCGGTCTACTCTGGATCGTGCTGGTGGTCCCGCGGGAGCGCCGGGAAGCCGACATGCGCGAGACACAACGGAGGACGCCTTGAGCCAGAAGCACGCCCCCGGGGAATCGCTCGCGTCGAGACGCGGCGGAATCACATCCCCGCTGCACGAACGGATCGAGGGCGTCGAGATGTCGATCCACCCCGGGGATTCGATGTTCAGGACGGCGCTCGCGACTCAGTGCGGCTACCGCCCGGCGGCGGTCTTCGACTATTTCCGTTCCGGCCTGGAAGCGTACGACATGACCTCGCAGCTGCTGGACTGGCGTTTCGGCACGGAGTGGCGGGGGTTGGGCCGGTTGCTCGATTTCGGTAGCGGTTACGGCAGGTTGACGCGGCTCCTGCTACAGCCCCTGCCTGCCGACCGGCTGTGGTGCGCCGACGTCGACCCGGCGGCGGTGGAGTTCCAGCGGGAACAGCTCGGGGTCCAGGGCATCGTGACCCCGGTCGATCCCGACGACGTCCCCCCGGTCCGCGATCGGTTCGACGCGATCCTGTCCTACTCCGTGCTCACCCATCTCCCGGAGCCGACCTTCACGGGCTGGCTGCGGCGCTGGCTCGAGGCGCTGGCGGAGGACGGCATGCTGGTCTTCTCGGTCCTCGATCAGTCGACACTGCCGCCCGGGGCCCCGAGGCCGCGGGAGGGATTCTCGTTCGAGCGCTGGAGCGAGAGCGGGGTCCTGTCGCTGGACGACTACGGCAGCACCCGGGTGACGCCGGAGTACGTCGAGCGGGTCCTCAGCCGGGTGACGCCGGGCGAGGTCCGATTCCACCGCTTCCCGCGCGCCCTCTGGCACCTGCAGGACGTCTACGTGGTGATTCGTGGTGCCGAGCCCGATCCCGGGGAGCTACAGCTCGAGCGCGGGCCGGCGGGTTGTCTCGAAACCTGCGAGCTGGACGCGTCCCGCCGGCGGCTTCGGCTGACGGGTTGGGCCGCCGATCCGGACGGCTGGCACGAGCCGCCCGAGGTGGTCGTCGAAATCGACGGTGAGAGGATGGGGCAATGCCGGCCGCGGGGAGACTGGCCGGGTGTCGCGCGGTTGCTCGGTGCCCCCGGCGGCGCTCTCGACGCCGCCTGGTCAGTAGATTATGAGTCCGCCGACGAGATCCAGCCTGGCGCCGAACTGCGTCTCGAGGCGATCAGCACCGTCACCGGCCGCAGGTACGCGATCGCGAGCGGCACCGTCGACGCCACTCTCCTGCTGCTGCCTCTGGTCGAGACCTCGCGCCGGGCCGAAGAGCTCCAGAAGCAGGTGACGATGTTCGAAGCCAGTCGCTTCGGCCGCTGGCGCCGGCGGTGGATGTCTCTGAAGCAGGTGCTCGGGCGTGAAAGGTAAAAGACGGTGAAGCTATACGAAGATCTCGCATCCTGGTGGCCGCTTCTCTCGGCGCCGGCCGACTACGCGGAGGCGGCGGCGTTCTACCGGCAGGCGTTGCTGGCCGCCTGTGAGCGGCCGGCGCGGACGCTGCTCGAGCTCGGCAGTGGGGGAGGCAATAACGCCTCGTTTCTGAAGCCGCGGTTTCAGGCCACCCTGGTCGACCGATCGGCGGGCATGCTGGAGGTGAGCCGCGCTCTCAATCCGGAGTGCGAGCACGTCGAGGGCGACATGCGGACTGTCCGGCTCGGTCGTCTCTTCGACTGCGTCTTCGTCCACGACGCAGTGGTGTACATGACCACCGAGACCGATCTGCGCCGGGCGATCGAGACTGCCTGGGTCCACTGCCAACCGGGCGGCGCGGCCCTCTTCGCCCCCGATTTCGTGCGCGCGAGCTTCCGCGCGTCGACCAGCCACGGCGGTCACGATGGCGCGACCCGTGCCCTGCGCTACCTGGAGTGGACCTGGGATCCGGACCCGGCCGACTCCACCTATCTCGTGGACTTCGCGTACCTCCTGCGCGAGAGCGACGGCACGGTGCGCGTCGAGCACGACCGCCACGTCGTGGGCCTGTTCGCGCGGGCGGACTGGCTGCGCCTGCTGGCCGATGTCGGGTTCGTGCCAGAGGCTCTGCCCTTCGACCACTCGGAAGTGGAGGATGTTACGCTCGAAGTGTTCGTGGGCAGGAAACCCGGCGGCTGATCTCAGATACACCGAAGGGGAGAGACATGATGCTCTCGAGCCGCGAAGAGGGGCATGCGTGAGAAGGAGCATACGCCACGTTCTCGTTTCGAGCTTGCTCGCGCTCGCCGTACTCGGCTGCTCCAAGAAGGGTGAGCTGCCGTCGGGGTTCCCGATTTCCTGGGACGACACAAAGCTCGTGGCGGAGTTCGAGCTGGACGCGGCCTGGTCGGTCGCTCATCCGGAGTACGAGTCCGAGATCCGCATCCTCCTGACCAGCATTCCCGTCGAATCGCTGAGCCCGAACTACCGGGTCGCCTTCTATCAGCTCTTCGGCTCGCACTTCATACGGATCGACACGACGTTCGAGCTCGGCGGTTTCGGACGTCCCGAGCTGGGGCGACATCCCCTGTTGGACGTGCCGGCGGTCGTCGCCGAGGGGGAGGCGACTGCCGAGCGGACCTGGTTCTTCGTCCATGGTGGCAGCGTGGGCTCCCACGACGAGGGTGAGGAAGACTGGATCGAGTTGGCCGAGCTCCTGGCTGAGATCGAAGCTCCAACCGACGCTCCGCCCGCATCACTCACGCCGCCGCCGAGGCCGGCCTGGTTCGGGACCGCTATCGTCGGCTGGGATGGTCTTTCGTGGGGCATGCCGGAGGAGGAGATCCCCGGTGCCTGCGAATATCCGGTAGAGGAGATCGCCGAGCCCGACGAATACCGCCGGATGCACTGCACGCTCATGGTGGCGCGTCTGCCGTTCGGCCGGACGACCTTCGAAGCCCTGTTCCAGATCGGCGACGCCTCGATGGGTCTCGAGCAGATCCTGCTCACGCATCCGCTGGGGGCGATCGACGAGGACGCCGAGGCCAAGGAGAAGATCCGGGAGGAGTACGAGCACGCCTACGCGCATCTCGTGTCGCTCTACGGTGAGCCGACGGCGGAGCTGAAACGCGAGATCGACGACGAAGCGGTCCTGGTCGGATTCTCTTGGATTATCAATTACCTGTGGGAGCTGGACGAGAGCTCGATCGAGCTCTCCCTGTTCGTGAACAAGCTGTGGCATCACCTCGACGTGAGGTACTTCGCCACGGCTTCGGACCGCGCGACTCGGAGGGAGGTCCGGGATGGATGAGCGACTCTCGGGCGGCATGTACGCCACCGTCGACCGTTCGAAGTGGCACACGGCGCTTCGCTTGCTCGGTCACGGCAGCTGGATCCTGGCCGCCCTGGCGATCGCCGCCAATCTGACGGCCGCGTCCACCTTGTTGGTGGCGAAGCTCCCCGCGGTCTTTGCCGCCTTGCTGGGCATCGGGATCCTCTTCGTGTACGGCGTGGCGTTCGTATGTGGCCTGGCGGCGATCGTCCTGGGAGCGGTCCGAGGCACCGGGGCGGGCCGGGTCCCGGCGATCTTCGGCCTGCTGCTCAGCCTCGGCGCCGGCGGCTTCGTACTGGCACGAAGCATCAAGTCGGCAGTCGAAGGAGCCTCGCAGAAAGAGAAGGTCTTCGTCAGCGACGACGGGCTGACCCAGGTTCGGCTTCGAGGTGGCTGGACCGACTCAATGGAGCTCAATGTGGAGGCGAACCTGGAGGTCTCCTGGCCGATCCGGGAGCTCTACCTGATGGTCCTTTCGACCCCTGGATCAGAGCTCGATCCGCAACTGAAGCTGGCGGACTACCTGAAGTACCAGATCGACTCGATGGCCGACCAGACCCTGGGCGAGCGCATCGGCGATACCGAGACGGTGACGATCGACAGCTTCTCGGGTCTGCAGCAGGAGATCAGCGGCAAGTTCGACGGCATCGACCTCGTCTACCGCGTGACAGTGGTCCGGACTCCCCGGCACCTGCACGAGATCCTGGCCTGGACCCTGCCCACGCGGGTCGAGGAACCTTCCGTGGAGCTGCGGCAACTCATCGGGAGTATCGAGTTCACCGACCTGGCGAAGTAGCCGAGCCCCGAAGCCCGTCTCGTCCCCCGGGCCGAAGATCCCGCCGCCGGGCGAGGAGCTGGAGGAAGGCACCGAGTTGCCGGCGGTGCCAACCACCTCGTCCGGACGCGGACCAAGGCGCCCCGATTGGCGATAACATGATCGGGCGCGGCCCGATTCCCGCCGCGAAGCCGGGAGAGGACGCGGGACCCGATCCACTCGCCTGAAGACCGGGAGCCATCACCATCGCCGAGTCCAGCCTGTTTTGGGATCAGCTGCTGCAGCTCATCGAGGAGCGGCGCGTCGTCCCGATCGTCGGTCAGGACCTGCTGACGGTCCGCGACGGCGACCGTGAGACGCTGCTCTATCCGCTGCTCGCCGAGCGGCTGGCGGAGTATCTGGGCGTGGCGTCTGGCGAGTTGCCGGAGGACGGCCAGCTCAACGCCGTGGCCTGCCGCTTCCTCGATCAGGGCAAGCCCTGGGAGTTCTTGTACTCGGCGCTCAAGACGGTGATGCCCGGCGACGAAGAGCTGCCGGTGCCCGAGCCGCTCCTCCGGCTGGCCGAGATCGAGGCCTTCGAGCTCTTCGTCACCACCACCTTCGACTCGCTGCTGCAGCGGGCCCTGGAGCAGGTGCGCTCGGCCGAGGCGCGCGTCTTCTCCTATGCGCCCGACGCCATGGAGGACATCCCCGCCGATGCCGCCGGACCGGTGGTCTACCACCTGCTGGGCAAGCTGTCGGCGGTGCCGGCCTACGCCGTCACCCAGGAGGACGTGCTGGAGTTCGTCCACTCCCTGCAGTCGGAGAGCCGCCAGCCGCCGCTGCTCTTCGACGAGCTCGGCCGCCGCAGCCTGCTGATCCTAGGCAGCAGCTTCGGCGGCTGGCTGGCGCGCTTCTTCCTGCGCACCACCAAGCGCCAGCGGCTGCTCCTGGCCCGCGGCCGCACCGACTACCTGGTGGACGAGGAGATCCAGGACGACGAGAGCCTGGTGTTGTTCCTGCGCCACTTCGCCAGCGGCACCGAGATCTACCGCGGCGGCGGGGCGCTCCAGTTCGCCACCGAGCTCCACCGGCGATGGCGCGAGCGCCATCCGGCCGAGGCCGGCGCCGGCGCGGCGGACACGGTCGCCACGCCGGCGGCCGCGGCGCCGGCGGCGGAGGCCGGCGCCGTGTTCCTGAGCTACGCCAGCGAGGACCGCGCGGCGGCCGAGAAGATCAAGAATGCGCTCGAGGCCGCCGGCGTCGACGTGTTCTTCGACAAGGACGACCTGCGCGCCGGCGACGACTTCGAGACCCGGCTGATGCGCAACATCCGCGACTGCTCGCTGTTCGTGCCGGTGATCTCGCGCCACACCCTGACCGGCCGGCGGCGCTTCTTCCGCCTGGAGTGGACCCAGGCGTTGGAGGAGGCGCGCAAGGTGGCGCCGTCGGAGACCTTCATCGTGCCGGTGGCGATCGACGACACCTCGCCGCGGGAGCCGGCGCTGCCCGAGAAGCTCGCCCAGCTGCACTGGCAGCTGCTGCCCGGCGGCGAGGCGGCGCCGGAATTCGTCGAACTGGTGCGGGGCCTGTTCCGGCGCTATCACCGGGGGGCGGCATGATGGACAGCGCCATCTGGATCGCCGACCGCCGCACGGTCGACGCCGAGAACCCCTGGCCGGGGCTGCTGTCCTTCGGCGAGGCCGACGAGGCCTATTTCCGCGGCCGGGACCGCGAGGCCGAGGCCCTCGGGCGCATGGTCACGCGCGGCCGGATGACGGTGCTCTTCGGCCTCTCGGGCCTGGGCAAGTCGTCGCTGCTGCAGGCGGGCCTGTTCCCCCGGCTGCGGCGCGACAACGTGCTGCCGGTCTACGTTCGCCTGGATTACTCCGCCGCCCGCGCAGGTCTCGTCAGCCAGATCACCGACGCGATCGCCGTGCAGGCTGCCGCCGCCGGCGTCGAGGCCCCGGAGGCGCGCCGCGGCGAGGGCCTGTGGGAGTATTTACACCGCCGCGGCTCCGACCTCTGGAGTCCGCGCAACCGCCCGTTGCTGCCGCTCCTGGTGTTCGACCAGTTCGAGGAGATCTTCACCCTCGGCCGCGCGCACCCGGGCCGCGCCGACCTGATGGACGCGCTCGCCGACCTCGCCGAGGGCCGGCCGCCGGCCGCGCTCAAGGCCCGGCTCGACGACCACCCCGAGGAGGCGGAGGGCTTCGCCTTCGGCCGCCACCACTACAAGCTGCTGCTGGCGCTGCGCGAGGACTACCTGCCCGACCTCGAAGTGCTGCGCGAGCGCATCTCCGCGGTGGCGCTCAACCGCCTGCGCCTGCGCCGCATGGACGGCTCAGCGGCGCTCGCCGTGGTGCGCCAGGGCGGCGAGCTGGTGTCGCCGGAGGTCGCCGAGCGCGTCGTCCGCTTCGTCGCCAAGGCGCAGGCGGACGACACGCCCCTGGCCGAGCTGCAGGTGGAGCCGGCGCTGCTCAGCGTGGTGTGCCGCGAGCTCAACAACCAACGTCTGGAGCGCGGCGACGCGGCGATCACCGCCGGCCTGCTCGAGGGCAGCGCCGAGCAGATCCTGAGCGGCTTCTACGAGCGCGCGGTGGCGGAGATCCGGCCCGCGGTGCGCGCCTTCGTCGAGGAGGAGCTGCTGGTCGAGGGCTACCGCGACAGCGTGGCGCTGGAGAAGGCCCTGGGCGTGCCGGGCGTCGACCGCCAGGCGCTCGACCAACTGGTCGACCGGCGGCTGGTGCGGATCGACCCTCGCGACGGCGTCGAGCGTCTGGAGCTCACCCACGACCTGCTCACCGACGTCATCGCCGCCAGCCGCGACCGGCGCCGCCGGCGCGAAGTGGTGCGCCGGGACCTCGAGGCGCGGCAGGAGGCGGAGGAGCGCGAGCAGCAGGCGCGGCGCAAGCTGCGGCGCAGCCGGCTGTACTCCGCGCTCCTGGCGGCGGCCGTGATCCTGTCGCTGGCCGCCGTGTTCTACGCTACCCAGAAGAGCCGGGCGCTCGAGAGATCGACGCTGAAACTCGAGCTTTCCCAGAAGACGCTGAAGGACGTCAAGGAGCGGGCGCTCGAGTCTCAACAGGCGTTTCAGGCCGAGGCCGACGAGGCGGCCACGACCATCGCCGAGCTGAAGAAGGCGCTGAGTGAGGCGATCAGCGAGCGTGAGAAACGCGAAGCCGCACTGCAGGAGCTGCTCGACAAGGTGCAGAAGAGTCCGGAAGTCGAGCAGCAGTTGGAGGAGGTCGAGCAAGCTCGGGAGGACGCCGACCTCAAGGCCCGGCAGATCATCTCGATCGCGGACAAGAGACTCACGGCCTATTCCACGGTGCGCAAGCAGTCCGTGCTCGTGAACGTCGTGCTGGACTCCGTCGGCAAGGACAAGATCAGCGTCATCAAGTTGGTGCGGACCTTCACGTCCCTCGGCCTCAAAGAGTCGAAAGAGCTCGTCGACTCGGCGCCGATCACGATCATGGAAGCCGTCTCGAGCAAGGAGGCCGAGGGCATCCAGTCCAGGCTCGAAGCAGCCGGCGCCAAAGTCGAGCTGGAGCCGGTCAGGATCAAGAAGTGAGGCGCCACGATCGAACCGGCCGACGGTTGCCGGCACCCGGCCACCGAAACTGGCGAGAGCCGAGTTGCCGGATCCTGGGTCGAGACGCGACCCGGACGTGGCGGACCGCCCTGCCGGCCTGCTACCAGTTGGACGTGTCGCCGGACTCGAAGCCGTCTTCGAAGATCGAGCCGTCGTTGCGCTCCGAGTTGAAGAACCAGTTGAAGCCGGTGTTGAAGAAGACGTTGGCGGAGGTGATGCCAACGTCGTCTCCGCTCAGGAAGTCGCCGCCGGTCTGGCAGACGGCGAAGCCGGTCTGGGTGTTGTCGAACGAGAGCTTCACGTCGCAGGCGGCGGTGACGCCGACCCACTCCAGGGTGACGCCGTAGTCGTCGGCGGTGCCGGCGAGCGAGTCGAGCCCGGAACGGGCATAGAGCAGGCTCGCGACATCGTCGTGGGTCAACTCGCGCTGCTCCTCGTCGGAGAAGGCTCCCTGCTGCATGACCGCCTCGGTGCTGCCGGCGCCCAGCAGCACGGCCACGTCGCGGTCGCCGTTGGCGGCGAAGGTGTCGCCGCCGGGCAGCATGGCGGTGTCGCGGGCGTAGGTGGTCGAGTCCACCGGATCGTCGATGGTGAAGGGGTCGTTGTTCGACGTGCGGAACCAGTGCAGGTTGACGTCGTCGCCGCGGACATCGTCGCCCGAGCCGATCACGGCGTCGGTGCCCGGGTCGGTGTTGAAGGCGTCGTCGGCGCCGTTTGTTGCCTTGGTGTAGTTGAACAGGGCGCCCGGAAGGCCGGACTCGGTGGCGGCGTTGGGGTGGGCGAGGCCGATGCAGTGGCCGGCCTCGTGCAGGGCCGTGGACTCGAAGTCGACGGCGTCGCCGTCGAGGTCGGGCGACGGGATGATCAGGTTGCCCTGGGTGGCGACCATGGCGTTGTAGGTGAAGATCACGTTGCGGACCGAAGTCTCCATCTCGACCAGATTGGCGCTCGCCGGATCGACGCAAACGCTCACCGTGACGTCCGTCTCGGTGCCGGTGTAGTTGGTCGGGTGGGTGATCAGGTCGATGCCGTTGGTCTCGCCGGCGAAGACGAAGGCGCCGGCCGCCGCCGGTTCGGGCGCGGCCGTCCACAACGTCAGGCCGCAGAGGGCGATCCAGAAGGTGGCTGTTCCGGTGTCGATGCGAGATGCGTTCATGAGTCTTCTCCTTCGATCCGCTCGAGGCCGGGCGCCTCGGCGAGCGCGAGCAGCCGTCGTTCGAGATCGGCCAGCTCACGCAGGCCGGCGACCTCCGGGTAGCGCCGGCTGTCGTGCCGCAGCCCCCACCACAGGATCTCCTTCTCGAGCGGCTCGCCGGCCGCGCCGATCACCCCGGCGGGCTTGTACCGCTCCAAGGTGACGCGCACGCGCGTGCTCTCCTTGTCGGAGACCTCGAACAGCCGGATCGGCTCTCCCGCGGCACGGGCGGCCCGGCGCCGCTCGCGCTCGGTGGCCTCGACAGCGCCGCGCACCGCCCGGCCGTCGAGCTCGAGCAGACGGCCGTCGGCCAGGGAGCGGATCAGGCTCTCGAGCTCGGCCGCCCGAAGGCGTCCCTGCCAATCGCCCGCCTTCTGCATGATCCGGGGATAGTGGACGACATAGCGGCCGTCGCCGTAGATGCGCAGGAAGGGCGTGGGGTCGGCTTGCTCGAGCATGTCGATGTCCTGGTGGTACTGCAGGATGACCGCCGACGGCGAGCGCGAGAATTCGACTTCGGCCGCCGCGCCGCCGGCGTCCCGGGCGACGGCGGGCGAGCCCGCCGAAAGGAAGAGCCCCGTCGCCAACAGGGCGATCGGGATTCGGTCGATGGGTGGTCTCATGAACAGGTCCTCTGTAAAGGGTGAGCGGTGAGGGTGCCGCCCCGGCCATGCCGCGGGTCCGTGGTGGCTGGGCGGCGGGTCGGGTCCTCAACGGCGATGACTAGGAAACGATAGAGCACTTCCGCTCGTCCCTCTACACTGGAGGGACCGATGGACTCCCGACGGGGGCGCGTTGCCAGCGGATTGCGGGGCGCTTCGCGGCTGATCTACAACGGCACCAGTGGCAGCTCTTCGCGCACGACGACGGGTCGGTCCACGGGGAAGAACAGGATCGTCATCCTGCTCTGGTAGCGGATCTCGACCATCACGTTGGCCTCGCGCCGGTTCTCGACCATCTGGATCTCGACATCCGTGGGGTCGAGCGGGGCCCTGCGCACCAGATCGTCCAGCCGTGCGCGGAACGCCTCGGCACCGTACATGCTGTACTCCATCCGGATACGCCGGAGATCCTGTCCGAGCGAGACCTCCTGGAGCGTGCTCCTGACCACCGGCATGACCACGAACAGGGCCAGCACCGCCAGGAAGACGTAGAGTCTGAAGTTTCCCGATCGCATCGCTGCCTCCCCTCTGGAGCGGCACGCACGGGGCTCATGTGCTCATGCGTAGATAGCCATGGGCGAAGCAATTGCCGTGCCATTCCGCGAAGCGCGTCGTGGCGGGGTTTCACGGTCGTGGCTGACAATCGGTTGTCGTTTGCCCGACAGTTTTTGTCGACCGTATGGTCGATCGCGCCCCGGACGAAGGGCCGCCATCGGCTAGGATGAGCTCGAGGAAACACTCGATGAATCGATACGTCTCCGAAGGCATCGGCGGAGGGATCCGAGGGGGAGTGTTGAGAAACAAGGGTTAGCCTTCCACGGCCGGCGCGGTGGTACAGTTTCTCCCGCTGATCAGAAAAACCGAGCTCGTGAATCCGGCCGGACCCTGCCACCGATCTGGAAGTTTGGAGAACCAGACCATGAAGAGAGACCGTTCTTCCCATTGCTGCCTGACCTTGTTCGGACTTGGAGCAGGATTGCTATCGGCCGTGCTGATGCCGCCGTTGGCGCACGCATCAGCGGAGGGCACCTCCGTAGGCTCGCTGGCTCTGTCCATCACATCGCCGGCAACGCTGCCCCCGGGCTTCGAGTTGAATCCGGGGGGCACTTCTCCCGGCAACGGCGCTTTTCCGGATTCCGGCAACACCGGGGACGGCTCGTTCACAGCGATGGGCTCGGCGGGTTGCACTCCTGGCGGGTGTACATCTCCGGGACCGGGCACCGACCTGCAGTACCAGCTCAGCACCGACCTCACCTGCACCGCGAATTCGGGGGCAACCTACGGCGGCCTCGAGGACTCGTTTGCCCTCTTCGGCGCCAGCAACATGACGGGCGGATCCGTCACCCTCGATCTCCGCTTCACGACATCCTGGTCAGTCTCGGCCACGGCCGACGATCCGCCGATCATGGATTCCGCGGAGGTCAGCGTCGATCTCCTTTGGGCTGTGCCGACGGATTTCTGTATCGAGCTGGCGAGTTGCCCGACAGGCTCGCTGAGCGGCGGGGTCGTCGGCGACTGCCCCGCCGGGTTCATCGAAGGGACGACCCTCGTGCTGGGCACGAGCGAGGCCGACACCAGCATGGGCGATGACATGGCCAGCGGGCCGATGTCTACCTGCGACGTGACGATCGTCGTGCTCGCGAATGCGAGCTCCGGCGGCGACCTGTCGGTGACATCGTCGTGCCTGGCGAGCTCGAGCGCCCTGATCTTCGCCGACGGCTTCGAGTCCGGGGATTTATCCGCCTGGTGATCTGTTGGAGAGGGGAGCCGCCATCGGCTCCGATGGTGTTCTCGCTTCAGGCTGATGGCGGCGACGCCTTCGGCCCGGCGAGCGGCAGCAGGATCTCGAACCGCGCGCCGGTTTCGACCTCGTCCAGCAAGCGGATGGTCCCGCGGTGGACCTCCACCACCCAGCGGACCAGGTCGAGGCCGATGCCGCCGGTCCGCCGCGCCCCGGCGCGGCCGCCGCCCTGAAAGTGGCGGTCGAAGATGTGTGGACGATCCTCGGGGGGAATGCCCGGCCCCTCGTCGGAGACCATCACACGGCCGTGGCCGTCCTGGAGTGTGGCGTCGACGCGGATCTCGCTGCCGCCGGGGCTGTGGCGAATGGCGTTGTCGATCAGGTTGATCAGCATGAGCTGGAGCTGGTCCGCATTGCCGGGGACCACCAGGGCGTCCGCGGCGCTGGTGATCAGGCGCAGCTGTTTCTCTTCGGCCAGGGGGCGCATGGTGCGATCCGAGAGCCGAACGACCTCACCCAGGTCGACCGGCTCGCGCGGCGGCTCGACGTCGGCGGTCTCCCGGGCCAGCGCCATCAGCCCTTCCACCACCCGCTGCATGCGGTCGATCTCCTGCAGGCTCTCGGTCAGCAGGCTGCGGTACTCCTCGGGGTGGCGGTCGCGCCGCAAGGTGACCTCGATGCCGGTGCGCAGGCTGGCGATCGGAGTACGCAGCTCGTGGGAGGCGTTGGCGGTGAAGCGCTTCATGTTCTCCACCGTGGTCTCGAACCGCTCGAGCAGGCTGTTGAACTCGGCCGCCAGGTCCGAGATCTCGCGCACCGATCCCGACGCCGTCAGCCGGCCGCTCAGGTGCCTGGGGTCCATGGCCCCGATCGACACCACCAGCGATTCCACCGGCCGCAGTGCATAGCGCGCCAGCAGGCGGCCGGCGCCGGCGCTCAAGGGGAGCAGGATGAGGCCGGTCAGCAGCAGGGTGAACAGGAGATTGCGCCGGCGCGCGTCGAGGAGCTCCCGGCGTGCCAGGGCCTCCACCCGCATGCCCGGCCGGTTCCAGACCTGGTGCTGGACCGAGGCCAGAACGCCGTCCGCGGTCTCGACCATGGTGAGGCGCCCTTCCTCGACGTCCGCCGGCGGCACGGGGACGACCGGAATCTCGGGGGTCGACGCGATCACCCGCGATCCCTGAAAGACCCGGAGCCAGATCGGCAGCGGCGTCTCGTCCTCGAACGCGACCAGCTCGGGGTAGTCCAGCCGGTCAGTGGACGCGATGTAGCCGGCCAGCCCCTCGGCCTCCGAGTAGAGCAGCACATGGAGGTCTTCACGACCGTGACGGGTCTGGAAACCGAGGATGATGAGACTCGCCGCCACGTAGAGCAGCATCGAGATCACCGAGAAGGAGATCGTCAGGACGCTTCTGAACGATAGCTCGAGAGGTCTCAAATGGCGCCTACCGGCTCCGGCGTCAGGGCGACTCCGGCTCACGGAGGACATAGCCGAGCCCCTTGACGGTCTGGATCAGATTCCTGCCGCCGGCTTCGCGGATCTTGCGCCGCAGGCGTCCCACGAAGACGTCGATGACGTTGGTCTCGGCGGTGTAGCTGTCGTCCCAGGCGTGCTCGGCGATCCGGCCGCGGCTCAGGACTCGCCGTGGGTTCTGCATCAGGTATTCGAGCAGCGCGAATTCCTTGACGGTCAGCTCGACCGCTCGGCCTTCGATGCTGACCCGCCGCTGCGCGCTGTCGAGCTCCAGCTCCTCGAACTTCAGGACCGGCGAAGCGAGCGCCGGCTGGCGGCGGAGCAGGCTGCGCACCCGCGCCAGCAGCTCGTCGAACTCGAAAGGCTTGGTGAGGTAGTCGTCGGCGCCGAGGTCGAGACCGGTGACCTTGTCCTCCAGCGTGTCGCGGGCGGTGAGCACCAACACAGGCATGCGGAGGTCCCCCGCGCGCCATTCGCGCAACAGGTCGAGACCCGTGCCGTCGGGCAGCATCAGATCGAGGATCGCCAGATCGTAGTCGTGCTCGAAGGCGCGTTCGCTGGCTTCCGCGTAGGTGGCGACGTGGTCGACGGCATAGGCGTCCTCGCGCAGGCCGCGCACCAGATAGCGGGCCAGATGCGCCTCGTCCTCGACCACCAGCAGCCTCATTCGGGTCTCTCCGCGCTGTTCAGGGGGATCTGTCGGCAGGGCCTCCGCGACCTCGTGGAGATCATACAGGACTCCGATGAGCGCGGGACTCGAACCGCCGGACAGGCGGACCGCCCCTCGATCCATCCTGACGAGCCCCCGCGCCTGGTCCTGTTCATTCCGGGTTCATCTCCGGTGCATACCTTCTATCGGTACGCGGGGGAGAACACGTTGCTCCGCGAGCCGACCGAGAGGGGGATCATGCTTCAACCGCGCGCCGACGCCACCAGTGCTCTGGAAGCCCCCGCGCCGACGATTCGGTCGCGGTCCCGGGCCCGCCGCCGGGCCGAAACCGGCCGACAGGGCGACGTCGACCGGTTTGTCGAGTACCAGCTCGCGCGCCACGCCGGGCGCGACCGGATGGTGGTGTTGACGGTGCCGGCGCCGCGGGTCGAGGCCGAGGCGCTGCTCGACGTCGGCGGCCGCCGGGCGGGCTTCTTTTGGCATCCCGGCGGTGGCGCGGCCCACGCCGGCTTCGGTGCCGCTCATGTCATCCAGGTCTGCGGGCCGGGGCGTTTCGGGCAGCTGCGGCTGGAGGCCGAGCGGCTCTGGCGGCGTCTGGCGGTGGCCCGATACGGTGCCGATCCGCCACTCGCGCCCCGCCTGTTCGGCGGCCTGGCTTTCGACGTCGGCGCCGCCGCCGACGAGCCCTGGACCCAGTTCGGTGACGGCTGCTTCGTCCTGCCGCGGTTCTCGTACCGGCGGGACGCTCGGCGCACCACCCTCAGCCTGGCGGTGCGGGGCGAGGAGCTGGCCGGACGGACGGCGAGGGCGGCGTGGCGCCGGGAGCTCCGGAGACTTCTGGCGGAGCTCGCCGACGGCGGCCGCGCGGAGACGGAGGCCGCCCGGGAAGCGACCGGCGACGTCCGGGTCCACCCCCCCTCGCGCCGGCGCTGGATCGGCGAGGTCGAAGCGATCCTCGCGGCGATCGCACGGGGAGATTTCGCCAAGATCGTCGCTGCCCACAGTGCCCTCGTGGACTTCGCCGCGCCGCTCGAAGTCTCATCGGTCCTGCGGCGCCTGGCGACGGGCGGCGCGATCCGCTTCGCCTTCCGGCGCCGGCACGGCACGTTCCTCGGCGCGACGCCGGAACGGCTGATCCGCCGCCGTGGACGGCGCATCGAGACCGAGGCCCTGGCCGGGTCGATCGGCCGCGGCGACGGATGCGGGGCGCGGCTCCTGGCCAGCGTCAAGGATCGCCTCGAGCACCGCTTGGTGGTCGACGAGATCCGGCGCCGGCTCGAGCCGCTGTGCCGCGAGCTGAGCCTGGAGGCGGCGCCCGGGATCCGCGAGCTGCGGGACGTCCTGCACCTGCGGACGCCGATCACCGGCACCCTGGCCGCTCCCCGCCACGTGCTGGACCTGGTCGAGGCGTTGCATCCGACCCCGGCGGTGGGCGGGGTGCCGACCTCGAGCGCGATGCGCTGGATCGACGAGCACGAGAGCGGCCGCCGCGGCTGGTACGCGTCGCCCATCGGCTGGTTCGACGCCGCCGGTGACGGCGATTTTGCCGTCGCTCTGCGCTCCTGTGTGCTGCGCGGCTCCGAGGCCCATCTGTACGCCGGCGCCGGCATCGTTGCCGATTCGGATCCGCGGCTCGAATACCACGAGACGGAGCTCAAACAACGCGCGCTGCTGGCCGCCCTCGGCGCTTGAATCGCCCGTCAGAGCTCCTCCTCACGCCTCCGACCCCGAGAACTGCTCATTGGAGACCACGTCATGCACCGACTCACAGCCCTGATCGTCTTTGCCGCTCTCGCCCTGTCTTTGCCGGCCTTCGGCACGGAGCGAGCACTGGATCTCGAGCCCGAATCCACCCAGGTGACGTTCACCCTCGAGGCCATCGGCCACGACGTGGCGGGCACCCTCTACCTCCACGACGGCCGGGTCCGCTTCGATCCGCAGACCGGCGCCGCTTCCGGCGAGGTGTCGATCGACGCCCGGCGCGCCGAGACCGGCCACAAGAAACGCGACAAGAAGATGCACGAGAAGGTGCTGGAGAGCGAGCACAACCCGCTGATCGTCTTCACGCCGGAACGGCTCGAGGGCGAGATCGTGGCCGAGGGCACCAGCGAGGTGGAGCTCCACGGCACCGTCACCCTGCTCGGCGCGGAGCATCCCCTGACCCTGCCGACCACGGTCGAGATGGCGGGCGACAGCGTGACGGCGCGCACCACCTTCACCGTGCCCTACGTGGAGTGGGGCCTGCACGATCCCAGCATCGTGTTCCTGCGGGTCGCCAAGGAGGTCGAGGTGACGATCTCGGCGGCCGGAACCCTGGTCACCGTCGCTCCTGCCGCCGGGGACGTCTCGGCCACAACCGACCGCTAGGAGCGCCCGTCGATGCTCTTGAACCCGCTCGAGCACCGCTTCGTGCTGGACGGCTTCCGTCAGCTCCTGCCGGTCGACTCCGGGGTGGAAGCTCACCTCCGGGGAGTGCTCCGCGACGTCCTGGCCCATCCCGGCAGTCTGATCCGGGCGCAGCTCGCCTACGCCATCCTGCGTCAGCACGGCGTCGAGGCGTTCGCCGCGCGCTCTACGGCGATCGCCATCGAGTACTTCCACACCGCGTCGCTGATCTTCGACGACATGCCCAACATGGACGACGCGGCGGAGCGTCGGGGGCACGCCTGCCCCCACCTCGTGTACGGCGAGGCCGCGGCCACCCTCGGGGCCCTGGCGCTGATCAACCAGGGATACGCCCTGCTGTGGCAGGTGATCGGCGTGCTGGGCGAGGCGGGGAGGCGGGCAGCCTCCGAGCTGGTTTCCTCCTGCCTCGGTCTCGGCGGCATCCTGAACGGCCAGGCCCGCGATCTCCACTTCGGTGGCGGCGAAGGCGGCCAGCAGGACGTGCTCGAGGTGGCCGAGGGCAAGACCGTCACCCTGATCCGGCTGACCCTGGTGTTGCCGGCGATCGTCGCCGGGGTGAGCGAGGCGGACCGAGCTCGTCTCGACCGCCTGGCGGCGGTGTGGGGAATCGCCTACCAGATCCTCGACGACTTCAAGGACTGCCTGATGAGCCGCGCCGAGACCGGCAAGTCGAGTCACCGGGATCACCGGCTCGGCCGCCCCAACTTCCCCGGCGTCTCGGGATCGGATCGCGCGATGGAGAAGCTGTCGGAGCTGCTGGCCGAGGGCCGGGACATCCTGGCCGCCCTGTCCGCGGACGCGGGCCGCTGGGGGTGCCTGGGCCACGTGCAGTCCATCCTCGAAGCCGAGCGGCGGAAGGTCCGCCTGCGGATGCCGGTCGCGGCCTGCGCCTGAGCCCGGCTCGCGAGGCCCCGCCATGAAACGCTCCGAGCTGCTGACCGTCCACAGCCTCACTTGGCTGTTCGCGGGGAACGTCGTCGGCCTGCTGCTGGCCAGCCTGCTGCTGTTTCCCGGCCTGGGCGCGCTGCTCGAGCCGTTTTCCTACGGCCGCTTGATCCCGGTCCATTTCAACCTGCAGCTCTACGGCTGGTGCAGCCTGCCCCTGATCGGCCTGCTGTTCGAGGTCTACCTGCCCAGATCGGGGACCGGGCGGCTGCCGCGGCTGGCCATCGGCATCTGGTCCGGAAGCCTGTTGTTCGGCGCCATCTCGTGGGCGGTCGGCCACTCGAGCGGCAAGCTGTTCCTGGAGTGGAGCGGCCTGGCCCGCGGCTTCCTGGCGGCCAACCTCGCCTTCCTCGGCCTGGTGCTCGCGGTGTCGTTCACGCGCCAGGTGCTCTCGCGCAGGACCCCGGGCCTCGGAGGCCCGCTGGGAGCTTTCGCGAAGTGGACGCTGATCGCCAAGGGGGTGCTGCTCGCCGGGCTCCTGGCGGTGCCCGCGCTGATGTACTGGGCGGCGGGCCCGTCGGTCTACCCGCCGATCAATCCCGACAGCGGCGGCGCCACCGGTGGCAGCCTGCTGGGCAGCACGTTGGGGATCGTGGCGATCATCTTCATCTGCCCGCTGGCGGTGGGCATGAAGCCCGCCGACGGCGGCCGCGCGGCGGTGTGGACGGCGGCCGCCCTGGCGCTGCACTTCGCCTGGTTCGGCGTGCTCGATCACGGCGACCGCTCCCACCACGAGATCGTCCAGATCCTCAGTCTCGCCAGCCTGGCGATCTGGATCCCGCTCCTGACCCGGCACCTGCGCCGTTTCGCGTGGCCGGAGGAGAGCCGGCGCTGGCTGGCCGCCCTGTGCGCCTGGTCGGGCCTGCTGCTCGCGACCGGCCTGGTGGCGTTCCTGCCCGGCGTCCTCGAACGCTGGAAGTTCACCAACGCGCTGGTCGCCCACGCCCACGTCGCGATGGCCGGCCTGGTGACCTGCTTCAGCGTCATCATCCTCAACCAGGTCAACCGCGGTACGCCGCTGGGAAGTCTGTTCGCCGGCCGCCCGGCGTTCTACCTCTGGCACGCCGGCTGCCTGGTCCTGGTGGTCTCCCTGCTGGTGCTGGGGACGATCGAGGGCACGCATCCGGGGATCATGTTCCGCTTCGGCTCGACGGTCGCCATGCTCTACGCCGTGCGGTGGCTGGGCGGGGCGATGATGGCCCTCGCCTCCTACCGGTGGCTCGCCGCCGCCCTCGAGGTTTCGCGTCCGAAGACCGCGATCCGGCCGACGGGCCCGGCGGGAGAGCCATGCCCACAGGTCTGACCAGGCCGATCCGGGTCTACTGCCTGCTGGCGGGGGCCTGCGACGCCGCGACCGGAGCGCTGCTGGTGAGCGCCCCGATCTGGACCTTGAACCTGATGCGCATCGCCCAGGTGCCGGCGGAGCCGATCTACATGCGCTTCATCGGCACATTCGTGGGCGGCGTCGGGCTGGCCTACCTCGTTCCGTTCGTGATCCGGGGCGGCAGCCAGGCCCGGCTCGCCGCGGTGCTCGAAGTGACCGCCCTGATCCGGCTCTGCGTGGCGCTCTTCCTCGGCGTCAGCATCGCCGGAGGCGCGCTGCCCGCCGCCTGGTCGACGGTCCTGCTGACCGATCTCGCGCTCGGCTCGGCGCAGATCTGGATGGTCACCACGCTTCACTCCGGAGGTCGAGACACACGATGACATCTGAGCCCACGACGTCCACCCGGCCATCCGCCGCCGGCCTGCGCGGCAGCCTTGCCGGGATCGTGGCCATCGCCGCGACCTACGTCTACTTCCTGCTCTTCGCTCAGTTCGCCTTTCTCGACCTGTTGCAGGAACGCCTCGGCTCGGCTCCGGCGGTCGAGCGCGCGATGGCGGCGATGGGGCTGACGGGACTCTGCGCCAGCCTCGGCGTCGCCGTGGTGCTGAAGACACGGCGGTCACGGCGCTGGCTGGCCGCCGGTTTCGCGGCATGCGCGGCGACCGCCGTGGCCGCGCCGGCGGTCAGCGGGACCTGGGCGACGATGACGATGGCCGCCCTGATCGGCTTTTTCACCGCCGTGCTGACGGTGGCCCTGGCCACCGGTCTGCGCGATCTCGTGCGTGGCCGGTGGTACGGTCTGGCGGTCGGCCTGGGCACCGGCCTCGCATATCTCGTCTGCAACGTGCCGCCGATCTTCGAAGGCACGGCGGCGCTGCGCGGCGCGGTCGCCGCCCTGGCGTGCCTGGCCGGCCTCGCCGCCGTCCTGATCCCCTCCTCTGGATCGGCGCCGTCATCGCCGGTCGTCCCGACGCGAGCGCTGACGCAGCGGGACTACCAGGGCCTCGGATTCGTCAGCCTGATCCTCTCCTTCCTGGCGCTGATCTGGCTCGACTCGGCGGCCTTCGCCGTGATCCAGGAGACGATGGCGTTGAAGGGCTCGACCTGGGGCACGGCGCCACAGAAGCTGGCCATCGGCGTCACTCACTTCCTGGCGGCCGTCGCCGCCGGTTGGTTGATCGACCGGGGGTTCTTCCGGTCCCTGCTGATCGCCGCGTTCTGCCTGTTCAGCGTGTCGTTCACGGTGCTGGGCGCGCAAGACCTGCTGGGAGAAGCCGGCCTGCTCATACTGACCGGTCCGATCTACGCGGTCGGCATCTCGCTGTATTCCGTTGCGTTGGTGGCCTACCCGGCCTACCGGCGGGACGAGGTGGGGCTGGTGCCCCGGCGCTGGCGCGCCGGCATCGTCTACGGGGTCGCCGGCTGGCTCGGCTCGGCGCTGGGCGTCGGCATGGCGCAGAACCTCCACCACATTCCACGGCCCTTCCTGTGGATCACCGGCCTGCTTCTGGTGGCGGGCTGGGCGTTGGCCAGGAACGGGCGGCTGGCCGCCGCGGTGAAGGCGCACGCCGTCACCCTGGCCTGCGGCGCGGCGGGCGTCGCCGTCTATGCCGTCCTGCCTGCGGTCGCTGCGACCTCCGCGGCCGGCGGGCCGGAGCTCTCCACGGTGACGAGAGGCCGGCGGGTCTACATCCAGGAAGGCTGCATCAATTGCCACTCGCAGTACGTGCGGCCGCGCACCGACGACGTCGAGTACTGGGGTCCCCATCGCCCACCCGACCCCGGCGACCAGCCGCCTCTCTACGGCAATCGTCGCCAGGGTCCCGACCTGACCAACGTCGGCCTGCGCCGCGACCACAAGTGGCAGAGGCTGCACCTGATCGAGCCGCGGAGGGTCTCTCCCGCCTCGAGGATGCCTTCCTACGGCTACCTCTTCGCCGACGGCGAGACCCGGGGCGACGACCTGGTGGCCTACCTCGACAGCCTCGGGTCGAGCGCTCCGCGCCTCGCCTCGACGATCCCCCCGGCGATCGCTCCGGGGAGTGAGGTGGAGGACCGGTGAAGTTGCCCGGAAGAGCGAGCCTGCCGAGGCTGGTCGCGTTGCTCCTGCTCGGCGCCGGCGGCCTGCTCGCCGTCTGGGTCGGCTGGCTGAGCCCGGTCAGGGACTGGCGCGCCGCCACCGGCTGGGACGAGATCCCCGCCAGCCAGCGGCCGACCGCGACCGAGCTGTGGCGGGACCCCGCCGCCGGCCCGCCGCCGGAGCTTCGGTGGCTGGGGCATTCCGGCTTCGTCCTGCGTTGGCACGGCGAGACGATCCTCATCGACCCCAACGTCAGCCGCCGCTGCACGGTGTCGAAGCGGCTCATGGAGACGCCGGCGGATCTCGCGGCGCTCGGCCCGGTGAGCGCGGTGCTGATCAGCCACGCGCACTACGACCACCTGGACATGCCCACCCTCGAGGCCGCCCGGCGGCTCGACGCGGTGGTGCTGCCGGCGGGCAGCGAAGGCTATTTCTCGGACCCCCGGTGGCGGGCGACGCGCCTGGTGCCGCTCGCCGTCGGCCAGCGCTGGCGCCTGGGCGAGCTCGAGATCATCGCCGTCCACGCCGACCACAACGGCAATCGATTCCACCCGCTCAAGAGCCGCAGGCTGGCGGTGGGCTACGTCATCGCCTCGCCCGAGGCGGTGCTGTACTACGCCGGCGACACCGGCTTCGGCGACCACCTGGAGCGGATCGGCAAGCAGTACCGCCCGCGGGCCGCGATCCTGCCGATCGGCGCCTACACGCCGCGGTTCCCGCTGGCGTACTACCACCTGAACCCTGAGGAAGCGGCCGACGCCGCCCGCGTCCTGGGGGTGGAGACCGTGGTCCCGTGTCACTTCGGGACCTACGTCCTGTCGCTCGACCGGCCGTCCTGGGCCTTGCCGAGATTCGCCAGGGCGGCCCACGACCGGCAGGTGCGCTGGCTCATGCCGCCGCTGTGGCAGGTGGAGGAGCGAGAGCCCATGCGGGCCGGCCTCGGATCGCCGGGCGGGCGGGGGTAGCCCATGAGCACGCGGACGACACGCCGGCTCGAGGCCGTCGCGGCCTTCTGCGTCTGGCGGCCGTTGCCGGTGCTGGCCGCGGCCGGCGCCGTCATGTTGCTGGCGCTGGCCTACGCCTCGTCTCATCTGACGCTCAGAACCTCGAACCTCGATCTGATCGACGCCGAGCTGGCGCCGGTCGCGAGCTTCCGCGATTTCGCCGCCGAGTTCGGCACGCCCAACTTCCTGGTTATCGTCTTCGAGGGCGGCGACCCCCGCGAGCTGCGCGCGGCGGTCGACCGGATCGGCGAGCGCCTGCTCGACGCCCCCGGCGTGCGCGGCGTGATCGACAAGCTGCCGCACGACGCCGGCGCGCTCGAGATCATGGGCATCGATCCCTACCTGGCCTCCCGCGACCGCGGCCTGTTCTTCATCTTCGTCCAGCCGGACGATCCGACCTCGAGCGCCGAGACCATCGCGCCGTTCGTGCGCGGCGTCCGCGAAGTGCTGAGCGACGCCGGCCTCGAAGCGCGCGGCGTGCGGGCCGGCCTCACCGGCATGCCCGAGTACGCGCTCGACGACCGCGAGATCATCGAGCGCGACGTCTCGAGGCTGTCGGCGGTCGCCGCCGGGCTGATCCTGCTCCTCTTCGTCAGCGCCTTCGGCGCCTTCCGGCGGCCGCTGATGGTGACCGCCGCGCTGCTCGTCGGGGTCGGCACGACGATCGGGCTGGTGGCCTTCTTCCCGGGCCACCTGACGCTGCTGTCGGCGTTCTTCGCCTCGATCCTGTTCGGCCTGGGCGTCGACTACGGCATCCACATCGTCGACCGGGTCGAGGAGCTGGTCGCCGCCGGCCGTCCGGAACCGGAAGCCATCCCGAGCGCCATCGCCGCGCTCGCGCCGTCCCTGCGCACCGGCGCTCTGACCACGGCGTCCGTCCTGCTGGCCATGCAGCTCTCGGGCTTCAAGGGCTTCGAGGAGCTGGGATTGATCGCCGGGGTGGGCGTGCTCGTCTGTCTGCTGACGATGGTCACGGTGCTGCCGGCGCTCCTGGCGCTGTTCGCCGCTCCTGCGCGCCGGGAGCGGCCGCTCGCGCGTCGCCGGATCGGCCGGGTGCTGTGCGCCCTGCAGAGCCGGCGGGCCGCCGGGCTGCTGACCGCCGCGGCGCTGCTCTGCCTTCTGGCCGGCAGCCCGGGCTTCGACACCGACTACCTGAACCTCCAGCCGCGCGATTCCGAGGCGGTGCGGCTGGAGCGCGAGATGGTGCGGCGCTCGGACTACTCGCCCGAGTTCGCGGTGTTCACGGCGGAGTCGGAGGAGGTGGTGAAGGACCTGGTCTGGCGGCTGGCCGACGACGACACCGTGGCCGCCGTCCGCTCGCTGCGCGACTTCGAGGTGCCCGGCCTCGCCGGCGCCCTCCCCGAGCTGCCGCCGGCCCTCGAAGCGAGCCTCAGAAGCCCCGCCGGGCGCCTGGCGGTCTACGCCTACCCCGGCGCCGACGTGTGGCAGGGCGAGCGGCAGGAGGAGTTCGTCACCCACATGCGCTCGATCGACGGCGAGGTGACGGGCATGCCCATTCTCGGCCACTTCATGATCGAGCGGTCCAAGCGGGCGTTGCGGATCACCGCCGTCCTCGGAGCGTTGCTGTTGTGTTTCTGGGTCTGGTTCGACTTCCGCCGCCTGGTGCCGACCCTGCTGGCGATCCTGCCGACCGTCCTGGCCGTGGCTTCGATGCACGCGCTGATGCGCCTTTTCGGCATCTCCTTCAACCCCTTGAACGTCATGGCGCTGCCGGTGGTCCTGGGCATCGCGGTGGACGACGGCGTCCACGTGGTGCACCGCTTCCTCGCCGAGCGCGGGGACCTGGCGCGCACCCTCGCCGGCACCGGCCGCAGCGTCTTCCTGACCTCGATGACCACCCTGGCGGCCTTCGGCACCCTGGCCTTCACCCCGCACCGCGGCCTGGCGTCCTTCGCCATCACCCTCTCCCTGGGCGTGGCGTCGGCGTTCGTGTTCTCGGTCCTGGTGCTGCCGCAGATCCTGTCGGCGGTCGCGGTATGGCGGCCGGCTGCCGTCTGGCCGGTCATGGACGGGATAGGATCATGAGGCAGGCCCTGGCGCTGTTTCTCCCGGTCGCTCTGCGCGCCTCTCCCGCATGGCCCAGCCCGTAGCCGCCGATGACAACTGACCCTTACATCGCCTACACCCACCGTTTCTTCGGCAGGTGGGTGGGGGTCTACGATCTCTTCGCGCGCTCGATCGCGCCGGCCTATCGCGCCGCCGTGCGCGTGATCGAGCCCCGCGCGGGGCGCTCGATCCTCGACATCTGCACCGGGACCGGCGAGATCGCCCTGCGCTGCGCCCGGCAGGGGGCAGAGGTCACCGGCATCGACGTCACGCCGGCGATGCTCGCCAAGGCCCGCAAGAAGGCCGGCGACCTGCCGGTCCGTTTCGAGGTCATGGATGCCCGCGATCTGGCGTTCCCGGACTCGAGCTTCGATCTGGCCACCGTGTCGTTCGGCCTGCACGACATGCCGCGCCGGGTGCGTCTCGAGGTGCTGCGCGAGGCCGCCCGCGTCACCCGGGAGCGGCTGGTGATCCTCGACTACGAGCTGCCGAAGCAGCGCCTGCCAGGAGCGCTCCTGCTCTGGCTGGTGGGCATGTTCGAGAGCGCCTACTTCAAGGGCTTCGTCCGCGAAGGGGCGCCCGCCCTGCTGCGCGAAGCCGGCCTCCGCACGGTGGAGGTCAAGAGGGTGGCACCGCTGTTCTCGGTCCACGGCGTGGCTCTGTAGCTCGCGGCGACGACAGAGAAGGAGGGCGGCCGTCCGGCCGCCCTCCGGATGGTCGTCGCCTATGCCGCCGGAGCGGCTTCGGTCGTGTCTGCTTCGGGCTCGACGGCGTCAGCCGCCTCGTTCGCCATCGCCTCGGCGGCAGCGTCGAGTGCCTCGTCGCCCTGTGCCTCCGCCTTCGGGTCATCGTCCCGGCGGCGCGTCACCCGGCGAGCCGAGGTCCGGATCCGGTCGGCGAGCTCGCGCTCTCCGACCAGGCGGAAGAGGCTCTCCAGGTTCTGGGCCACCCAGGGGAAGACCCTGTCGTACGCCTCGATCGCCACGTGGACGATCTGCCGCGTCCCGTCGGCTGCCTTGGCCGCTCGCGTGACCAGGCCCCGTACCTCCTGCAGAGGCTTCAGGCTGGTCTCGAGATCGAGAGCCACCGCCTCGAACTCGACGGCGATGCCGGCGACCGCCGGCTCTGGTATCTCCACGCCGGGATCGCGCAGCAGCTTGACGGTCTGATCGACTTGCTCCGCCAGAGCCTGCGGCTTCTGGGGCGTCGAGCCCTCGACCGCCGTCAGCTCGAACTCGCGGCCCTTGTAGAGATCGGCGAGCACGCCACGGCCGGCGACCTGCTTGTCGTAAAGGTTCTTGACGACCTCGCCCCTCCGTCGCCGCAGCTCGGCGAGGCGCACGAGCCTACGAATGTGCGCGTCCTCGGCCTCGACCAGTCTGGTTTCGACCGTGGCCAGCTCGTGGTCCATGTGGTCGAAATACGTCTGAGGGTAGCCGGCCGCGGCGTCGGTGGACGCCGGTGTGTATCGCTCCTCCACTTGGCTGGCGATGCGGTCACGATGGGTTTGAATGGAAGCCCGGACCTCCGCGATGGAGCCCAGGCGCCGGGAGACTTCTTTGCTTCTCATGGCGTTTCTCACAGGTTGGTTGGACCGAGCACCGGGATCGTGGCCCTTACCCCGCAACCCCGGCGAGCGCCAGCCACGCGGCTGGCTACGAGGCCATACTATACGGGTGCTGTTTTGCTTTGTCAAATCAAATCTCATCTCAAGGATGGATGTTGCTAGTTTGGCTTCAGCCGGGCCTCTCGCGTCCGTGCTCGCCTGATTGGCGCTCAATCGGGCTTCTCGCGATCGCGAAAAGGCCGAATGGCCGTCATTCCCGCACTCTCGCGCCCGGCCAGAGCCTGGATGGCGGTCATCTTCGAGCTCTCGCGGTGGAGCAAGGCCGTCCTGGCGCTCATTCCACTCTTCGGTGGCCGCGAATCCGCCGGATGGCGTCCAGTCTCGCTATCCGCGGCCGCGAGGTTTCGGGATTGAGGCTCATCCCGGCCGGGCGTGGCCGCGAAACGCGAGCTTGGCGCTCATACCTGCCGTCTCGCGGCAGCGACAGGCCCCACTGGAGGTCATTCCGCGTTTCTATGGCCATCTACGGCTGGGTTGTCAGTCATCGGAGTCGCGGGTCACCGCGGGTCACCGGCATTGGCGTTCATTCCGTAGACCATGCATGACCAGCCCGGCAGCCTGGCTCTCTTTCGACCTTCCCGCCGTCGCGCGTGAGCGCCCGGGAGTGAACACCTGCAAAGGCGGACCACGAACTGCTACACTCTGGAGGACAAGCGTGCGCATCGTGAAGACGGTCAAGCCGGGGCAGAAGGGCACCAAGGAGCCGTCCGGTTTGCAGCGAGTCTCCTATGTGTCCGATACCGGTACGACGAAGACACCTGCGAGAGTCTTAGACACCGGTGTCTACATCTAGGAACCGCGTGCCGGTCATGTAACTGTTGGACGTTAGACGTCAGGTTAGCTCGGGGCACACTTGGCGGAAACAGAGCTTGTATGAACGGTTTCTTTGCCGGAACGAGCGGAACCTAGGAGAGAATTGATGAAGGAGCTAGGTTGTGACAATTGGAGTGAGTTCAAGGAGCTGCTTTCCAGCGAGCTCTATGACGGTCAGCCTGCAACACGGAAGAAGTTTCTCTTCCGAGGACATGGCAGCTCTGACTGGCAGCTAGCTCCATCATTTGATCGAGTGTTCGTTGATTTCGAAGGCGGAGAGCGAGATCAGTTGGAGGACGACCTACTAGAAAACTTCAAGAAAGAATGCGAATCAGAGCCCGAACTTCGCGACCTGCTCGATGATGAGGCCGCAACGCTTGCGTTAGCGCAGCACTACGGACTGCCTACGCGATTACTAGACTGGACGGAAAGTCCATACGTCGCAGCCTTCTTCGCGTTTCAAGGCCATTTCCAGGACTCAATGTTTGGCAAACGCATGGGCAAAACCGTTGCTATCTGGGTACTGGACCCAAGCAGCTACATTTGGTCGAGGAAACGGGGGGTCCAACTCCTTGCTCCGGCATCGTGGGACAATGAGAGGCTACGCAAGCAGGCTGGCTGGTTTACTCTCTCTAGAACTCCACAGCGGAATCTGGTGGAATACGTCACCGCCTTCGATGATGCCGGTGGTGCGCTGAGAATGATTACAATTCCCTCATCCGAAGCTCGGGTCGCAATTCCGGACTTGGATCTTATGGGAGTCAATCATTCAACCTTGTTCTCGGATCTCGAAGGCAAGGCAAGGTCGTCAGTTACTCGTACTCTCCTGAGCTTCGGGCGTCAGCGTGACGGATTGACGGAAGAAGTAGTCGCCCGAGTGATACCTGAGGCAGCGGCGAAGCACATCTCTGATGTCAAGAGGCACGATAGCTTTCAAGGCCCAGAGTTGGGGTCGAGACACGACATTGGCGCGAAGGACTCGGGCGGCGAGCCTCCTGAGAAAAGGTGAGGAACTTTCTCTCTTTAGATCTCTAATTCAGCCACATTCGTACGTAAATAGGTTCCTAAATAGGTTCCAGCCACCTCGGGCGGAGGCCGTCCGGCAACAGCGAAGCGCCCCCGATCCAGCGATTCGCAGTTCGCTGACGGGCCGATTCCACGCCGTCGAATCGGCGGGCGGGCCCGCTGCGAGGTCGAGCTTCGATATCTGAAGATATTGCGAAATCAGGGCTGCGGGCAGACACACCGATCCGTTTGAGTGCAGTTCTCTCGATACCCAGC
>JAAELT010000524.1 GCA_024226315.1 bacterium | reverse complement strand
TCCTGCCCCCTGGATCAACGTCTCAGATGAGGCGACAACTACCTTGACACAGGGGGGCATCATCACCAAGAAGTCGACCGGTAACGACGTCACAGGCTCACCTGGGGCCAAGCGATTGCGTTCTGTGAATGGCTCGCGGCTCAATTTGACTGGGCGGAGGGAGCGCGTCTTCCGACCGAGGAGGAATGGGAGTACGCCTGCCGCGCAGGTATGGAGTCCCGCTCTTGGAGCGGCGACGAGGAGGCGGACCTCGATCGGGTCGACCTGACCAAGGTGGCTGGCACCCCGAAGCCCGGGTTTTCCGCTCGACCTTCGCGTTGGCCGACAGGGCCGCGTGATTCCGTGGCAATTGGTGGCCGAAGTGGCAGCTGCCGTTCACGCCGTCGACACCGACCTATTCGACGGCCTCAGAGGACATCCGACCCGCCGCCACCATGCCGAGGCAGAGTTGGAGGTGTTCGAGGGCCTCGACGACCCCCTCGTCCGGGATGTTGGCTCCTGGGCGGCCGAGCATCTGCCGCCACAGACTCCCTCGGTCCTTCTGCATGGGGATCTTCTCGGTCAGAACATCCTGCTCTCGCTCGACGACGAACCGCCGGGGCTGATCGACTTCGAACGGGCGTGTCTCGGTGATCCGGCCTACGATTTCGCGATCGTCACCCGTGGTCACCGTCGCCCCTTCAGGATCGACAACGGCCTGGCCCGCCTATTGGATGCGTATGCGGCGTCCAATGGCCAAGCAGTCACTCCCGAAGAGGTCCACCTTTACGAGCTCTGCCTGGTGACTGGATGGTACCGCCAGTCCTCGACAGGAGCCCCTGGACATCCACCGGAGTTCTACCTCCGCCAACTGGGGTACGCCGAGCCCTCCTCGAAGAGCTCGCTGAAGATCTCCGTGACGCTCCTGCTCTACCAGACGACGCGGTATCTCGCGCCGGAATCTACGGCGATCACCCCTGAAGTAGCCTGTGGCCTACCTGGTCGACACGAACGTCCTGCTGCGGTTCGCGATCCCAGCTGACCGACCAACACCTTCCGCCGTCTCAGATCAGTCGAACAGCTCCGCTTGCTGCCCTGCTCAGCCGTCGTAGATCAGCCAGCCGTCGGGAAGCATCCGCGCTGACGGAGATGACCTCGACCGTGGCCGGCGCCTCGTCAGCACGCCGAGGGCGTCTCGCTGTCGGAGTTTGCGCGGTGCCTGCAACATCCGCAGGCCAGCCTATAAGATCTCGGAGATGGAGTCCGATCGCCAGTGGGCCGAGCTCGAACACCGAAGGGCGAAGTGGATGGGCGCGCTGTTCCGCCACCGCGTGGGGCTGGTGGTGGATTCCGCGGAGATCGCAGAGCTTGCCTCGGCCGTCGCTTCGCAGGCCGAGGCCATCGCCCCGGCCTGCCGCGACGACCCAGCGGCCCGCAGTCTGCTCGGCAACCTCGTCCGGGAGGCTCGTCTCAATCCTGTCGAGCTCGAGCTCCAGGAGCTGGCCGACCGGCACTACACCTTCGAGGACTTCCAGCTCGAAGGCCAGGCGGTGGCACCCTACTCCCGCCCCCGGTATCTGTCTCGGGAAGACGACCCGCGGAAGCGCAGCGAGATCCTGTCGCGGGTCGCAGCGGGACACCCGGACGTCGATCGCGGCTGGGCCCGGCATCACGCCCTGCAAACGGAGCTGGCGGCGGAGTGGGGCGCGACGCCGCTCGACGATCTCCTGGCGTCGGAAGGTCTGGACCTGGCCCGGCTGCGCGCCCTGCTGGTCGACCTGGCGACCGCCATGCGCCCCACGTTCGAGCGCTGTTTCGCCGCCAACCGGGCGACGGTGCTCGGCGACCGCCAGGGGG
>JAAELT010000523.1 GCA_024226315.1 bacterium | reverse complement strand
GCCCAGGGATGCAGGCGCCGCTGGATCGGTTAAAGCGTCCGCTTCTCCTCGAGCCACGAGCAGAAGGCGGAAGATCGCCGACGATGCGGCCTTCCGCGAGAGGCTCGCCGATGCACTGCGGCTGATCCGGACGCGCAAGCGCCTGACGCAAACTGCGATCAGCAAGATCGAAGGGGCACCAGACTCCCGGACGCTGTCGCATTGGGAAACGCGCCGAAAGGTGCCGACGATGCGTCTCTTGACCCGATACCTGGAGGCACTCGGCCTCGACCTTCACGACCTGCAGGATGCGCTGGACCAGGCCGGCCAGGTCGGCACCACCGTCCGGCGGATCGGCGAGCTCGACGGCCAGCTTGATTGCCTTGCGCGAGTTGTCGAGGACCTCGCCGAGCGGCGGATGGTGGTGCTCGAGAAGCGTCTCGAGCTGGGTGTAGGGCGTTTGGTCGAACGACTCGACGCGATCGAGCGGGCAGGTTCCATTGGTCCTGCTGAGGCTGTCTGCGTCGATCAACCCCGAGATTTAGGCGCCGAGATCGAGCGCCTGGCGGAGCGAGTTGCCGCGCTTGAACGGCCCGTAGAGCCATGAATTCGGGGGTAGCGGTGACCGGAATGCGCTGGCCATGCGCCAGGACGGCGGCGAGGGCTCGTTCACTCGTAAGCGCTAGCGATGTCCTGCCGGTGCTGGAAGTCCTG
>JAAELT010000522.1 GCA_024226315.1 bacterium | reverse complement strand
GGTGAAGGAGAGCAGCAGATCGCCGTCCGGCAGGATCGCCAGGGCGCTGATCTCGAGGCCGCTCAGGCCGACGTCGGAGCCGTCGAGCTCCTTCTGCCAAAGCCCGGTGACCTCGTCGTAGGAGACGATGTCGTCGTCGGCCACGGTGCCGACGCCCGGCACCGCGGTGTTGGAGCGGAACGACATCCACAGCGTCGGGTTCGACGCGGTGCAGACGTCCGCCCCCTCGTCGCAACCCTGGCCCGGGCACGGGTCGCTGCCGGCCTGGCAGGCGCCGCCGCCGCAGGTCTCGACACCGTTGCAGAACAGGCCGTCGTCACAGTCGGCGTCCACCAGGCACTCGACGCAGACGTCGCCGCCCTCGTCGCAGAGCTCGCCCGGGCAGGGACCTGAGCCCTCCTCGCAGCCGACGCCGGGGTTGCAGACCTCGGCGCCGTCGCAGAAGACGCCGTCCTGGCAGGCGGCGTTGTCGGGCGCGAAGGCGCAGGCGTCAGCGACGTCGTCGCAGGAGTCGACGGTGCAGGCGATGCCGTCGTCGCACACGATGTCCACGCCGTCCTGGCAGTCGTTGACCGCGTCGCAGGTCTCGGTGCCGGTGCAGTACGCCCCGTCATCGCACAGCGCGTCGCTGGGCGTGGCGGTGCAAGAGTCAGTACCCTCGTCGCAGGCGTCGACGGTGCAGGAGACGCCGTCGTCGCAGGCCACCGGCGTGCCCGCCTGGCAGACGCCGCCGTTGCAGGTCTCGACGCCCGAGCAGTAGAGGCCGTCGTCGCAGTCCGCGTCCACCGTACATTCGACGCAGAAGTCGCCGTCCTCGTCACACTGCAGGCCCGGGCAGGGATCGCCGCCCTCCTCGCAGCCGGTGGCCGGGTTGCAGACCTCGGCGCCGTCGCAGAAGACTCCGTCCTGACAGGCGGCGTCGTCGGGCGCGAAGGCGCAGGCGTCGGCGACGTCGTCGCAGGAGTCGACGGTGCAGGCGATGCCGTCGTCGCACACCACCGGGGTGCCGGGCTGGCAGTCGAGACCTGAGTCGCAGGTCTCGGCGCCGGTGCAGTACAAGCCGTCGTCGCAGGCCCCGTCGTCGGCGGTGTTGACGCAGGATTGCGAGCCTTCGTCGCACGAGTCCGCGGTGCAGGACACGCCGTCGTCGCAGTCCACCGGCGTCCCCGCCGAGCAGCTGCCGGCGTCGCAGGTCTCGGTGCCGTTGCAGTACACGCCGTCGTCGCAGTCCACGTCGTCCGTGCAGGCAGGCGCGGTGGGGCAGATCAGCAGGTCGTCGACCCCGGCTTCCACCAGGTCGCCGGCGCTCGAGCCGTCCGACGCCCGCACCCGGAACTGCACCGTGCCGGCCGGCGCGGTGGCCGTGGCTTCCGTCCAGGCGGCGTTGACCGTCTCGTCGCCGTAGGATTGCAGAACCGTCCAGCCCGAGCCACCGTCGGTCGACATCTCGAGGAAGAAGAAGTCGCCCGAGGGATCGTCGCCGGCGTCGCGCTGGCCGTGGAAATACCAGATCGACAGACTCGACTCGGCATCGAGCGTGTACGAGGGCGACGTCACGATGCACTCGCCGCTGTCGATGTCGTTGGTGCCGTCGCCGGTGTTGACCGCCGAGTAGAAGGCGTTGCCAGAGCCAGTGGTGTGGTCGCCGCCGAGCTGGGTGGTGACGCCGCCGTTGACGATCTCGGTCGGGGTGCCGACCACGAAGGTGCCGGTCGAGCAGGTCGACGCCGGGTCGTTGGTCCAACCCGCGGCGCCGCTCTCGAAGTCGACGCTGTCGCAGTCCGCCAGGTCGATCAGGTCGAAGTTCTGGGTGATGGTGTCGAAGTCGTCCGCCACGATGTCGGTCACGGTCTGGGACACGTGGCCCACGGCATCGGCGGAGACGTCGTAGGTACCGGCCGGCACCTGCAGCGAGTAGAAGCCGGTGCCCGGATCGGTAGCGGTGGTGAACGGGCCGATGGTGACCGTGGCGGCCAGCGGCGCCAGGCTGAACGCCGAGCGCACCGTGCCCTGGACCTGAGGCGCCGAGGTCGGGTCGAGCAGGTCCACGAACACGGCCGAGACCGCGCCCACGTTGCCGGCGGCGTCGGTGCCGCGCACGTAGACGATGTGGCGGCCGGGGGCCAGACCGGTGGTGTCGATCGACGCCTCCACGCCCTCGGCGGAGGAGTCGAAGGTGCCGTCGGAGGCGACCATGGCCTGGGCGGTGGCGCCGGTCTCCCAGGGCGCCAGGTCGACGTAGGTCTCGGCCGAGGCGATGGTCTGGCTGGGCTCGGTGCCGAGCTGGGTGGAGTAGCGGGTGTCGTCGAGCGTCGCGGTCACCGTCACCATGTCACCGGGGGTGGCCGGCAGGGTCGGTCCCGTCACGTCGTAGGCCTCGGGGCCGGCGGGCGTCAGGTACGGGGTGCGCGGCACCTTGGCGGCGTAGAGGAGCGACGGCAGGTTGCCGGGCAGGATCGAATTCTCGAAGTACGAGCAGCTCTCGAAGAACTGGGTGCCGAGCTCGAACACGTAGCCGGCGATGCCCAGGGTGCCGTAGTAGAAGTCGTCGGAGGTGCCGTCTGTGGGGTAGAGGCCGATGCCCTGCTTGGGCTCGTGGCCGTTGTAGAAGGCCATCTTGCGGCCCAGGGTCTGGAGCGCGATGCCGTTGGGCGGCACGTCGGCGGTGAAGCCCCAGGGCCACAGCACCAGCTCGCCCGAGGCGTGGATGTCGATGGCGATGCCGGTGGCGTCGGAAGGCGCCGGGGTCACCAGGTCGTCGACCCGCTGGTCGGGGAAGATCGACTGCACGTAGCCCTGCAGCGTCTGGATCTCGGGCTCCGAGCCGGGCGCCGGGCCGCGGAAGGTCGAGGAGCATTCGCTGCCCGAGGAGCCGCCGCAGCAGCCCCACTGGAAGTCGAAGTTGCGGTTCAGGTCGATGCCGCGGTTGTTGGAATTGGAACAGAAGTTGTTGTTGGTGTTCTTGCGCCAGGAGAGCCCGGTCTCGGCCATCTTGCGGCCGTCGGGGTTGGTGATCGGCATCAGGTGCACTTCATGGTGGTCGAGGATCCAGGTGGCGTCGGCATCCGTGCCGTAGCCGTCGATCAGCTGCTCGGCGAAGGCCATGCACAGCGGCGCGGTGGTGTACTCGCGGGCGTGGATCGAGCAGTTGGCGAACAGGATCGGCTTGGGGCCGGGAATCGCCGAATTGGTGAGCTTCAGCACGTAGATGTCCCAGCCGTTCGCCGGGTTGTCGGTCTTCTCCCATGAGTCGCCGACGTCGGTCCAGGTGGCGAGAGTCGGATGGTCGGCGGCCCACTGCGCGCCCTGGGCGAAGGTCTCCTCCACGGTGCGGTAGCAGGGGAAGCCGGGGATGCCGGCCTTCTGGAAGGGTAGCGACTGGCCGATGCTCTTGAGCCGGTCGCTGTGGCGCACGTCGAGCTGTACGCGGAAGCCCTCGGAGACGAGCCGGTCGAGGTCAGCGCGCTCGACCTGCACGAGCACGTAGCCCCCCTTCTCCTCGACTTCCCAGATGTCGGCCCATTCGGCCAGCGAGCGCACCTGCTCGGGCGAGTCGAAGGCCACCCGCGCCACCCACGGGCCGTCGCCGGCGAACGCCAGCGGTCCGGCCTTGGTGGCCACGGGAAATTCATCGTCGTCCTGGGCGCCGGCGGCCGCGGCCGGCAGCAGCAGGGCGAAGGTCAGCAGAAGACAGAGACGGCCGGAACGGACGGACGACGGCATCGACATGGCAGGTTTCTCCTCGATTTCGGTGCCGCCCCCGGAAGCCCTCCGACTCCTCCTGCACTTCCCCTCGCGGCCACCACGGGTTGAGAGATCTTGCTTAGAGTCTTGCCCAAAAGAGGACCGGAGGGCAACCGATTTGTCGTCATCCGCAGGCGGCGAAACGGGCGGCCATACGCCAGTGTCGAAATGGCGATTCGTCGATATTCGAAGGCTCCTATTGTTTGTCCGGACGCCATACGGATCGTCCGAGATGCTCCGCGGATCAGTGACCGCCGCCCGAGGCCATGCGGAACGTCAAGATCGACTTTCCTGGCCATCACCGTCACCCGGCTCCCTGGACTCGGGAAGACGCAGAGACGGATGCGAGGTATTCGCAGAAAGCTCTTGCCGTCGCCTCGCTCTGATCAGAGCTGGCCCACCGGTCCGGTGCTCTGGCCGATCGAACGTCCGCTGTTTCAGTTCGTCGATCGCCGCGCTCTTGAACGGCGGTCAGTCTTCGAGGAAGTGCCCCATCCGCGCGGCGAAGGCATCCAGATCGCCGAGGTCGTTCTGGATGGTCGCCCAACACTTCGCGTGATCGATGGTCAGGTACAGGTGCACCAGGACGTTACGGAATCCCATCCACTCCTTGAGCCGGGCCGTCAGCTCTTCCTCGAGGAGACCCTCCTCGTGGAGCACCTGCATGGTGTCCTTGTAGTCCCCGGGTTGGCGCCAGCCGAGGTCGGAGATCATGTGCTGCGCGAGGTCGAGCATGCACTCGCAAGACAGGTGGAGGAGCCGCTCGGCGAGAAGATGCGAGTCTTCGTCGGCGACGAACTCCTCGCGGCTCACGTCACGAAACGCGTGGAGCCTCGCCCGATAGCCCTCGAGCACGCTCAAACGGCTTTCGATCACGTGCTGATCGACCATGGCCGAACCTCCCTTCTCGGATCCTGCGACGCAGACCCTGGCGATACATTCTGCGGGCCCACTCCCGGTCGCCGTACTCTTTCATCGTCCTCACCCGCAGGGCCTTCCAGCGATCGGGATCGCGGCACAGGATCATGCGCCCGTGCTCCATGACGCGCTGGCGCAGTGTGTCGGGCGCCTGTTCGAGCAGCACGACGTCGACGCGGTTCCAGGGCGCGGGCGAGAGGTGGGCGAGCGCCGCCGCGACGCGAATCCGCAGATCGCCGTGGAGACCGGAGCGCTCCGAGGAGCCGTCAGCTTCCTCACGCGAGGTCTCGTCCGACAGGACGGCGACGTCGAGATCGCTGTCGGGGCGCGCTCGCCCCCGGGCTCGCGAGCCGAAGAGGAGCAGCGCCGCGATTCCGGGGATGTCGGCCACGGCGTCGCGGATCTGGCGCTCGATTTCCTTCACGCAAAGGAGCCTAGCACAGCGGGAATCGGGGGTTCTGGAGGCCGTCTAGGTGCCAGCCACCTCGGTCGGCCCGGAATTCTCGAACGCCGACGCTCAGCTCGGAAGCAGAAACCGGCATCCGGGTCCCGAAGCGCGGGTCAGCCTGCGATCCAGCGTCGCGAGCGGCGCATCGAGTGCCTCCGCCAGCGCGACGTACCAGGCGTCGTAGCTCGTCAGGTTGGCTCTGAGCTCCCACACGCGCCCGGCGAACGGCTCGAAGGGGAAGAGGACCAGGTCGAGCTGCATCAGATCGCGCTGGGCGGCCGTCGCCACCGCGGCTTCGACCTCGCCGGCGAGCTCGAGCCGACGGAGGATGTTCGTCGCTTCGACCTGGACCAGCGCCGGAGCTGACAACCCCTCGGTGGCGACGAGCCCTTCCGCCCACTCTCCTTCGAGCCCCGAATCCACCGCGGCGGCGACCAGGACCGAGGCGTCGACGACCACGGTCACCGGCGATCGGCGTCCCGGTGGGTCAAGATCTCAGACGGTCGCAACCGGGTCCTCGTCTCGGCCTTGCGCCGCCGCACCCGCGCGAGCCATTGAGCGGGGCTCGGCCGTTCGGCGAGGCGCTCGAATTCCTCCAGCAGGTACTCTTGCATCGACTTTCGCTCGTGACGGGCCTTGCTGGCGAGGGCGTCGCGGACTCGGTCGGGAACGTTGCGGACAGTGATCTGTACGGCCATGCATGCATTTTGCCAGCAGGACCTGGCGGATGCAAGGCAGCTTCGTGACCGATCTGGGCAGGGCACGAGAAGGCCGGCGAGCCATCTCGCCGGCCCTCTGCTCGTGAGGTGCTGACGGGAGGTGGTCTCGTCATCACCGTTGGCCTCCAGATGCTGACGAGACGTAGAAGGCGGTGCCGCATCCTTCGCGGGCGCACAACTTGAGGCGACGCCAGCGGTCGTCGCGGTGGGCCAGGGCGACGATCCGGAAGAGGAGGGCGAGGGCGCCGGTGAAGCCTTCGTCGACGGGCTCGACACGGACGCTGCCGTCGGCCTTGATGCGCGTGCGCCTTGGCGCGGCGACGGCAGCGCGGTCTAGCGTCTCGACGACTTCCGGCGCCGGCGCCGGGCCGCGGTTCACCTTTCTTTCTGCTCATGAAATCCTCCTATGGTGTATCCTGGCCGTCGTCCGGTAGTTCCTTCAGCACGCGCTCGACCACCTGGTCGAGGATGCCGAAACCGCGGCCGGCCAGCTCGTCGGCGAGGTGGTAGTTGTCGCGCTCGAGCTCGAGCGACGCCTGGTAGATGCACAGCTCGGCCGTCACCACCGGATGGGCACGGTCGCCCGCCAGCTCGAGGGCGGCGTGCTCGGCTTCGAGGCTGAGCGTGCAGAGGCTTTGTCGAGCCGCTCAGCGAGCCGGTCGGCGTCCTCGAAGACGTGGTCTGGGACGGAGATCGCAGTCTTCATACCAGGAGTATAACGACGCGACGGAGCTCCCGCATGGCACCCTTGCTCAACCGTCGCCCGCCTGCGCCCGGAGCCGCTCCAGGTTGGCCTTGTAGAGCGCGTTGTCGGGCTCGAGCTCGAGCGCCCGTTCGAGCGCCGCGATGCCTGTGGCGACGTCGCCCATCAGGTAGGCGACGTTGGACCGGTACTGGTAGGTGAGCACGTACTTCGGCGCCGCGCGCTCGGCCTCGTCGAGCAGGCGCATGGCCTCGCTGTAATTGGCCTTGCGTGCCTCCTGGCTCGCCCGCTGCACGAGCTGCGAGGCCCGCGCCTCGGCTTCGCTACTGGGCGCGCGCACGTCGGCGCTGCCGGTGAGGCGCAGCAGGGCGCGCTGCGAGGGCTCGTATTGCGGCTGGTAGCGCACCGCCGTGCGGTAGTCGGCCACCGCCTTTTCGGGCTCGCCCCGGCGCTCGAAGATCACCGCCCGGTTGTGGTATGCCTCGACGTTGAGCGGCTCGATCTCGATCGCCCGGTTGAGCTGCACCAGGGCCTCGTCGTAGCGCTGGAGGGCGCCCAGTGTGCCGGCCAGGCTGGCGCGCAGCGAGGGGTCGTCGGGCTGGGCCTCGATCAGCCGCCGGTAGACCTCGGCCGCCCGGGCATACTGTCCGTTCTCGAACTCGATCGCCGCAAGATTCCGTTCGGCTTCGACGGAGGCGGTGACCGTGCTTTCGGCCTGGCTTTCGGCATCGCCCGCGTCGCCCAGGTAGCCGAGGCTCTTCAGGTGCTCGAGCTGGGCCTGGCGCACCGGGTCGTCCGTCGCCGTCGCGGAGTCCGTGGGGCCGGCGCCGCTTGCCTCGTAGCTCGCCACGCGTTCTCCGCTGATCTCGGTGTCGAAGGCCTCGCTCAGCACCCGCCCTGGCATGTCGCGCGCCGGCGGGATGCCGAGCAGCGCCAGGACCGTGGGCGCGACGTCGAGGATCGACGCGCGGTCGATCCTGGCGTTGGCCTTCACCCGGTTGCCGTAGAGGTAGAGGATGCCGTCGATGCGGTGGAAGCGCTCGCTGACCCGGCGCAGGTCGCGGGTGCGGGACGGGTCGTCGTGAAGCTTGCCGAGCTCGAAGCCGTGATCGGAGAGCACCACCAGGGTGGTGCGCTCGTCCACCTGAGCCATGTACTCGCCGAGCAGGCGGTCGGCGAAGAGATAGATCTCTTCCACCGCGCGGCCGTACTTCCGCTGCTGCTCGGCCAGCTCGCCAGCCAGTCCCTCGGCGCGGAACAGGTGGCCGAAGAGGTGGGAGGTCGAGTCGGTGCCCTCGATGTAGACCAGCGCCAGGTCGGGCTCGTCCTCGCGCCACAGCGCCAGGCCGACGTCGCGGTAGCTCTGCGCGGTGGCCAGCGCCCAGCGGAAGTGGGCGAGATCGTCGGTGAAGTCGAACTCCTTCTGGAGATCCTCGGGGCCGACGTCGACGAAGGTCGCGAGCTCCTCGGCGCTCAGGTCGCCGGGGCGGCGCAGCAGCGGCGCGATGCGCTGAGCGAGCTCCGGCGGCCAGGTCTTGTCCTCGCCGCTTTCCGCTCCTCCTGTGAAGCCGTCTTCGAACAAGAAGTGGTAGGCGGTGTGATCGGAGACCACCGCGCCGTTGATCTGCTCGGGTGGCCAGGTGGCCCACCAGCCGACCGACGCCACCGTTCTGCCCGCTTCCGACGCGATGTTCCACAGTGCCTCGACCCGGCGCAGCTGGGAGCTGGCGGGGATCTTCTCGCCGGTGTCCGAGGCGGTCGCCACGAAGTGGCCGATGCCGTGCTCTTCGGGCCCCTTGCCGGTGGCGATGGTGGTCCAGATGATCGGCGACAGCAGCGGCTTCTGGCTGCGCAGGCGACCGTAGGCCCCCTCTTGCCGCAGGCGCGCGAAGTTCGGCATCTTGCCCTCGGACATCAGCAGGTCGACGGTCGCAGGGTCCATGCCGTCGAGGCCGAGCACCAGCACGCGGCCGCCGTCGCGGGAGTCGCCGCCGCAGGCGCAGATCAGGAGCGCCAGCAGGACGGGCGCCAAGCGTCGGAAGGTCATGGCAAAACGCTAGCAGATTTGTCCGAGGATTCGGTGGCAGATCGGTCGAGCAGCAACAGCAGATAGAGCCAGGCCAGGGCCAGCCCGCGGTAGACGAAGAGCAGGGCCTCGCGGTCCTCGAACAGCATCAGTACGTACGCAACCGCCTCGGCGGCGAATACCAGAGCCAGCAGGCGCGGCGTCCGCCGGTAGGCCAGGATCAGCACGATCAGGAAGGCGTAGTAGTAGGCCGCCAGGCTGAGGCCGGCGTAGAGCAGTGGCAGGGCGAGCACGGCGAGCCCGAGATCTCCGCGGCTGGTGCGTCGGCGGCTGACCACGGCCACGAGCAGCAGCAGCGGCGCGAAGACGACGGCGAGCTGGAGGTAGTGGATCCGCTGACGCCTTCGCCGCAGGTCGGCGAGCTCCTCCGCCGTCACCTCCCCGGTCCCCGGCTGGAAGGCCAGGGCCTCGGTCAGCCCGACGACGTTGGGCGAGATGTTGACCAGGTGGCGAGACATGTTGGCGTGAAACTCTTCCCAGTGGCCGTAGCCGCGCGGCAGCAGGCCGGTGACGGCGAAGAGCAGCGCGCCGGTGACGGCGGCGGAGGCGAAGAGCGCCCGGTAGCGACGCGGTACCGAACGCCTGCGCCAAGCACCCGCCGCGGCGTGGAACAGGAGCGGCAGCAGGAAGAACAGCGGGAACACCCGCAGCGCCGTGGCCAGGGCGAGCAGGGCGCCGGCCGCGGCGAAACGCTTCCGGTGCAGGCAGCACAGGCCGGCCACCAGGCCGAAGAACCACAGGTAGCGCAGGAAGGCGCCGCCCGTCCAGCCGAAGGTGGCGCCGAACACCACGCAGAAGTGGATCACCGACAGCAGCATGGTCTCGAGCCCAAAGGTACGGGCGACGAAGCCGAAGGCCAGCAGCAGGAGCAGCGGGTCGAGCAGGGTGAGCAGCAGGATGTCGCGCTCCGAGCCCGCCGGCACGCGGCCTGCCAGCGCGCCGCCGAGCAGCGCCCACACCGGCGTCGGGTTGAAGCCGTGATCGAGCAGCACCTTGCCGTAGTGCTGGTCGAGGCTCTGACGGAAGTACGCCACGTCCGTTTTGAAGTCTTCCCAGCGCTCGTCGGTGAAGGCTGCTTTGACCCGCTCGCTCTTCTGCAGGAGGGTGCGGATGTGGACGCGTTCATAGGTCTCGAGGTCGCGCGCTTCGATGGCCTTGAAACGATCGTCGTAGAGCTCGGCCTCCGCGCGCAGCATGGCGGTGTAGAGGTCGGTGTAGCCCAGCTCCTGGTAGTACTTCGAGCCCAGGTAGTAGTGGGCGACGTCGTGCAGGTGCACGAACACCCGGTCGCCGTGGCCATGGAAGGCGAAGTAGTTGCAATAGTTGACCACCGCCAGGCCCGCCAGACAGCCCAGCGCCACCAGGCGCCGTACGGGGCTCAGAGTCCACGGCACCCGGTAATGGCGCAGTACCAGCAGCAAGGCGGCGGCCGCCGCGATCAGCAGGTTGATGCGTTTGACGTACAGAAACTCGACGCCCTGCCAGGGCAGGCTCCAGACCGTCGCGGCGAGTACGGCGATGCCGGCCAGCCAGCGGACGAGGGGGCGCTCCAGCCAGCCCCGACGATGGCACAGGTAGAGTGCCGGCAGAACGGCGAGGAGCAGGACGGGGAGGAGCAGGTTGCGCAAGAACACAACCATACCCCAACCAGGCATCACGCCGGAGGCGCTCGGTTTGCCCTGCTCCCGGTGGATTGATAGCGTCTGCGCTCCACCTCCAAGCGTGACCCATGACCACGGACTCGAGACACCGCGATCTGCTGCGCGAGCGGCTGAGCGAGGTCTTCGCGCGCCACGCGGAGCGGGTGCTGGTGGCCGACAAGAAGGTCGCCCTCACCGGCGCCGACCTGGAACGGGCGCAAACGCGCTGGCTGGAGGCGGCGGCCTGCAGGATCCCCGAGGGCGGATACGTCGGCGTGCGGCTGCCACCGTCCGCGGCCCAGGCCGCGGCGGTTCTCACCGTCATGGCCAGCGGCCGGGTACCGGTGATGCTCGACGCCTGGGCCCCGAGCCCTCCACGGCTCGACTTCCTGCACGGCCTGGTGTGCTCGGAAGACGCTGCGGAGTACCCCGAGATCCATGGGCCGATCGTCGGTCTCGATCGGTACGGGCAGGTGGTCGAGAGCCGGTCGGGCCGAGCGCCGAAGGAGCCACCTTTGGCCCAGGAGGCCGCCGGCCTGGTGCTCTACACGTCCGGCTCCGGCGGAGAGCCGAAGGGGGTGATCCTGCCGTCCGCGGGCTTGCTCTACGTCGCCGGCCTGTTGATCGAGCGCCTGCGTCTGGACGCCGACACGCAGACCGCCGTCACCCTGCCGCTCCACCACACCATGGGACTCAACACCCAGTTTCTGCCCACGGTCCTCGCTGGCGGCCGCGCGCTGGTCCTGGCCACGCGCCTGGGGCTGGGCAGGGCCTACCGCGACATCCTGGAGTCGGGGGCGACCTTCGCGGCGCTCTTCCCCGACGTCCTCGGGGCGCTGGCGATCGAAAAGGAGCGCCGTGGCCTGGCTCCGGCGGCTTCGGTAACGCACCTACAGCTGGCGGGCGCCCCGATTCGCACCCGTCACCTGGAAACCGCCCGCGAGCTCTTCCCGGCCGCCCGCCTGCACAAGGGCTACGGCCTCACCGAGGCGATTCGCGTGACCATGATCGACGATCGGGATCCGTACTTCCCGGAGGTTGGCGCCGGCCGCCCGCTCGAAGGCCAGGACGTGAGCATCCGCGATCGCGACGGCCTGCGGGTCGAGTGCGGCGAGTCGGGCGAGGTCTGGGTGCGCGGTCCCAACGTCATGCTCGGCTACTTGCACGGCGACGAAGCGCTGCCACGTGGCGGCTGGCTGCGGACCGGTGACCTCGGGTCTCTCACCGCCGACGGCCGGCTCGTGGTCGAGGGCCGCCGCGACCGACTGTTCAAGTGCCACGGCCGCCACGTTTCGCCGAGCGAGATCGAGGACGCCGCCCTGTCCTCGCCGCTTGTCGCCGGCGCCGGCTGCATCCCGGTAGCCTGCCCGGTTCGCGGCCGGCGCCCGATCCTGTTCGTCGAGTTGGTGGGGTCGCTTACGGGTGGCCTGAAGTCGGAGATCGAGACGGCGCTGCTCGGCCGGTTGCAGCCCCACCGTGTACCCAGGGATGTCGTGGTCCTGGACGCCATCCCCCGCTCGGCGGCCGGCAAGCTCGACGTCGTTGCCCTGGAGGGTCTGTGGCGGCGCCCTCCGGGCAGGACCGAGCTGGGCCGCGGGCCAGCCGGCTGCCGCTTCACGACTTTCGGCACTGAGGAGGGGGCGTGAGCGAGATCCTCTGGACCCATCGCGTCGTGCCGCCCAAAGGCACACCGGTCGGGCCCCGAGTCTTCGACGTCTACGACCCGCCGCTGGTAATCCCCCGCACGTGCATGATCCCGCGACCGACCCGCGAGCTGGTGGAGCTGCCCGATCGTCGCTCCTACCGTTCACTGAGTCGCGCCGGCGTGCTGCTCCAGGCAGCCGGCCTGCCGGCCCGCGAGGTCCTGGCGCGGTTCGAGCGTGCCCGCGTCGGCATCTACGCAGCCTCGGAGACCGGTCCCCAGAACTACCGCGCCGCCAGGGAGCTGGTCGACGCCCGTGAGGGTTTCGCGGCGGAGTTTCGCAAGCGAAATCATCCCAAGCTCTACTTCACCCAGCTGGCCAATCTGCAGGCGTCCCAGCTGGCCATCTGCCTCGATGTCCGCGGGCCGGTCAACGTCTACAAGCATTCCGCTCTCGCCACCCTCCACGCCTTCGAGCAGGCCGAGTTCGACCTCGCCACCGGCCTGATCGACGCCGCGCTGTTGTGCGCCGCCATGAGCCTCGACGACCCCTTGGCGTGCCTGCGCTTGCGGCGAGCCATCGGGGCGCGAGTGTTGAGCGAGGGCGCCGGCGCGCTGGTCCTCGGGCGCGGCGAAAAAGTGAGAGACTGGGCCAAGATCCTGGACGGCTCGGAACCGGGCGCCGGGGGCGACGTCTGCCACGGCATCGCCGGACCCATTCTCGGCCTCATCGACAAGGAGGAATCCCATTGACCCAAGCCGAGCTCCTGACCCACGTGCAAGCGTCCATCGCCGCCGCCATCGGCGCCGAGCTGAGCGAGCTGACGCCGGAGAAGAAGATCTTCGAGGAGCTGGGCGTCGACTCCGTCGACTTCCTCGACATTTCCTACGAGATCGAACTGCGCACCGGCCTCGACGTGGCCGCCTTCTTCGAGGACCACGAGCCGGTCGGCGGCCTGACCATCCAGGGCCTGGCCGAGGCGATCCACGGTCGGCTGTCGTGAACCACGGTCGGCTGAAGTGAACGAGGTCGCGGTTACCGGCATGGGCGTCGTGTGCCCCCTGGGAGGCGACGCCGAGACCTTCGGCCGGCGCCTGTTCGCCGGCGAATCCGGCGTCAGCGCCCTGCGTGGCGCCCTGCGCGTCGGCCCGCGTGGCCAGCGTGTGCCGGAGGACTTCCCGGTGCCCTATGCCGGTCAGGTCACGGGATTCCCACGAGACGGCTCCGCCAGCCGTCTCTACTCGACCGCCGCCTGCGGGCAGGCCCTGGCGGCCCTGCCCGCGGATCATGCCGTCGACGCGGTCGTCTTCGGCACCGCCGAGTGCCTCGACTTCCCCGTGGTCCGCGAGTCGTTCCGCCGTGATCCGCGCTCGGGCGAAAGCGGCTTCCCGTGGGACGACGCCCTGCCCGAGGGGCCGATCGACGCCATCGCCGAGCTGCTCGACCGCCGTGGCCACGGTGATCTGCCACCGGCGCGCCGGATCGCCGTGACCAGCGCCTGCGCCAGCGGTACGCAGGCGCTCGGCATCGCCTGTCACAGGATCCGTCACGGCGTCTGGAAGCGGGCACTCGCCGGCGCTGTCGACAGCCGCTTGCACATGGCGAACCTGATGAGCTTTCACATGTTGAGCGCCTTGATGACCGAGGACTGCCCGCCGGAGAAAGCCAGTCGGCCGTTCTCGATCGACCGCGGGGGCTTCGTGCGCTCCGAGGGAGCGGCGGCGCTCCTGCTCGAGAGCCGTGAGGCCGCCGAGGCCCGCGGCGCCGAGATCCTGGGGCTGATCACGGGCTACGCTCACACCTCGGACGCCTGGCACTTCACCGAGGGGCGGCCCGACGGTGCCTCCGTGATCGCCGCCATGAACGGATCCATTGGTGACGCCGGCCACGAGCCCGGCGCGATCGACGCGGTCAGCGCCCACGGCACGTCGACGCGGCTGAACGACCGGCTGGAGACCGCCGCGATCAAGGAGGTGTTCGGCGAGCGGGCCTCGCGGGTGCCGGTCACCGCGCTCAAGTCCCAGATCGGCCACTGCGTCGTGGCGGCTGGTGCGGTGGCCGCGGTGTCGTGCCTGCTCATGCTGCAGCAGCAGCGCCTGGCGCCGACCATCAACTACCGTGAAGACGAGATCGATCCGGAGTGTGATCTCGATTACGTGCCCAACCGTTCGCGGCCGGCGCGGTTGCGGCGGATTCTGTCGAGCAGTTTCGGGTTCGGGGGGCACAATGCGTGCCTGGTGTTCGAGGGCGAAGATGTCTGATCGCCCCCTGGCGCTGATCACGGGTGGCACCTCGGGGATCGGCCTTGGCGTCGCCCGGTGCCTGGCGGGGGAGCATGACCTCGCGCTCGGCTATGCCACCGACGGCGAGCGCGCGGCGACTGCCGAGGCGGAGCTGGGGAAGCCCGCGCGGGTGCGTTGTTTCGGCGAGCGGCTGCTCGGCTACGACGACGCCCGGCGATTGGTCGATCGGGTGCGCTCCGAGATGGGCGCGTCGCCCTCGGTGCTGGTGCATTGCGCCGGCCGCGCTCGCGACGAGCTGTTCCTGAAGAGCGATTTCGACCGGCACCTTGAACGTCTGGGCGAGCACCTGGTGGTGGCCATGGCGCTCGCGCACTGCCTGGTCGGCGACATGTACCGCCGGCGCTTCGGCCGGATCGTGTTCGTCAGCTCGATCGCCGCCCGCCGCGCCCGGCCGGGCGGCGCCGGCTACGCCGCCGCCAAGGCCGGTGTCGAGGGTTTCACCCGCGGCCTGGCGCTCGAGGTGGCGCATCGTGGCGTGACGGTCAACGCCGTCGCCCCGGGGTTGATCGCAACGCCGATGACCGAGGAGCTGGTGGCCGACGTCGAGTCGCGAGGGCGTGTGCGGCGTACGATTCCCGCCGGCCGGGTGGGAGCGCCGGAGGACGTCGGCGCCCTGGTGAAGTTCCTGTGCTCGGCAGAGGCCGCCTACGTCACCGGCGCGGTGCTGCCCGTGGACGGTGGCCGCTCGCTGAATTACGTATGAAGACCTGGTATTCATGATGGGCAAGGTCGCGGTCGTGACGGGTGGCACCCGTGGCATCGGCCGGGCGATCAGCCTCGCCCTGGCGGGGGAGGGCATGAGCGTGCTCGCCCCCTACGCCCGCAACCGCCGCGCCGCCGACGAGCTGGAAGAGGAGGCCCGCGCGGGCGGTCTCGACATCGTCGGCCTACGTGGTGACCTGTCGAGAGAGGCGGCCTTCCGCCGCACCGTCGACACCATCCGCGAGCGTGCCGAGACGGTCGACGTGCTGGTGCACGCGGCGGCCACTGGCGTTCACCGGCCGATCGAGGAGCTGACGCCCAAACACCTGCGCTTCACTTTCGAGACCAACGTCTTCGCCATCCACGCGCTGCTGCGCGAGCTGCTGCCGCGGATGCCGGCGGGCGGGCGCGTCGTCGGCCTGACCTCGTCGGGGGCGACGCGGGCCTTCCCGGCCTACGCGGCGGTGGGCGGCAGCAAGGGGGCGCTCGACGCTCTCTTCCGTCACTACGCGGTGGAGCTGGCGCCGCGCGGCATCGCGGTCAATCTGGTGTGCCCCGGCGCCGTGCGCACCGGGGCGCTCGACGCCATGCCCGACACCGAGGAGCGGATAGCCGTCGCCGAGGACGGCACCCCCACCGGCCGGCTGACCACCTGCGAAGAGGTGGCGAGGGTGGTGCTCTTCCTGTGCGGCGATGACGCCTCGCAGATTATCGGCCAGACGATCGTCATCGACGGCGGAAGGGCCGTGACGGCGTGACCGCCGGCCGACGATCGGCGCCTCGATGGCCCGCGGGCAGACGGACGCCCCGGACTCTGCTGCAGAAGATCTGGGACGACCACGTGGTGCACCGGGAACCTGGCTTCCCGTCGGTGCTCTATGTCGACCTCCACCTGGTCCACGAGGTCACCTCGCGGCTGGCCTTCCTGACGCTTAAGCACCGGGCCCTCCGCCTGCGCCGGCCCGAGCGCACCGTCGCTTTCGTCGATCACGTGATCACCACCGGCGATCGCTCGCGTCGCCTCGGCACGCGCTCGGCCGTCAAGCTGATCTCGGTCCTCGAGCGGGCGGCGCACCTTCACGGCATCCGGCTCCACGGTCCCAAGTCCGTGAGTCAGGGCATCGTCCACGTCGCCGCCCCCGAGCTGGGGCTCACTCAGCCTGGCATGACCATCGTCTGCGGCGACAGTCACACCAGCACCCACGGTGCGCTGGGGGCGCTGGCCTTCGGCGTCGGCACCACCGAGGTCGGCCACGTGCTGGCGACCCAGTGCCTGTTGGCGCGGCGGCCGAAGAGCTTCGAGGTGCGCTTCGAGGGTCGCCGTGGCGCAGGCGTGGCCGCCAAGGATCTGGTGTTGGCCCTCGCCACTCGCCTGGGTGCCGGCGGCGGCGCCGGCCACGTGTTCGAGTACCGGGGCGCCGCTGCCCGCCGGCTGACGATGGAAGAGCGGCTGACGGTGTGCAACATGTCGGTCGAGGCCGGGGCACGGGCCGGGATGTTCGCCCCCGACGAGGTGACTTTCGAGTATCTTGCCGGCCGCGAGGGCTCTCCCAGGGGCAAGGCCTGGGAGGCGGCGCTGGCCCGCTGGCGCGGGCTCCCGAGCGATGACGGCGTGGTCTTCGATCGCTCGGTGACAATCGACGCCTCGCGGCTCGAGCCGATGGTGACCTGGGGCACGCGGCCGGGCATGGCGATTCCGATCCGCGACACGGTGCCCGATCCGGCCCGCGAAGGTGACGCCGCCAGGCGCCGGGCGATGGAGAAGGCGCTGCGATACATGGCGCTCGCGCCGGGCGAGCGTCTCTTGGGCCAGCCTCTCGACGCCGTGTTCCTGGGCTCGTGCACCAACTCGCGGCTGTCCGACCTGCGTGCCGCCGCCAGGGTCCTCGACGGCCGCAAGGTGAACGAAGGGGTGCGGATGCTGGTGGTCCCTGGCTCGCGGCGGGTCAAGGCGGACGCCGAGGCGGAGGGGCTCGACCTGGTGTTTCGGCGAGCCGGCGCCGAGTGGCGCGAGCCCGGCTGCAGCCTGTGCCTGTCGCTCAACGACGACGTGCTCGACCCCGGCCAGCGATGCCTGGCCACCAGCAATCGCAGCTTCGAGGGCCGTCAGGGGCGGGACGTGCGCACCCACCTGGCGAGCCCCGAGACGGTCGCCGCCAGCGCCGTGGCGGGCGCGGTCGCCGACCCGCGGGAGCTCTCGTGAAGCCGATCCGTATCCGCGAGATCCAGGGCCGGGTGGTGCCGCTGCCCCGCGACGACGTCGATAGCGACCAGCTGGCGCCCGCGCGCTTCCTGCATGCTCAGCCCCGCGGGGGCGTGGTGCTGCTGCACGATTGGCGATTCGCCGCTGACGGAAGCGCGCGCCCGGATAGCCCTCTCGACCACCCCGTGCGCGCCGGCGCGGAGATCCTGCTCGCCGGAGCCAACTTCGGCTGCGGCTCCTCGCGCGAGCACGCTGTCTGGGCGTGTCTCGACTTCGGCTTGAAGGCGATCGTCGCTACCTCGTTCGCTGACATCTTCCGCGCCAACGCCTGGAGGAGCGGACTGCTCACCGTGGAGGTCGATGCCGAGACTCATGGCGAGCTGCTCGCCGCGGTCGCCGCCGACCCGTCTGCGGAAGTGGTCATCTCGCTCGAGGAGCTGACCCTGACCCTTCCCGGCGGCCGGCGGGTGGGATTCGCCTACGAACCTTTCGCCAGGCGGTGTCTACTGGAAGGCTCGGACGCGCTCGATGTTCTGCTCGGGCACGACGACGCAATCACCCGCTGGGAGCGCGAGAGGAGCCAGACGTGAGCACCGGCGCCAAGCGCGCTCGGCGCGTGATCTTCTCCGACACCACCCTGCGCGAGGGCGAGCAGATGCCGCGGGCGGCGCTCGACCCGGACGAGAAGGTTCTCATCGCCCGGCTGCTGGCGGCGGCCGGAGTCGACGCCATCGAGACTGGATTCCCGGCTAGCGCCGAGAGTGAGATCGAGGCCACGCGGCGGATCGTCGAGGCGGTTCCCGGCGTCGTGCTCTCGGTGCTCGCCCGTGCTCTCGAGCACGACGTCGACCTGGCCTGGCGGGCGCTCGAGGCGGCCGAACCGAAGCGCAGGATGGTCAACCTGTTTCTGGCCACCAGCCCGATCCATCGCCAGCGCAAGCTCGACAAGACGCCGGCCGAGCTGCTGGGCATGATCGGCCGGGCGGTCGAGTACGCGCGGCGACGGTTCCAGGCCGTGGCCTTCGCCCCCGAGGACGCCCCCCACACCGAGCCCGAGCTGCTCTGGGACGCCTACCGCACCGCGATCGAGGCCGGCGCCACGGTGATCGGCGTGCCCGACACCCTGGGTGTGCTCACCCCGCGGCGCGCCCGCCGGCTGATCCGCGGCATCCGCGACAATGTGCCCAACCTGCGCGGGGTGCAGATCGCCGTCCACTTTCACGACGATCTCGGCCTGGCGACCGCCAACACCCTGGCGGCGCTCGGCGAGGGCGCCCGGGTGGCGCAGTGCACCGTCAACGGCCTGGGTGAGCGTGCCGGCAACGCGGCCTTGGAAGAGCTGGCGATGGCGATCACCGTCGCCGGCGAGGACTACGGCCTGCGCACCCGGGTGAAGACCGAGCGGCTGGTCGAGCTGAGCCGGGTGGTGGCGGAGCTGAGTGGCGTCGACGTCGCCCCCAACAAGGCGGTGGTGGGCGCCAACGTCTTCGCCACCGCGGCGGGTATCCATCAGGACGGTCTGCTCAAGGACCGCGCCACCTACACGCCGTTTCCGCCCGAGCTGGTGGGCGCGGAAGGCGTCGAGCTGGTGCTCGGCAAGCACAGCGGTCGGGCGGCCTTCGGCGCGCGCCTTCGGGCGTTGGGATACCGCCTGAGCGACGAGCAGGTCGGAGAGGTGGCCGAGCTGGCCAAGGCGGCGCCAAAGAGCGCGTGGCGCGACGGTGAGAGGCTGCTGGAGAGGATCGTCACGGAGGTGGTGACTCAGAATTGAAAATAGAAGAACGGCTTCTCGACGAACATGCGCGACATCGAGGCGATGAACATCACCGCCAGGCCAGCCGCCTCCCACCAGGTGAAGCGCCACTTCCACCGCCATAGGTTGGGGCAGGAGAAGCAGTGGGCTGCGAGGGCGGCGACTACCACCACCGTCAGCCAATTCGGTGAGCCGAGGCCATAGACGCCGGTGCCGGCGGCGAGGTAGGTCAGGGTCTCGGCGAAGGAGTCGCCGCGGAAGAGCATGCTGCAGAGCACCCAGAAGCTGAAGACCACGGCCACGCGCAGGGGCCGGGGGCCGGTGCTCCAGCCGCGCCGCCGGCCGACGATCTCGGCGACCATGCCCAGCCCCATCAAGAGTCCCCAGCCGACCATGTTCCAGTTGGCGCCGTGCCACAGGCCGACGGCGGTGAACACCAGCAGGATATTGCCCATGGTCGCGGCGCGACCGCGAAACCTCTTGCCCACCTCCACGAACAGGTAGGTGCGCAGCCAGCGGCCCAGCGTCATGTGCCAGCGCCGCCAGAATTCGGCGATCGAGTCCGCCTGGAAGGGAGAGTCGAAATTCATCGGCAGCCTCAGCCCGAAGGCCAGACCGAGGCCGACCGCCATATCGGAGTAGCTCGAGAAGTCGTAGTAGATCCAAAACACCCCGCCGATGAAGGCGGGCCAGAACTCGAGCAGTCCGGTGGCGCCGTAGAGCCGGGAGTCGACCAGCGGATAGATCGCGTCGGCGACGCACACCTTCTTGAACAGGCCGACGACGAAGAAGCACGCGCCGAGCGCGAGCATCTTCGGGTCCAGGCGCCGATCGAGCTCCTCGAGCTGGGTCTCGAGCTCCCGCCAGCGCACGATCGGTCCGGCCACCAGCTGTGGGAAGAGGCTGACGAAGGTCAGAAACGCGAGCGGTGAGCGGGTGGCCCGGGCGCGGCCTCGGTAGACGTCGACGGTGTAGGACAGCGACTGGAAGGTGTAGAACGAGATCCCCACCGGCAGCGCGATCTCGAACAGCGGCGCGTTCGCCTGCCAGCCGAGGGTGGCCAGCACCCGGTTGGTCGACTCGGCGAAGAAGTCCCAGTACTTGAAGAACCCCAGGGCGCCGAGGTTGACGGCCAGCGATGCGGCCACCCAGGCCCGTTTCACCGCCCGCGAGCCAGCGGCCTCGATCCCCAGGCCGGCGAAGAAGTCGACAACCGAGGAGAGCAGCAACAGGCCGCAGAAGCGCCAGTCCCAGTAGCCGTAGAAGACGTAGCTCGCCACCAGGAGCACCGTCTGCCGCGCGGTCTTGCCGCGCGCCAGCCAGAAGAGCACGAAGGTGGCGGGAAACAGCCCGAAGAGAAACGGGAACGTTTGAAAGAGCATCAGCCCGCCTCCGGCCCCCAGCCCCGCCTTTCGGCACAGACCTGTAGCATCCGCAGCACCTTGGCGCCGCCCCCGCGGCTCAGGTGATGGGGATCGACGAAATCGTTCGCCGCCAGCGGCAGCAGGTCGAGGTCGCAGAACAACACGCCGCGGTCGCGGGCTCCGCGCAAGATCTCCTCGGTCCGTGCCCTGGCTTCCGGATAGGAGGTCTGCTCCAGGGCCCGGCGCAGGCGGGGCGCCTCGGGGGTGATAAAGCTGACCACGGTGATGCCGCGCTCGGCGGCGAAGTCGACGAGCGCCTCGAAGTCGGCGTGGTGCGAGGGCTCGACGCCCCAGTGGCTGTGGTGGGCTTCGAGGTTGCCCTGGAAGATCTGCTCGGCGTCGAGAGAGGGGTTACGTGGCCGGAAGCCGTCGAGGCGCCAGTCGCCGGCGAACCGAACGCGCGCGCGGCGCACTTCCTCGTCGGTGCGTGCCGTCAGCAGCCGCCACGACAGCCGGGTCTGGTGGGGGGACCAGAGGTGGATCAACGAGCGCGCTCGGATCAGGGCGGGGTAGCGGAGCTGGCGCCGCAGCTCCGGATAGCTCACCGGGTGCAGCCACAGGCTCGGTTGGCTGGTAAAGCTCGGCGTGTCGACCCCGAGCAGTAGCAGTTGGATCGGGTGGCCGAGCTCCGAGGTCGCGTAGCGGGAGAAGCTCAGCCAGTCCGCGGCTCCACCCACCGGGCCGCCGGCATGGAAGAAACGCACACCGAAACGCTCGCCGGCGAGCCGCGGATCGAGCGCGCGCACTCTTGACGAACCGAGGATCAAACCCTCGGGCGGCGGCATCGCGCGCTCGAGCAGCTCGAGCTTGAGCCGGCGTACGGTCAGCGGTCGCTCGCGCTCGAGCGGTGAGTCGTAGAACTCGTATGGGTCGACCAGGGCGTTGAAGCCGCCGTGGATCAGCAGCGCGAGCGCCAGCAGGCCGAGAAAGGCGATGACGAATCGCCTTCCCCGGTGATCGCTGTCGGGCAGCAGGTCGTCGAGGGAGGGCATCAGCGACATCGAGCCGCTGGAGCGCGCTCACGGAATCGGTCGAGCATGACGGTGTCTGGAGTGTACGGACTCCAACCTTACCGTAGCGGCTGACCGAATCGAGAAGTAGGACGCCCCCTCCCGCCACTCCCTACCCCGCTCGCGTGGGGAGGGGGCGCCCGTCTGAAGGCCAATGTCTAGCAATCGAGACCGAGCCTTCTCGAGACCTGAGACCTGAGACCTGAGGAGCTCTGCGAGGATCAAGTCGCCGATCACCACCGCGGAGCTGCCAGTTACAATGGCAAGAAGCTTGCCAGCCTTCTCCGGCTCTGCATATCGGTCGTTCTCTCCCCATTCTGGAGAGAGGGGGCTGAACCGCGAGATCCGGCCGTTGGGAGCCATTTTCGGTTCGTCCGAAATCCGGACACCCGGTCCGGATTCCGGTCAGCGGCCGGGCGGCTCGATGCCGTGTCTCTTGACTTTTTCGTAGAGGGTGGATCGCGAGATACCGAGCGTCTGGGCGGCCCGCGACATGGATCCTCGCTGGCGCTCCAACACGTCGCGGATGTGGAGCCGCTCGAGCTCGGCGAGGGTGATCGACGCGGTGTCCTTGCCTGTCGGGCCGCCGCCCAGGGCGCTCTCGAGCTGCAGGTCGTCGGCTTCGAGAGTGTCGGCGGCGCCGAGCAGCACCGCCCGTTCCAGGACATTGCGGAGCTCGCGGATGTTGCCTGGCCAGGCGTGGCGAGTCAGCGCTTCGACCGCGTCGGCCGACAGCCCCAGGTCGGGTTGGCCGACCTCGTGGCCGAGCCTATCGAGGAAGTAGGCCGCCAGAGCGGGAATGTCCTCCCACCGTTCGCGCAGGGGCGGGATCTCGAGCGTCAGGGTGTTCAGGCGGAAGTAGAGGTCGCGGCGGAAGAGCTTGGCCCGCACCAGGCGGTCGAGTGGCTGTTGGCTGGCGGCGATCAAGCGCACCTCGACGTTGCGGTCGCGCACCCCGCCGAGACGGCGGAAGGTCTGCTCCTCGAGCACTTTCAGCAGTTTCGCCTGGATCGCGCGATCCATGTCGGCAATCTCGTCGAGAAACAGCGTGCCACCGTCGGCGACCTCCAGGAGCCCCGGCTTGGTCTCGCCGGCGCCGGTGAAGGCCCCTTTGGCGTGACCGAAGAGCTCGTTCTCCAGCAGCTCGGTCTTGAGACCGGCGCAATTGAGCTCGACGAACGGCTCGCCGGACTGTGCGCCGTTGTCGTGAAGCCAACGGGCGAGGACTCCCTTACCGCACCCGGTCTCGCCAATTAGCAGTACCGGTCGGTCGGCTGCGGCCACCTTGCGCGCGCGCTCCGCCAGGAGGCTGATAGCGGGGCTGGCGCCACGGAACGGATCGGGCCTGATCTGGCCGTCCCGCTCCCGCGAGCGAGACGATTGCCCTGCCGGCTCGGTCGCCCGCTTGCGGAGCTGCCGCTCTTGGATGCATCGTTCTAGAATTGCCGCCAGAGCGTCGGGATCGAGTGGCTTGGCCAGGAAATGGTCGGCCCCGCGCCCCATCGACTCGACCGCGAGCTCGATCGTGCCGTGACCGCTGACCAGCACCACCGGCAGCTCGGGGTCGGTCGAGCGCAAGCGCTCGAGCAGGGCCCAACCATCGCCGTCGGGCAGGCGGTAGTCGAGTACGACGGCCTCCGGCCGGCCGGCCCTCAGTCGCTGCTCGGCCTCGGCGCAGGTCGCCGCTTCCACCATGTCATAGCGGGCGCCGAGCTGCCTGCGCAGGGCCATGCGGTCTACGAGGTCATCGTCGACGAAGAGGACAGTACTTCGTGCCATTGGTGTGAGCTCCAGAAAAGCTCCCCAGACCCCGCACTAGCTCCGGGGTACTAAACGCCGCGAACAGCCCGCGCATGGCTTTCGCTCGCGGCTGATAGACCTGAGACCGAGCAGGATTTTAGTCCAAGCGGCAGACACCTTGTCAAATGCACGCAATGCAATACTTTTACGTCGCTGCCATGAGCAGAGGGCTGCTGGCGCGGTGCCGCGTCAGGGATCCGTGCCGAGCAGTGCGTCCAGCAGCCGGAGGCAGACCTGGCGGGTCTGGCCGTCCGGGTCCAGGCCGGGACTCCACGTGGAGTGGGAGATGGCGGCGATCAGACGGCGCTCGGCGAGCTGGCGAAAGACCTGCTCGAGCCGCCCGGCCCGAAGGCCACCCGGTGCCGGATAGAGGACCGCCGGAGCGTCCAGCGGGTCGATGACGTCGACGTCGAAGTGGATCCACAGCGCGCCGCCGGGCAAGGTTTGCTCGAGCAGGTCCCGCGGATCTCTCAGGTGCCTCACCTCCGATCCCTCGAGCAGCAGGCGTTCCGCGGGGTCCAGATCGCGGGCGTCGGTGAGCACCACGCGATCGTCCAAAAGCGGCGCCCGGCCCACGGCGTCCATCAGTGTCGGATCGCCTCGGCCGGTGAGCATGGCCAGCGGCATGCCGCCGAGAAAGCCGCTGGGGGTCGTGTCCCAGGTGTTGAAGTCGCCATGGGCGTCGAGCCAGACCAGCACCGGCTCGACCCCGGCGCGCGCCAGGCCGGCGGCGACGGCGATCGACGCGCAGCAGTCGCCGACCACCGCGATCGGCCGCTCGCCGGCCTCCACCGCCTCGGCCACCAGCTCGGCGAGCGGGCGGTGGATCGCCGAGATGCGCTCCTGGATCGTGCTCTCGGGCAGCTCGGGACGACACACGCGCCAGTCGGACGTGGCCAGCGATTCGAGCCCCGGCAGGGGCTCGTCGAGGAAGAACGGAGCGAGGAGATAGCGGTCGGTCATGATGGGGCCGACCGTCATTATATTGCCGATCGACGATCAAGCTACTCGTACCGCAGCGCCTCCATGGGATCGACCTGGGTCGCCCGCCGTGCAGGCAGCAGGTTGGCGGCGAGGGCCACCGTGGCCAGGATCGTCGCCACCGTGGCGAAGGTCAGCGGATCGTGCGGCGTGATGCCATAGAGCAGGCTGCCCAGCGCCCGCGCCGCGAACAGCGCCGCGCCGATGCCCAGCGCCAGTCCGACCGCGACGAGCACCATTCCCTCGCGGGTCACCAGCGACAGCACGTCGGCGCGGCGGGCGCCGATCGCCATGCGGATGCCGACCTCGCGGGTGCGCCGGGACACCGAGTAGGCGACCACGCCGTAGAGGCCGACGGACGCCAGCACCAGCCCCAGGACGCCGAACGCCGCCAGCAGGGCGGCCCCCATGCGCGCTGGAAAGAGTGCCACGTCCAGGTGCTCGCTGATCAGGCGCTGGTCGAAGATCGGCACCCGGGGATCGAGTGCTTCGAGCTCGCGGCGCAGCGCGGTCAGCGCGGCCTCTTCGTCGTCGCTCGCCACCACCAGGGTCATCAGCGACGAGTAGTCCTGCAGGTGGCAGCGGTAGACGAAGGGCCGCGCGTCTTCGCCCAGCGTGCGGTACTTGCCGGTGCGGGCAACGCCCACCACCTCGGCCCAGGGCGCGTCGTCGGCGAAGCGGAGGCGCTTGCCCAGCGGCTCTTCGCCCGGCCAGTGCTTTTCGGCCAGCGCTTCGTTGACCACCACCACGGGCGGCGCCTGGGCACCGTCACGATCGTCGAAGCCGCGTCCGCGCGTCAGCGGGATCCCGAGGGTCTCGAAGTAGCCCGGGCCCGCGCGTACGGTGTCGACCTCCGGCCACTCGTCCTCGGGCACCTCTTCCTGCCCTTCGAGCTGCACGTCGCGACTGTTGACCACGAACGACAGCGGCAGGTACCCGGCCCACGAGGCGCTCTTAATCCCGGGCGTCGCGGCGACGACCTCCCGCAGCTGGCGCTGGAAGATCCTGCCTTCTTCTTCCGAGTAGCGCCCGCCGAAGCCGAGGCCGATGGCGACGGCGGCGCCGCGCTCGAGAGAGAAGCCCGTGTCGGTGGCCTGGGCGCTCGCCAGGCTGCGCACGAACAGGCCGGCGCCAACCAGGAGCACCGTGGTCAGCGCCACCTGGGCCACGACCAGGGCGCCCTGCAGGCCGAAGCGGCGGGTGCCCCGACGCAGGCTTGCCGACTCGTTCTTGATCGCCGCCACCAGGTCGGCCCTCGATGCCTGGAGCGCCGGTGCCAGGCCGCAGAGCAGGCCCGCCAGGAGTCCCAGGACGAGGGTGAAGCCAAAGACCCGCAGGTCGAGACCGAGATCGAGCGCGATGGCGATCGGCAAGGGCGGCTGGAAGCCGACGATGAGCCGCGACGTCCACAGCGCGAAGAGCAGACCGAGCGCCGCGCCGGCCGCGGCCAGCACCAGGCCCTCGACCAGCAGCTGACGGATCAGACGGCCGCGGCTCGAGCCCAGGGCGAGGCGCACGGCGATCTCGCGCCGGCGGTCCGCGGCGCGCGCCAGCAGTAGGTTGGCGATGTTCGAGCAAGCGATCAAGAGCACCAGGGCGACGACTACCAGCAGCAGGCCGGCGACGCCGAACAGCGGCCCGTCGACGCCCGGGTTGATCGCCACCTCGGTAGACGGCACCGCGGTCAGCTCCCGGCCCTCGTTGGTCTCGGGGTAGGCTTCGGCGAGGCGCGCCGCGAGCAGGTCGAGCTCGGCCTGTGCCGTTTCCAGCGCCACCCCCGGGGCCAGCCGCCCCTTCAGGAACAGCGACCGGCTGCCGCGCCGATCGAGCGAGGCGTCCTCGGACATGGCGTCGTGCATCGCCACCGGGATCCAGAAGTCGGCCGTCAAGCCGGACAGGCTCGCCCGGTATTCCGCCGGCGCGACGCCGATGACGCGGAAGTCGATGCCGTTGAGCGCCAGCGTCTGGCCGAGCACATCGCGGTCGGCGCCGAAGCGCTGGCGCCAGAAGCCGTTGCCAAGCACCACCACGGGGTGGGCGCCGGGGGTCTCCTCGAGCGGCTCGAAACCGCGGCCGAGGGCCAGCGGCAGCCCCAGCAGGTCGAAGAAGTTGCCGCTCACTTCCTCGCCGAACAGCACCTCGGTCCGCTCACCGTCGTCGTGGGTTACGAAAGTCGCCGCCACCGCCGCGAGCTCGGAGAAGACACTCGACTCCCGGCGCAGATCGAGATAGTCCGGGTACGAAGTCGTGGCCCAGCGGAAGCCACCCGAATCGCTGGTGTAGACCTCGACCACCCGCTCGGGCTCGTCGATCGGCAGCTCGCGCAGCAGGACGGCGTTGACCAGGGTGAAGATCGAGCTGTTGACGCCGATGCCGAGGGCGAGCGAGACCACGGCGAGGGCGCTGAGCCCGGGCTTGCGGGCCAGCATGCGGACGGCGAGGCGCAGATCGCGGACGAGGTCGTGCATGGGGTCTCCCTTCACCTCGTGGCAATGTTCGAGGCGTTTGGACGGTTAACCCAGATGACGGATTCGGGGCGCGCGAAGTTCGCTTCTCTCACAACCTCCTGGCTTCCTGGCCGTAACTGACCCTGGACAGGAGGTGCCTGATCAGGGCGGGGTCAGGACGATGGAGCCGATCCGCTGGATGTCATGGAAGTGGGTGTCGTAGGTGAGAACGATCGCTCCGGCACGGGCAGCGATCGCGGCAATCCAGATGTCGTTCGTCGGTATCGGGGTTCCCGCTCGACGCAAGCTGACGAGGATCTCGGCGTAGATTCGACTCACCTCATGGTCGAGGCCGAGATCCTCGACGACCGGATCGTCCATGAGCTCGAGCAGAGTCTCGCGGTTCTCTTCGAGCAGCTCGGGCATTCCGAGAAGGAAGCCGACCTCCAACTCTCCGACGGTCACTAGCGGTATGCCCAGCCACTCAGCGCTGTCGATGAGATTCACGACCTGCGGATCACCGCGTTTGAAGTAGCTGTAGGCTGAGGTGTCGAGCACATAGCGGCTCAATGCCACAGCTCCTCGTCGATCTCTTCGGTGACCGCAACGGCGGCTTCGAACTGCTCGTGTTCTTCGCGTGTCCAGGTACCGGCTAGGCGAGCAAGGCCATTCGAACGCTTGCGGCCCACCCCAACACCCAGACTCTGTCGGAGCAGCTCGATCACTGTCTGATTGAGCGACAAACGGCGCCTGTGTTTCTCGACTTCGAGGGCTTTCGCGAGATCTGCGGGGATTTTCCGAACGGTCAGGTGCTGCATGATCATCTCCGATGCATTCACTCGATCAATTATATGAATGCATCGAGATGTAGTCAACGAACCGACAGGCTCGGTTGGTTTCAACTTCAGTGAGCCCAGCCGTGACGGTGACGTAGCGCCCGGATGCGGATGCTGGTGGCGGGATGGACAGTGCCGCCATCAGTGCGCTCGAAGAAGAACGGCCGCCGCTCCACGCGCTCGGGGGCCACCTGGTTCATGGTGGCGGCTTCGTAGAGGCGACCGCCCAACATGGTGTACTCCACGTGCTCGGAGCGGCGCAGGTTCTCGAGCGGATCGCCGTCGATGATCACCAGGTCGGCCAGCTTGCCGGCTTCGATCGAGCCGACGTCGCCGTCGAGCCCCACGTAGCGGGCGCCGTCGATGGTGGCCGCGCGCAAGGCCTCCCACGGGGTGAACCCGCCCTGCTCGAACATCCACATCTCCCAGTGCGTCGCGAGCCCCTCGCGCTGGCCGTGGGCGCCGACCTGCGCCGAGCCGCCGAGGTCGATCAGCTGCTTGGCGAAAGCCGCGACGTTGAGGTGGTTGTAATGCCGCTCCGGCGCCATGGTGCGACGCATGGCCCGCGGATCCACCAGGAAGCGCGGCGTGAAGCGCATCAGGCGCTCGTTCTTCCACACCTCGGTGTGCTGGTACCAGTAGCGCTCTCCTTCCAGGCCGCCGAACGAGACGCCCATGGTGGGCGTGTAGCCGACCTCCGTCTGCGACCACAGCTGCTTCACGTCGTCGTAGACGTGGGCGATCGACAGCGAGTGCTCGATGCCGGTGTGGCCGTCGACGATCATGTTCATGTTGTTCTGGAACTTGCCGCCGCCCTCGGGCACCACCATCACGCCCAGCTCGCGGCCGGCGGCGATCAGCTGCTGGCGCTGCTCGCGGCGCGGCTGCTGGTAGCTCTTGACCGAGATCGCCCCGGCCTCCTTCATGCGGCGGACGTGGAAGCGGGCGTCTTCGAGGTCGTCGACGACGGCGGTTGCACCGGGAGCGTGGGCGCCGTAGAGGATCGTGCCAGTGGAGAAGATGCGGGGCGCCAGGATCTGCCCGGTGCGCTGCAGCTCGGCGGCGGCGAAGATGCTGCTGGTATCGTTGGAGGGGTCGTGGATGGTGGTGACGCCGAAGGCCAGGTTGGAGTATTGCCCCCAGTTCTGTTGCGGAGTGATCTCGTCGCTGGACATGGGCCCGTGGGCGTGGACGTCCAGAAAGCCGGGGACGACGGTCCTGCCCACCAGGTCGAACCGGGCGGCGTCGGCCGGGATCTCGATCTCGCCTACCGCCCCGACGGCCTCGATCCGGTTGCCGCGCACGACGATCACGCCGTCTTCGATCACCTCCTGGCGCGCCCGCGCGTCGCGCATGGTGACGACGCGGGCGCCGACGAGTGCGATCCGTTCGCCGGGCACGTCGGCCGGAGCGCTGAAGCTCAGGTCGACGCCTTCGGTCACCGGCTCGGGCAGCTCTTCGGGAGCGCCTTCCAGAAAGGCAAAAGCGTCCTTCAGCTCGCGGCTGTAGAGACTCGGCCCGTGGGCCCAGTGCAGGGTGGCGCTGTCCGCGGACCACCTCAGGTGCTCGCCGGCGCGCTTCGAGACCTGCTTTACCGGCACCGACGTCATCTTCGGGCCGATCTCGACCGTCCTGCCGGTGAGCGTGAAGGGCGCCACGTAGGCGTCGTACTGTTGGGTGAAGGCGATCCAGCGGCCGTCCGGCGACAAGCTGTACTCGGTGACCTTCTTGCCCTCGAGATGGGTACGTTCTTCGTGGCCGTCCGTGGCGACGCTCTTGAACAGCATTGTGCCGTCGCCGCGCTCGGAAAAGAAGACCCGGCCGCCCGTGGCCCCGAAGTGCGGCGCGAAGCCACTCTTGCTGATCCGCGTGGGCTCGCCACCGCTGGCCGAGACGAGATACAGGCCCGGGTCCATCGACCAGTCTCCGGACAGCAGGTAGCCGCCGGTCATCTTGCGGTAGACGACATGGCTGCCTTCCGGCGAGAACCGTGGTTCCACGTAGTGGCCCGGGCTCAGTGTCAGCTGGTTTGCCTTTGGGCCTTCCAGGATCCGCACCGACCCGAGCTCCTCGTCGTGCCAGGTGACGTAGACGATGCGTTCGCCGTCGCGGGAGAGCGACGGGTAAAACTCGAAGTGATCTTCCTGCGAGGTCAGGCGCCTCTGTTTTCCGTTGGCCGGATCGCCGGCGTACAGGTGACCCAGCGCCTGGAACAGGGCGCCTCCCTGGCCCGGGATCGGCTGCACCCAGCGCAGCATGCGGACGTCGACCTCGGGCGGCGCCACCTCGACGGCGAACCGCAGCGCCGGCAGGATCTTCTTCTCCGCCTTCACGCGCAGGGGAATCGGCGTGACCTCGCCGCTCTCGACGTCCAGCCGGTGGAGGCTGCCGGCCGTCCAGAAGACGATCGAGCCGCCGTCCGGCGTCCAGCCGAAGGCGTTGGCGACGCCCTGGCTGCCGAAGGTCTCCTGCAGGTCCCGCTCGTAGCGCTCGAACACCGGCCATTCTCGGCCCGATTCGAGATCCTTGAGATAGAGGGCGCTCACGAGCTGCGGAGTCCCCGCGGCCGCCGGCGCGCGCCGGATGAACGCCAGGGTACTGCCGTCGGGAGACGGCGTCGGCCGTACCGAGCCGCCGGGGCCGTCGACGAAGGTCTCGATCTCCCCGGTCTCGCGGTCGAGCCGCTGGATGACGAAGATCTGCCCGGTGGAGTCCTTGCCGTATTGCCACACCCGACCCGGCGTCGAGTCCTGGCTGAAGTAGATGTAGCGGCCGTCGGGCGAGAAACTCGGCTCCGCCATGGTCTTCTGGTCTTCGGGCCCGTGGGGCCGCTCGGTGACCTGCAGGCCGCCACCGCCGCCGGTGTGGAACAGCCAGATCTCGCCGGCGGCGATCGAACGCTGGGAGGTGAAGTCCTTCTTGGCCACCAGGTACTCGCCGTCCGGGCTCCAGGACGGGTTGTGCACCAGGTGCTCCTTCTCTTCGGTCACCGCCTTCGGGTCACTGCCGTCGGCGTCCATGACCCACAGGTTGTTGGCGCCGCCGCGGTCGCTGACGAAGGCTACCGCCGAGCCGTCGGGGCTGAACCGTGGCTGGAAGTCCCAGGCGATGCCCGAGGTCAGGGGCGTGGCGTCGCCGCCGCCGATCGGGATCGTGTAGAGATCCCCCAGCATGTCGAAGACGACGGTCTTGCCGTCCGGGCTGACGTCGACGTTCGACCAGGTGGTCTCGATGGTGTCGATTTGGATCGTGCGCCACTCGCCGGGCGGGGCGGAGACGTCCCATTTCTCGGTCTCGTCCTCGCCGTCCGCTTTGTCACCGGCTGAGACCGGCAGGGCGAGCAATAGGACACACAGCAGACACAGGTGGGGAAGGGGGGCCTCGATTCGCTTCATGGGAAACCTCTCGGGGGATGACTCGGCAGGGAGAGCGCATCCTAGCAGCCCGTGGTGAAAGTCAGCCGCATGCGAGAGCTCGCCACGGCTGTTCTCGACGGTGGTAGCCTCCAGTACTTTCAACTCAGACGATCGGAGTTTCCGCCGTGCATCGCATCAGGATCGCCGTCTTCGGGATCACAGTCTGTTTCTGGAGCTCACTCACCTGGATCGGCATCTCGGCCGATCCCGCCCCGGGCGAAAAGCAGCCACCGGGCGCCTGGCGGGCCGTCTCCCAGAGCGGCCCCTGGGTCGCCCGCATCGATTTCGAGGCGCGGGAAACCGCCGACGCGCTCTATCGGCGTATCGACGTCTGGAGGATCCTCCACGACCAGGGCATTGTGGAGGCGTTGGTCTCGGCGGACGAGTACCGGCAGCTCGTCGCCGAGGGGTTCACCCTCGCGCTCGACGAGGAGAAGACCCGTACGCTGAGCCGTCTCGGCATTCCGCTCGAAGGTCAGGCTGAAGGAATCCCGGGCTTTCCCTGCTATCGCACCGTCGAGGAGACCTATACCTCCGCCCAGGCCATCGCCGCCGCTCATCCCGACCTCGCCACCTGGATCGACGTCGGCGACTCGTGGCAGAAGACTCAGGACTCGGCGAGTGGCTGGGACATCTTCGTGCTGAAGCTCACTCAGTCGGCGGTCGCCGGCCCCAAACCGGCGTTCTTCGCCAGCTTCGCCGTCCACGCCCGGGAGTACACGACGGCGGAGCTCGGCACCCGGTTCGCCGAGTTCCTCGTCGAGAGCTACGACACCGACCCCGACGTCCACTGGCTCCTGGACCATCACGAGGTTCACTTGATGTTGCAGAGCAACCCCGACGGCCGCAAACGAGCCGAGACCGGGCTCTTCTGGCGCAAGAACGTCAACAACGACTACTGCTCCAACACCAACGACCGCGGCGCGGATCTCAACCGCAACTTCGACTTCCAGTGGGACTGCTGTGGCGGATCCTCGGGCAATCAGTGCAACTCGTCCTACCGTGGGCCGGTCGCTGCTTCGGAGCCCGAGATCCAGGTGCTCCAGGACTACGTCAAATCGATCTTTCCCGATCAGCGTGGGCCGGGCCTGACCGAGCCGGCTCCCGACGACGCCACAGGCGTTGCGATCGACGTCCACGCCTCCGGGCGCCTGTTGCTCTGGCCTTGGGGCTTCGACGCCAGCCCCACGCCCAACGGCATCGCTTTCGCCACCCTCGGACGCAAGCTGGCCTTCTTCAACGACCATTTTCCCCTCCAGATCCGGGACTTCACCAACGCCGACGGCGACAGCGCCGACTATTTCTATGGCGAGCTTGGAGTCGCGGGTTTCGGCTACGAGCTCGGCACCCAGTTCTTCGAAGATTGCGACGACTTCGAGACCGACATCCTGCAGGTCAACATCGACTCCCTGCTCTACGCAGCCAAGGTGGCGCGAACGCCCTATCTCACCCCGGCCGGGCCGGAGGCGATCGGCGCCACGGCGCCCGCCGGGCCGGTCGCCGAGGGCGACCTGGTGCTGGTCACCGCGACTCTGGACGACACCCGCTTCAACAACTCCAACGGCTCGGAGCCGACCCAGACGATCGCCGTGGCGGAAGCATTCGTCGACGTCCCGCCCTGGGAAGCCGGTGCCGTGCCCCTCGCCATGGCGGCGTCCGACGGCACCTTCGACGAGGCGGCCGAGGCGGTCGAGGCGACCATCGACACCGCCGGCCTCGCCGCCGGTCGTCACATCGTGTTCGTGCGTGGTATCGACTCGGCCGGCAACGAGGGCGTGGTGGCTGCCGCGTTCCTCCGGATCGCGGGAATCTTCGCCGATGGCTTCGAAACGGGCGATACTTCCGCGTGGTCTGGGCGGTAAGATGCCGATCACTCAGCGGGCGTCGAGCTGACGCACCTGCTCGAGAGCCGAGCGGACCGCCTCGCCGAAATCGCCTGAAGGCTCCTCCGCGGCGAGCTGTTCGAGAACTCCCAGGGCCGCCTTCCAGTCCCCGGCATTGAGCAGCTCGATCGCCCGGTTGTAGCGATCCACTTGATCCTGCTCCTTCATGACGTCACGGATCTCGGCCAGGCGGGCATCGATCCAGCCCAGCTCGGGGGCGCCGCCGCCGGCTTGCTTCACTCTCTCCAGGATCGCGAGCGCTTCCGCGAGCTGGCCTTCGTGGAGAAGGCGCTCACTCTCCTCGACGTCAAACTGCAACAGGTTGAGCTGAGCGCCTAGGCGAGCCTCCGAGTCGGCGTGTGACGCGAAGAAGCGATCGAACAGTTGCCGCGCGGGCTCTTTTCGGCCGGCTCGGACATAGAGATAGAGCAGGTTCTGCGCCACGTCTGAGCGGGCAGGAAACAGCGCGTGCGCCGTCTCGGCGGCGTGGATCGCCGCGTCTTCGACCTCGTCGTCGAAGGTATGGGCGTAGCTCAACGCGCCCCAGGCGGGAGCGAAGCCGGGCCGCAGCTCGGTGCAGCGGTGCAGCGCCTCGGTTGCCTTGCCGGCTCCGGAGCCGGAGGGATCGGCGTCGAGCTGCAACGATCCCCAACGGAACCAGGCCACGAAGTCTTCGTCATCCAGCTCGATCGCCCTCGAGTAGTGGGCCATGGCCTTCTCGGGCTGCTGCCGTGCCTCCATGACCCGGCCCAGTCCCGTGTGGCAAGCGCCGGCCTCGGCCTTCGCCGCGAGGAAATCCTTGCCGAAGGCACGCCGAAACGCTTCTTCCGTGGCGACTCCCTGGCGGACCAGGTCGAGAAACTGAACGAGCAGTGTGCTGCGTTGACTGCCGTCGCTCATCAAGAGGTAATGGACCAACAGCCAGGACTGGGCGTAGAAGTCTCCACGCCGTTGTCCCTCGTTGTAGGTCGGCGAGTCGAAGTCGATCGTGAAGAGCTCCTGCAATGGAATCAGAGGTTGGTTCCGCAGCCAATAGACGTGGCGTTCGACCGGTTTGCCGATCGCGACCTTCACGCCTTCGCTCTCGAACGTGCTGTAGAGCTCCGCCAGGCCTTCGTTGAGCCACAGGGGGACCGGGCTCGAGTTGCTGCTCACCACGTAGTGCATGAGCTCGTGGTAGAGGATGCCGGCGGCCTCGAGGCGCTGATCCGCGTTGACGGCGATGTGGTTGCCGTCGGCGCGGGCCATGAAATAGCCGGAGATCCGGGCCGGCTTGCCCTCCCACAAGAGCTTGTAGGGCTTGAACGAGCTGTCGTGCTTGAAAATGTAGACGGTGCTCGGCAGCGGCGACTTCAGCCCGTGGCCCAGGACCTCTTCGACGACGACGAAGAACTTCTCGAGGTCCGAGCCGATCTTCCGAGTGCTGCGCTCACCGGCGTTGCTGATCAGGGTGAAGTGACCTGCGTCGAGCTGGATCCACTGTTCTTTGGCGCGCGGCAGTCCCTGGGATGGCGCGGCGATGATCAGGGTGATGGCCGCGACGACGGCCGCGATCGAGGCTCGACGAACCTGGTGGTCGACGGATGAATTCATGAAGACGCCTCCCAATGTACGCGAGGAATGAGAACAGCCCCTGAAACCTGGCATGGTTCCACAGCATATCAGATCGAGCCGTCCCGGAATGATGTCCTGGCGTGAAGAAAGGGCTTGACAAAAAAAGAACGATCGTTCTACTGCATGGATCATGTCGAAGCGAGAGGCCACCCACGGAATGATCCTCGACCGGGCGTTGGCGATTGCCAGCGCTCGCGGCACGACCGCGACGACCGCGAAGTACCGCACCGCGAGGGCCGCGCGCTCGCCAGTCTGTGACCGAACGCCCGCCTGCGCTCCACCCGCGGCCTCGGCCACCGGCGGATCCTGCGCGACGACGGGGTGGTGGCGGCGGTTGCCGAGTTCGTCACCGGCAAGCCGTGCCTGGTGAGAGCGCTCGAGCTCTGAGTCCAGCCGGCGTCACCGGCCGAAGAATCACTGAGCAGGCCGGGCGCCCTTGGCAGAGCGATCCCCGCCCCGCGGGGTAGTTGCTCGACCACCCCGCGGGGACGTTTCCACTCGCCGCCGAAGGTGCTATGCAAGAAGCGGAGGGCCAGAGCTTTCCTTGAAGTCTCATGTCCAGGCACCCCCCTCGCACCAACCCAGCGCGTTTCGGCGACGCGCCGGAAAGGAGATTGAAATGAGGAAGCAGATCATCATTGCTCTGTCGGCACTGCTCTTGGCCGGCGCGTCGATCGCCGACGCCGACCAGCTGGAGAAAGGCGACCGCGAGATCATCTTCCGGTTCAGCTACAGCAATCTCGACTTCGACGGACCGGGCGGCGACTCGGAGACCACCGAGATCGCCGGCAGCTTCGGCTACATGCTGACCGATCACCACGAGGTCGGGTTCGGCCTGGGTTACGCCAGCTTCGACTCCTCTGATTCCGTGGAGTACGGTGCCGCCTACACCTACAACTTCCGCGCCGGGACGAGCCTCAACCCGTTCCTCTCGACCTTGATCGTGGGATTTGGCGGGGACCTGGACGATGTCTTCGACCTGGGCTATGGCGTCGAGGCAGGGGTGAAGGTCTATCCGTGGGAGCACGGCGGCGTGCTGTTCGGCGTGACCTATCGCGAGCTGACGGGGGCCGACGGCGTGCCGGATGCGAGCCACCTTCTGGCCTTTGCGGGTTTGACCTTGAAATTCTGATCCGCCGCTGCGCCGAGCGCGCCGAGGCGTGATCAGGATCTGTGACCTCGAGTCGACAACTGCGACCAGGTGTTCGTCCACGCCGTCAGCCCGCAGGGCAGCGTCATCACGATCGAGGGCCACTGAAGCGTCGAGCTTCGCGACTACATACGATGATCACACCACGGAGGTGAACCATGACCGTCTACCGTCCTCTCACCCTCATCTTCTTTCTCATCCTGCTCACCGTTCCATCCGCGGCACAAGAGGACGAGGCAGAAGGAATTCAGCATCTGGCAACATTGTCGGGCAGGGTCACCGACATCGTTCTCTATGGAGAGACGCCACACGGCATTCGCGTCGACGTGAGCTTCGAGGGCCGACTTTCCGGAATGGTCCATGGTGTCATGAAAGGGATCGACTACTCACTGGTCCGCGGCGACGACGTCATCGAAATCGACGTCCGGGCTTCTATCTTGACGGACGACGGTGCTTCCATCAGCGCGGAGATTCGTGGCACGATGCTGGACGGCGAGATTCGGGATACCTCGGTGAAGCTCGTCACCGGACACCCCGCGTATCAGTGGCTTCACGACAAGATCATTGTCGGCAAGGGCAGGTCGGTCGGCGATCGATTGAACGTACGCTACTTCATCGACCTGTAACCCGGCCTGAAGCCCCCGACGATTCCCGGCTACCTCCACGGCCCGCACGAGATCCAGGGGATCGGGGCGGGCTTCGTGCCGCCATGCCTCGATGCAGGGATTACTTGACCAGTTCCGTCTTGTTCATTCCAGACTTGACGTGGCTCTTGATCTTCATGGCTAGCTCTCCTTTGTTGTCGGTCAGGATTCGTCATCTTCTGGCGCAGGCGTGAACGATTTGGGGCCGGCCGTAGCCGGCCCCGAAGATCGGAGATCAGTCACAGAACGGCGGACAGTCCGGAATTGCACCGGAGAGTTTCTCGTTACCCTCGACGAAGAAGAGCCCGGCGGCGCTCGAGCCGTCGTCCAACGTCACCTGCAAGACGTACGGATCCCGCCCGTGTTGGATCTGGAAGGCGCGGACCAGGACGAGCCAGGTGCCGGCCTCCGGCTGGTCGATCACCTGCCGCTCCGGCGAGTTCAGCGTGGCGCCGTCGAAGAAGGGCGCCAGGAAGGGATCGGAGCTCGGCGACACGAAGAGCAGGCTCATGTTGTTGGTCGGGAACTTGCTCCAGTCGTGCTTCCACGACAGATCGAAGGTGGCCTTGGCCGTGCCGGCCGGGATGTCGACGGCGAAGACCTGGGTCTCGTCATCGGCGATGGTCATCGTGGTGCCGCCGGCGTGGTTCCCGTTCGCGCCCTCGATGCGGATGATCGTCACGTCGGCGGTGAGGAACCGGGTGTTGTTGGTCCAGGCGCTTTGCAAGGTGACTTTCATCAAGCCCGGCTCCAACACCGCAGGCGGGCTGGTGGCCAGGTTGCCGGCGATACCGCCGGAGAGCATCACGCTGCCGGCGCGGATCTCCGCCACCGCGTCGTCGAAGACGTTGGCGTGGTTGACGAAGTCGGGAGTGAAGCCGCCGTGCTTGGCGCTCTTGACGTAGAGCTCGAACGACTCAGGAAATCCCAACGCTCCCGAGGGGCCGGGTGGAATCGCTCCGCCCGCGGGATCGATCTCGACGATCACCTTCTCGGTCGACGCGCCGACGTCGAGCACCCAGCTCACCGAGCGGCCGCGCTCCACCGTCACCGTGGTGCTGAACGATCCGTCGGGGCCGAAGTGGAAGTTGGGCTTGAGCTTGCCGCCCGAGCTGGCGTGGGGAAGGCCGGCGTTCACGTGACCGCTGGCCAGAAGGTCCAGGGAGTTGCGCACGTTGAGGTAGCCGGCGCCCTGTGCCTGGACGCTCCACTCGTCCGCCATCGGCACCGCGCCGTCGATCAAGGCGTTGCGGATGTGGCGGGCGTTGACCCCCGGGTCGTTCTGCTCCGCCCAGGCATGGAGGAGCGCCGCGGCGCCCGCCACCTGGGGCGCGGCGAAGGAGGTGCCGGAGCCGATACTGAGACCCTGGGTCGAACCGACGGTGATCGGGCCGATGTTGAAGACGCCGGTGGCGACGAGATCCGGCCCGCGGCGGCCGTCGGCGTAGGGTCCTTGGCTGCTGAAGTCGGCGATCCGCAGCTCGTCGGTGGGGTAGAGGGTCGTGCCGGCACCGGGTCCGATCACGAGGTCCCAGAGGATCCGGGTATGGACCGGATCGCTGGCGGCAGCCACCGCGAGGGAGGAGTAGGCGGTGGCCGCCCGCCCCACGGTGTTGGGGCTCGGCCCGCGGTTGCCGGCGGAGAGCGCCACCGTGATGCCGGCGTCGGTGGCCGTGTCGACGAGCATCTCATGGAGGCTGCGGCCATCGTTGAGGCTGCCGCCGCCGATGCTCATATTGATCGCGTCGACGTCGAGCACGCCCGTCAGCTTGGTGGTGACGACGTGGTCGATGGCGGCGATGAGCGTGGACGTGGGGATGCCGCCGCCGGTGTGGGGGTATACGTGTGATGGTTTTCATCTAGGTCTCCTTTTCATGCGATTCCATTCAATCACCTAACCCATAGCGATACCCGCGGAGCGGCTGAGAATCGTCCGCATCAATGACCTTTCGGCAGCTCGGCCGTCGTGAGGCCCTTCAGTTGAAAGTGCTGTGAGGGATTCGAGGACCCGTGGCTTTGCGGCACCGGCTTTCGGTCGGCGGCGTCGACGGCCTCGAGCAGGCGCCCGTAGACGTAGCCGTGGGTCTCGAAGGAGTCCGACCAGACGTGGAGGTGCAGATCGGCCTCGACGGGCTCGTCGAAGTGGAGGGTCGTCCGGTCCTTGCGATACGCCCCCCATACTTCCATGCTGCTCGTCACGTTGCGCTCGAACTGGACGTACTCTTCGTCGAAGGAGATGAAGCCGCCGGTGAGCCCCTCGATGAAGTCCACCACGCTCGCCCAGAGCCAAGCCTGGCCCTTCGACCCGCTGCGAGCGCGTCCCATCGCGATCGGCTCGTCCACGAAGCCGCCCATGGTCGCGATGACCCCCTCCCCCTTGAAGGCAGCGGGCAGGGTGTACCCGCCGCTGCCGTTCGTTCCGTCGGTCAGAAAGATCAGGTTCTCCCCGGCGAACCTCCCCGCACAGCTGCTGGCATCGAATTCGGGGAAGGTGCGCGACAGCAGCTGACTGTGCCCGACCTGGCGGCTCAGGGAGACCGGCACGCCGGCCCGCAATTCGGTGATCGAGGGCGACAAGAACCAGTCCAGATCCGACAGCGGCAGCGGCTCACCGGACTCGAGATCCATCCAGCACATGGGCCCCCAGAGGGGAATCTGGCCGGTCAAGACGTCGACGCATGGCGGGAATCCCATCGGAACGGCCAGACTCTGGAACAGGGCCACCTTGAAGAGGTACTCGTTCAGCTTGGCGTTGTCGTTGCGGACTCTGAACGGGATCTTGCCGGCTTGAGCGAGATCTTCTTCCTCCGGGAACAGGTGCTGGTGGAGCCATCGAATCGCGACGTCGCCGCCGCCGCCGTTACCGCGCAAGTCGATGATCAGGCGCTCGCTGTTCTGACAGGCGTGCTCGATGCCGGCGCGGACCTCGTCGATCCAGTCGTCGGTGTGGGCCAGCCGGATGGCGGTGACGTGGTTCTTGTACTGCAGGACCTCGGCGCCGTCAGCCTGCGGGAAGATCACTTCGATGTGCTTGCCGACCTGACCCGGGGGCACCTCGAAGAAGTCCTTGGCGGTGACCTCCGGTCCGCTGGCTTTGGTTTTGACGAACCAGCTTTGCTCGCGGTTCGGCGGGTCCCCGCGCCGCCAACTCTTCTCGAGGGACTCGATCGATTCGGCCGACGACAGGGGAGGAAACGGCTCCATGCAGAGCTCGATGAACTCCTCGGTGCTCGCCGTCAGAGGGAGCGAGGGGGAGAGGAGCCCCCGCCAGGCGAACACCCAGGGCAGGGTCACCGTGAATCGCCGGCCGTTGCGCGATTCCAGGAGGTACTCGTCGGCGCCGCGGTCGGGGATGAAGGCGTGCTCCGCGCTCGCGCGGAGGCTGTAGTCGAGCCGGTTCAGGATCGAGCTCAGATTGCTGCCGTCGTTGTCGTCCCTTTTCAGCTGCTCCCGGCCGAAGGCTCGGAAGTACTCGAGCGCCGGCGTGCCGTTGATGGCGACGACCTTCATCCCGACGAGCTCCGCGGCATCGATGCCCGTCGCCAGCTGATACAGGTCGGACCCGATGGACGCGTCCTCGATGAAGACGATCTGCTTCTCGGCCGGCTCGAGGAAACGGGTGGTGACGCCGAAGTCGAAGGGCACGAACGCGATGAGCATGTTCCAGTAGCACTGCGGCGCGACGTAGGTCACGTGGGAGTTGAGCAGGTTCTTGTGCTCGGCCTTGATGGCGTTGTGCATCGCGAAGTCGCCCAGATAGTCCTCTTCCGTCGTGGGATCGTCGAGGGCGCTCAGGCTGGCGACCCAACCCGACCTGGCGTCGTAGAGCTCGGCCAGATCCGAGAACGACCGATCCTGGGCGATGACGGCGAGGATGTTTTCCAGGTCGTCGTGGTGGAAGGGGACGGTCTCGTAGCAGGCGACGACCTGATCCCAGGGAAACGCGACCGCCCCGCTGGACGCGAAGTCACAAGGATCCGCGGCCGCGAGGCGGAGCGGAAGGAGCAGGAAGGCAAGGGTCGCGACCCGCAGGAAACGTGGGCCTTTCGGTGACGCGGACATGATCGGCTTCCTTTCGAAAGTAAAAACTGAGTCAGGTGTCGATAGCGCCGTCATAGCTTCGCGATTCGGCTTTCGCTGGCTGTGCCCTTTAGAGGCATCCACCTGCATAGCTCATCCTCGGTATAGAGGAAACGTCCACAAGCGCGGGACGGGAGCTACCCCGACGGGTAGTCAGGTGCCGCGATCCCCGCTGTGCCGGTTCCGAGCCGCGGGTGCCGCCGCTGTACGGGCGAGGCTCTCTCGTGCGCCGGCCGCGATCGAGCGCCGCGGAGAACCACGAACGACCTGCGATCCGTGAACCTTCAATCAGTGGGGCAGACCGAGAAAGCGCCCGTGTCGGTGATCGCGGGGGCGGCCCGGCCCAGGGGATTGTGGTACTCCTTCGCCTCACCGCTCAACACGTCCGTGACCCGCAGGGTGTACTCGACGTCGGACGCCGTCGCCGCGAAGACCCAGACCCGGTCGTTGATGTCGCAGCCGTCGAGCACCTTGATCAGCATCTCCCAGTTGTCGGGCTGGAAGAACCACAGCAGGCCCGAGTCTGGAGTGCCGCCAGGCACGGGATGACCCTCGCCGGTGACGCCTTGGAAGTCCCGCCATGCGAGCTCGATCTCGAAGCGGCCGGCGAAGCGGCCGCCACCGAGGCACAGGCGATCTTCCGAGCTGACGGCGACGCTCCTGCCGATGGAGAGGTCATCGACGGTGTCGGCGTCGACGAAATCCAGGCTGCCGGACGAATTCCTGCGCAGGGTCACTACCGCCTCGTCGTCGCTGCTGGCGACGTAGAGGTGCTCGCCGCCGGGACCGAAGGCGATCTCGGTGGCGCCGGCGAGAGGGATGTCCGTGTGGGTCTCGAGGAGCCCCAGCCCGGCGCCCGGAGATGGGCTCAGCCAGCCGAGTATCGATACGATGATCAGCAGAGCCCGCAGGTGGCGAGATCGTCGAGGGTCGTTCGCGGTCCCTGGTTTCATTCCGGTCTCCAGCAGGTTGGGAGTTCTATTGAATCAAAGCGAGACCCGCGGGCGAAACGGGCCTTTCGATCTCGCGTATCTTCACGTCCGGAAAATCGGGGCTTGACAAGAAAAGAACGATCGTTCTATTATTGGCTCATGTCGAAGCGAGAAGCTACCCACGGAATGATTCTCGACCGGGCGTTGGCGATGGCCAGTGCGCGCGGGCTGGGGGGTCTGTCGATCGGCGGCGTGGCCAAGGAGGCCGGCTTGTCGAAGAGTGGTCTCTTCGCCCACTTCGACTCCAAGGAGGATCTGCAACTGCAGGTTCTCGAGTGCGCGGTCGAGCGTTTCATCCAGAACGTGGTCGCCCCGGCCCTGGGCCGGCCGCGCGGTGAGCCGCGTGTGCGGGCCCTGTTCGACCACTGGATGTCGTGGGAGACGTCCAGCTCGATGCCGGGCGGCTGCCCGTTCATCGCCGCCGCCACGGAGCTCGACGATCAGCCGGGCCGGTTGCGGGACTACCTGGTGTCGGCCCAGCGTGATTGGATGGAGGCGTTGGCGACGGCGGCTCGCATCGGGGTCGAAGAGGGCCACTTCAGCGACGACCTGGACGGCGCGCAGTTCGCCTACGAGCTGTACTCGATCATCCTCGCCTTCCACCATTTCCACCGCCTGCTGCGCGACCCCAGCTCCCGGGAGCGCGCCTCTCAGGCGTTCGAAGACCTGATACGACAATCCCGTGGTGATTCGCCCCTGCCGGCGAGATCCGCCTCGGCCGCCTGATCCATAAGGAGCTCCGATCATGAACGCAGAGTTGTCTTCCACAGAAAAAAGCACGACCGGTCGTCTTAATTTTGTCCACTCCACGGTTCGCCCAATCCTCGGAGGCCTTAGCCGCGTCGCGCCCGGCCCGGCGTCGAGCCTGGCCCTGCGCCTGTTCCTGACCCCGCCGCGCCACGGCTCGCCGATGCGCGAGATCTGGTGGGCGACCGAGGCGGAGTCGTTCGAGGTCTCGTTCGGCGCCGGCAAGCTGGCGGCCTGGCGCTGGGGCTGGTCCGGGCCGGCGGTACTGCTGGTGCACGGCTGGGCCGGCCGCGGCCGCCAGCTCGGCGCCTTCGCCGCGCCGCTGGTGGAGGCGGGCTACCAGGTGGTCGCCTACGACGCCCCCGGCCACGGTCTGTCCACCGGTTCGCGCTCGTCGCTGCCCGAGATGGCCGACGCGGTGACCGCCATGGTGCGCCACCTCGGTGGGGTGGCGGCGATCGTCGCCCACTCGGTCGGCGCCGCCGCCACTACCCTGGCGTTCGGCCGGCCCGCTGGTATTCGCTCGCTCCCCTCCGGGGAGACGAAACCCGACGTCGGTCGCCTGGTCTACGTCGCGCCGTCGGTGGACATGACCAGCGTCACCGACCGCTTCGGCGAGATGACCGGCTTCAGCGACGAGGTGGTGAGGCGCCTGCGCACCGGTCTCGAACAGCGCTTCGCCTTCCGTTGGCCGGAGCTGCAGGGCTTCGAGGTCGCGCCCTCGATGAGCCGTCCGCTGCTGGTCGTGCACGACCGCGACGACCGCGAGGTACCGCACCGCGAGGGCCGGGCTCTGGCCGGCCTGTGGCCGAACGCCCGTCTGCAGTCGACCCGGGGCCTCGGCCATCGCCGGATCCTGCGCGACGACGACGTGGTGGCCGCGGTGACGGAGTTCATTGCCGACACGGCATCTCGGGCACGCGCCTCATAGAGCTACCGGCCGATTCGGGCGGCTCTTCCGCGCAGAGCTTGCCGAGCAGGCGATCTGCGGTCGGCCGGCGGGTAGCACGGCCGTTTCGAAGACACCCTCTCTTCGGGTGGGGACAGGCGAGACAGGAAGTGGCAGGCTCTCGGTGGGATTGGAGGTATCCATGTCGCCACCGCTACCGGAAAGCTCTTCGCGGCCGGGCTCGACGTGCTGGTGGCTGCTGTTCTCATGGGCGCTGGTGCTGCTCCTACCCGGGCAGGTCGCGCCCGCCGCAGGGGCGCAAGGAGAGCGGCGGCCGCGCATCGGTCTCGCATTGAGTGGCGGCGGTGCGCGGGGCTGCGCCCACGTCGGAGTGCTCAAGGTGCTGGAGGAGATGCGGATCCCGGTCGACTATGTCGCCGGCACGAGCATGGGCGCGATCGTGGGTGGGCTCTATGCCTCCGGGCTGTCGGCGGCCGAGATCGAACAGATCCTGTCCACGATGGACTGGGCAGCCCTGGGGGAGGATCAGCAACCTCGTCGGGACCGTGCCTATCGGCGCAAGGAAGACGACCAGCGTTACGTCATGAATCTCGAGATCGGCCTCGACGGATTCGTGCTTCCGAGGGGCCTTCGGAGCGGGCAGAGGTTCACCTTCGAGCTGCGCCGGCACACCTGGCCGGTGGTTCAGATCAGCGACTTTTCCGAGCTGCCGATTCCGTTCAAGGCGGTCGCTGTCGACCTCGAGACCGGCGAGAGGGTCCCGCTCGACCGAGGCAGCCTTGCCACGGCCATGAGGGCGAGCATGTCGATTCCGGGTGTGTTCACCCCGGTGGAGCTCGATGGCCGGCTCCTGGTGGACGGCGGCATCGTGGCCAACCTGCCGATCGACGTGGTGCGCGAGATGGGGGCGGATTTCGTGATCGCGGTGAACATCGGTGATCAACTGGTGGGACGGGAGGAGCTGGGCTCGATGCTCGCGGTGACCGAGCAGGCCATGACCATCTCGAGCGCTCAGAGCGTCGCTGCTCTCTTGCCCACGGCGGATCTGGTGCTCACGCCGGAAGTCGCCGGACGCGGGTCGCTCGATTTCACCGATGTGGCGGGGATCATCGGCGAGGGCGAGAAGGAGGCTCGTCGTCGCTCGGACCTGTTGGCGGATCTCACCCTCGACGCGGAGCCGTACGCACGCTATCTCGAGCACAAGAGACTTCCGGCCGCTCCACCGCGGCTGGTGTCGCGAGTCGACTTCCGTGGTCTCGAGCGCGTCGACCATCGGATCGTCCGGCGGGCGATGCGGACCCGGCCCGGGGAGCCGCTCGACCTGGAGGTCCTGCGTCGAGATCTGGGGCGGATCCACGGCCTTGGCGACTTCGAGCTCGTCGACTTCGAAGTCGTGCCGGGGACCGCCGATCTGGTGGTCGTCGTGGTGGTCAGGGAGAAGAGGGGCGGGCCCTTCTTTCTTCGCTCCGCCCTGAACCTCGATCTCGACGAGGATCAGAACACGTCGGCGAGCTTTCTGCTCAACCTCACGGCCATCCGTCTCAACGCGTTGGGATTGGAGTGGCGGACCGATGCGAAGGTCGGCAGCCAACAACGGCTCGAGAGCGAGCTCTATCAACCCCTGGATCTCGATGGCCGCTGGTTTGTCGCGGCGCGCGTGGCCCAGCGCCGGGATCTCTTCACGGTCTTCGCGGAAGACCGACCGGCCGCGGAGTTGGAGCAGGTGACTCGTGGCGGTGCCCTGGATCTCGGGCTCGCCCTCGGGACCTTCGGCGAGATACGTCTCGGAGCGTTTCGGGAAAGGCGGGAACAGAGCCTGGTGACCGGGCAGGACACGGGCGAGCTACAACCTACCGTCGATCTCGGCGGCTGGCAGGCCAACGTGGCCATCGACCGTCTCGACAGCATCTACTTCCCGCGCAGTGGGCAGCTCGGGGCACTGGCCGTCGTGCTGTCACGCCCGGAGATGGGGGCCGACGACCGATACGAGCTCGGCGCCTTGACCCACGTCGGCGTGGTGAGCTCGGGCCGGCATACCCTGCTCTCCTGGGTCGAGCTCGGGGCCGGCCTGGGCGATGATCAGCCTCCCTATGCGTTCTTTGGAGGCGGGGGCCTGTTCTCGTTCTCGGGATACAGCCCGGGTGAGCTGCTCGGGGCGAGCGTCGCGGTCCTGCGTCCCACCTACCTCTATCGGCTGGGTACCCTGCCGCCATTGGCCGGCAAGGGCATCTACCTCGGTGGCTGGCTCGAGGCCGGCAACTACTGGTCGTCCAGAGACGACGCCAGCCTGGACGATCTGCGCTTTGCAGCGACCCTGGGCCTGGGGGCCGAGACCGTGATCGGCCCCGCGTATCTGGCCCTGGGTCTGGCCGAGCACGGGCGCAGCCAGATCTACCTGTCGATCGGACCGTCACTCTCGACTCGCCCGCGATGACCGGTAAGTCGTACTTTGCTGGGAGAGGAACAGCAGGAGGAACGAAGAGCTCCCTGCCCGCGTTGCTTCAACCGGGCCGTGGATCTCGACCAACGACGACCAGGGTAAGGTCGTCGACGATCGGCTCGTCGGCGACGTGGGCATCGAAAGCGCGCAGAATGCGATCGTGGATCTCCCGCGGAGAGCCGCTCTCCTCGGCCAGCCGGAGCAGCCGTTCGTAGCTGAAGGCCTCGCCGCCGCCGTCGACTGCCTCGGGCAAACCGTCGGAGAAGAGGATCAGCCGATCCCCCGGCACGAGCGTCACCTCGGCCTGGGACCACCGGGACGTCGCCCGGATGCCCACCGGCAGCGAGCCCGATCCGAGCTCTTCGACCTCGCCGTCGCGGCGCCGCAACAGCGGGAATGGATGGCCCGCGCACACGTACTCCAGTCGTCCGCTCGCGGGGCTCAGGACGCCATAGAAGATCGTCAGGAAGGCCCGATGATCGGCGGTGCGCAGGAGAGCGCGGTGAAGGGTGGCGACGACCCTCTCCGGCGCAGGGTCGAGGTCCAGGGCCGCCTTCAGGGTGGCGCTGGCGATGGCCATCAGGAGCCCTGCCGCGATGCCGTGGCCGCTGGCGTCGCCCACCACCAGCGCCAGGCGTCCGTCCTCGGTCGGCAGGAAGTCGTAGTAGTCTCCGCCCACCTCGTTCGCCGTGCGGTAGGAGTGGGCGATCCGGTAACCCTCGATCTCGGGCGCGGCGGTCGGCAGCAGATCGCGCTGGAGCTGCTGCGCGACCTCGAGCTCGTCGCGGACACGGACCCGGTCGACCAGCTCGAGCAAGAGCACCAGGAAGAGCCCGCCGATCGCCGCCAGCAATAGTACGCTGTTGCGCGCCAGGAAAAGCGCCGTCAGCAAGGAGGCGGCAAAGAGCAGACGGCGTGGCGGCGAGAGTTGGCCGGTGACGCCCCCGAAGAGCACTTTGGCGCGGTGGGCTACGCGCCCCAGGAAGTCCTCGGGCTCTGGCCCATGGGCACCGTCCCGGTCGAGAACGGCATAAGCACGGCTGGCGTCCTCGCGGAAGATGTCGAGCAGCTCGGAGAACGTGCGGCCGGCCATACCCTCGCGCACGAAACGTCGTACTCGCATGGTCTTGAACAGGCGGCGGGCTCTGCCCAGCGCTCTGATGACGAGCTGGATCAGCGCCACCACGACCACGATGAGCACGCCCACCCTGGTCAGGCTCACGATCCAATCCACCAGACTACCTTCCGCGGGCTGGAAGTCCGGTGGCCAGCCGTGGTGGCTCAAGCTCTCGGGGTCGAGTCCGATGACCTCGTCGACTTCGAGCATCAGCAACAGGGCGATGATCCCCAGAAAGTCGACGGCCAGGGCCGCCGCGCGCGTCACCGGGTGCCAGCGCCGCTGCCACAGGAGCACCAGCCCGAGGACCAGGGCCGCTCCCCACCAGGCGTTCAGCGAGGGCACTCGGGAGGGCAGCTCCGGAGCCAGCAGAGGCAGGAACTTCCAGCCATCGAGGCCGGGCTCGAACGCGACGAGGACACCGAACCAATGCGGGAAGAAGTTGACCACGACGAGGAGGGCGGTGAGACCGAGCACGCCTCCGAACAGCGGCGCAAGCGGCAAACGGCCGCTGTCGGCCGCTTCGGCGCCCGGGGTTCCCTCCGGGGGTTCGTGCACCTGGGGGGCGTTCATCGTGATCGCGTCTCGTTCATGCTTCGTCGCCGCGTCGAGCGGGTGGCTCGAGAGCTGCAGACCGTCGACTGCGCCGGTTCTCTTGCAGCTGATCTCATGTTATGCCACGTGGGCAACCGACCCACTGCGTGCCTGGGCCGTCGCCATCCGACCCCGGAAACGGGCTCCTGGACCCAGGCCGGTTGCGCAGCGCGGCACCGGTCGGTCTAAGTGATGTCGTTGTCGAAGAGGCCGCTACTTCGGCGAGAGGAGAAACTGAAAAGGGAGGTCCTCGTCATGCGTGATTCATTTCGGCTCGGAAGGCTCGGATCCGGTCTGGTCGCGGTCGCGGTATGTCTGACTGTCGCCGCGCCCGCCTCGGCCGCGGATCTCACTCTGCGTGTCCAGGGGCAGGTGACGTCGAGCGACGCCGACGCCCTCGGCCTGGGTGATGATTTCGGCACCTCGGTGGGCGGTTACCTGGGGCTCGAGTACCCGTTCAACGAGCGGCTGGGCCTCGAATTCGGGGTGGGTTGGATGGAGTTCGAGCAGAGCGGAGGCCTCGACGTGGACTTCCTGTTCTTCTCCTTCGAGAGCACCGCCAGTCTCACCATGACGCCCGTGACCGTGGCGCTCGACGTCCACCTGACGCCGAGCTCGCGCTACGACCTGTACCTGGCGCCGAAGATCGGCTGGGCGTTCTTCGACGATCTCGAGATCCGCACGGATCTCAACGTCAGCAACTTTCCGGTCATCCCCGGCCTGCCGGTGATCCCGAGCTTCCCGATCTCGCCGATCCAGGCCCCGGTGCCGGTGGTGGACATCGCCATCAAGGACCAGCTCGTCTACGGTCTGCGGCTGGGCTTCGACGTCCCCTTCGGCGACAGCGCCTGGAGCTTCGCCTCCAGCGTCGAGATCCTGGGCGTCGACCTGGAGCCCGAGGCGGCCAGCGGCGCCGAGCTGGGTCTCGATCCGGTGTCCGTGGGCCTCGGCGTCGGCTACCGTTTCTGAGCGGCCGAGCGGCCAAGCGGGTGTGGCCGGAGTGCCGGACGCCGTGTACTACAATCTCACGACATGGGCGGATTTGCGCGAGGACGTCGTCGGGCTCAGCGGAGCGGCTCGGCCGCTTCGCCGAAGCCCCGGCAGGCGACGCTGGCGGCGAGGCTTCAGTTTCACGAGGCCCTCCACCTCCAGCGGACCGCCGGCAACCAGGCTACCAGGGCTGCGCTCGCCCAGCAGACGGTGCTCGCCCAGCAGGTGAGATCCGGCGCCCCCGGCACCGGCGCGGCATCCTCGACCGCCCGCCAGAGCAGCAATTGGCCAGCGTTGGCCGGATCCGCCCAGGCCGCCCTGGCGAGCGGCGACACGAGCCGGGCGAGGCGGCTGTATCGCCGGGCGATCCGCCAGGCGGTCGCCGGCGCGCGGTTCCCGGACGGGATACCGAGGCGCGTCCCCTCGCTCAGCGACATCTGGGTGAGCTTCAACCCGCCGGGCGCGACGGCTCACAGCGACGTCGAGGACGCCGCAACCGACGCCCACCTGGTGAAGGACAACCCGGAGAACTACTGGCGCTGGATCTACTTCACGCCCAAGAGCCTGCGGCAGACCCGGGCCTACACGGAGGCCGTGATCACCCACGAGCTCATCCACGTGCGCCAGTACACGCGCTGGTGGCAGGATTACGAGGCCAACGGGCAGGGCACCTGGGAGGCCTACTTGAACGCACTCAAGGGAGGCAGCGCCCGCAGCAAAGGGCCCATAGAGCTCGAGGGCCACACGACCGCGCTGGATTACCTGAAGCGGATGGGCGCCGCCGAGCAGGACGCGGTGCTGCGATCGGTCTTCAAGCACTACATCCTCACCCTCGGCTACGTGGCTCCGGCGGGCGTCGATCTGGAGATCGAGCCGGCCACCGTCAGGAGGCAGCTCGTCGCCGCCTACCGGAGCGCCGGTTCGGGGCTGCGGCGGCGGATGGGCACCAAGCTGTGGGAGGCCGCGATCGCCACCGCCAAGACCACCAGCGCCTGGGAGCACCTCGCCGATCGCTTCAGGTTTCTCCTGGTCACCGGCTACAACGTCGCGAATAGGACCAGGCGCCAGATCTACCAGGACGCTCTCGATGCGGCGGGTCTGAGCCTGGATTCGTTGAGACGGCGATAGAAGTCCGTCCGAGGCGCCGAAACCCGACGGGGCGCCCTGCGTATCTCGAAGTGGACGCGGGGAGATGGAGGTGAATGAGATGTACTACCGACAGACGCGGACTCTCCTGCCGGGACCGGCCGTGCCCCGGCTCCTCGCCGCGGTTTCACTGATCGTCGCCGGCGCGCTCTGGACCGCCTGCGACAGCTCGCCGACCGAGCCCTGCGCCGGACCGATGCACGTCGGCGGCAACGTCACCAAACCGGTCAAGGTCTCCACGGTGCAGCCTCAATACACCGAGGAGGCGCGGCGGGCGCGGATCCAGGGAGTGGTGATCATCCAGGCGATCATCGACTGCATACTACAACCTGACGGTCAACTTCCGTCTGCAATGACTGGTGGAGCGAGCTCACGATGAAGGCTGTCGCCGAAATCCAGGTCGTTCCGATCGGCGTGGGAGTTTCCGTGCGTGCCGAGGTCCGTCGCGCCCAGGAGATCATCCACGAATCGGGCCTCGTCGTGCAGGAGCACTCCTTCGGCACCAACGTGGAGGGCGATCTCGACACGATCCTGAGTGTGATCGCTCGCATCCACGAGGTTCTCCACGCCGAGGGGGTGGCCCGCCTCTCGACCGCGGTCAAGCTCGGCACGCGGGTCGACAAAGAGCCGGACCTGGCGTCGAAGCTGCGTTGAAGCTCGGCCGTAGCGAGGGCTGTACCGGGGCCGGGCCGTGTCGGTGAGGCCGCGATCGGCTATGGCGATCGCCATGGAGCAGATCAGGCGCCGGCGACCCTATGCCGAATCGCCCTGAAGCAGATCCGGCGCTGGCACACCTTATGGCGAATCGCCCTGAAGCAGTTCCGGCGCTGGCACGTCCCATGGCGATCGCCGCGAGACCGTTTCGGCGCTGATGTGCTCCGTGGCGATCGCCATGAAGTCAACCCCGCGCGAGTTTGCTCCGTGGCGCTCGGCCCGAAGCCGATCTGGCGCTATTCTGCTCCGTGGCGTCTTGCCAGGAGCCGATCCGGCGCTGCTTCGCCCCGCGGCGCTCGCCCTGAAGTCGATCCAGCGCTGTTTCACCCCGTGGCGCTCGGCCCGAAGTCGATCTGGCGCTGTTTCACCCCGTGGCGCTCGGCCCAAAGTCGATCCGGCGCTGTTTCACCCCGTGGCGCTCGGCCCGAAGCCGATCCGGCGCTGTTTCACCCCGTGGCGCTCGGCCTGAAGTCGATCCAGCGCTGTACTGCTTCGTGGCGATCGGCCTGAAGTCGATCTGGCGCTATTTCGCCCCGTGGCGCTCGGCCTGAAGCCGATCCAGGCCGGGCCGGGGTGGCTGGCACTCGAGGAGCCGGCTGCATTGCCGAGTCCCCGTTAAGTGTCGTGGTAGGATTCCATCCAACTGCACGGGCGCTCGACAGTGCGAATGAACCGCGGCTCGGCGTGTGGCGCGAGGAGAAAGTCCCTTGTTCATGAACAGTTGCGTTAGGGGGATCCAGGACGCTGCACCCGCTTTGCGGACGAGCACGCGGCGATACACCGAGCTCTGCGGCCGAGGCAGGCGGCGCCTCATTCTCGACCTCTTCCGCGCTCCTTCCCACGATCGGCGCTGCCGTCCGGTCGACGGGGACGATGTCGGAGGTGCTTTTTCAACGCGAATGCGACACGACCATTCCGGTATGCGACAAGCCCAGGATCAACGGCAATACGTGCCTTGCGGGCCGGGGAGGTGTCTACATCTGGAAACCTGGTGTCCAAATATGGAAACCTCGGAGGTGTCTAGATGTGGACACCAGGTGTCTAAATATGGAAACCGGTGTCTATATTTAGAAACAGCGTGCCGCTCAGCATAACTGTTGGCCGTCAAGAACGTTCCGCCCCATTTGTCGATAGGAGTTGAAACAGATGAAGTACAAAACCGCACTACGTAGGAGTGAGGAAGGCTACAGTGTTTCCGTACCAGGGCTTCCGGGATGCTGGTCGCAGGGTACAACGGAACGGGAAGCCCTCGAGAATATCAAAGATGCGATCCAGGAGTATCTCGCTGTCGTAGCTGATCAGCTGCGGGACGCGGAGGTCCGGGAAGTTGAGGTCGCTGTTTAGCTGTGCCTAGAATAGCGGGAGTAAATCATCGAACCGCTGTCAGGGCACTCAAGAAAGCGGGCTTTTCGATTGCTCGAGAAGGGAGGAAGCATATAGTAATGACTGATGGAAACCGGATCGTAACAATTCCGAGGAATAATCCAGTGAATGCTTACACAATGGCGGGAATCGTGAAGGATGCAGGCCTTGACGTGAAAACATTCAGGAAGTTCCTCTAATGAAACGGTGGCCAACCAGCGGCTGCATCCGACGCGCTTCGCGCGCAGATGAGCCGTGCCGTTAGCAGGACTCTGTAACCTTGAAGACACGTCCTCAAAACCCCGTGTTCGTTTTTATCGGGATCCTCGTGTTCGTAACCTGGCTCGGCTGCGCTCGCCAAGGCGACATGGCGGCAGCCGAGGAAGAGCTTCGGCGATACATACATCTCGACGTTTGGGGAGGATTCGTGCCTGCCGATGAAATCCGCGGCAACGCTATCGAATTGCTTGAGGGCGATTATGGGAGTAGCCGGCTAGCCCCACTGGCGAACCGCATTCTGCGCGAGGAAATGGAGGCTCACAGACTGGCCCAGGCGGGCTGGCCAGCCGCTACTGATAATGACCGACTCGACGCGGCGTTTGAGAAATTTGAGCAATCCGGGATTCTCAGTCGTCAACACTACAGTGATTGCGGAACATGCGGTGCCGGTGAGATCTGGGAGGAGATTGAGGAGCTGTTGGCACAGGGGCGGCCGATGCGCGGCTACGTTTTTTACCACGAACAGGACACAGAAAGCGCGGTAGAAAGTCAAGGGCTCTACTTATCGTACGGTGCTGTCGAAGAGGAGCCAGAGGCATCGATCGCGATCGGCAGGGAGATAGTCGCCGAATTGAAACGCCAAGGGCTCTCGACGCGCTGGTCAGAGGAACTTAAGTACCGCATCGGTGTTGATGTAACTTGGCAAAGGCGACGAGAATGATTCGCCCGCTAACAATGCCTGCTCCAGGCGCTGCAGGCCATGCGCTGGCGCGCAGGACCTGAGCTTCGCCGCTCGACGTAGCGAGTACGTGGCCGTAGGGGCTACAGGATAAGTGAGTGAACACGATGGCCCGCGAGATCGAACGACTGGAGGAACAACTCGAGCGAACGCTGAAGGGAGGGGCGTGGCACGGGCCGTCAGTGCTGGAATTGCTGGCTGGAGTCTCCGCGGATGAGGCGGCTGCACACCCGATCTCGGGTGCCCACAGCATTTGGGAGCTCGTTCTGCATCTGACCAGTGACTACAGCCTCGTCCTCCGCCGTCTGTCTGGAGATGGGCGCCAGGTCACGCCAGAAGAGGACTGGCCGCCTTGCCCGGCAGTCACCGAAGAGAACTGGGGGAAGGCGACGCAGAACCTCACGAAGCTCAACCAGGAGCTTCGGCAGGCAGTCCACGCGTTTCCGGCAGAGCGACTGGACGAGCCGCTCGTGGCGGAGGTGCCGTACACGGCATACACGCAGTTCATCGGCATCACCCAGCACAGCCTCTACCACGCCGGTCAGATCGCGCTACTCAAACGGGCACTGCGCACGGCATGACATGCCACGGCTGCAAGAATGAGGGGCGGTGACAACCGGTTGGAGCGGACAAGCCGCGACGATGATTGAGGGCGTCGGGGCACCCCATCCCGACATGTCCCCGCTCTCGAAGCCGTCCTCGAAGATGATCGCCACGGGCTCGATCAGTAGCTCCAGACCCGCCAGCCAATTGCCGGCCATGGCGAGCTCGCCGGACTCGTCGGGGTGGACGCCGTCGTAGGTGTCCACGGCCGGGTCGAAGCCGGTGAACTGATCGACCACCAGCACCGGTGACTCGGGCGTCGAGAGCGTTGCGGCGAGGGCCGGGATCTCGGCGTTGAGGTCGGGGATTCCGGAGAGGGCGCCGACGGTGGAGGGGATGAGCTGGGCGAGCAGCACCGCGACGCCGGGCACGTGGACGCGAATCGCCTCCACGATGGCCTCGAGCTCGGCGAGGGTGCCGGGGATGTCCTGACCCTGCCAGAGATCGTTGGTGCCCAGGTGCAGCAGCACGACGTCGGGGAGCGCGGCGGCGGCCCAGCCGTCGATCTCGGCCAGCACCTCGTCGGCGCGCCATCCCCAGTGGCCCTCGTGGTCCTGGTCGAAATCCTCGAACAGTGGCGGGCCGCCGAAGTTGCCGGTCATGGAGCCGACGAAATCGACGTCGTAGCCCGCCGAGATCAGGTCCTGCCACAGCCAGTAACGGTAGCTGGCGAAGCCGGTCTCGGCTTCGGTGATCGAGTCGCCGAGGGGCATCACCCGCGTCGTCTGCGTGCCTCCGGCGAGGGCGGGCGCGCAGTCGAGCAGCAGTGTGCCCGCCAGAAACACGATCGTGAGGGTCGCGAATCGGTGTTTGGGCATACCGGAACTATAGCGAACTCGAAATAAGAGCAGGTATACTCAGGCGACGCTCGTCGGGGGCGTGCCGGTCCGGTAGATCTTTTTTTGAGCCGGATCGTAAGATCTTGTGAATAATCAGCCAGCCGGATCGTAAGATCCTGTGGAAACCAACAAGGGAGGACACATGAGAGGAATCAAGCTTGCCCTGATACTGTCGCTGCTGCTCACCGCGACGCCGACACTCGGCCAGGCGCCGAGACCGGACCCACTCCCGCGCCTCGGCCCGGGTCTGTCGGACCTCGGCCAGGCCAACCGCTTGAAGCGGGCGGGAGAGGACGCTCAGTTCGTCGTTGCCCGCGCCCTGGTTCGATTCAACAGGGGCGGAGTGACTTCGTCCCTGATCAAGCGGAACCCCTATGGCTTCAAGTGGAACGTGGAGTCCGACGGTGCCAGGTGGAAGCGCTACGCGAACGCGATGAAGCCGGTCAAGGCCGAGGCTCGCCCGGGCTACCTCCACCTCACCTCCCACGTCGTCATCAGCGGTCAGAAGAAGAACGCGACCTGCCATATCGATGACTTCGGCCCCGGCTTCCACGAGATCCTGTTCCTACGCGGATCGGATACCACCGACAAAGAGCAGGACAACTTCATCTGCAGGATTCGCTTCTTGCCGATTCCCACCGAGGACCTCGAGATCTGGATAGGTTCTCTGCCGTTGGAGACTGCCGACGCCTTCAACGCTTGCGCGGAGGCCTCGAACAACACCATCAACAACCAGTTCTGGCAGTGCGCCGAGACCGCCGACATACCCTTCCCCGAGCTGACTCAAGACATGACGAAGAGGGTCAAGAAGGGACCGGCGTAGCGACGGTCGGCCACCCGCTGCCTATTCGTACCGCAAAGCGTCGATCGGGTTCAGCCTCGACGCCTTGACCGCCGGCCACAGCCCGAAGCTCAGGCCGACGACGGTGCAGAAGACGACTCCCGCAACGGCCCACTCGAGCGGTACGTTGACTTCGAAGTCGGTGAACAGGGTCACCACGTTGCCCAGACCGAAGCCGACCAGCACGCCGAAGACGCCGCCGACGTTGCACAGCAGCACGGCCTCGGTCAGGAACTGACCGAGGATGTGCTTGCGCTTGGCGCCGATCGACTTGCGGATGCCGATCTCGCTGGTGCGCTCGGTGACCGAGACCAGCATGATGTTCATGATGCCGATGCCGGCGACCACCAGGGCGACGATGCCGATCACGAAGGCGGCGACCTTGACCCCGGCGGTCGCCTGGTTGAAGGAGCGGATCTGGCTGTCGTTGGTGAAGATGGTGAAGTCGTCGTCTTCGCGCGGCGGCACTTTGCGCTCCACGCGCAGGATGGCGCGGGTCTCCTCGATGGCGTCCTGGAGCACCTCGGGCGAGCGTGCCCGTACGGTGACGTTGACCGAGCGGTCACGGCCGTCGCCCTGGCGCATGCCGTAGATCTTCTTGAAGACGGTGATCGGGATCAGCATGTAGTTGTCGAAGTTGCTGCCGGTCGCCGAGGTCTTTTCTTCGAACACTCCGATGACGGTGTACTTGTGGCCGTCGAGCTTGATCTCCCGCCCCAGGGGGTCGACGAACGGGAAGAGCCTCTCGGCCGCGGCATAACCGATGACCACCACCCGGCGGCTGAGCCGCAGGTCTTGATTGGTGAGATTGCGCCCGAGCTCGACGTAGTGGGTGTTGTTGGGCGGGTACTCGGGGGTGCCGCCGCAGATCGTCAGATCGGGATCGGTGGGCTTGCCCTGGTACCTGGCCGAGAAACCGAAGCTCCACAGCTCGGCGCCCACCAGGGTGACGTGCTTCGCCTGCTCGCGGATGGCGTCGGCGTTGGCGACCGTCACCGGCTTGCGCTGCTGGATCTTGCGCCAGTCGGCGTCGTTGTTGTTGAACCCGCCCGCCGGCCATTTCTGGACCTGAAAGACGGTGTTGCCCAGAACGCTCATCTCCTTCTCCATGGTGTTCTGCACCACGGAGATGCCGGTCATGACCGCGATGATCGAGGCGACGCCGGCGATGATGCCGACCAGGGTGAGGAACGACCGCAGCTTGTTGGTGGCCAGCGCCG
>JAAELT010000521.1 GCA_024226315.1 bacterium | reverse complement strand
GTCGCCGTTCATGTGGATACCGCTGGCGAAATTGCCGTCGATCAGGTTGCCCCGGATCACCGGCCGATCGCCGCTGTTTGAGACGTAGATGCCGTGCTCGTCGATGCTGCCGGTGGTGACGTTGCCTTCGATCAGCAGGTCGTCGCAGAAGCCGGTGAAGACGCCCCACACGCCGTTGGCGTCGGTCCGGTTGCCGCGTACCGTCACGTGCTCGCAGAGCACGGCGCGGATGCCGGCCCGGGTGCGGCCATCGACGCGGAAGCCTTCGACCACCATGTGGGACGCGCCTTCGAGGTTGAGGCCGTCGGGGGTGACGGGGTTGTCGGCGACGATCTGCGGCTCCTCGCCGGCGAACGCCCGCAAGACGATCGGCTGCGCCGCGGTGCCCGAGGTGGTGAAATGAGCGCCGGCGTAGCTGCCCGCGCGCACCAGCACGGTATCGCCCGGCTGCACCGTGTCCGCCGCGTGCTGCAGGGTCGCCCACGGGGACGCCAGGGTCCCCGGGTTGCCGTTGTCACCGCCGGGCGGCGGTGCCACGTAGAAGGTCTCACCGAGTACGGGAAACGTGGCGATCGACAGCGAAACGACGGCGGCAATCAGGACGAGGCTGCGCGACATAGGCGGTAGCCTACCGGATTCAGGCAGATTCGATAACGAGCCGGACTCCATGAGCTTGGCGCATTGTCGGAGGAAGTACTCGCGCGTCCAGAGCTCCAGCGACGGCTACGAAGGCGGAGACCGCGGCTACACGATCTCTATCTGCGGCAGATGGTCGAAGTGCCGATCTCGTGAGCACAGCGTCAGGTTGTGCTCCACGACGAGGGCCGCGATCCACAAATCGTTGATCGGAATCGGCGTTCCCTGGCGACGAAGCTGCCGGTAGAGCCTCCCATAGATGCGGGTGGTCGTATCGTCCGGGTAGAGCACCTCGATGCCCGGCTTGCGGAGGAACCGGTCCAGAACCTGATCGTTCTCCCTACCCAGAGAACCGAGGGCGAACCCCGCCCGCAGCTCCGCCAGCACAGCGAAAGGCAGCAAGACCTCGTCGGCATTCTCCAGGATGTGAGCGACTTCCAGGTCGCCCCGACAGAGATCCGTATAGCGATTGGCGTCCAGCGCGACCTTCATTCCCACGACTCGGGCTCGACGCGACGCTGATCCTCGAGGGCTGCGTCGATCTGGGGATCGGCCTTCCAGGTGCCGGCGATGTCCGTCAGGTCGCGCCGCTTGACCGGCTCCTCCTGGGCCACTCCGACAGCGCGCCGTAATGCCTCGACAGCCACCTGGTTGAGGCTCTTGTGCTGCTCCTTCGCAGCTTCGCGGAGGGCTCGGTCGAGGTCGGTGGGGATCTTGCGTAGGGTGTATTGCATCGTGCCTGCAATTGTAGGCAGATTGTGCCTGCACTTCAAGAGAGTCTGGTCGGTCATCCCAAACATTCTGGCTGATGCTGATTGACGGCCTCGGTTGACTGCCCCTGCGCGCTGGCGCGCAGCCTGCGCGCCACCGCGCAGGGGAGTGCGCGCCAGCGCGATTCTACGGCCCACTTTCGGCATTACTTCGGCGTTTTCGGCCCCCTTCAGCCTGGCACCTCCCTTGCTCTATAGGGACGCCAACAGCAAACAGCGGAGTCGCCACAGGCTCGAGCCATTCGATCCGGCCGCCGAAACGTCTCCGCAAGACACTCACAGGAGCCCTGCAATGAACGTCGAAACCACCACACAGACCCTCGCCGCCGCGCCCGCCATGCCGCTCGCCGAGACGGAAGAACGCGCCAGCCGCTCCAGCACGTTGCTCTACGCGCCTCCCTTCGACAGCCGCTGGGCCGAGGAGCGGAGCCCCAACCCGAACGGCTTCTGGAGCTACTGCGGGCTCGACCGAAATCCGGGGCTGGTGCACCTGCAGCTCGGTCGCCACCCGGAAGGCGTCGATTCCGGGCTCAAGATCGGCTACCTGGGCGGCGGCTGGAGATACAACCAGCGCGTGTTCCTCGGACCGACCTCCGTGGTCAGAGGAACCTTCACCCCGGATCTCCTGGTCATCCGGCCCAACGGCGGCACCATGGTGCCCTGGGGCTTCGTGACCGTGAGGCGGCGCTCGGACGGCAGGCGCTTCGAGTTCAAGGGCCAACTGAGTCTGGGTACCTCGACCAACGTCCACGCCTACGCCCCGACCTACGGCTACTACGACGTCAGCGCCAGCGTCACCTTCCGGGGCTCCTACTCCGGCGCCGGCGCCAGCCCGTACGGCGAGATCCGGGCACGGATCAATCCGCTGCTGGCGTTCAATCGGTACTCCAGCCGCGACGCCATCGAGGAGCCGGAGGCGCGGTTGATCGGCGAGAACGGCGACGACGTGGCCAAGCTCGACGAGGAAGCCCACAAGGCGGCCTTCGACAAGGCGCTGGTGCGCGAGATCGGTTCCACCAAGGAGGCGGTGAGCGCAGGTCTGCAGGAGTTCGAGGCCGAGTAGCGCCTCGACCCTCACCCCCCGGCCCCCTCTCCCAAGGGGAGAGGGGGAGACAAGTCAGACGAATTCCGAAGCCCCTCTCCCTCTGGGAGAGGGGTTGGGGTGAGGGTCCTC
>JAAELT010000520.1 GCA_024226315.1 bacterium | reverse complement strand
GAACGCCGTGAAATCAGCCAGACCGTTGGCAGCCAACACCTTCGTGATCGCAGCCGTCAACGTCGTCTTGCCGTGATCCACGTGACCGATCGTGCCGATGTTCACGTGTGGCTTCGTGCGCTCAAACTTCTCCTTGGCCATCGCATTCCTCCTCAGAGCTGTCTTCAGTCCTCGAATAGTCGCTGTGGCTCTACCCCGCGGCTCGAGCGACGACCTGGTCGCTCACCTCGCGAGGCGCGTGCTCGTAGTTGTCGAACTGCATCGTGTAGTTGGCCCGGCCCTGGGTAGCGGACCGGAGATCGGTGGCGTAACCAAACATCTCCGACAGCGGCACTTTGCAATTGATGACCTGGGCACCGCTGCGCGCCTCCATCGACTGCACCCGGCCGCGGCGCGACGTGATGTCGCCGATCACGTCGCCCATGTAGTCGTCGGGCGTCACCACTTCGACCGCCATCACCGGCTCCAGCAGCGCCGGCCGAGCCTTGCGGCAAGCGTCCTGGAAAGCCAGCGAGCCGGCGATCTTGAAGGCGACTTCAGAGGAGTCGACTTCGTGATAGCCGCCGTCGTAGAGGTCGACTTCGATCCCGGAGATCGGATAACCAGCCAGAGGCCCGGTCTCCATCGCCTCCGCGATCCCCTGGTGGACTGGCTTGATGAACTCGCGCGGGATGGCGCCGCCCCGGATCTGATCGTTGAACACCAGATGCTCGTCGGCGTTCGGCCGCATTCTGATCTTGCAGTGTCCAAACTGGCCACGGCCGCCGGTCTGACGGACGAAACGCCCCTCACCCTCGGCCTCGGTGGTGATCGTCTCTTTGTAGGCCACCTGCGGGCGGCCGATATTGGCGCCGACCGCGAACTCGCGCACCAACCGATCGGTGATGATCTCGAGATGGAGCTCACCCATGCCAGAGATCAGCGTCTGACCGGTGTCTTGATCAGTGTATACGCGAAATGTCGGATCTTCCTGCTGTAGCTTGCCCAGAGAAGTCGCCAGCTTCTCCTGATCGGCCTTGGTCTTTGGCTCGATCGAAACCGCGATCACCGGCTCCGGAAAACTAATCGCCTCGAGCACGATGGGCTCCTTGACGGAGCAGATGGTATCGCCGGTGGTGGCATCGCGCAGGCCGACGGCCGCGGCGATGTCGCCGGACCAGACCTCGCGGATCTCCTCACGCTTGTTGGCGTGCATCTTGAGAATCCGGCCGATCCGACTCTTGCGCCGCTTGCTGGCGTTGAACACGCCACCTCCAGCCTCGACGTGGCCGGAGTAGACGCGAAAGTAGGAGAGCTGACCGACGAACGGATCGGTGATGATTTTGAATACCAGGGCGGCGAAGGGCTCGTCGTCGGAGGGCTGGCGCGACATCGGCTTCTCACCGGTGACGTCGGCACCCACGATCGACGGCACCTCCAGAGGCGAGGGCAGGTAGCTCACCACCGCGTCGAGCAGCGGCTGCACACCCTTGTTCTTGAACGCCGAACCGCACAGAACCGGCTGCAGATGGTTGTGGACGGTGGCGTGCCGCAACGCGGCGATCAGCTCTGGAGCATCGATCTCCTCGCCCGAGAGGTACTTCTCGAGTAGAGAATCGTTGGTCTCGGCGACCGCCTCGATCATCTGCTCGCGCATCTTCTGAGCCGACTCGACGAGCTCGGCGGGGATCTCGACCTCCTGATAGTCGGCGCCCAGGCTCTCCGTGTCGTAGGCGATGCCCTTCATCTGCACCAGATCGATGACACCGTGAAAATCAGCCTCGGCACCCCAGGGCAGCTGAATCGCCACCGGCTGCGCCTTGAGCCGCGAGCGCATCATGCTGATGCAGCGGTCGAAATCCGCTCCGACCCGGTCCATCTTGTTGATGAACGCGATCCGCGGCACCCGGTACTTGTTCGCCTGGCGCCAGACGGTCTCGGTCTGCGGCTCGACGCCGCCGACCGCGTCGAAAATCGCGACCGCGCCATCGAGGACGCGCAAAGAGCGCTCGACCTCGGCGGTGAAATCGACGTGACCCGGGGTGTCGATGATATTGATTCGATGATCCGCCCAGGTACAGGTGGTCGCCGCCGACGTGATCGTGATGCCACGCTCCTGCTCCTGCACCATCCAATCCATCGTCGCGGTCCCTTCGTGGACCTCACCGAGCTTGTAGTTGATGCCGGTGTAATACAGGACACGTTCGGTCGTCGTGGTCTTACCGGCGTCGATATGCGCCATGATGCCGATGTTCCTGATGTTTTCCAGGCTGACTGTGCGTGCCATTTGGAAGCTCCGGGACCCCGATGAGGGGCCGACCGCCGCTGCTCGATGCTCGAATGCTCCTGACCCCCGGGATGACTCGTCGTCGACCGACTTCGTCCTACCAGCGATAGTGCGCGAAGGCCTTGTTGGCCTCGGCCATACGGTGCGTGTCGTCTTTCTTCTTGATCGCGGCGCCCCGATTCGTGGCGGCGTCCATGAACTCGTTGGCCAGTCTCAGATCCATCGTCTTCTCGCCCCGGCGCGCCGCGCTCTGGATCAACCAGCGCATCGACAGCGCCAGGCGTCGCGATGGCCGAACCTCGATTGGTACCTGGTACGTCGAGCCGCCGACTCGGCGAGACTTCACCTCGACCACCGGCTTAACGTTGTCCACGGCCTTCTTGAAGACCTTCATCGGATCCTCCTGGGTGCGCTCCTGGATCTTCCCGAGCGCGTCGTAGAGGAGCTTCTCGGCCACCGACTTCTTGCCGTCCACCATCACCACGTTGACGAACTTGGTGACCAACTGGGAGTTGTAGAGCGGATCCGGCAGGATCTGGCGTTTGGGTACTTCACGGCGTCTTGGCATGACTCGACCTCAGGTCAGGTATTCCACTCGGGTAATTCTCTCTGGGCTGCCCTAGGACTTCGGGCGTTTGGTGCCGTACTTGGAGCGGCCGCGCCGACGATCGTCAACCCCGACCGCGTCGAGGGTGCCGCGGATTACGTGGTAGCGCACACCTGGCAGGTCCTTCACGCGACCGCCGCGGATCAGCACGATCGAGTGCTCCTGGAGGTTGTGCCCGACGCCCGGAATGTAGGTCGTGACCTCGATCCCGTTAGTCAACCGGACACGCGCCACCTTGCGCAGCGCGGAGTTCGGCTTCTTCGGCGTCTGGGTGTAGACACGCACGCACACTCCCCGCTTCTGGGGCGATCCCTGAAGCGCCGGGCTCTTGGTCTTCGCCTTCTGGCGCTGGCGCCCTTTCTTCACCAACTGATGAATGGTCGGCATCCGGTGGGTCTCCTACTGCTCGCGCACCTTGACGGCACCGCGCGTCTCAACTTCAACTCGTCTAGTAGAGGGACCTCCTCCAAACCGCCCGGGCAGGGCGTACCGGAGAAGGATCTACCGGCGAGCTACGAACGAACTCTTGTCTTTGAACGTGCTGGGCTGAACAGGTAGGTCAGTCGCTTGGCCATCATCGAGAGGCGGTGCTGGAAGTGTGAGCCCGGCATCGGACGACGCCAGACGTACCTACGCTCTCGACTGAACCTTCCGGTCTCGCCGCGGACCGCCGACACTAGCAAAGCACTTACGGGCCGTCAAGTGACCGTGCAGGAAAAAAAGCAGACGATTATTCGACCCCCGCGACTTCACCATCCCCCCCCCCGAGCCGGCAGAGTTTTTGTTAAGAATGCCGTTTCGTAATGTTCATCGTAATCTTCTCAGCGTTTCATGGTCCCATCGAAGGCGGGCGCAGGGGTGGAAAGGTCTACCGACCGTACGGTAGAATCCATCTGTCTCCGCCACCGACGGACATTCTGCTCAATGAACCCACTTTTCTGGTGAGATTCGGCACGACTGAGATTCGGCGCATGCACTGGGAGGACACTCATCGACAGCTTCTCGCGGCTCTGCGCGCCGAGGTGCGCAAGAGCTGGGGCCGTGTCGGCGAGATCGAGGAGCGCCTGGGGTGCAGCGGTGGGTATCTGAGCAAGCTCTGCTCGGGGCGCAACGAGTTCCGGCTCGATCTATTCCTCAAGTCGATCGACGCCCTGGGATTGGACCCCGCCACCTTCTTCTCCAAGGCGCTCGAGATCCGCCCTGGTATCGAGGACTACCTGGAACAGCTCGAGAATCCAGGCGAGTCCGACCGGCTGTTCTCCAGAATGTCCGCGGCGACCCTGGAGCTCGAAGCGACGGAACCGACGGAGGCACATCGAGGAGCGGTGGCGGGGCAGTCTGACGTCGCGGATTTCGCCACCCGGCCTCGGGCGGAGCAATTGCGCCGCTTGCGCAAAACCCTCAGGTACCGTACCCACGCCTTCACCGCCGCCTACCTGCGGCACCTCGACTCCCTGCGCTACGACGACCCCACGGCAGCGGCCAAGCTGGCCACCGAAGTCGCGACGAGCCTGATCCCAGCCCTGCCCGGCCCGCGGAGCGACCGTCTCTCCCTGCAGTGCCGCGCTTTGGGCGTCTTCGGTTCGGCCCGGCGTCTCAAGGGTGCCTTCACCGCCGCGGCCCAGGCCATGCGGCTGGCTCTCGAGCTCTCCCGGCGCCATCAGCTGCGCGAGCAGACTGCTCGCACACTCCAGCGTGCCTCGTACCTGCTGAAGGACTTCGGGCATTTCGAACGGGCCCTGGCCTGCCTGCGCGAAGCCCTCGAGATCTACGTCGACCTCGATTGCCGCTCCGGAATCGGCAAGACGATGGTCGACCGCGGCATGATGCTCTCCTGGATCGGCGATCACGACACCGCACTGCTGGTCTTGCGGCAGGCACTCCGGTACCTGGACGGCGACACGGCCGAGCTGCGCCGCAACCGCTTCGCCGCCCATCAGTATCTCGCCTACACCCATAGCCAGCAGGGCGATCTCGATGCTGCCGAGCGCCAGCTCGAGACCGCGGCGGGCATGGAAGACCTGGAGCACGGTTTCTACTGGGGAAAGCTGCGTTGGCTGCAGGGTACTCTGGCCTTCAAACGCGGCGATTTCCAGCGCTCAGAAGAACTGTTCAGGTCAGCGGCCCAGGTGCTCGAAGCCCAGGAGCCCGGTCAGGCGGCTCTGGTTTCGCTCGACCTTGTGGAGGCCCTCCTGGCGCAGGATCGGCTGACCGAGGCGTGCGAGCTGGCGCAGAACATGGCACGACTGCTCGAACGCTTCGGCAAGAACCGGCTCGCTGAGATGGCGATTCTCCAACTGGTGCGTGCGGGGCTGGAAGGCAGGGTCAACCGGCGCCTCCTCCAGGAGGCCCGGGCGCAACTCGAAGAGGGACACGCGCGGGGCGCATCCCGAGATAGCGCCTTCTAACCGTTCGGCTCGACGAACGGGCCGAGCTCCGGGGGTCCAAGCGGATCGAGATCCTGTCCCAGGCCCCTCGGAACCATACGAGTCAAGTCGCGGTCTGTCATTGTGAGACTCCTTGTCGGCGGGTCGCACGCTGGACCCCATCGTCCTTCGCCGCCCGCTTCAGAACCCCCTCACGCTACCCGGTCGCTCGACGCCTGGACAGGGCGCCTAGAGATCTCCCTGTGATCGAGATCTCACGCCAGGCAGAACTGGCCGGGCTGGAAAGCATCGGCCGGCAGAGCCGGGCTCTGCTCCGCAGAGAGCGCGTCGCAGGAAGCGCGCCGAGGGCGAATTCACCCGCCAGCGAGATCTCGACCTGCCGCAAATCGGCCAAATCCGGACTCACAGTCCGGATTTGATGCGGGGAGGGGCAGACTATGCGCGCAACAGACGCAGCCCGTTGCCGATCACCAGCAACGAGGCCCCCATGTCCGCCGCGATCGCCATCCACAGAGTGGCCACTCCAAGGGTCGCCAGGACGAAGACCGCCAGCTTGACGCCCAGCGCGAAGGTGACGTTCTGCCGGATGACACTCAGGGTGCGGCGGGAGTGGCGCACCAGCCAGGGCAACCTCGAAAGATCGTCGGACATCAGCGCAATATCGGCGGATTCGATGGCGGCGTCGCTGCCGGCGGAGCCCATGGCGATTCCCAAGGTCGCCCTGCCCATGGCCGGAGCGTCGTTGACCCCGTCACCCACCATGGCCACGCGGTCATGAGCAGCGACCAGTTTTTCCACCTCCGCGACCTTGTCCGACGGCAACAGCTCGGCGCGCACGTCGCGAATGCCGGCCTGAGCAGCGATCGCGCGCGCGGTGCCGGCATTGTCGCCCGTGAGCATGACCAGGTGCTCGACGCCTTCCTCCCGTAGCGCCGAAATCGCGCGCACGGCTTCCGGCCGCAAGCGATCGGCGGTCGCGATGAAGCCGCAGACATGATCGTCGTTACCCACGACGATTACCGATCTGCCGTCCGCCGACATCTCCTCGAGCCGCTGATGGACTTCCGGCGTCTCCTGACCACGCTCCTCTAGATAGCGATGTGAGCCGAGCCAGAACGGCTTGCCCTCGAAATCGCCTTCGGCGCCCTTGCCCGCGATCGCCCGCAGCCCCGAGGCCGGGCGCGTCTGGACTCCGAGCTGATCGGCATGACGCAGCACCGCCCGCGCCAGAGGGTGAGAGCTGTGCGCCTCGAGCGCAGCCGCCCGCTCGATCAGCTCGGTCTCGTCGTGCCCGTTCAGCGGCACGACTTCCACCACTGCCGCTTCGCCCCCGGTCAGCGTACCGGTCTTGTCGAACGCCAGGGCCTCGAGTCGTGCCGGCACCTCGATGTAGGCGCCGCCCTTGATCAACACCCCCGAACGCGCCGCCGACGCCAAGGCGGCGACGATGCTCACCGGAGTCGAGATCACCAGTGCACAGGGGCAGGCGATGACCAGGAGCACCAGGGCGCGGTAGAACCAGACCTGCCAGGAGGCCGCGGCCAGTAACGGTGGCGCCAGGAACACCAGGAGCGCAACCGCCATCACGAGCGGCGTATAGATCCGGGCAAACTTCTCCACCCACCGCTCGCTCGGCGAGCGGCGCGCCTGCGCCTCCTCGACCAACCGGATGATGTGGGCGAGGGTGGTGTCGCCGGCCTCGCGGGTGGAACGCACCTCGAGGGCGCCGCTACCGTTGATGGTTCCGGCAAAGACCTCCTCGCCCGCGCCTTTGGCGACCGGCAGGCTCTCACCGGTGATCGGTGACTGATCGAGCTCGCTGTCGCCGGCGACGATCATGCCGTCGAGCGGCACTTTCTCTCCCGAGCGCACCACGAAGACGGTCCCGACCTCGACCTCCTCGGCGCGCACCTCGTGCTCGCCACCGCCGTCGCATTTTACCCTGGCCGTCGACGGAGACAGGTCCATCAGAGCCTCGACCGCGCGCCGCGCACGGCCGACGCTCCAGGCCTCGAGCGCGTTCGACAGCGCGAAAAGAAAGGCGACGGTGGCGGCCTCGAACCACTCACCGATCGCCACGGCCCCGAGAACCGCCACGCTCATCAGCAGGTTCATGTCCGGCCGCAGGCGTCGCAGGGCGAAGATCGCCTTGGGCAGGATGTACCAACCACCGCAAACGATCGCCGCCGAGTAGAGCGCCCGGGCCGCGATCGGCACGCCGTGGCTGACCGTCATGCCTTCGCTGCCCAGGGCGGCGGCGAAGCCGCCGGCGATCCAGGCATGCACGCCGAATCCGGCAGCGGTCAACAGGCCGCTGGCGGCGGCGAGCATATTTTGTGGTCGGGGCCGCCGCTTTCTATCGCGGCCGGGCGACTCTTCGCGCCACGGCTCCGCCTTCATGCCGGTGCGAGCCACCGCCGCGCCCACCGCCTCGGCGGAGACATCGTCGGCGCGGATCGTCAGCTTGCCGCGGAGCATATCGAAGACGAGGCTCTGCTCGCCCCCGACCAGGGGACCGAGCTCCCGCTTCAAGATCGCAACCTCCTCGGCGCAATCCAGGCCCCGTATACGGAACGTCGCCTGGGTCACAGTCGCCTCGTCCTTCGCTCTGAGTCGCGTCAGCGCCGGTTGCGGTACAGCCTCTCGTCCACCACGCCCGCCATCTTCCCGAGGTCGAGCGGTAGCTCCAGAAAGTCGCGCATCTTCTGTGCCTCGCCCTGAGGATCTTCGAGCACCGTCTTGTAGTGGACATCGAGCGCTTCGAGGTGCAGCTCGCGCTTCAGCAGGCGGCCGACGATCCACAGGTGGTTGCCGTAGAGCTCGAGCATCTGCTCGTCGTCCGACTCGGTGTCCTCGCCGCGGCGTTCGAGCATCTTGGTCTGTGATGCCAGGACCTCGTGCACGTCGCGGCGCATGAAGAGGATCTTGTAGTTCCGGTCGCGGGGAAGGTCCTTGAGCAGGTAGGAGATGATCTTGATCGCCTTGCCGCGGGCGTCGGCCAGCCAGGACTTGTCTTCCATCTGACCGAGATCCTTGACGCGCTCGTCCTCGAAGTAACCCTTGGGATTGTCTTCGTCCGCCGAGCGGATGCCGTCGATCACCAGAGACAGGCCGCCGGCTTCGAGCATCTTCATCGCCATCGAGGTGCCCGAGCGGGGAAGCCCCGAAACGACGACGATCGGCTCGCCGTAACGCCATCGTCTATATGTCCTGCTCACGAAGGAGGCCATCTGGAGATTCTCCTCGAATTCGGGCGCTCGTGGAAGCACGGCTCACTCGGGGCCGCCCGCGGGCGCTCGCGGATGCTGATCACGGATTCTCGCGGAAGGGAGTCACGAGGCGGGACGGTATCGAGACATGACAGTATCGATGTCTCGGCGGCAGGCTTGCACCTTCCGCTGTCTGAGCCTATTATACCGGCGCTTCCCGGTCACGACCGAACCGGGAGGCTCCCCTTCTCAGCGACCCACGATCAACCGAGAGTACCTGTGTCTTGATCCGTCCGCCGCATCTTTTCGCGCGGCGCCCTTCGGGGCGTCTGCAGGTCCTGGCCGTGGCGTTGCTCGCCGCGCTCGCCGTACCCGCCGAAGCCTACATCGGCCCGGGAGCCGGCGTCGCCCTGCTGTCCTCGTTCCTGGTGGTCTTCACCACCATCGTGGTGGCGTTCCTGGTGATCCTGGCATGGCCCTTCCGCATGCTCTGGCGGCTGATCCGGCACGGCAGGAAGCCCAAACCGTGGATCCGGCGCCTGATCGTGGTGGGGCTCGACGGCCAGGACCCGAAGCTCACCGACCGTTTCATCGCCGAGGGCAAGCTGCCGAATTTCGAGAAACTGGCGAAGAGCGGCTGCTATCACCGCCTGCGCTCGACCTTCCCCTCGGTCTCGCCGGTCGCCTGGTCGTCGTTCTCGACCGGCACCCATCCCGCCAAGCACAACATCTACGACTTTCTCGATCGCGACACGAGGACTTACCTGCCGCTCTTGTCGTCAACCCGTATCGGCCAGGTCGAGAGATTCTTCAAGCTGGGCAAGTACCGCATCCCACTGCACAAGCCGGAGCTACGGCTGATGCGCAAGTCGAAGCCCTTCTGGACGATCCTCGGCGAGAAGTTCATCTGGAGCACCATCCTCCGCGTGCCGATCACCTTTCCGCCCGACAAGTTCTACGGTGCCGAGCTGGCAGCCATGTGCGTGCCCGACCTGCTCGGCACCCAGGGGACCTTCCTGCTCTACACCACCCGTCCAGCTGGCGAGCGCTTCAAGGAGGGCGGCGAGCGCTTTCCCCTGGAGCTGGCCGAGGATCGCTGCGAGACCACCCTGAGGGGTCCGGGCAACACTTTTCTCGAAGGCGAGCCGCCCCTCGAGCTGCCGCTCTCGGTCGAGATCGACCGTGCCGCGAAGCTGGCTCGGATCGAGGTTGGGGCGGAGAAGCTGGAGCTTACGCCCGGCAAGCTCTCCGACTGGGTCACCCTGTCGTTTCGCGCCGCGCCGGGCATCACGGTGTCCGGGATCTGCCGCATGCAGATCACCGAGATGGCCGAGCACGTTTCGCTCTACATCACGCCGATCAGCCTGGATCCCGAGAAGCCGGCGATGCCGGTCTCCCACCCCTCGTACTACTCGACCTACCTGGCAAAGAAGATCGGCCCCTTCTCCACGCTCGGTCTGGCCGAGGACACCTGGGCGCTGAACGAGGGCGTGATCGACGACGGTACCTTCCTGCAACAGACCTACGACATCGACAAGGAGCGCGAGACGATGTTCTTCGCCGCGCTCGACCGTCTGCGCCAGGGCACGTTGGCCTGCGTGTTCGATGCCACCGACCGCATCCAGCACATGTTCTGGCGTTACATCGAGGAAGGCCATCCGGCGGCCCGCGGCAAGGAGGACGCCGAGCACAAGGACGCCATCGAGGATCTCTACAAGCACAACGACGCCCTGGTCGGACGGGTGATGGAGAAGACCAAGGACGGCGACGTGGTGATGGTGATCTCGGACCACGGGTTCAGCTCTTTCCGCCGCGGGGTCAACTTGAACAGCTGGCTCCACGCCGAGGGCTATCTGCACCTCGAGGACGGCGACGACGGCACCAGCGAGTGGCTGCGGGGCATCGACTGGTCGAAGACCCGCGCCTACGCGCTCGGCCTGACCGGCATGTACTTGAACCTCGAGGGACGCGAGGCGCAAGGCATCGTCAAGCCGGGGAAGGAAGCCGATGAGCTCAAGGCCGAGCTGATCGCCAAGCTCCACGAGCTCCGGGACGAGGAGAAGACCGAGGTCGGTATCAACGACGCCTTCGACACCTCCAGCCTTTACAGCGGCCCGTATCTCAAGAACGCACCCGATCTGCTGATCGGCTACAACGCCGGCTACCGGACTTCCTGGGACTGTGCCACCGGCGTGGTCGCCGGACCGGTGTTCGAGGACAACGTCAAGGCCTGGAGTGGCGACCACTGCATCGACCCTCGCCTGGTGCCCGGAATCCTGTTCTGCAACCACGTGATCGACGACGACGATCCGGCATTGATCGACATCGCCCCGACGGCGCTCAAGCTCTTCGGCCTCGAGCCGCCGGCCCACATGGACGGCAAGCCGCTGTTCGAGGCCTCGTCGTTCAACGGTCGGCCCGCGAAGGAGGCTTCATGAAGCCCTGGTCCGGACCGCTCGCACTGGCGCTCGCGCTGCCGCTGCTCGCCTGCGGTGGCCACGGCGACGCCCCGGCGCAAACCATGATCGTGCTCGGCATCGACGGTATGGACCACGCCCTGACCCAGCAGTACATGGAGCAGGGGATCCTCCCCAATTTCTCCCGGCTGGCGCGCGAAGGCACGTTCCAACCGCTGGGCACCTCGTCCCCCCCGCTGAGCCCGGTGGCGTGGTCGAATTTCATCACCGGAATGGATTCGGGCGGCCACGGCATTTTCGATTTCATCCATCGCGAGCCGGACACGATGATCCCCTACCTCTCGACCTCCAAGACGGAGGACGCCGGCACGACCGTGAAGCTCGGGAAATACCAGTTCCCGCTCTCGGGCGGCGGCATCGAGCTGATGCGGCGCGGGGAAGCGTTCTGGGAAGTGCTGGAGCGTGAAGGCGTCGAATCGACGATCATCCGCATGCCGGCCAACTTTCCTCCGACCGGTGCCGCGACCCGCGAGCTCAGCGGCATGGGAACCCCCGACGTCGTCGGCACCTACGGCACGTTCTCGTTCTACACCTCGGTGCTGTTCGCCTTCTCCGGCCAGAGCCTCAACGGCGGCGACGTCTACGAAGCCTGGGAGGAGGACGGCGTCGTCGAAGCCAAGCTCCACGGGCCCGACAATCCGTTCCTGAGAGAAAGCGAGAAGGTGACGACCGAGTTCAAGGTCTACATCGACCCCGAGGAGCCGATCGCCAAGCTCGAAGTCGGCGAGGAGGAACGGGTGCTCGAGGTCGGAGAGTGGAGCGACTGGGTGCCGGTTGAGTTCGAATTCATCCCCACCCAGAGCCTTGCCGGCACGTGCCGCTTCTACCTGCGCTCGGTCCGGCCCGAGTTCGAGCTCTACGTGTCGCCGATCAACTTTGATCCGATGGCGCCGGGCATGCCGATCTCGCACCCGGAAGACTACGCCGCCGAGCTCGCCGCCGCCACCGGCACCTTCTATACCCAGGGCATGCCCGAGGACACTCAGGCGCTGCGAGAGAGGGTGCTGAGCCGTGAGGAGTTCATGGCCCAGGCCAAGATCGCCGGCGAGGAGATCCGGCGCCAGTACGACTACGTGCTGGAGCAGTTCCAGAGCAGCTCCTCACCCCGGCGTTTTCTCTTCTACTACTTCGGCAACCTGGACCAGATCTCGCACATGATGTTCCGGGTGCTGGACCCCGAGCACCCGACCTACGACCCGGAGGTCGACTCGAAGTTCGCCAGCGTCATCGAGGATCTCTACCGCAACGCCGACGAGGTGGTGGGCTACACCCTCGACCAGATGGACGAAAGCACGACCCTGATCGTCATGTCGGACCACGGATTCACTTCTCTGAGGCGGCAGTTCAGCATCAATACCTGGCTCAAGGAAGCCGGCTACCTGGCGGTGCGCAATCCCAACATGTCGAGCGACCCGGGGCTGTTCGTCAACGTCGACTGGTCGCGCACCCGCGCCTACGGCGTGGGCTTGAACGGCCTCTACATCAACCTGAAGGGCCGCGAGCCCAACGGCATCGTGGAGCCCCGCGACCGGCTGGCGCTGATCCGGGAGATCGGCGACAAGCTGCTCGAAGTCATCGACCCCAAGACGGGCGTGCCGGCGGTGGGCAAGGTCTATCCGCGCGAGGAGTCCTTCCAGGACCGCGGCGAGGAGGAGATCGGCCCCGATCTGGTGATCGGCTTCGCCAAGGGAACCGGCGGCTCGGGCCAGTCGATTCTGGGAGCGGTGCCTAAAGAGATGTTCTCGGACAACACCGAGGAATGGACCGGCGACCACGGCATGGACCACGAGACGGTCCCCGGAATCCTGCTCACCAACCGCCCACTGAAGCAGGCGGCGCCGCGGCTGCAGGATCTCGCCGGCGCGATCCTGGCGGAGTTCGGGATCGAAGGTTTTCCCGTCCGCAAGAGCGACTGAACCCACGAGAGCCGCCCTCAACACACACCGGAGCTCAAAGATGTTCGGATCCAACAAGATCAAGCTCGACAAAGACCTCCTGGCCAAGGTCAAACGCTACGCGGAGATCGCGGGCTACTCGTCGCCCTCGGAGTTCATCACCCACGCGCTCGAGAAGGAGCTCGCGAAGCTCGAAGGCGCTGACTCCGAAGAAGAGATCAAGAAGCGGCTGCGGGGGCTCGGCTACATCTCGTAGCCTGCCGCGCGCCTCTCTGCTCGACCACGACCCAGCATTCGATCATGTCGTTCTTGAACAACATCTTGCGACGCCTCTTCGACGCCGCGCTCTCCCCTTTCAGCGGGCTGCATCCCCTGGTGGGCATCGCGGTCGTGTCGCTGGTGCTCGGCGTCGCCATGCTGCTGGTCTTCAAGTGGACTTCCAAGCAGGAGAAGATGACCGCGGTCAAGCGCCAGATCCACGCCGGTCTGTTCGAGATCCGCCTGTTCAACGACAACCTACGCGCGATCCTGCGGGCGATCGGCACCATCCTGCACCACAACCTGCGCTACCTGGGGCTCACAGTCGTGCCGCTTCTGTGGATGATCGTGCCCTTCGTGCTGATCGTCGCGCAGCTACAGTTCCACTACGGCTATCAGGGCCTGGAGCCCGGAGCCCAGGCTCTGGTCGAGGTCGAGCTCGACCAGAGCGCCGGCGGCCTCGGCGGCGTCCGGCCCGCCATCACCCTAGAAGCGCCCCCCGGCCTCCTGATCGAAGCTGGCCCGATCTGGGTACCCTCCGCACGCGAGCTGACCTGGCGAATTTCGGCGGTCGAGCAGGGAGACTACGAGCTCGTCTTGAAAACGAGCGACGGTGAGATCACCAAGAGCGTGCGGGTCTCAGGCCAGGTCGTGCGCCGGTCTCCGAAGCGCCTGGCGGCTGGTTTCTTCAACCAGCTGCTGTATCCGGCCGAGGACCCGTTGCCGGCATCGACACCGATTCGCGCCATCGGCCTGAGCTATCCCGCGGGCAACGCCGGCTTCGAGGGCTGGGAGAGCGAGCTCACCTGGATGATCTTCTTCCTCGTCCTCTCGATCATCTTCGCATTCGCGCTGCGTAAGCCACTGAAGGTCACGCTTTGAGGCCGCCATGAGCCGTCGCCTGTACCTGATCCTGCCGGCGGCCCTGTCGCTGCTGCTGATCTCGGTTTCGAGTCCCACGGCACAGGAGGGTTCGGTCTTCGTTGACCGAGTCGACGTCAACGTCGTCAACGTCGAGGCCTTCGTCACCGACGCGAAGGGCGAGCACGTCGGCGGCCTGGCGATCGAGGACTTCGAGATCCTGGAAGACGACGAGCCGGTGACGGTGACGAACTTCTATACCGTGACCCGGCGCAAGGCGCCGCCGGCCGGCTCCGAGACGATCGAGGCGGCTCAGGCCGCCGAGGAGCCGGTACCCCCCGAGCAACAGCTCCATCTGCTGGTCTACGTGGACAACTTCAACATCCGCCCCGGCAACCGCAAGCGGGTGCTTTCCAGCCTCGAGGGTTTCCTCGAGAGCCGGACGGCCGCCGGTGACCGGATCATGCTGGTGACCTATGATCGCGGCATCCGGACGGTGTTGCCCTTCACCGACGATCCCGAGCAGGTTGCAGCAGGCCTGACCAAGGTTCGGCACTCGCGCGCCAACGGCATGACCGAGGACCTGAGACGGCGGGTGGCCGCGCGCCAGATCGCCAACGCCCTGCGCGACCCGATGACCGCCGGCTCAGCTCAGAGCTTCCTGACCCGCTACGTCGACGAGACCCGGGCCAACCTGCTGCATTCCACCAGGGCGCTCGAGGCCGTGGTGCGTTCCCTGGCCGGTCTGTCGGGGCGCAAGGCGATGCTCTACGTCTCGGACGGCCTGCCCCAGCGGCCGGGAGAGCAGCTCGCCGATCAGTTCTTCGGCGCCGTCAGCCTGAGCAACAACGAGTCGACTCTCTTTCGCGGTGTCATGCGTGAGGCCAACGCGCAGCAGGTAACCTTCTACACCCTCGACGCGCGCGGTTCCGTCGGCACCTTCTCGACCGCCGAGATGGACGACGACATCGCCGGCGGCGTCAACCGCACGGCGCTCGACGCCGCCCGCAACATGAACTTCCAGGAGCCGCTGATCGACATGGCGGTGCCGACCGGCGGCACCTCGTTCCTCAACAGCTACAACTTCGACGTGGCCATGGAGGCGATGTCGAAGGACTTCGACCACTTCTACTCCCTGGGCTATCAATCGCGCTTCTCTGGCGACGGCAGGTACCACACGATCGAGGTGCGGGTGAAGCGCCCGGACCTCTCTGTGCGTCATCGCTCCGGCTTCTTCGACAAGCCGGAGATCGAGCGCGTCGCGGACCGCACGCTCGCCGCGCTGATCACCCAGACGGGTCAGAACCCGCTGGGGATCCGCCTGGAGTTCGAACAGCCCGAGAAGAAGAAGAGTGGCAAGTTCCTGCTGCCGACTCTGATCCGTATTCCCCTCCGCGAGCTGACGCTGCTGCCTACCGGCAAGACGAATCAGGGACGACTGCGCATCTTCCTGGTGGTGAGGGACGCCGAGGGCGGTGTCTCTCCGATGCAGGAGTTCCCCTACCCGCTGGCCATCCCCAACGGCCAGGTCGAGGCGGCCCGCGACAGCGCCGTCGGCCATCTGACCCAGCTCGAGCTCCGCTCCGGCGAGCAGACGATCGCCGTCGGCATCCTGGACGAGAACTCCGGCGTGCAGTCCTTCGCCCGGCGGGTGATCGACGTCGGCGGCTGAAGACGGCCGGCGGTGACGCCGGCCGTCTTCAACAATCAATCGCTTCAGCGACTAGGTCGCCTTCTCGGCTTCCGCCACCTTCTGCGGCAGGGAGCGGATCTCCTCGTCGTCGAACTGGAAGTAGACCTCCTCGTCGCCGCCGAACTGATCCTCGTAGGTCTCGCGCTCCATGTGGAAGTCGTGGTAGTGCTTAAGACCGGTACCAGCCGGGATCAAGCGGCCGACGATGACGTTCTCCTTCAGGCCCCGCAGCAGATCGACCTTGCCGCTGATCGAAGCCTCGGTCAGCACGCGGGTGGTCTCCTGGAACGAAGCCGCCGAGATGAAACTCTCGGTCGAGAGTGACGCCTTGGTGATGCCGAGCAGAAGCGGCCGGCCGATGGCCGGGCGACCGCCGGCTGTGATTACTCGCTCGTTCTCTTCCTGGAACAAGAAGCGGTCGACTTGCTCGTCGATCAAGAAGTTGGTGTCGCCGACCTCCTCGATCTTCACCGAGCGCATCATCTGGCGCACGATGACCTCGCAGTGCTTGTCGTTGATCGCCACCGACTGTGAACGGTAGACCTCCTGGATCTTGTCCACCAGGTAGCGCTGCAGCTCCTTCTCGCCCAACACCTTGAGCACGTCGTGCGGATTGATCGGGCCGTCAATCAGAGGCTCGCCGGCTCGCACCCGCTCGCCGTCCTGGACGTTGACGTGGATGTAGCGCGGCACCAGGTACTCGCGTACTTCGGCGTGGTCGCTCGCCACCAGGACCTTACGCATACCCTTGTGGATGTCGCCGAGGCGCACCGTGCCGTCGATCT
>JAAELT010000519.1 GCA_024226315.1 bacterium | reverse complement strand
TGGCCCTGCCACGTTTGCACTGTATTTCTTGCAGTTGGACCTGTGTTAACATGAAAAGCTTGATGATATTTGTTGGCCCTGCAACGTTTGCACCGTATTTCTGGCAGTTGGACCTGTGTTAGTATGGAAAATTTGATGATATTTGTTGCCCTGCCTTGTTTTCACCATATTTCTGCCAGTTGGACCTGCGTTAATTATGAAAAGCTTGATGATATTTGTTGGCCCTGCCATGTTTTCACCATATTTCTGGCAGTTGGACCTGTGTTAATATGAAAATCTTGATGATATTTGTTGGCCCTGCCAGGTTTTCACCATATTTCTGGCAGTTGGACGTGTGTTAATTATGAAAAGCTTGATGATATTTGTTGGCCCTGGCATGTTTTCACCATATTTATGGCAGTTCGGCCTGTGTTAATCATGAAAAGCTTGATGATATTTGTTGGCCCTGCCATGGTTTCACCATATTTCTGGCGGTTGGAGCTGTGTTAATTATGAAAAGCTTGATGATATTTGTTGGCC
>JAAELT010000518.1 GCA_024226315.1 bacterium | reverse complement strand
GATCCGGCGGCATCAAGGTGCCGATGTACTCGGCTCTGAAGCGCCACCACATGGGCGACTCGCTCGCCGAGAACACCGGAGACCCCCTGGACCCGTACTTCATCACTCCCCGCCTGTGGGGGATCGCCGACACCGCGCCCTACCTGCACGACGGACGCGCCTTGACTCTGCGCGACGCGATCGAGATGCACGACGGCGAGGGCCTGGCGGCGGCCAACGACTTCGCCGCGCTGCCCGAGGCGACGAAGGTCGACCTGTTGGCCTTCCTGGACACGCTGCGGACGCCCAGCAATCCCAACGGCGACCTCTGATCCCCGAGGCGGCCGCCACCCGCCACGAGCTGCCGACCTCTGAGCGACGAGGAGATCGGCCGCCGCCACCAATGCGCCGAAATCGAAGAGGTCACCGCGGACCCTGGTTGCGGTGGCACCCTGACCGCCGCCGCGGTCGTGGCTCAGCGCCGAGTGCCAGACGGGGCGCTCCTGCCCCCGGCCTGAGGTACCATCTCGAGGTGCGCGGGGTCCGGGGTGTTTTCATGAAGGCGGGACCCGCGATGCTCGGGGTCCGGGGTGTTTTCATGGAAGCGCAACCCGCGGTGCGCGGGGGTCCGGGGTGTTTTCATGGAGGCGCAACCCGCGGTGCTCGGGGTCCGGGGTGTTTTCATGGAAGCCGAACACGCGGTGCGCGGGGTCCGGGGTGTCTTCATGGAGGCCGAACCCGCGGTGCGCGGGGTCTGGGGCATTCTCACGGACGCCGAACGCGCGGCGCTCGGGGTGGCGGTGACCGAGCTCAGCTACCCCAAGGCTGTGGCGCTCGCCGCCGGCCGGACGGTGGCCGACGAGCCCGCGCTCCATGCTGTGGAGAGCGGGGACTAGCAGGAGATCTTCGCCCACCTCGCCAGCGAGTTCGAAACGCCGTCAGCCCGTCACCCGGAGGACGACGGCCATAGCCGTGTCGCCGGCGGCGCAGCCGGAGAACAGGCCCACGCCGCCGCCGCGGCCGGCCAGCTCCTCGATCAGCTCGGCGACGGCGCGCAAGCCGGTGGGGGCCTGGGGGTGGCCCCAGACGAGGGGCGACCCGAAGCGGTTGACGTTCTCGGGATCGACACCGAGCTCGCGGCAGAAGTAGACGTCGTTGACGGCGAACGGGTTGTGGGTCTTGATCGCGGCGCAGTCCTCGACCTCGACCCCCGAGCGCTCGAGTGCGTGACGGGCCGCCGGCACCACCGCCATCGGCATCAGGCCCTTTCCCACCCGCGCCTCACCGTAGCCGAGGAGCTGGATCTCGACCGCCGGATCGCGGGAGAGCTCGGCGGCCCGTTGCCGGGTGCACACCACCATACCGGCGTTGCCGTCGGCCGGGTGGGTCTGGGCGCCGAAGGTTACCGTACCTCCCTCGAGCACCGGCCGCAGCTTGGCGAGGCCCTCGGCGGTGGTGGGGTAGATTCCTTCGTCGGCTTCCACCACCCCAGTCACCTTCTTCCCCCTGGTGAGCTCTACGGGCAGCATGTAGCGCTTCTGAAAGGCGCGGTCGTCGGCCAGAGCCGCCTCGTACTGCTGGCAGCGGAGCACGGTGATCTCGTCCTGTTGCCGGCGGGTTATCCCGGCCTCCCGGACCAGATTCTCCGCGGTCTCGACCATGGCACCGCCGGCATGGGGGTCTTTGTTGAAATTGTCCCACACCGGATCCTCGCTCTCGCCCCTGCCACCGGCGCCCTTGGGGTTGGGATAGTAGACGTGGGGTCCGTTGCTGGTCCGGTCGCCGGCCACCGCCAGGATGCTCTCGCGCTGGCCGCTCTCGACCTCCAGGGCGGCGGCGGCCAACATCCGGGCCGACGTGGCGCAGGCCTGGGCCACGGTGGGTCCGGTGACGCCGTCGGCGCCGATCATTCCGGCCAGCCACGGCGCGCCGTCGAACCTACGGCGCTGATGGACGGTGAGGCCGAGAACCAGGCCGTCGAACGAGTCGGCCGCGATCTGCCGATCGGCGAGGAAGCGACGGGTCACCTGGGCGGCCAGCTCCATGGAATGAAGGTGGCCGAGACTGCCCTGCCAGCGGCAGAAGGGGGAGCTCCAATAAGCACCGTAGGGGATGAATGTTCTCTCCAAAGCCATGGGTCTTCCCTCAATCAGTTGGTTTTGTCGTGGGCCTGTGCCCCTGCCCGTGCCAGCTGGTCCGATCATCAAGAATCAGGACTGACGACGGCCGCTGGGGGATGCATGGTAGCATCCCAAGACCTCCGAGCATCGATGGGCAGAGTTGCCCGCGACCCGAGAGGAGAATCCGTTGACGAAATCAAAACGGCTGCGGGCCGCTTTACCTGGATCGTCATCCGAGACATCGGGCGGTTCGGAACCGGCGCGGCTCCGCGGGCGAGGTGCACAACCGGTGGCGAGCCGCGGTATCAGGCGGGGTGGGCCAACGGCGGACGGATGGTCCATCCGCGCCGTTGCCTGGTCCGCAAAACCAGCCACCAGAAGAAGAACACGGTCGTGGCGAGGCGACTCAGCCAGGGAAATCCGGCTCCCAGCACCTGCCGCAGGTCTACCAGCATGCCGTCGCCCGGAAACGGACCGAAGCCGAAGAGGGCCGGCAACCGGTACCAGTAGTAGACCGCGACGGCGGCGGCGGCAAAGCTTCTGACCAGGGTCGTGTGGTGACCCGCCGGCAGCGTCCGGCGAAGCCACAGGAACAGCCCCAGCGACGCCAGCAGCCCCGCTGAGGGAAACGCGTAGGCCACGTCCAGGTGGGCCCAACCCTCGCCGCCGGCATAGTCGCGCACCTGGAACCAACCCCAGATGTACCCGGCGAAGCCACCTACCATGAGCGTTCCCGAGGCCTCGGGCCGCTGCGCCGCCCCGATCATCGGGTGCATGGCAGGGGTGGAGTCGGGGCAGATCTCGACACATCGGAAGCAGTTGTCGCAGTGGGCGTTGGGCGGGCTCAGGCTCGGCGCCTGGCCGTAGAGCTTCTCCACCGGGTGTACCGGGCACAGGCCCGAGCACCAACCACTCTTCCACTCGAACCGCGTCCCCATCGCGACGGCGAGCAGCGCGAGGCCCGCGATGACCCCCGCGGTGGCCGGCCCAGAAGTATCCATCACCACGTGGCGCAGCGGCACGATACTCAGGAGCAACACCACCCCGAGCAGCCGCAGCCGCGCCTGCCCTGCCCGCGACAGTTTGCCGCGGGCCGACATTCCCAGGTGACGGGGAACAAGAGCGGTCGAGCCGAGCGGACAGACGTTGCGCCACAACCCCGGCGCCAGAACCAACAGCGCCGGCGCCACCGGAATAAGCACGTTCCAGAAAGCGTGGATGCCGAGAGTCGGCTGCAAGAGGAGCGCCGCGAAAATCGCCAGGCCTATCGCCCACACCGCCGTCTGGAGAGCCCGCCAGGCCGCCCGGTGCGGCGGCGGAAGATGGATTCGTGTTCGTGCCATGATGAGGCTCCTGTGGACGTGCCGTCCGGATGCGGGATCGGTCCTCGCGATGGCGATTCGCTGACCTCCATCCTCCATGACGGAAGGGTGGGCGGAAAGGTTCGATGCCAGGGGGCGGCGCCTCGCCACCCGGGGATGGAACACGCCAACAACGGAAACCTTGCTCTCGGATCGGCGCCGGGCCGCTACTTCGCAGAGCGTGCCCGGCGCAGAAGGCGCGAGTGCCGTAGCCGACGATCACGAAGCCGGCGACGGACGGGTCGCCCTGATGCTCCACGAGCACTTTCAGCAGCTCGTCGGTGACCTCGTCGTCGAGGGCGTTCATCGCCTGGGGACGGTGTCACCCGGCGGCCCCTCACCCTGAACCTCTCCCGGGGGAGAGGGGACCAGAGGCTCTACTCCTCCGAACCCTCGCCCGTGGACGCCTCGTCTTGCGAGGACTCGATGCCGAAGCTGAGCAGCCCGACCGGCAGGGCGCCACAGTCGCCGGCGGTCTGGTTGATGGTGATCGTGCTGGCTCCTGAACCGACGCTCGTGTGCTCGCACACCACGCAGGTATTCACCCCACCGGTCAAGACCACGCCCGTGAGAGAGGGGAAGGCCGTGGCCGCGGTCGTGTGGGTGCACGACGCGGGCGTGAGGGTGCAGGGACCGGTGAAGACATTGATGCTCTGGCTACCGGAATCGAACTCGCAAAAGATCTCGACCGTGCAGCCGTTGGTCGGCGTGAAGCAAACCGCACCGTCGATACCCAGCTCGGTACAGCTAGGGCCGGGGAGGGTAAAGTCGTTGCTGGAGACGCCGACAAAGTCCGACCAATTGAACATATCCGCGCCGGAGAGGTCGGCGCCGGCGCAGGTCTCGCTCGGTGGGGGTCCTACGGCGGATGCGACGCTCGCGAGAGCGAACGCCAGGACGAAGACGAAACGCGTTCTGGGAATGGTCATCGGAAACTCCAGGTTTCTATTGCTGCGGTCGAGGGTCTTGGCGAGGCGCTGGTCAGCGTACCGAGCGCGAGAGCTTTGCATAGTCATCGGCCTATATACTTGTGTAGTCGTCCGTCTAGTAGTCGTCAGTCTATATGATCGTCTGACCCCGCGCCGACAGCAGCAGCTCGGTGGCGAGTTCGGCGTGCGGCTCGAGCGGTCGAGGATAGGGTTGATCTCGACCCCGTCGATCGAGCCGACCGCGACCGCGTCGATCGCGAGATCAAGGCCTCGCCGCTCCTCTCGACTCATCCCGTCTTCGCAAAGTCGGGCTTCCGCTTCTGCTGAAACGCGGTGATCCCTTCCCGTGCCGCGGCGGTGCAGGCGCTGGTGCCAAAGGCCGCGTAGCCGATCTCCAGAGCCTCGGCGAGGGTGGCGGCCCGCGCCCCGTCCCGAATCGCCTTGGTGATCAGACCGACGACCTCGCGGCTCAGGGGCCGGCCACCGGCGGCGGGGGAGTCGAGGTCGTCGAGCGGCGCGATGTCCCGAACCCCGTCGAGGCTCGAGGCACCGGCGCCGGCGAGATCGTGAACCCGCGCGACGGCGAGCTCGATCAGCGACTCGTAGCTGTCGGCGAGGGCGTCGACGACGCCGAGCTCGTGGGCTTCGACGGCGCCCAGCTTGCGGGCCAGCCGCAGCATGTCGTGGAAGACGCCGGCGGCGCGCGGCCACTTGCGATAAGGAACCACCATGCCGCCGATGCCCGGCGCGATGCCCAGGGTCACTTCGGGAAACTGCAGCCAGGCGTCACGGACGGCGACGACGGCGTGACAGCGCAGGGCCATCTCGAGGCCGCCGCCCAGGGCCATGCCGTTGAGCGCCGCCACCACCGGTTTCGACATGGCGTCGAGATGGACCAGGAGTCGCGAGCAGTAGCGGGCGAACTCCGCCGCCTCCTCGGCCTTGCCCAGCACCTCGGGAAAGCGGCCGATGTCCGCCCCGGCGCAGAAGGCGCGAGGGCCGTAGCCGACGATCACGAAGCCGGCGACGGACGGGTCGTCCTGATGCTCCACGAGCACTTTCAGCAGCTCGTCGGTGACCTCGTCGTCGAGGGCGTTCATCGCCTGGGGACGGCGCAGGGTCACCACCTTGACGCCGCCTGCGTCGTCGACCAGCAGGTGGCGCAAGAAGCCCTGGTAGCTCGCCGGGGCATGGCGCGGCTGGGGCATCCCGGAGCGTTC
>JAAELT010000517.1 GCA_024226315.1 bacterium | reverse complement strand
GACGGCGCCTCGGATCCCGACCACGACGGATTCCCCATCACCTGCGAGGACTGCCACTCGGTCAGCGGATGGCAGCCGGCGAATTTCGACCACAACCAGACCGCCTTCCCACTCCAGGGAGCCCACACGGCGGTGGATTGTCAGTCCTGTCACGCCAACGGCTACGGCGGCACGCCCACCGACTGCTTCTCATGCCACGAGAGCGACTACGACGGCGCCTCGGAGCCAGACCACGACGGATTCCCCATCACCTGCGAGGACTGCCACTCGGTCAGCGGATGGCAGCCGGCGAGCTTCGACCACAACCAGACCGCCTTCCCCCTCCAGGGAGCCCACACGGCGGTGGATTGTCAGTCCTGTCACGCCAACGGCTACGGCGGCACGCCCACCGACTGCTTCTCATGCCACGAGAGCGACTACGACGGCGCCTCGGATCCCGACCACGACGGATTCCCCATCACCTGCGAGGACTGCCACTCGGTCAGCGGATGGCAGCCGGCGAATTTCGACCACAACCAGACCGCCTTCCCACTCCAGGGAGCCCACACGGCGGT
>JAAELT010000516.1 GCA_024226315.1 bacterium | reverse complement strand
GAAAGATGGCGATGATCCTAAGCCCAATGACATCATTGGGTTACCAGAAACCAAGGAGGATCATCGCCATGAAGAAGAGTGCCAGAAGAGCAGCAAAAAAGAAAGCCAGGGCGGCGAAGGAGAGGCAGCGACAGCAGCAGGTCGTGGGGGTGGCGCGGATGCTGATCGGCGCCGGCTACAACCTGCGGCAGATGGTGCTGAACGTCGGGTTCGAGGTGCTGATGCGCCTGCTGGAGGAAGATCGCGAGGCATTGTGCGGCCCGCGCAAGAAGAAGCAGGCGGATCGCTCGGCCTATCGCTACGGCTACGACCAGGGGCAGGTGGTGCTGGGCGGGCGCAAGGTCTCGGTGCGCAAGCCGCGGGTTCGCGGTGTCGAAGGCGGCGAGGTGCCGTTGCCCACCTGGCAGCAGATGGCCGAAGAAGATCCGTTGGATGAGCGGGTCTTGGAGCAGATCTTGGTGGGCGTGAGCACGCGCAACTATCACCGCAGCCTGGAGTCGATGCCGGCGTCGACCCCCTCGGTCGGCGCGAGTCGTTCGAGTGTCTCGCGCCGGTTCGTGGCACGCACCAAGGCTCAGGTGAAGGGCTTCCTCTCCAGCTCCCTGGCGGATGTCGATCTGCCGGTGGTGATGATCGACGGGATTCAGATGGGTGATCATCTGCTCTTGGCGGCGCTGGGGATCGAGGATTCGGGGACCAAGCACGTACTGGGTGTCGTGGAGGGCAGCGCCGAGAGCGAGGCGGTGGCGCGCCAGTTGCTGCGCAACCTCCTCGACCGCGGCCTCGTGGTGGAGCGCGCTCGGTTGTTCGTCATCGACGGCAGCCGAGGGATCCGCAAGGCGATCCGCAAGGTCTTCGGCCACTGGGCGCTGATTCAGCGTTGCCAGATCCACAAACTGCGCAATGTCTTGGAGCACCTTCCCGAGGCCAAGCGTGCCTGGGTGCGGGCCGCGATCCGCAAAGCTTGGGATCAGGCTACGGCCGCGAAAGCGAAGTCGAGGCTCCTGCGTCTGGCAGCGCAGCTGAAGGAGCCACATCCAGGAGCGGCAGCCTCGCTGCGCGAAGGTCTCGAGGAGACGCTGACGCTGATCGAGCTCGGTGTCCAAGGGGCGTTGTACCGAACTCTGCGCTCGACGAATCCGATCGAGAACCTGAATGGAACGCTGAGGCGAGTGTCTCGCAACGTCAAGCGCTGGCGCAGTGGATCGATGGCGATCCGCTGGGCTGTGACCGGCCTGCTGGAAGCCAAGAAACGCTTCCGAAGGGTCAAGGGCTATCGTGATATGTCACAACTCCTCTCTGCGCTCGAGGCCCGAATTCAGGACTCCGAACTGGACAAGGACGAGAAGGCTGCATAACAATTGAACGATCGAGGGTCATCCGATTCTTTCAACGGATTCCGGGACATCCCCGCCAAAGTTGGAGGGAAAAGTTAACCTCTGCCATACGGCAGGCGGGAGCATTCATAGTTATCCTATCAAGCTATTCGCTGGCCGAGGAGTCGTTTGTCCATAAGGAAATCGGTTTGGCATTCGAGTATAGAGAGAACTCAACGGCAGCCCCGAAGCTGGTAATCCCAGTTCGTGCGGAAGAGTGTGTTTCGAGCGATCACCGCATTAGTGAGCTGCACTGGATAGACCTGCAACCCTCTTACGAACGGGGCAAAGAGAATCTACTCGCTGTGCTTCACGAGAGAAGGAAGGCTCTCCGCCCGGAACAAACCAGAGACGCAGATGAGAGAATATTTGAAGCTCTAAATAGAGCTTGGGACGTCAAAGAGGTTGCGACCGTTGATACGGGAGAGATGCAGATAGTGGCAGATGTGCCGCAGGTACCCGAGTCCATGTACAGAACAGCGATAACATGCGTTCTTGTTGAGGTCCAAGAATCGCCTGAGATTTTCAGCCACGTCAAGCAGATAGCCATAATGAACCGGTTTCGCAGACAAGGCTGGGTGTACGAGACACCAGAGAAGTATGAAGAAATCGTAGGGACGCAATTGAAGGAACTGCAATTGAAAATCGCAATGGACACCCACCTGCTCTAGCGTACAGGAGAAGTGGTGGACGACAGGAAACGTGGCCAGCTACTGCGCAGAACCCAGCGGTCGTACGGACAGCTGGCGCTGCCGCACACCTTTGATCGTTACCCGTCTAGGGAAGCGCTCACGCGAACTGTAGATCAACAACCAGAGACGTAATGAACTTTCTTACCTATCCGTGGGTGATTGGGGTCGGTGGCAGCCTAATTAGTGCGCTCGTGGTTGGGCTGCTGTCGCGTGCTATAATCGGCCGAAGGGCGAACCGCGAGTACGCCCAGCTGGTGTCAATGGCCAACCGTGACCTCATGAACGCGCTCAGGCCGATGGTAGCGGAAAAGCAACTGCCCTCTCCGCCTGTACTTGATTCACTAGTAGCAGCTTCAGCAGAGAGACATGAGGTGAAGAAGGAAGACATGCTTTCGCCGGAGAGAATTGCCAGCACGTTGATCAGAGACATAATGAGCAACAACTTTCTGTCCGCGGACCAAAAGAGGGAGTTTTGCGAACTTGCCTTAGCTATCAGAGAGCAGTCCGCTGGGCACTCTCCGGGCCCCAGCAATTTTGCTTTTCGTGGGCTGGATACTGGAGCTTTCGCCGGGAGTCTTCAGGGCGCCACGACTTTCTTCATAATGCTAATGGCGTTCCTATTCATTCCTGCACAAGGCTGGGAGTTTTGGTTTGCGGCCAAAAGTCAGGCCGAGTACCAGCAGGGGATGAGGCTCTTGTTGTTCTTCTTATTCGCGGTAGGCGGAGCAACGCTGGCAACACTGACACTTCAATACATACGAGAACGGAAGAAGCTGCAGGCAGGACTCATTCGCAGTCAGCGGCACGAAAGGGAACATTCTCTAACAGAAGACCCTGGAGCGAGCGGGTTGGTGCCTCGGCGTGAGCCAAGGGAAGGGCCGAGTTCCTCGCTCGCGGAGCGAGGGCAACAGGACCACGATCGAAAGCAGGTAAATGCGTCAGGAGATCTTGAACACGGGTAACCAGACGCCGAAGCGGGCGGCTCCGCCGCGCGCTTGGCTTTGGCGTTGGACGTGACCCGCTCCGCGGGAATTTATTTTGATCTAAAAGAACCTCTTGCGTGTTCTCCGTTCCAAGGCACGGGCAATCATATTGCAACAAATGATCGGGTGCAAGCTCGGCGAGCATCCATAGCCAGCCGGCGCGGCGAACGGCGACCTCGGCAGCAGCCAGAAGCTGCGCGAGCACGCTGAGCGGTTCAGCGCATCCGTTGACGCTCCGATACTCCGTGCTACTATCTACGGACCGTGCTGAGGCCCACCTCGTGGTCACCAGAACATTCTAGCCTTTTTCTCTTTCCGCCCAAGATCGGGCGACCGGATTACGTCTTTATTCTTGTGTGGGGACGAAGTGTACCTTACGCGAGATCTTCAAGGAGGGGTTCGAAGCCTATTGCCGAACCCGGGGGCTGCTGCCGTTCCAGCTCAAGGCCGGCCTCGCCATCCTTCGATGCCGCACCGCCGAGTTGGGTGGCCACGTCAAACGCTGCCCAGCGGGCTGCGTCGAGAAGGTTTGGTACAATTCGTGTCGTCACCGTGCATGTCCACTGTGCGCGTGGGTCAAGATCCATCAGTGGTTGGAGACGATCCGCGCTCGGCTCCTACCGATCGATCACTACCACACCACCTTCACTTTGCCCGGGGATCTGCGCATCTTCTGGGAGTTCGACCGCAAGGCGATCAACGACCTGATGTTCAAGATCGCCCGGACGACACTTTTCAACGCGCTGAAAGATCCCGAGCACCTGGGTGCCAAGCCCGGCATCCTGATGAGCCTGCATACCTGGGCGCGAGACTTGTGGTCCCATGTCCATGTCCATTGCCTGGTCACGGGCGGTGGCATCACCGCCGATGGCCGGTGGAAGCCCTGTGGTGAGAAGTTCCTGGTTCCCCAGGAAGTCCTCCGCCATTGGTTCCGAGAGCGCTTCGCCAAGGCCCTCCGGCGAATGATCAACGCCGGGAAGATCGAGCTGCCGCCGGACATGTGTCGCTTCGACGCGCTGTGCCGCCTCACTCAGGCCGAGCGCAAGGAGTGGATTGTCGACATCGAGCATCGCGACCACGGGCACGGCGTCGCGGAGTACCTCGCGCGCTATGTTCGCGGAGGCCCGTTGAAAGAATCGAGGTTGTTGTCGTTCGTCGACGACACCGTCACCTTCCGGGTCAGCCGCAAAGACGAGCCGTGTGTTCAGCGACAATTAGATTTGCCGGTCGTATTGCCTCACGGTTTAATGTTACCCGAGGATAGATGTCGCCGCTCTCTAAATTCGACGGCTGGGAGGCCGAGTAGGTTACCCGCCTCTTTGACGAGGATTTTTCGGGCGCCAGGACCGGGTTTTCGCCTTACCCAGCTCTGCTCTGCTTCTTTCTCTGCTTCTGTTCTGAGCGCGCGCGACACGACGGCCTAGGGTGTGGCGAGGGAGCGAAGCGACCGGGGGATTGTCGTGTCGCGCGCGCTTCCGAATCTTCTGGCATTGCTCTTGTTCCGGGCTCTTGTTCCGGGCTGGAAATCAAGATCAGCTGTCTTGCCATGGCTTGCCTCCAATCCCGTACGCGCCGTTGAAGGGTCCGTAGTTGACCGGCGGCGAATTCACCTGGGTGCTTCTTCCGAAGTCGATCGAACAGAGCTTTGCCGGTGATGTCCGGCTCTTGCTCCAGCCACGTGCGCTCCTCAGACCAGACCGCCTCGAAGGGATCGGCTCGGGTCCGCCAGGTGCGGATGCGCTGGGGCCGCTGACGGTGTGTTGGTCGGCTCTCTCCCATCCGCCACAGCTCCGGCAGCTGGGCCAGGAAGCTCTCCAGGCTAGAGCCTGCTTGGGTCGCTTCCTCAGTGCCCCCCTTGCGTGTGAGCCGAGCAAGCTCTGCCTGGGCATCGCGCAGGTCCTTGATCAGTTTGACTGGGTCGAGATCGGCTTGACGCTGTCTCAGCTGTGCCTTGGTTTCTTCGCTGACTTCGCGATGGGCGAGGAGTCGTTCGCATGGCGTGGCCGGCGGAAAGTAACGCCGGGTCACCTTGGCGCCGACTCGGATCTTGTCTCGTAGCTTGAACGAGGGCTGGAAGAAATTCACATAGAGGCGTGCGACATCGAACAGCCGAGCCAACGCTTGAGCAGCCGCCACGCCCGCAAGGCGGTCATAGCCGACAAGGCGCCGAACCACAGAGCCGTTCTTCTGCTCCACCCACGCTTGATCGTTCTTGCGGTAGGCCCGCGATCGGGTCTGCTCGATGTTGTTCTTCCCGCAGTACTTCACCAGTGTCTCGTTGATGAAAACGCTGTCGTTGTCGGTGTCGATACCGCGCAACGGCACCGGTAGAGTGACGCGAAAAACGTCGAGAGCCTCGGTTACGAGCCCTTGCTCGCGAACCAGTAGAGGCAAGCCGTCGGTCCAACCACTGGCGATGTCGGTTAGAACGAAGCTGTGCACGAAGCTACCGGCCATCACGCCGCCGCAGTGCGCGACCAGATCGCCTTCAAAGTAGCCGGGGATCGGATCGCCCCAGTCACCGAACGTGCGCACCGGCACCTGTTTGCGAATCGCACTACTGGCGACTCGACGTCGCTGCCGCTTGCCAGCTTTGTCCCGAATCGGCGCCAACAGTCGATCAATCGTCGCGGCACTCACCGTCAGCAGGCGCCGCCGTACCTCCTTGTCGAGATCGAGATGACCGTGCCGTTCCATCGATTCCACGAAACTCGGCAACGCGGCTTTCAACCGTTTTCCGCAGATCCGATCGGCGGTCTCCCACACGACGATCAACGCTGCTCGAACAGCCTCGTCGTAGATCCGCCGACCTACCCGTTCCGGGCATTGCTCAGGCTCACCCTGATTCAGAAGCCGTAGGGCGTGCTTGCGATGGTAGCCCGTCACCGCGACGAACTCGTCGATAATCCGGCTCTTCTCAACCCGACCCTTCCCCGCGTAGCGTTCTCTGATGGCTCTCAAGAGCTCCTTGCGCGTCGACATGCTGATGCGTCTCCCCATAAGTGCCTCCCAGCGTCCATTCGTTGGGTAGCATTCTCATGAGGCAACGACTCCGCTGCGAGTAGCAGAAACGCTGAGGCAACGCGGCCGGCAAAAGTAGTTGACGCCGGACATGCTGACGGATGAGCACGTCCAGAGCCTCTCCGAATCCGCGCAGGATTGGCTTTCCAGAGCGGAGACGCCCCTGGATCTGTAGCCGCGGCCCCGTCGCGGGCCACCGACCTCCGCGCCGCCGTCAGCGAGCCAAGGCGATTTGGTTCTACAAATCACGCCCACAAGCCGGTGGCCGTGACTTGGAGGCCCGATCAGGGCTGGCACCGCGTGCAAGCGGCATCTGGACGACCATCTCGCGTTCGCACTGCGTGCCGCTACCGACTCTCTTTCTGATGGCCATCGAGCCCCGGCCCCGGCCGAGATTCGGCTCTCGAGGGACGCTCGAGGAACGCCGGCCACCCCATGACGGGCCAACCGGGACCGCCGGCGAACGCCTCCGTACGGTCGAATCTTCATCACCTCCACCTCGAAAGAGCTCGATCCGTATCAGGCGGCCGTTTGCGACGCGGTGTCCGAGCCGGGCCACGAGCCCGTGCTCCGGGACCCCAACCGCGGCCGGGGTCTGACGCCGGGGGTCGCCTGTAGCCGTCAGGTTCGAGGCGCTGACGCCTTGCTCGCCGTCGTCGCGGCTGGCAGGTACTTGGCCACGACCTGGTAGAATGAGGAGCAGACTGCAAGGAGTTGAACCCATGACCCATGAGCGAGTAGAAATCAATCCAGCCATCATGTTCGGCAAACCGGTGATCAAAGGCACCCGGATCACCGTTGAGCTGATCCTCCGCAAACTGGCTGGCGAGATGACGGTCGAGGAGATCTTGAAGGACCATCCACACCTCGTGGCGGAGGACGTCTATGCCGCGACCGATTTCGCGGCAAGTTACTTGGCAAGTGAAGAGATCGTCTTCGCCGACGGACAGTCTCTTTGAAGTTTCTCGCTGACGAGTGCTGTGATGCCGGCTTGGTCGCTGCGCTGCGTCAAGACGGCCATGATGCCGCCTATGTGTTCGAAACTCAACGCGGAGCTGTCGATCCTGAAGTTCTGCAAAGGGCCTTCGCCGAAGACCGGATCTTGCTGACGGAGGACAAGGACTTCGGCGAGTTGGTCTATCGGCTCCACCAACCTGCCTACGGGATCGTGCTACTGCGCTTTGATGTCGCTGAACGGAGCTGGAAGACGCCTCGGTTGCGGGATCTACTGGCGAATCATGCTGAACGCCTGCCAGGTCATTTTGTAGTCCTCGAGGCCAGGAAAGTCCGGATTCGTCCGCTCCGTTGACGGACTTGGCAACTCGCCGCGGGTGACCGCGCGCCGCGGCACCTCACTCCCCTTCGCCCGTGAATCCACGAACCACCCCGCGGATCTCCTCCTCGGTCAACAGCCGCGCCGACTGCTTGGCCTTCGCCAGCACTGCCGCGACGATCTCGGGCCCGTGGGGCAGCCCGCGGGAATCGAGGTAGTAGGTGACGTTGGAGGCGCCGGACATGAAGCCCACCTCGATCTCCTGATCGCGGCCCATCCAACTCGCCGGGACCCCGGAATACACCCAGTCCGCGAGCCAGGCGTCGCCTTTGCGCATCGCCTTGATCAGGGCGGCGGCGTGGACGCCGGTGGCGGTGCGGAAGGCGTTGCGGCCGACCACCGGAGCGTTGATCGGCAGCGGCACGCCGAGCGCCCGCGACACCGTCTCGACGTATTCCGGCAGCAGCCCGAGGTCGTCGTCGCGCAGCCCCAGGAGCTTGAGGTTGACCAGGATCTGCTCCATCGGGGTGTTGCCGGCCCGCTCGCCCAGGCCCATGGCGGTGGCGTGGACACGCGTCGCTCCGGCCTGGATCGCGGCCAGGGTGTTGGCGACGTCGAGCCCGCGGTCGCGGTGGCCGTGCCAGTCGATGCCCACCGGGGCGCCGAGGCCGTCCAGCAGCACCTTGACCCACGAGACCAGGTTCGAGACCCCCTCGGGGATGGCGCCGCCGACGGTGTCGCACAGGCAGACCCGCCGCGCGCCCTCCTCGACCGCGGCGGTCAGCAGCAGCCGCAGATGCTCGGGGGGAGAGCGGACCGTATCCTCGGTGACGAACATGACCTCCAGACCCTCCGCCACCGCGAAAGCGATGGCATCCCGGGTGCGCTGCAGGATCTCATCGAGGCTCCAGGACTCGGTGTATTGCCGGATCGGGCTGGCGCCGGTGAACAGGCACGCCTCCACGGCGACGCCGGTCTTCTGGCTCAGCTCGGCGATCGGCTCGACGTCCGCCCGCATGGTGCGGCCGGCGCAGTTGGGCCGGATCGCGAGACCGTTGTCGGCGATCTCGCGGCACAGCAGCTCGGTCGACCGGCGCTGGCGCTCCCCCGCTCCGGGAAGCCCGACGTCGGCGGTCTCGATTCCCAGTGCGTCCATCAGGCGGAGGATCTCGACCTTGGTCTCGCCGCCCGGATCGGTGGTCGCCGGGCTCTGCAGGCCGTCGCGCAGCGTCTCGTCGTTCAGCGCCACGCGGTGGGTGGCACCGAAGCGGTGGGGGCCGGCTTCCGCCCAGTCGTAGATCAGGTCACTGCGCGACGGACTGCTCAATTCAGGAATCGCTCCACACGGGGGGCCGCTTTTCGAGGAAGGCTTCGATGCCCTCGTTGCCGTCGTGGCTCGCGAGCACCTCACCCAGGTACTGCTGCTCGGCCGCCTCGAGCGAGCTTTCGAGCGTCGCCAGAAAGCCCGAGGCGGAACGCACCGCCCGGGTGCCCTGGCGCAGGGCGAAGGCCGAGAGCGGCCGCAGGCGTTTACGGTACCAGGCGAGCGCCACCTCTTCCAGGTCCGCGTCCGCGACGGGGGCGGCCAGGAAACCGAGGCGCTCGGCGGCGGCGGCGTCCAGGGTCTCGCCGGTCAGCAGCAGGCGCTCGGCCACCAGACTCCCCAGGCGCTGGCTGCCGACCGCGGCCAGCAGCGGCGGATAGACGCCGAGCTTGATCTCCGGGCAGCCGAAGCGCGCCCCTTCCGCGGCGAACAGGAAGTGGCAGCACAACGCCAGCTCGAAGCCGCCGCCCAGGCAACTGCCCTCCACCAATGCCGCGGTCGGCACCGGGTACGCTGCCAACTCGCGGAGCAGGCGGTGAAAGCCGCGCAGCATGTCGGGTGCCATCTCCCTGCGGTGCTCCTCCACCGAGGCGCCGAAGGAGAAGTGGCGGCCTGCGCCTCGCAGCAGCACCAGGCGCAGGCTCTGGTGCCCGCGGTGCGCTTCGAGCGCCTCGCCGAGCTCGGCGACCATGGCCATGGTCAGGACGTTGCCTGGAGGCTCGTCGAGAACCAGCCGCAGGACCGTGCCGTCTTCGAGCAGGCTGGCGGTGACCGGGCGCTCGCTCATCGCAACGCGTCCGCGGTGGCGGGCTCGTCGCGCAGGATCTCGGCGGCCCGGGCGCGGGCGCTCTCCGGCAGCACTTCCTCGACCAGCGACCGGTCGAAGCGGCGGCCTTCGGCGATCCGGCGCCGGAGCTTCACGAAGTCGATCTGGCGCTCGTGGCGCTCGGCGAGCTCGAAGGCCGGGAATCCGGCCAGGGCCTCGGTGTTCATGTTGAGGGCCAGCCACGAACGGCTGGTCTCGCTGTTGCGATACCAATGCTCGAGCTTCTTCTTGCGCAGGCTCTCGAGGGTCTTGCGGCTGCAGTCGGGGAAGGTGTAGAGCAGCTTGGTGACCAGCCGCTCCACGGCTTCGTCGAGGGGCTCGAGGTCGATGGTGCAGGACTTGGCGATCCGCCGGGCCTCCTCGGCCTCGGCGCCGGTCTTGCGCTCGCCGTGGACGACGCGGCCGAAGTCGTCGAGGTGGCGATCGCAGATCACCCTGGGATTGGGGATCAGCTCGCCGTCGGCGGCGCGGTGCACCGGCACGACGTCGTTGATCAAGCCCAGCCGGTGAGCCTTGTGTGCCGACCAGGGCTCGCACAGCACCAGCGACTCGGCGGCCTTGGCGTAGCCGACGTGGAGGTGGAGGAAGTCGGTCGAGCCGCCGTCGGGGGCCGAGCCGTGCACCGGGCCGGCCTGACCGAAGGTGGCGTGGTCGCCGGCGATCGAGAAGTCGCAGGCCATGCCGATCTCCTGGCCGCCGCCGATGCGCATGCCGTTGACCCGGCAGATCACCGGCTTGTCGCACAGCAGGATGTTGGTGACCATGTCGTTGAACAGCCGCATGTATTGCAGGTACTCGGTGGGCCGCCCGGCGTAGTAGGTGGCGTACTCCTCGGTGTTGCCGCCGGTGCAGAACGAGCGGCTGCCGGCGCCGGTGAACACAACCGCCACGGCGCGTCGGTCGCTGCTGGCGCGGCGAAAGGCCAGGATCACGTCTTTGACGGCGGCGGTGGTGTAGGAATTCAACTGGCGCTCGTTGTCGAGCCAGATCCACACCTGGTGGAGGCCGTCGACAGGCTGCCCGTCGCGGCCTCTGACCGGCCGTTCCTCGTAGCGGATGTGCCGGAGCTCGAGATCGGCGACGAGCTCGTGGTTCATCAGTTCCATCAAAGGCTCCATTGTGTGTCGTCTTGCCGGCCAGCCGTCGATCAGCTGTCCGGAAGCAAGACCATGCGTTTCGTCAACCGGTGGTGAGCCATGTCGTCGAGCAGTCGGTTCAGCTCCGACATCGGGGCGTGCTCGACGAAGGGCTCGAGCACCACCGAGCCGTCGTAGATCATCTCCAGCACCCGCCGGTAGGCCTCCGGAGGGCAGCCCCAGGAACCGTGGACGGTGGCGTCGAAGGCCATCAGGTTCGACAGGCGAACGGTCACCTTGTCGAAGGTGTAGCCTACCTGCACCAGGGTGGCCGCCCGCGAGATCAAGCTGTAGGCCAGGAGCTGGCCCGCGGCGGTGCCGCTGGCTTCGAAGATGCGGTGGCGCAGCGACGGGATCTTCCAGGAACGGGCGATGCCCTGGAGCTTCTTGCGCGCTTCGCGGCCGTCGAGATCGGCGACGTTCACCGCCTCCTCGGCGCCGTAGGCGGCGGCGATCTCCAAGCGCTCCGGTGAGATGTCGCAGGCGATCACGCGCGCGCCGAGGGCGCGGGCGAACTGGATGGTGAAGCCGCCGACGCCGCCGGCGCCGACGACGAACACGGCGTCGCCTTCGTGAAGGTCCGAGCGCAGGATCGCCTGGTAGGCCGTCGACACTGCGTCGGCCACCACCGACAGGTTGGCCCGCGTGACGTGCTCCGGAGCGTCGTCAACGGGGATCAGGGCGCCGGCCGGCAGCAGGACGTGGGACGCGAAGCCGCCGTGGACGTCGTTGCCGGGCATCTTCTGGCGAGGGCAGGCGTTGCCGCGGCCGGCGGCGCAGAACTCGCACTCGCCGCAGGGCAGGACCGCCGGCACCAGCACCGGGCGATCCATCAGGTGTCGAGCGCCTTCGCCGGCGGCGACCACCCGGCCGGTGATCTCGTGGCCGAGCACCAGCGGCAGGGGGTGGCGCGGGGCGACCGAGCCGCCGGCGAAGGAGAGATCGGTGTGGCACAGGCCGCAGGCCTCGACCTCGACCACGGCCTCGGCGGGCCCCGGTTCGTCGAGCGAGTGCTCGCGCCGCACCAGCGGCGCTGCGGGCTCGTCCAGGAACCAGGCGTCGGCCTTCATGACGTCTCACTCCCGGAAAGCGCGCGTTTGCGGGTGTAGATCAGTACGTAGGAGCGGCATACCGTCAGGCTGCACTCCCCGCACTGCGGACCGAAGTCCGACGGCTCGAGCTTCTCCGCCCGCACCTCGAAGCCCAGCGAGCGGTAGAGCTCCAGCGCCTCCTGCGTGCGATGCTCGTCGGCGAGGTAACGCCGCTGCCAGCCTTCGGCTTCGAGTGCCCGATTGCCCGGTATGCCGGCCGCTGGGATGCCAGCCGCCGTGACACCCGCCAGGGAGCCGGGCGAAAGGACCTCGAGCTTGGCCATCACGCCTCCGCGCTCACCGGCGCCGTGCCGGCGGCCGCCCGGGGTGCTCCGGCGCTCGCCCGCTCCGAGCGCAGCTTCTCCAGGCGGAGGTGGCCGAGGGTGGCCGCGCCCAGCGCGCTGGTGAGCTGGCACATCTCCCCCGCAGGTACGTTGACCTCGCAGCCCAGGCGCTCCCGCACCGCCGCCGCCATGGTCTCGAAGCGCAGGATGCCACCGACCAGGGTGAACTCGGGCTCTCCCTTGACCCGCTTCATCAGCTGCACCGACTTGCCCACCAGCGACTCGATGGCGCCCTGCATGATGTCGCAGGGGGCCACCCCCATGGAGAGGTGGTTGATGACCTCCGACTCGGCGAAGACGGCGCACACCCCGGAGATCGGCACCGGCTCGCGCGAGGTCGACAGCAGGGGGCCGATCTCCTCGGTGCTGAAGCCCATGTAGCGGGCGGTCTTCTCCAGGAACGCGCCGGTGCCGGCGGCGCACTTGTCGTTCAGGCGGAACGACTTCACCAGCGCCTTCTCGTCGAGGCGGCTGGACTTCATGGTCTGGCCGCCGATGTCGAGCACGGTGCGAGTGCCCGGGAAGAAGAACGTCGCCCCGCGCGCGCCGGCGGTGAGGTCGGTGACCGCGACGTCCTTGAGCTCCACCTGGTGACGGCCGGTGCCGGTTGCGACCACGTAGTCGACGTCGCCGGCCTCGAGACCGGCCTCGGCGAGTGCCTGGTTGAAGACCGCCTCGGCGGCCGCCGAGAGCCGGAAACCGGTGGGGCGCAGGGCATGGCCCAGGATGTTGCGCTCGGCGTCCAGGAGCACGGCCTTGGTGTAGGTCGATCCGACGTCGATCCCCGCGGTGACGCTCATGGCGAGGCCTCCTTGTGTGCGGCGGCGGCTCCGGCCGGCGGAATCCTGCTCGCGCGGATGTGGTCGAGGGCGAAGAGCGCCGCTCCCAGGGCGCCGATGTAGTGGGAGTCTTCGCTGTAGTTGAGCTTCTTGCCGAGCCGCTGCTCGAGCGCCTCGACCATCGCCGGGTTGCGCGACACGCCGCCGGTGAAGGTCACCTCCTCCTCGATGCCGACCCGCCGCAGCAGGCTGCCCGAGCGCGAGGCGATGGAGGTGTGCACGCCCCACAGGATGTCCTCGATCTTCTTGCCCTTGCCGAGCCAGGACAGCACCTCCGACTCGGCGAAGACGGTGCAGGTGGTCGAGATGCGCACCGGTTTCTCGGAGCTGAGCGCCACGTTGCCGAGATCGTTCAGCGGGATGTCCAGGGCCGCCGCCGCGGCGCCGAGAAAGCGACCGGTGCCGGCGGCGCATTTGTCGTTCATGCAGAAGTCGACGATCTCGCCGGTCTCGCTGACCCGGATGGCCTTGGTGTCCTGGCCGCCCATGTCGACCACCGTGCGGCTGCCGGGGAAGAGGTGCACCGCCCCTCGGCCGTGGCAGCTGATCTCGGTCACCTGGGCGTTGCCGAAGGTCACCCGGTAGCGGCCGTAGCCGGTGCCGATCACCCATTCGACCTCCCGCTCCTCGAGCCCGCTCGCCTCGAGGGCGATAGCGTAGGCCTTCTCGGCGGCTTGCATGACGTTGGCGCCGGTGTCGGTGAGCGCGCGGCCGGTCACGCGGCCCTGCTCGTCGACGATCACGGCTTTGGTCTGCGTCGAGCCGACGTCGACGCCCGCAGCATGGGCCATCAGACCACCTCCTCTACCGAACCGCTCTGTGCTGGTGTGCCGGCGATCGGCGCGCTGTGCTGCTGGCGGCTGATCAGCCCCTCGAAAAAAGCGTCGACCCGGTTCTTGATCTGCGCTTCTGAAACCACCCGACGGTCCATCATGTCCGACTCGATGAACAGGCTCGGGATTCCGATGTCGTCCATCAGCGCCCGCCGGCTGTCGGCGAGCCCGGTGGACACCGTGCGGCAGCTCTTGATCGGGTGGAACACCACGCCGTCGATTGCGAACTCCTCGACCATGTCGCGCACCATGGCGTACTGGTGGAACATGCTGTCCATGGCGTCGCGCACGAACAGCAGCAGCCCCTCGGCCAGGCTTTCGATCGGTTTGGCGAGGTCGTACTGGTAGCCGCGGTTGGTGCCTCCCGAGGCGAACCACAGGTAGGTCGAGCTGACGAAGGTACCGCCCCATTCGGTGAACAGCTCGTTGAAGCGGCGGAAGATCGGGTAGCAGGGCACGCCGACGAAGACCAGCCGGTGCTGCTCCTCGGTCAGCGTGCCGATGCCGCGGGCGGCCTTGTGCTCCATCTCCTCGACCAGCTCGCGGAAGTACCGGGCTCCCGCCTCGGTACCGCGCAGACCGTTCGCCACGCCCAGGAAGATGGTGCCGTCGGTCAGCGCGTTGAAGATCGACGGGTGGCTGCGGTTGAGCTCCAGGACCCGTGCCCAGCCGCTGCTCATCTCGTTGGCATAGCCCATGGTCTGGCGCAGCTTGTCGATGTCGAGCTTGTTGCCGGTGACCTGCTCGCAGACGCCGATCAGCTCGCGGATCTGAGCCTCGACATAGCGCCGATCGGCCTCGAAGCGCCGCTCGCCGGGCCAGGTCTGGCCACCCGCCTGGCGGGTGCCGGGCACGTCGAGGGTGAAGATCGGGATGTCGTACATGCGCTGCCAGATCTCGGCCCACTTGATGTAGGTGTTGCAGGCGTTGGTGTAGACCGCCAGGCTGGGCTTGGGGATGCGGCCCATGGGGTGCTCGCCGCCGCGCAGCTGCACCGCGACGTCGGCCTTGACGTAGCCGCAGATGTCCGGCGAGTAGCCGTAGTCCTCGGCCTCGTCGAGAAACTCGTGGGCCACCCGCCGGACCGCGGTCTGGAGCGAGTTGATCTCCGGGAAGACCACCGGCATGTCGAAGGCTTTGAGGATCTCGTTGAAACTCCCCATGACGAAGACGTAGGCGGCGCTCTCGCCGCGCTCGGCGGTGTCGTTCAGCGACTCGAACCAGTCGCGGAACAGCTCGGCTCCGTCGCGGTTTCCGCGGCCTACCAGGGAGTCTTCCTGCCGGTCGTTCATTGCGGCTCCTGTTCTCGAAGCACCGTCTCAGCCGAACAGCAGGTTCTCGACGAAGGTCTCCACCTGCAGCTCGAGCTGGCTGAAGCTGGTCATGTTTTCCTCGAACTCGTTGACGAAGTAGGGCATGCCGGTCTTGTCCAGCGCCTGGATGTAGGCGACCTGCTCCTCGAGCCCCGGCTCACACATCTTGGCCGCGCCGACGATCGCCGCCTCGGCCCCGGAGCGCTCGATGCGATCGAGCAGCATCTCTTCCTTGAGCTTGCGGTTGTCGTGCTGGACCGGGCTGTAGCTGGAGGTCTCGAGGTAGGCGTGGGCCAGGTTGTGCAGGGGATCGCCGTCGCTCGCGACGTCCTCGAGGATGAAGCGCAGCCCGATCAGGAAGTCGTCGTCGACGATGTAGCAGGAGCGGCCGACCATGCGGACGAGGTCGAGCGGCGGCTGCTCGCAAAAGGCGCCCTCGAAGACCACGCGCACCCGGTCCTGGGGCTTGGCGGTGCGCGAGCGCAGCATCGGCAGCACCGCGCGCATGAGCTCGTTGTGCTCCTCGACCGGGATCATGCCGCCGAGGGCCACCAGGCAGTAGCCGTCCTCGGCCGACACCAGCCACGGCGTCTCCCGTTTGAGCTCGTAGAGCTCGCGCATCAGGCGGCGATTGTCGTTGTAGAGGGCGATGGAGCGCCGCAAGTCGTCGTCCGAGACCCGGCGCCCGGCAACCTCCTCGACGCTCTCTTTCAGGCGGTCGTACTCGTCGCGCAGGTAGGTCACCGAGTACTGAGAATTGGCGTTCTGTGGCAGGTAGAGGATCTGGCAGGGGTAGGGGAAGTTGCGTCCCCAGATGGCGGCCAGGTTGCGGGCGGCGTCGCAGATCGGGTGGCTGAGGAACATGTCGAGCTCCACCCTCTCGGAGAGCACCAGCTCGAGCGAGGTCTTCAGGATCGAGCACAGGTAGGAGCCGAACCGCGAGTCGGCCTGATCGGGCTCCACCGGCGCGCCCCGCACCTTGAGCGGCAGCATGCCCGCGGCGTGCACGATCTCCTGCGGGGAGTAGACCTGGAAATGGCCCACTACCTTGCCGCCGAGCTCCCGCCAGCGCCGGACCGTGGGGTAGTCGGGATCCTCGACGGTGTCCCGGCACAGGGCCAGGACCTCGTCCAGCGGTCGGTCTCGCCAGTCGTCCAAGGTCGTCACGGAATCTCCTCCGGGGATCGCGTTCCAGGAATCGCCACGATACCGGAGCTTGCATAATATTGCAACCAACAGTTTCTACGTGTATTATATTGCACATGGGAATCGATGCCAGCACCGACGCTCCAGCGGTGATCCAGCGCCTGGGCCGGCACGTCCGCCGTCGGCGCGGCGAGCTGGGGTTGACAGCTCAGGAGCTGGCGGAGCGGGCCGGGCTCAGCCGGCGCTTCGTCGCCCAGGTCGAGGCGGGGAAGGGCAATATCGCGATCGGCCGGCTCGAGGGCCTGGCGGCGGCGCTGGAGGTGAGGATCGAGGCGCTGATCGCCGAACCGCGCGCGGGCGGCGTACGGCAGGCGATCGACCGTCTGCTCGCGGGCCGAAGCGACGAGGATCTGCGCTGGGCGCTCAACCTGCTGGAGCTGGCGCTCGGCGAACAGGCGCCACGGGCGGTGGCCCTGCTGGGGATCCGCGGCGCGGGCAAGAGCACGGTGGGGCCGCGGCTCGCCGAGGCGTTGGAGCTGCCCTTCGTCGAGCTGGACGAGCACATCGAAACAGCGGCCGGTCTGAGCCTGGTCGACATCTTCGCGATCCACGGCGAGCCCTACTATCGCCGGCTCGAGGCGCGCTGCGTCGCGCGGCTGCTCGCCGCGCGCGAAGCCTGCGTGCTCGCCTTGCCCGGCGGCATCGTGGGTAACGAAGATGCCTTCGAGTTGGTGCGCCAGAGCTGTTTCTGCGCGTGGTTGAAGGCGCGTCCGGAGGACCACATGGCCCGGGTCCTGGCCCAGGGAGACCGGCGGCCGATGGCAGGGAGTACCGACGCCATGGTGCAGCTGCGAGCCCTGATCGCGTCCCGCGAGCCGCTCTACCGCCGGGCCGACGTGGTGGTCGACACCTCGACGTCGACGGTCCGGGAGGTTGTGGCACAGCTCGTCCGGGCCGTCGAGCGGATCCGGTTGGAGGCCGGAAAGGGGCGGAGCGCGCAATGACCGACTTTGAACGAAAGGAGAATGACATGAAAGCGACCCGATGTCTGCGCGAAGAGCACCAGGTGATCCTGCGGGTGCTCGACGGTTTCGAGATCGCGCTCAAGCGCTCCGGGGAGAAGGGCGAGGCGACGCGGGAGACTTACGGGCCTTTCCTCGAGTTCTTTCGCGGATTCGCCGACAGATGCCATCATTGCAAGGAGGAGGATCGCCTTTTTCCGGTCCTCGAGAAGAACGGCGTGCCACGCGAAGGCGGGCCGATCGGTGTCATGCTCTACGAGCATAAACTGGGCCGGGCGTTGGTCGCAGAGATGACGGGCTGCCTCGACGCCGCGGACGCCGGCGAGGCGGGCGGCGTCCGGACCCTGCTGGAGAAGGGAGGGGAGTTCCTGGAGATGCTGCGGGCGCACATCACCAAGGAGGACCACGTCCTCTTCGAGATGGCCGACCAGCTCACGCGCGGCGACGACCTCGCCGCCCTGCTCGCCGACTACAGCGATGCCGAGAGCGAGCCCGAGTATTGCGCGACGTACGCCCGCTGCAGCCGGCTCGCCGAGCGCCTGAGCGCCGGCTCGTAGGAGGCGGCCTTGCGATCAAGTGGATCGGGAGGGCTCAGCTCGCTAGAACCTTCCGCAGTCGCTCAGGTGAGCGGCGCTCCGGGAAGTCCTCGAGATCGCGAAGTGCCCACCCGTCAATGATCCGGACGCATTTCAAAGCCTCAGGAGGGCCGTCGACGAAACCGTCCGCGGTCACCACGAGACCGGTCAGGGGCGCGACTACGTAGAGGCGCGCGAGACGGCTCGCGACGTTGTTCAGATCCCAGAGCTCTACGAAGCCGGCGGCGTGGGTGACCGCGAGCCGGCCGGGCGAGACGAAGGTGACGGAGGCCTCCTTCGAGCCGTCCAGGGTATGAACAAGGCGATTCGAGGCGGCGTCCCAGACCTTGACGGTCATGTCGTCCGAGGCCGAGGCAAACCTTTCGCCGCCCGAATCCCAGGCTACGGAACGGGCCTCGCGACGATGACCGTCCCACTTTGTCAGAAGCTGTAGCGAGGCGGCGTCCCAGGTGCAGAGGATCCCGTCGTCCGAGGCCGAGACGAGCCTCTCGCCACTCGGATTCCAGGCCAGCGAGCTCACGATACCGGTGAAATCCTTGGAGCTCGCGAGTAGCTCACCGGTCGCGGAGCTCCAGACGCCCAGAGTCTCGACGTCGTCGATGGCGGCGATCTTCCTGCCGTTAGGGCTGAGCGCCAGAACCGAGTAGTCGAGTCCGTCGACGTCGGTCAGCACCCGACCGGTCCGAGCGTCCCATACCCGGATGCCCTCTTGCGAGGAGGCGGCTATCCTCTCGCCCTCGGGATCCCACGCCAACGAATCGATCCCATACATGAATCCTTCGAGCTTCCGGAGCCATTGCCCGGAACCGCTGTCCCATATCCGCACGTCGTCGTCGTCGGCCGCCGATGCGATCCGCTCGCCGGCCGGATCCCACGCCAGGGCGTTGACGAAGTCCTCGTGACCTTCAAGGGTGTGCAGAAGCCGTCCGGAAACGGCGTCCAGCACCTGGATGCTCTTCTTGAAGACCAGGGCGACCAGCCGGGCGTCCGGGGCCCAGGCCACCACCGAGGCCGGATCTCCGAGACCTTCGTAAGTATGGAGGAGCTGCCCCGAGGGGCTGTCCCAGATTTTGACGGCACCGCCATGCGCCTCGGCGGCAATCTGATGGCCACCCGGATGCCAGGTCAAACTGCCGGCTCCGTAGGTGTCTTCTTCGAGCAAGCCCCAGAGCTTTTGCGTCGCGACCTCCCAGATCTCGATGGTGTTGAAGCTGGCAACACCGAGTCTCTCGCCCGCGGGATTCCAAGCCAGCGACCGGGCCGTCTCGCGGCGTTCCAGGGTATGGAGAAGCTTCCCGGAATCCGCATGCCAGATCCGAACGCCCTTGTCCCTGGAGCTGGAAGCGATTATTTCCCCGCTGGGATCCCACACCACCGAATCGACCCATTTCTGATGACCTTCGAGGGTGTACAGCAACCGTCCGGAGTCGACGTCCCAGATCCGGATCACACGATCGCAGCCGCAAGCCACCCGCTCACCGCTCGGGTCCCAGGTCACGGACGTCACCGAGGCCGGCTGATCGCCCAGCGTTCTCAGGATCTCTCCGGACATCGCGTCCCAGATCCTGAGCGATCTGTCCAGAGAGCCGGTGGCGATCTTCTGGCCGCTATGGTCCCAGGCCACGGAGAGAATCCGCACTGAGTGGCCTTCGAGGCTCCGCAGAGGGCGTCCGGAGGGTGCGTCCCAGACGCGCAGGCTGCCGTCCCAGCAGGCAGTGACGACTTCCCGGCCGTTCGGATTCCAGGCGAGCTTCAGGACCGAGCTGCGAAGGCCCTCGATCACGTTGACGAGACCTTTGCCGGCCGCGTCCCAGAGGCGCACGGTGCCATCGCCGGCCGTGGCGATGACCCTGCCGTCCGGGCTCCAGGCGATGTCGTTGACGGCACCGTGGTGTCCGGTCTGGGGGAGGGTCCGTGGAGCACCGCCGACGATGATCAGAAGCAGGACCTCCGCTTCACTCGACGCGCGAATCGACGGCCGGCTTCCGGACGTCGCGGTCACGGGCACAGTCCGCCCCGCCTCCGAGGCCGCAGGCGCCGCAGGCCCCGCCTCGCTCGCTGTCCGAGGCGAGCTGCACCCAGGCCCACACCACGCAGAGGAGACCGAGCGCCACCACCGCCAGGACGTGGACCATCTAGCCGCTCCCTCCGCTGCCGTGGAAGAGGCCCGCGAAGCCCATGAAGGCCATCGACAGGATGCCGGCGACGAAGAAGCTCATCGCCGTCCCCTTGACCAGGTCCGGCACTTTGGCGAGCTCGTTTTCTTCCCTCAGGCCCGCCATGATCACCAGCGCGATGGTGAGCCCCAGACCGGCGCCCCAGGCATAGATCAGACCCTCGAGGAGGTCGTAGCCGCGGTTGGTCTGGAACAGCGCCAGGCCCAGGATCGCGCAGTTGGTGGTGATCAGCGGCAGGAAGATCCCCAGCGCCCGGAACAGCGCCGGGCTCGCCTTCTTGATCGCCATCTCGACGAACTGCACCGTCGAGGCGATCACCACGATGAACGAGATGAGCCGCAGGTACGGTGCGCTGGGCAGGACGTAGGTGTTCAGACCCCACGCCGCGAGCGAGGTGATGGTCAGGACGAAGACGTTGGCGAGCCCCAGCCGAAAGGCCGTATCGAGCCGGCCGGTGACGCCGAAGAAGGGACACAGACCGAGGAAGTAGGTGAGGGTGAAATTGTTGATCAGGCACGCCGAGGCGAAGATGAAAACCATGTTCTCCATCAGGCCACCCCCCCTTTCGCGGCCGCCGGCTCGGTGGCGCCGAGTCCACCGGGCTGGCGCTCCTCGAAACGTTTCTTGACCCACGCGAAGATCACCAGCAGGAGTCCCAGGGTCAGGAACCCTCCCGGCGGCAGGATCATGATCACCCAGGGCTCGAAGCTCTCGCCGAAGAGCGAGAACCCGAGGAGCGTCCCGCTGCCCAGGATCTCCCGCACCGCGCCGATCATCGCCAAGGCCAGGGTAAACCCCCCCGACATGCCGGCGGCGTCGGCCATCGCCGGAACGACGGAGTGTTTGGAGGCGAAGGCCTCCTGGCGTCCGAGGATCAGGCAGTTGACGACGATCAAGGCGATAAAGGCGCCCATCGCCTTGTGGGCCGTCGGTGCAAAGGCGGCCAGCAGGAAGTCGACCGTGGTCACGAAGCTCGCGATGATGATGATGTAGATCGAGATCCGCACCTGCTTCGGGATGCCCTTCCTGAGGAGCGACACCAGCGTCGACGATCCGACCAGGACGAAAGTCGTCGCCAGGCCCATCACCAGGGCGTTCTCGAGCGAGTTGGTCACTGCCAATGCCGGGCACAGACCCAAAACGGCGATGAACACCGGATTGTCGCGCCAGAGTCCCTTGACGAGCTCGTCCACGTTTCTCACGTCTGATGCTGTTTTTTCGTCGGCCATCAGCGTCCACCTCCATCGGCGTCCGTCACCGGCGTCGTGTCGTCAGGGGTCGCGTCGATCAGCGGCAGCCAGTGCTCCGAGGACCTGTTGAGGATCGCCACCACGGCCTCTGACGAGATCGTCGCCCCGGTGATGCCGTCGACCTCGTTGTCCCTGGTTTTGGTACCGTTCTTGACCAGGACGATCGCCGGCTCGACGGCGAGGGCCTCGAAGTTCTCGAGGAAGTCCTCGTCGACGATGATCTTGTCGCCCAGGCCCGGGGTCTCGCGGCTTTCGAGCACCGTCATGCCGGTGATCACCCGGCGCTCGGGGTCGAAGCCGTAGATCAGCTGGATCGTGTCCTGGAAGCCGTTGCCCTCGCCGACGACGGCGAAGCCGGCGAAGGTGCCGTCGTCGCGCCGGCCGGTGTAGAGGAGCTCGGGGCCAGGCTGGCCGTCCCAGGGGCGCAGAGCGCCGCCGGAGACCGCCAACGTCGCGGTCTCGGACGTCCCCGGCAGCACCTGGTAGATCGCCTTCTCGAGAAACTCGGCCCGGTTGCGCTCGATGTACGGTCTGGTGAAGAGGTGCACCCCCACCAACAGCAGTCCCGAGACCAGCCCCGCGGCCCCGAGGGACGCTACCAGACGCACCGAGGTCGGTTCTTTGGCACTCACCTCAACCTCCGAACTTACGGGGCTGGGTCACCCGGTTGATCAGCGGCGTCACCGAGTTCATCAGCAGGATCGCGTACATCACGCCCTCCGCCAAGCCGCCGAAGAGCCGGATCAGGACCACCAGGAGTCCGACGCCGAGGCCGAAGATCCATTCCCCCCGCGGGGTGATCGGCGAGGTGACGGGATCGGTGACCATGAACACCGTCCCGAACAAGAACCCCCCCGAGCACAGCATGAAGAGCGGGCTCGGGTAGATCTCGGCGTCGATCAGGTGCAGGGCGCCGCTGAACAGCGCCACCGAGAGGATCGTCGCCAACGGCAGGCGCCAGTCGAAGACCTTGCGCACGCCCAGGTAGACCGCGCAGATCAGCAGCAGGGCCCCCGAGGTTTCCCCGAGGGAGCCCGCCGTGTCGCCCGACAGGAGCGCTCTTATCGGCGTGATCTGCTGCTCGAATTTGGCCAGGCCCAGCGGTGTCGCCGAGGTCACCCCGTCGACCGCGTTCATCAAGGGCGCCGCGAAGGTGCCGGACCGGAGGTCCCAGAAGCTCGCGCCCGGCGGCACCCAGGTGGTCAGCGTGATGGGGAAAGCGGCCTGCAGGAAGGCCCGTCCCACGAGCGCCGGGTTGAACAGGTTCTGGCCCAGCCCTCCCCAGATCACCTTGCCCAGGCTGATGGCGACGAAGCCGCCCAGAAAGGCCATCCACAACGGGATGGCCGGCGGCAGGGTGAGACCCAGGAGCACGCCGGTCAGAAGGGCGCTGCCGTCGCGCAACGTCCCGAGGCTGTGTTTCCCGAGGAGGTGGCCGTCGCTCTTGTCCATGAAGACCCACTCCGTACCGACGGCGCCGGCGGTGGCGGCGGCGACCACCAGGACGGCGCTGACGCCGAAGTACCAGGCGGCGCACAGAACGACCGGCGCCAGCGACGCCACCACCTCGAACATCAGCCGCCGGGTGGAGAGACCGGTATGGACGTAAGGCGCCGTCTTGATGCGCAGCCGGGGAGCGTCGCGCGCCATCTACGAGGCCTCTGCTTCTGCCGCTTGGCGAACCATTGCCTTACCCATGCGGATCAGCTGCACCAACGGGATGTGGGACGGGCAGACGAAGGAGCAGGCGGCGCACTCGAAACAGTCCATCGCGTGGTAGGTCGAAAGCTCCGGGACGCGCTCCTCGCGGGCCAGGAGCGCGATGCGCGCCGGGTTCAGGTAGAGCGGGCAGGCTTCCAGACAACGCGCGCAGCGGATGCAGGGCTCCTCCTCGATGAAGGGCGCGGGGCGCAGAGAGGCGAGAATCCCGCCGGTGCCCTTGACGATCGGCGCGTCGAGGTTCTTCTGGGCCATGCCCATCATCGGTCCGCCGAGCAGCACCTGCCGGGTCTCGGGAAGCATGCCGCCGCAGTAGTCGAGCACCGCCTCGATCGACGTGCCCAGCGGTACCAACAGGTTGGCCGGCCGCCGCACGCCGTCGCCGGAGACGGTGAGGACCCGTTCGATCAGCGGCTGGCCCGTCTCCACCAGGTCGACCATGGCGGCGGCGGTGCCGACGTTGTTGACCAGCAGCTCGAGGTCGAGGGGGAGCCCGCCGCTCGGCACCTCCTGGCGCAGGATGGCGTCGATCATCATCTTCTCGGCGCCCTGGGGGTATTTCACCTGCAGCGCGAAGACCTCGATCGGAAGCCCCTCGCGGCCGACGGCCTGGCGCAGGGCCTCGATGGCGTCGGCCTTGTTGTTCTCGACGCCGACGTAGCCGCGCTCGGCCCCGACCTGCTCCATGATCAGGCGAAGTCCCCCGATCACCGCCCGGGGACGTTCCAGCATGATCCGGTGGTCGCAGGTCAGGTAGGGCTCGCACTCGCAGCCGTTCAACATCACGAAGCGGGCCTTCTTGCCTTCCGGAACCTGGAGCTTGACGTGGCTCGGGAAGGCGGCGCCGCCGAGGCCGACGAGGCCGGCGTCCTGGATCCGGCGAACGAGCTCGGGCCCCGGCAGCCCCTTCGGGAGGGGCTGCGCGTCGGCGGAGAGGCGCTGGCTCGAGAAAGGGTCGGCGCCGATGACGATCGCCGGCTGGAGCCGACCACTGGGGTGGGGCCGCAGATCGATCGCGCGCACCGTGCCGGTGGCCGGGGCGTGGTGGGCGGTGGAGACGAAGCCGCCGGGCTCGGCGATCATCTCGCCGCGCTCGACGCGCTGCCCCGGCTCGACGATGGCCCTGGCCGGGGCGCCGATGTGCTGCGCGAGCGGCATCACGTACTCCTCGACGAAGGGCATGCGCTCGATCGGCAGGCCGGCGGTGGCCGCCTTCTGCTCGTCGGGATGGACGCCGTGGCGGAAAGTCGGCGGTCGGAGGAATGGCAGCAGCTTCACGGTTTCTCGGAGACTCGCGGCTTCATGATTTTCCGGATCGCGGGCGGCCGTAGCCCGCCAGCCGCATCAGACGATCCCGCAAGACGGCCGCCTGGGTGCCGCGCTGATCCGTCTCCAGCCGGGCGATCCTGGCCTCGTACTCGGCGCGCAAGGCCTCGATCTCGGCCCGGTGGGTCTGCCGGTGCTCGTCCTCGACCTCGGCCCGCACCCTTTCGGTGAAGGGGGTCACGACGCCCGCGAGCTCCTGGAGCGTCGCCCAGGTCTCCTGACGCTCGCGCGCCACGTCGCCTAAGTCCGCGAGCTGCGCGAAGCGCTCTTCGCCGCCCAGCCAGCGCTCGGGGGTCAGGGCCTCGCCGTCCTCGTCCTCGGCCCAGGTCTCCTCGGGGGCGGGATTGCCCGCCAGGTCGAGACGCCGTCCGAAGACTCCGTCGCGGCGCGGGTCGTAGCGCGCCAGGAGCTGCACCCGGCAGTCGACCGCCAGGCGCGCCCTGGCGACGGTCTTCTCCGCTGGAAAGCCATGGCGCCGTGGGCTCGGTGCATGGACGTGGACGAGCGCCGGCCCGGGAAACTCCAGCGCCGCCGTGACGCCGCCTTCAAGGTGCTCCGGGTGCGCCACCGAGCTCGCCAGGACGAAGGCGCGGCGGTGTCCGAGGGCCGAGAGGACGGGCTCCGCGTCGCCCTGCAGCTGACGGCCGTCCAGCAGCACCACCTTGACCGGAAGACTGCCTGTAGGGGCGACGCCTGCGTCGCCCGGGGATCCCAGGCCGGCCAGGCGGTCGGTGAAGAGCAAGACCGGCGGTGCCAGCCGCAGCTCCTGCGGCGTCAGGTCCTCCAGGGTGAGCGCGTCGATCGCCTTCTCACGCTCCGGCAGGTCGCTGGCGGCCGCCAGCCGCGCCTCGGCACGGCGCACCAGCCGGGCCTCCCGCAGCAGTTGGCCGAGGAGCGCCCGGGCGACGCCGCGGGCGAGCTGTGAGCCGTCGCCGTCCGGGTCCGCGGCGAGCGGTACGCTGAACGGGTTGCGCGGGAAGCGCGCCGCCCATTCCGCGACCGTTCCGGCCACCACCAGGCCGAAGCGGGCGCGCCCCGTGCCGCCCGCTCCCTCGAGTATCTCCCGGCGCAGGGCTTCGACCTGCTTCACGGAGCGGATCAGCTTGCGCACCGCCGGTGTGTCGACGCCGGGGCGCTCGCCGGGCTCCTCTTCCAACCGTGCCACGATCGTCCCCAGGTTGCCGGCGTGCTGGGGCGCGGCGTCCAGGGCCTGGTCGAGGACGTCGAGGTCGTCGGCCGGCAGGGCTTGCGAGAGAGTCCCGCGGACCGCTTCGCGCAGCCCGAGGGCCAGCTCCCGGAGCGCCTCGGCTTGCGCCAGCAGGCGCCGCTGCATGTGATGCTCGGCAATCGCCGTCACCTGCCGGACGCCGAGCCGCTGCCCCGAGCCCGGCTCGGCGCCGTCGCCGCCCGAGGCCGAGAACAGACAGTGGCGCGACATCAGGATCGCCGGCAGCGCGCCGACTTCCGGCAGCTCGGCGGCACGGGCGATCGACGAGCCCGGCGTGTCGGGGAGCTGTTCCCAGACCCGCCAGAGCGAGCGCATCCGGGCGACCGCCGCCGGCGTCTGGGGCTCGCACGCGACGGCCTCGTCGTCGCACTCCACGGCGCAAATCCCACACCCCTGGCAGGCCTGCGGGTTGACCGCCAGCATCAGGAGCTCGCCCGATCCCTTCTCGGCCTCGTGGGCTCGACGGAAGAAGGTGTCGGTCGCCGCCAGCGGCAGCTCGAGCACCTGCGCGGCGATGCGCTCGGACGCCCCGCGAAACGCGTCGCGCTCTTTGTCGTCGAGCTTCATCTTGCCGAGCAGCCACTCGAAGGACTCGTCTAGAAACTCCGGCGTCAGGGTCCGGGCGCCGGAGCTCGCCAGCCGTGTGTCGAGACGTCCGGCGAGCTGCTTGAAAGCGCGCCGGAGTTTCTTGGGGACGGCTGCGCTACCAGCGGCCCCGCCATCGCTGTCGGCCCGGTCGGCCGCGGCGTTCAAAAGCGAGGCGGTGCCGATCGCCACCGTGGCGATGGCGGAGTCGGGGCAGAAGGTCCAGCACCTGCCGCAGCCGCTGCAGGCCTCGGGATCGATCACCGGTACCTCGTCGCGCTCGGCGGTGTGGTCGAAGAAGGTCGCCGTCGCTGCCGGCACCGCGCCCAACGCCAGGTAGGGATCGGGGGCCAGATTGAGGGCGGAGCCCGGGGCAGGATCGGCTGCCGCCGCGTCCCGGGGCTGGACGAGCTCGCCCCAGAAGCGCGCCACGTTGTCCCATGTGGAGCCACCCTCGGTGAAGCGGCGCACCGCCATGGGGAGCTCGGGCTCGGCGCCGCCGTCCTCGGGCGCCGGCCGCGGCGGGGCCAGGGTGTCGCGCCGAAGGCGCGCAAACAGAACACGCTCGTCAAGCTCCGGATACTCCCGGCGCAAGCGCTGAACGAGGGCCTCCCGCCGTGGATAACCGCCGGCCTCGGCCGACGGCGCCGTGGCGCCGAGCCAGACGGACGGACGTGGCTCGCCGGCCAGGAGGGCTGCGAGCTCGGCACGTTCGAGCGGCATCCGGTAGACGGCCGAGGCGAGGCGGGGGCCGCCGGGCGCCGACGTGCCGCCGAGGGCGGCGCCGAGCTCCCGCAGCAAGGGAGGGGCCGCCGCCAGCTGGTCACCGGCGGCCTCGAGCACCGTCACCGTCTCGGCCCCTGCCAACGCCGCCCGTAGCGCGTCGGCCGGGAAGGGACGCAGCCAGCCGAGGCCGAGCACCCCGACGTCGTCTTCCTGAGCGGCGAGCTCCGCGGCGATCCCGACCGCGGCGCCCTGGGCGAGGAATATCCGTCCCCCTGGGGGGATCGAGGGGGGAAGATGCTGCCGTCCCCCTGGGGGGATCGAGGGGGGGAGATGCCGTCGCCGCGCCCCTTCCAGGCTGTGAGGGCTCAGGAACGAGAGCCGCCGTCCGGTCAGCGCTTCGAGCTCCGCCATGGCCGAGAGGGCCAGAGGGGCGACGGAATCGGCGAAGAAGAGCTGCTGGCCGGTGAGGGCAGCGGCGAGGTCGCGCCCCGCGGCGCCGAGGCCCAGGGCGGCCGGCCGGTCGAGGTCGAAAAAGCGCGGCAGGGTTCGCCGACGCTCGCCGAAGAGCATCGCCTGGGCGGCGGTGGGGGAGGCGAGCTCGTCGTCCGTCGCCCCGAGGTAGCGCCGGACGAGCTCCGGTTCGGGCAGGAGCAGGTCCTCCTCGTGGCCTTCCTCGAAGGCCACGACCCCCGGCACCAGCGCCACCTCGGCCAGCCGCCGGGCGACGAGCGTCAGGTCGGCCGCCTCCTGGGCGTCTCCGGCCAGGGCGAGAAAGGCCCCGCAGTCGGCGACGGCGTGATAGGCGGCGTGCCCCCGCCGTGCGCCGCCGAGAGTGGCGTGGACAACGAATGGGAGACGCCGGCGGGCCGCGGTGCAGAACGCTCCGTGAGCCTCGTCCAGGGCGCCGGCGTCGACGAAGGCCGCGGTCCGCGCGCCAGCCATGGCCAGCCCGCTCGCTTCGGCCACGGTCTCGCGGCCCCCGCCCCCGGGACCGCAGACGGTCTCGCAGATCAGGGCCTCGGTGGCGGCGACGGCCACCGCGGCGCTTTTCCTGGCAGGACGTCCGGGCAGCTCGGGCGGTGATTCGTCTGGCTGGCCGGAGAATCGCTGTCGCAGCCAACCGAGCGCGCTGCTTTGCTTCGCCGGGCTCACGACACGGCTTCCCGGCGTTCGAATTGATTGCCCTCGACCCATTGGATCGCTCGCGTCGGACAACGGAAGGTCGCCCGGGGCGTGGCGGCCGCCTGGTCGCGGATCACCGGCAGCCCGCCCGACATCTCGATCACACCGTCGGCGGCGTCCTTGGCGCACAGGCTGCAACCGTCGCAGACCACCTGGCAGATACCCCCGGCCGCTTCGCCGACCAGCGGGTTGTTGCACTGCACGAGGAGCTTCGCCGAGAGCGGCTCGATGGTGAACAGGTCCACCGGACAGACCTCGACGCAGTCGTTGCAGGCCGTGCACAGCTCGACCTCGACCACCGGCAGGTCCTCGTCGTTCATGTGGATCGCGTCGAAGTCGCAGACCTCGTCGCAGTCGCCGAGGCCGAGGCAGCCCCAGGGGCAGGCGCTGCCCCCCGCGTTGACCTGGTAGGCGGCTCGGCAGGAGGTGAAACCCTGGTACTCGGCGAGCCGCCGCACCGACGACTTGCCGCCGGCGCAGTGGAGACGCGCCACGCGCTTCTCCTCAAAACCGGCCGCCACGCCCAGGTAGCCGGCGATGTCTTCCACCTCCCCGGGGGTGGCGACGGTACAGCCGCCCGGCGAGCGTTCGCCGCTCACCAGGGTCTCGGCGAAGGCGCGGCAGCCCGGCACGCCGCAGGCGCCGCAGTTGGTGCCCGGCAGCATCTCCTCGACGGTATCGAGGCGCGGGTCCTCGTGAACCCGCAAGAAACGGTTCGCCAGCGCCAGGACGACGCCGAAAAACCCCGCCAGACCCAGCATCACGGTTCCGGCGGTGAGGACCTCGTTCATCAGGCGAATTTCTCCGCCCGGGCGATGAGATCGTCGTCGACCGTGTCGTCGCCGCTGGGCGGAGCTCCCGTGTGGATGCACAACGCCGGACATTTTTCGGCCGCCGTGACCAATTCGTAGAACGTCCCGGCCGAGGCGTCGGCGATGTACGCCTGTTTGTCCTCGTTGTACTTGAAGAGCCGCGGGTTCAGGTTGGTGCACTCATCGCAAGTGGTGCACAGAGGCGCATCGATCCACGGTTCGTCGAGAAAGACCTCCTCGTCCTCGTCCGCGGCCTCCTCCTCGGTGGGCGGGGTTTCGTCGAGGGCCGGCGTTTGCGGGTCGGTCGGAGTCTCGGGGACGGCTGGAGCCGGAGCCGCGGCGGCAGGGGCCGGAGCGGGGATCGCCGCCGGCAGCACCGGCCCGGCCCCCTCCGTCGTGCCGATGTCCATCAGGACGGCCACCAGGCGTTCCATGGCCTCGCCCGCCGCCCGCGAGCGCACCTCCTCGAGCTCCACTGCGTGGGCGTCGGCGAGCTTGGCGCGCTCTTCTTCGGCCTCGGCCAGGGTCTCTTGGCGGGCGCGTTCCGCGGCCCGGCGGGCGTGCTCGTTGTCGGTGCCGGCCAGCTCCTGGAGAATGCGCCAAGCCCGCCTCCGGTCGCGGCAGGCATAGGCCAGCTCGCGGGTCAGGACGGCCCGCAGCAGGCGCCCTGGGCTGTCGATCACCCAGATGAACGGCAACAGACGCCGCTGCTCGTCGTCTGAGATCGCGAGGTATTCGGCGATCGCGACCTGCCCTTCGCTCCATCCCTCGGCCGCAACGACCCGGAAGTGCCCGCGGCAGGAAGGCTCGAGAGCCACGAAGTCGGCAAACGTGAATGTCGTTTCCAGGTTCTGCTCTTCGCCCTCGGCGTCGAGGTAGGGGAGGCTCCTGGACGGCCAGGCCCTCCGCGGCTCGGGGTTCTCCTCCAGGTCGAAGCGCTCGGCCCACGACGTCCCCGCCGCCGGGTCGTAGCGCAAGCAGGGTGTCGCCCGCCCGGCGTGGGCCGCCACCAGCTGGATCCATCGTTCCCCTGGAGGGAACGAGGGGGGAGACACGGGAGCAGCCGCGGGCGAAGGTTCTTCCGGAGGGGGACCAACCGGAAGCTGGGCGACGATGGCGACCGCCGGGCCCAGGGTCTCGGCCAGGTCCACGAGGCCGCTCGCCAGGTGCCCGGGGCGAGCCAGCGTCGACTGCAGAACGAAAGCCTCGCGGTGGGCGATGGCGAGATAGGCCAGCCCGGGGTGGAAACACCCCGCTCGTCCGCCGCCGGGCCAGCCGGCGCTTTCGAGGACGAGGACGTGGACCGGACGTCCGGAGCACAGAAGCTCTGAGAACGAGGCCAGGTTGGCGCGCAGTTGCGCTGCCGTCACCACGACCGCGACCGGCGGGGTCAGCAGAAGCTCGTCGGCGCTGAATGCCCGCCAGTCGAAGCCCGCCAGGATCTCGTCGTGGAGCTCGCCGCGGTAGCTTCCCTCGACCTCCAGGCGCGCCACCCGGACGGCTCTCAGGACATCGGCCTGGGCGTCGGCCTGGCCATCGAAAATGTCGATCGACGCCCCCAGGGGATCGGGATGCTCCATCAGACGTGCCGTGGAGAACGCCGTGCCGCCGGCCAGCGGGCCGGAGTGAACGACGGTGAAGTCCGGCGCCTCCGTCACCGTCCCGGCGGCGGCATCGAGGTAGCGCCGGAGGCTCTCCAGGGTGTGCTCGATGCGCTCCCGGCGCTGCCCTCCGAGCCTCTCGCTGCCCCGCCGGTCGGGGAGGTGCTCGGCGAGCGCAGAAGCCTCGAAGAACGCCGCGGTGCCGCCGAGGCCGGCCGCCAGAGCCTCCGGGCCGAAGCTCTCCGGGGCGTGGCTGTCGTCGAGGCGCAGCAGCTCCTCGAGCTGGACGGTGAGCGCCTCGACCTCCTGGTGGAACGCGGCGAGGGGCCGCCGACGGCGTCGTTCGACGGCGGCGGCGTAGAGGCCGAAGAGCGTCCCTTCGCCCAGGGCCAATAGCGAACCGGATTCGCCCAGCCGCTCGCGGAGGCGGTCGATGTCCTGCCGGAGGGCCGCGGCGCCCGCCTCGCTGAGGTCGAATTCGGCGGCGAAGGCGGCGAAGGCTCCGTCGAGAACGTCCGCCAGGGGCGTCGCTCCGGGGCGGCCCCCGATCTGGCGGTGGACGGCGCGAGCGAGCCGGGCGACGTGCTCGCCGAGCATCGCCGCCTTCGAGCCGTCATCCGACATCTCCGCGAGCTCTTGCTCGATCAGGTCGTAGAAGCTCGTGGGGCGTCCCTCGTCCCCGAGGAAGAGGGGGTAGGATCGCCAGGGCGGGTCCGGGTCGAGCGCCGCCGGCCGGAGGGTCGACGGCGGCAGCGGATCGCCGGAGGCGTCACCGCGTCCGCTCAGGTGGAAGTGGCGTAGTTGCCGGTGATGGTCCCCGGCAGGGTCGCCGCTCATCGCGGCGGGCTCGGCAGCGCTGCGCTTCCCCACGTTTACCGGTCCTCGAGGCCAGGTTTTCAGATCAGAAAGCGGTCGACCGCCGCCTGGGCTGCCGCCAGTTTCTTCTCGGCGCTCATACCGAGCCCCACCGCCGAACACAGGTCGTAGCGCTCGGCCTCCGGGTTGCGCAGGAACAGGCCGATGGGCAGGACGTCCTCGCGGGCGGCGTGCTCCAGCGCCGCGGCGCGATCGGTGGGATCGAGCTCGTCCCGGTTCTTGAATACCCGAAGAACGACATCGTCGGCCGGGATGCCGTCTGGGTGGGTCAGGAGCAGGACGTTGGACGGATCGCGCTGGAAGTGCTCGTGGGCGTCCGGCGTGAAATGCGGACAGCGCTGAATGATGCGCACGAAGGCGAGCCCCGGGTGGCGGTGCGCCTCGAGGAGGGTCGCATAGAGGTGCGCCGGGTTCCAGTCGACGGTCTGGGCGACGAACGAGGCGTTGGTGATGCCGAGGGTGACCGTCAGCGGGTTGAGGGCGCTCAGCATGGCCCCGTCGGGATGGGTGTTGGAGCTATACCCCTTGCCGGTGGTCGGCGAGGTCTGTTTCTTGGTCAGGCCGTAGATGCTGTTGTCCAGGAGCATCACGGTCATCTTCATGTTGTAGTGCACGGCGTGGATCCAGTGGCCGGTGCCGATGGCGCAGCAGTCGCCGTCGCCGGTGACGACGAAGACGTGCAGGTCCGGACGCCGCGCGCGAATACCGGAGGCGACCGGCAGCGGCCGGCCGTGCAGCCCGTGGAAGCCGTAGGTCTTGACGTAGTGGGGCAGGCGGCTCGAACAGCCGATCCCGGAGACCACCACGGTCTTCTCGGGCAGCAGCTGCTCGTCCCGGGCCAGCTTGCGGAGCGACTGGAGGACGGCGAAGTCGCCGCACCCCGAGCACCACCGCGGCACCCCGCTTTCGTAGTCCTCCAAGACGAATTGCCGCGCCTGCGGCTCGGGGATCCAGTCCTGTTTCAGGCCGTACATTGGCGTTATTCTCCCTTCAGCCGCTGGCGCAGCACTTCTTTGATGCGGCTGGGCGAGAGCGGAATGCCCGGCACCCTGGACCAGCAATCGACGTCGACCAGCGTCGCCGCCCGCAGCAGGAAGGCGAGCTGCGAGTAGCGGCGTCCGCCCTCGTCGACGTGCGGATCCTCCGGGTCGTCGCTGTAGTTGAGCTCGACGGTCATGACCTGCCGGAAGCGGCGGAAGATCTCCTCGAGCCCCGGTTCGAGGGGCGAGAGGAAACGCAAGCAGAGCGAGGAGACATTCTCGCCGTCCTGGCGCAGGCCGTCGATCGCCTCCTCGACGGCACCGCGGGTCGACCCCCAGCAGACGACCAGCAGATCGCCCTCGGGATCGCCATAGACTTCGGGGGGCTTGAGCGAGCGCCGCAGGGTAGCCAGCTTGCGGCTGCGTAACGTCGCGGTGCGCTGGTTGGTGGCCGCGTCGTAGGCCACGCGGCTGGCCGAGTCGTGGGTCAGCCCGGTCAGGACGTACTGGCCGTCGCGCTGCCCGGGCACTGGACGCTGGGAGATGCCGGTCTCCGGGTCCCAGTCGTAGGGTTCGACCGCGGCCTGCCAACGGCTCTGGTCGACCGGCGGCGCGAGCCATTCCTGGCGCACCTCGGGGCGCTCGAAAGGCTGCTGGCCGGTGGCCAGGTTGGCGTCGGAGAGCACCATCACCGGCGTGCGGAAGGTCTCGGCCAGCTGGCGCGCGGTGATCATGAAGTGAAAACACTCGCCGATCGACGTCGGCGCCATGACGATCTTCGGCGCGTCGCCGGGCGAGGCGTGGAGCGCCGCCAGCAGATCGCCCTGCTCGACCCGCGTCGGCAGGCCCGTCGACGGCCCGCCGCGCTGGACCACCACGATCACCAGCGGCAGCTCGGCCATCACCGCGAGGCCGATGAACTCGGTCTTCAAAGCCAGCCCCGGTCCCGAGGTGAGGGTTACCGGGGTCTTGCCGGCGTAGGAGGCGCCGAGCGCGAAACCGATGGCGGCAATCTCGTCCTCGGCCTGGTGGACGAAGCCGCCGGCGGCGGCGAAGCTACGGGCCAGAAAGTGGGAAACCGACGTCGCCGGGGTGATCGGGTACATCGAGCAGACCTCGATGCCGGCCGCCATGATCCCCAGCGCCATGGCCTGATTGCCGTTCATCACCACCATGGTCTCGTCCACCGGCTCGGCCGGCACCCGGTAGCGCACGCCGACGTTCTCGAGCGCCCACTCGTAGCCCGCCCTGGCGAGCGCCCGATTGGCGTCGACCACCTTCCGGCCCTTGCGGCCGAACTTCGCCTCGATCTCGAAGCGCACCCGGTCGACGTCGAGTTGGTAGACGGCGCACAGCAGCCCTACGGCCCACATGTTCTTGCCGCGTCGCGGATCGGGGACGATCCGCAGGCACTGCTCGTGCATCGGTACCTCCTGCACGAGATAGCCGCGGCTTCCGAAGTCCTCGAGCGCCCGGGCGTAGCTTTCGCGGATCCCGGGGTCGGGGTCCGCGGCCCACTTGTTGTCCAGGAAGATCAGCGACCCGGCTCTCAAGGCGCCGTCGTCGATGCGGCTGTAGAGCACTTGCTCGTTGAACGCCACCACGACATCGGCGGTCTCGCCCATGTTGGTCACCGGCCCCTTGCCGATACGGACCCGGTTGCCCGAACAGCTGGCCTTCGTACGCGGCGGTGGCTCGATCTCGGCCGGGATGATCTCCAGCGTCCAGACGCCGTTGCCCATCTTGGCGCTGACGGTACCGAACATCTGGCCGGCCGACTGGGCGCCCTCGCCGGAGTCGGAGACGAACTCCACCACGTGCTGGTCGACGACCTCGACCCGAGGTTCCCCCGAAGGGGGACGATCGACAGCTTCCCCCGCAGGGGGGTCAACGAGGGACTCTCCGGCGCGCGGCCGGGACACCTTGTCCCCGGAAACTACAGGTAGACTCGTCGACAGCCTCCCGTGAGCGGTCAATCCCCGCCTCCGATCTCTTGCCAATAAGCGCGCATCACGATCTCGTTCTCCTCCGCTTCGTGGCGGCGGATGATGGCAGCGAGCATCTGAGCGTGGGCGTTGAGCTCGCGCAGCTGGTAGAGCTCCGCGTCGTCCGAGAGCTGGCCCGCCTCCTCCCGGACGGCGTCGAGGCGCTGGAGGATCTCGTCGTGTTCGTCCATGAGCTCTTCGAGGCGAGCGGAGCATTGCGGAGCCCGGTGGGCCAACGAGCCGTACAGGTCACTCGCCATCTCCTCTTCGAAGTGCGCCATGAGAGCGGTCGCGAGCTCGTCGAGCTCGCCACGCAGCGCTTCGAGCCAGCCGCCCTCGTGGTCCGGCGCGCGGCCGAGGATATTCTCCAGCGCCACGACCGCTTCGACGCACGAGTGGTGCTCGACGCCGCTGCTTTCCGGCAGGCGATCGGCGGTGGAGCTCTTCGAGACCATGGTGTTCTCCTGCCCGAAAAAGTGGGCGACTCAAGTGTAACCCAAGGTGGCCGCCAGGACTACGCCGCGGCCCCCGCGCGCCTCTCCTCCACCGTCAGCTCGCCCCGATCCAGTCTTTCCAGGAAGGTCCGCTGCGTCTCGTAGTCGAGGTTCTCGATCCCGGCCTTGCTCTGCAGCAGCCGCCAGGCGCGGCGCCGCTCGACGCAGAAAAGCACCAGATGGCGGGAGATCGCGAGCGTCCGGGTCTTGCCGCCGCCGTCGTCGACCTCGATGGTGACGCCGAAGTCGGGCACGTAGGCTCGGTGATCGGGATCGAGAAAGCGCCGGTGCACCACGTCATTCTGGGTGACGCGTTCGAGCATCTCCTCGAGAGGCTTGAGAGCGTCCGCCGCCCGCACCTTCTTGAAGTGGCGCCGGAAGCGTGCCTCGGTGGCCGCCCAATGGGCCACGGTGTAGGAGTATTTCTCTTTCGTGTCCGAGCGCGTGGCCTGCCACCAGTCGCGGTCCCTGGACGGGTTGCCCACGAGGTCGAGGGTCTCGGCGTAGGTCTCGCCGGCCGTGGGATCGAACACCAGATCCGGGACGCAGCGGGAGTCGCGCGCCAGCTTCGCCTGGACGAAGGCCTTGTCGTCGGCCACGCCGTGCTCGGGCTGGCATGAGGTGAAGCACTGGAAAAAGGCCGTGCCGCGGTACTCCAGGCCGTCGAGCAGCGCCTTGTAGAGCTTCGCCGCGTTGGCCATCGAGACCTGGGCCACGAACGGTGAGCCGTGGCCGGAGATGAAGGTCTCGGCGAGACCCTTCTTCTCCGTGTACTTGCCCTGGGTGGCGGCGCCCAGCTGGTTCATGTCGTAGCCGCCGAGCATCGGCGAGGAGTCGGAGTTCTGGCCGCCGGTGTTGGAGTAGACCTGGGTGTCGAGCATCAGCAGCTTGACGTTCGGGCGGTTCTGCAGGATCACTTTCGAGACGTTCTGGAAGCCGATGTCGCCCATGCCGCCGTCGCCGCCCAGCGCCCACACCTTGGGCAGCTCGCGGATCTCCCGGTCGGTCATGACGGCGTCGGACATGTGGGTCAGGCGGAAGTAGCCCTCCTCGTCGACGACCTCGCCGTCGTTGCCCAGCAGCGTGTCGGTCAGCCGTTCGGGAATCACCGAGCGGCGGGCGTGGTCGAGGATGAAGCTCTCGCCCATCAGCCAGGAGATGGTGGCGCCGTCCTGGAACAGGGAGTTCATCCACGGATAGGGGTGGGGGTTGTTCGG
>JAAELT010000515.1 GCA_024226315.1 bacterium | reverse complement strand
GTCGACCTCAAGGAGGAGGACATCGCCGCCATCGACGGCCCCGACTACCGCTTCGGCTCCGAGGTAGGAAGCCTCGAGCTGACCGAGCTGCCGGCGGGGATGAAGGAGGCCACGACTGAGGTCAACAAAGTGAAGGGCGGCCTCTCGTACCTGCGCTTCACCTCCCACCACCTGGCGAACGCCGCCGATGTCCAGGGCCTGGTCTTCAGCCACCGGGTGAGCTACGAGATGAAGGACCAGGCGATCTACCAGGTGGAGGTCGCCGAGGGGGGCGACAAGCACTACCTCCGGATCCGCGGCTCCCACCGGGTCAACAGCTTGCAGATCGATCAGGAGTGGAGCGAGGAGGAGGTCAAGGAGAAGGCCGAGCTCTTGACCCGCGCCGACGAGATGCAGGACTTCGACGAGCTCCACGGTTCGTGGGTCTACGAGGTCTCGGAGTCGACGGCGGACAAGTTCCGGTTGCAGGCGTTGGAGCTGGTGGAGAAGGCGTAGGCGCCCCCCTGGGCCCCGGTCTGATCGGGCGGCATTTCGCGCGGCCGCCGTTGGTGAGCCCCCAGAGCGTTCGCGGCCGCCGGGAACGCTTTGGGTGGCTTCGGATCGCGTCGAATTCGGATCGCCTTAGTAGTTGCTTATCGCTTCGAACCAGTCCCGAATGGCGCTGATCGAGCATCCGAACTTCACATGCCCTCGTCCGAGATCCTGGGCGGCGATGATCTGCTCGCAGGAGCAGCCGGCGGTTTCGGTGATGGTAAAGGCGAGACCCGGACCGCTGCCGTTGGAGTTGCTGGTGTCGAATACGTCGTCCCCGTCGACCAGCGCCCAGCGGTTGGTGCCCAGCCGGAGGCTCGGTACGACGGCCTCCGGTATCGAGGTTCCAGCACAGAGGTCGACGTCGCCGCAGACGCCGTCGTCATCGTCGTCGGCATCGAACGGGCACGGGTCGCAAGCATCGCCGGCGCCGTCTGCGTCCGAGTCGTTCTGGTCGTTGGGCACCGCGGGGCAGTTGTCGAAGCAGTCGGCGACCCCGTCGCCGTCCTCATCGAAGCCTTCGTCGGTCTCGCCGTCACAATTGTTATCGATGCCGTCGCAGGTCTCGAAAGCGCCGGGATTCACCGTCGGATCGGCGTCATCGCAGTCCTCGTAGTCGAAGTAGCCGTCGCCGTCGAGATCGTCGACGTTCTGGACCAGAACCAGGCCCAGAAGCCCGAAGACGATGTCCTGGTCGCCGTCGTTGTCGAGGTCGCCGATGGTCAGCGCGTTGGGGTTGGTGCCTCTGCCGTGGTCCACCGCCGACAGCTCGGCGGTGGAGAGAACCAGAGGTGTGTCGTCGAGCACTCCCGAGGCGTCCCGGGCGAAGAAATTGAACAGCCGATCCTCGGTGACCGAGACCACCATCTCGGTGAGCCCGTCGCCGTCGAAGTCGGCGAATTTCGGCATCTTGGGCCGGTTACCCGTGGTCGGCCACTGCACCGGGGCGGCGAAGGCCCGGGCCGCCGTCTGACGGTAGATCCAGAGGTAGTCGCGGGCGGAATGGGGAATCGCCGCGTTCATCACCAGGTCCGTCCGGCCGTCGAGATCGACGTCGCCGAAGCCGATCGAGCTCGATCTCGACCCGTCTCCGGGGACGAAGTCCAGGGCCGTGGGACCGGGGAAAAAGAGTACACGGCCACCGATAGGACCGGTGTCGTGGGTGGTGACCGCCGCGTCGACCCGACCGTCCTGGTCGATGTCCTCGACGAAAACGCCGGTCGCGTCCGAGCCCATCGCATAGCTGAGATAGGTGGTAAAACGATCGGCGGGGTCGCTGGAGTTGAACAAGACGAATAACGTACCCGGCGCCGAGAAGCCGCCGTTGGTGGTCAGAACATCGGCCAGGCCGTCGGCATCGATGTCCGCCAGCGCCATGCGATAGCCCGAGTCGGTGTCCGGGGTCGGGTAGCTGACGACGGTATAGCCCCCTGCGACACGACCATAGGCGACGTCGAGTATTCCCTGACCGTTGTTCTTGCGCCACCAGGCAGCGATATCGAGGACGCCGTCGCCATCGAGGTCGAGCACGTGGGGAGATATCCATCCGCTCGAGCTCGGCCGTCCGGCGGGCAGCGGAATGAGAAGCTCCTGAACCAGCGTGCTGTCCGGTCCTACCTCGTAGACCACGATCTCGCCCGTGGTCTCGGGCGGAATGAAAGGCCACTCGGCGCGCGAAACCACCAGCTCGAATCTCCCATCCTCGTCGACATCCGCGATGGTGTGCTCGAGAATGTAGCCCGAATCGGCTTCGGCGAGGACGATCGTCCGAAAGCGGCTCGCCGGATCGAAGAGGGCCGGGGCCGGGGCCGCTGCCAGGAAGATGACGGACAATGCGAGAATGACCAGCAGTAGCGAGACCGCATGTGTCATCTCGGATCTCTTCTTGACCATCTGACTTGAACTCTCTTTCTCAGGTGTCATGTTGCCGTTTTCCTTTAGTTGTTGATCCAATCCATCCAATTCTGGACGGCGCTGATCGAACATCCGAACTTGAGGTGCCCTTGTCCGAGGCCCTGGGCGGCGATGATCTGCTCACAGGAGCATCCGGCGGTGTCGGCGGTGGTGAAGACGAAGCCGGGACCGCCGCCGCCGGGGGTGCTGGTATCGAAGACATTGTCGGCGTCGAGCAGCGCCCAGCGGTTGGTGCCCAGCCGGAGGCTCGGGACCGCGATCTCCGGGATCCTGGTCACGCCACATAAGTCGCCGTCACCGCAGACGCCGTCACCGTCGTCATCGTCGTCGGGATCGAAAGGGCACGCATCGCAGACATCGCCAGCGCCATCCTCGTCCGAGTCGGCCTGGTCGTTGGACACTGCCGGGCAGTTGTCTTCGCCATCGGGGAACCCGTCACCGTCTCCATCGACGCATTCGAGCTGGGGCGGCTCACCGAGCTCACAAAACCAACCCCGGACGTTGCGAGTGCCGCAGATGCGTTCGTCGTTCCAACGCGGGAACCGGGGGTGCGACGGACACGAGAAGTTGGTGTACTCCTCGCAACAGATGTCGTCGTTGGGCTCGTTCACGTCCCAGTTGGTGTAGGTCACCGGCTCGCCGGTGATCCACTGGAACTGACCTTCGACAACGAGGTCCGTGAAACCGATCCAGACCGCGGGCGCGGGATCGCCAGCGCAGGGATCACTGGCGCGGGCAAGATCGGCGAGGACCTCGTTTTCGGCGTCGCAGGCCACGGTCGCCAGATAGCCGCCTCGCGCAACGCAGAAGTCCATTGCGTCCGCCCAGCACAACGAGCCTGCCCAGAGCTCGTAGGTATGCAGCCCGTAGGTATCAGACTCGAGGAGCTGCTGAGCCGGGAGCGGCGCGGCAAGACCGCCGATCAACGCCAATACCCAATCGATTCGAGACCATCGTCTTCCCATTTCCTTTCTCCTGTTGCTAAACTGGTTTCCGCGGATGGCCGAGCCGGTACCGGGGGAGAGCACGGGACTCGCCACCGCCCTCTACCTACACCTGTGCGAAAAGCGTGATCCGGGGGTCAAGATCGAATGAAAGCCGAGGTGACCGCGCTAATCCGCCGCTGGCAGGCCGGCGAAGCGGAGGCAGCCGAAGAGCTCTTCGCCCACACGTTTCGAGTTCTGCGCCAACTCGCGGGCCGCCAGATGCGCGCGAGCGGAGACAGCGAGCTGCAACCGACCGAGCTCGTCAGCGAGGGGGTTCTGCGGTTGCTGCAGCACGTCCCGCGCGAGATCGCTGACCGCCATCACTTCGTCGCCATCGCCGGCTACGCGATGCGCCAGGCACTCGCCGAGCGAGCTCGCAGAAGGGGCGCCGGCAAGCGGCCGCAACCCGCGGATCGCCGCGAACTCGCCACCGACTTGGTCGAATTGACCCTGAACCCGGACAGCCTTGTGGACCTCGCCCGCGCCATCGACCGTCTGGCCGAGCTCGACCGGCGCCAAGCCACGATCGCCCGGCTCCATCTCCAGGCAGGCTGCACGATCGAGGAATGCGCCGAGGCATTGGGGACTTCGGTATCTACGGCCCGGCGCCAATGGCGAGGAGCCCGGGTCTGGCTGAGGCGGGAACTGCGAGAATACCTCGATGACGGTTGACCGCCGGGAGCTGCATCGCCGCGCCCAGGAGATCTTGCTCGACGCCCTGGACCTGGAGGAGGACGAGCGGCTGCGTAGGGCCCGCGAGTGGTGCGGCGGCGATGCCGTTCTCTGGCGGGAGGTCCGCTCGCTGCTGACGATCGCGGCCGGCTGGGGCGACGACACCACTCGATCGGCCCTCGGCCTCGCCCGGCGAGAGCCCATCCCACCCCCCGACCGGCTCGACGGTTTCGAGCTCGTCCGGCCCCTGGGTTCGGGAGGTATGGGAACCGTGGGCCTCTACCGTCAGCGCGAGCCCCTGGATCGGGAGGTTGCCATCAAGCTGGTGCAGCGGGGCGACGACGACGCCCGACGGAGGTTCCTCTCCGAATGCCGGATCCTCGCCCGCCTTCATCATCCGGCGATCGCCCAGGTCTACGAGGCCGGAGCGGCGCCAGACGGAAGGCCGTTCATGGTCATCGAGTACGTCCCGGGGGCGCCGCTTTCGGAGAGCTGCGACGCCCACGAGCTGCTGCTGCGCGCGCGCATCCGGCTCCTGGTCAGCGTCTGCCGGGCCATCGACCACGCCCATCAGCGGGCGATTCTCCATCTCGATCTGAAGCCGGCCAACGTCCTGGTGATGGATCAGGAGGGTACGCTGGCCCCCAAGGTCATCGATTTCGGGATCGGACAGCGTCTCGACGACGAAGTCTCGCTGACCGAGAGGCTCGGCGATCGCCTGGCGACTCCCGCCTGGGCCAGCCCCGAGCAGCTCCAGCTCTCGGGGACAGCTTCGGTCTCGGTGCGCTCGGACGTCTTTACCCTAGGACTTCTGCTCTACCACGAGCTGACGGCGTCGCTGCCAGAGTGGCAGAATGCATCCTCCCCTGGATCCCAGGCGACAGATTTCCCGCACGCTCCCTCCCGTTACCTCGCAAGCATAGATCCGGCCGCGGGCCTCGATCTCGCTCGCAAGCGGCAGACGTCCGTCCGACGGCTCCAGCGCGCCGTCTCCGGGGACCTCGACGCCATCGCCCTCAAAGCCCTGCGACAGGATCCCGAGGAACGCTATCCGTCGGCGGCGGCGCTCGCCGAGGATCTCGAGCGCTGGCTGTCGGGAGAACCGGTCTCCGCGCGCCCTCTCCACCCGGTGACCCGCATGCTGCGTACCATCCGCCAGAACCTGGCCCTGACCCTGGTGGCGGTCGGGCTCCTGGTGTCGCTGACCGGGGGCTTGCTGCTGGTCCGCGACCAGGCCTCGGTGGCGAGGAACCAGGCCGCAGCCGCCCGCCGGCAAGCCCAGCGAGCCGAGAGCGTGACGGCGACCCTGATCGAGCTCTTCCAGCAGGCAGATCCGTGGCGGCCCTCGACCGACGAGCCCAGCGCCCGCGAGCTGGTCGCCCGAGCCGGCGAACGGCTGCTCGCCGACGAGACCGTCGACGACAGCGTCCGCAGCACCCTGCTCAGCGCCCTCGCCGAGGTCGACATGGACCTCGGCGACCTCGACTCGGCGCGTCGTCTCCTCGACGAGGCCTTGCGGCTTGCACCCGGTCCCCCCACCGGCGCCTCCGATCTCGAGACCCGGGTCCGGGCCGCCAATCTGGACCATCACCAGGGGCGTCTGGAGGATGCGGAGGCACGCTACCTGGAGGCGCTGCGCCACGCAGAGAGGCTATTGCCCGAATCTCACCTTCTCAGAGCACGCATCTGGAACGATTTCGCTTATCTACAACGGGGGCAAGGTCGTCACCAGGAGGCGCTCGAAGGCTTTGGCAACGCGCTCGAGATCCTGCCTTCCGAGTCTCCCCTCGCCGGCCGAGCACAGGACAATCTCGCCGGGGTCCTCTACTCGCTGGGCCGCTACGGCGAGGCACGAGCCGCCTACGAGCGCGCTCTCGAAATCAAGCGCCGGGCGCTCCCGCCCGGCCATCCGGACGTCGCCGCGACGATTTCGAACCTGGCGCTGGTCAGCGCCAAGATGGGCCGCTTCCAGGCCGCGGAGCTGGCCTACCGAGAGTCCCTCGAGATCAAGCTGGCGCATCTCGACGCGGACCATCCGGAGATCGGCATCAGCTGGGCCAGCCTAGGCAATCTTTTCAAGGCGCAAGCTCGTGTGGACGAAGCCGAGGAGGCCTATGGGCGTGCCCTGGAGATCTACTGGCAACGTCTGGAAACTCACGATTACCGCATTGCCATCGTCCGCCATGGGCTCGGCGATCTGGCTCTGCTGAGGTCCCGGCATGGCGACGCGATCCGCTTCTATCGCCAAGCCCTCGAAGGCTATTCGGCGACCTTGGGCGACGAGCACCGGCTGGTCGCCGAGTGCCTTTCCGACCTCGGGCGGGCGCACCTCGAGGCCGCAGACCTGGAATCGGCAGCCGAGGACCTCGGGGCATCGGAGAGCCGGTGGCGGAAGATCCTCGAAACCACGGGCTCCTCGCGTGCGGCCACCGGTCTGGCGCTGACGCTTCTCGACCTCGCCCGGCTCCACGAGCTCCGAGGTCGAGAGCGGCTCGCCCGCGAGCTTCGCGAAGAGGCGGAGCGGATCATCCCGGATGACGACGCGCTGGCGAATCGTGAGCTTCGCGCCCGGTCCGCCTACCTCCTCGGCCGCGACGGCGCTCGCGAGCTCCTCGACGAGGTGCTTGCGACCGGCTCGCGGACGCTGCGGCTGATCGCCGATGCCCGGCGGGCGGGTGTCACCGCGGCCCTGCACCGGGCGCTCGACGAGTGGATCACCCGCGGCGGCAGCACCCTGATCTTCATCGATCCCTACGCGCTGGACGACCGGCCGCCCCAGAACCCCCAGCAGCCGTGGGCCGCCTACCAGCACGACCCGTCGTCGAACCTCGGCAAGCTGCTCGCGAAGTGGGGCCTGGAGCTCGAGGCCAACGCCATCGCCGCCGACTTCGACCTCGGGGTGAAGCGCATGGTGTCGCGCCAGGGCGGCGCCGAGCGCCTGGTGATCGACCTCCAGATCACCGAGGAGGACACCGCCGAGACGCTGAACGCCGGCCACCCGGTGTTCCAGGGGCTCAACAACCTGCGTTTCTTCCTCGCCGGCAGCTTGTTGGAGACCGGCGGTGACGGAGACGGCGACGGC
>JAAELT010000514.1 GCA_024226315.1 bacterium | reverse complement strand
TTGGTTAGTTTAATAGTTAGTTAGTTATTTTACACGGCTTGTAAGTATATTAGTAAGGAAGTTAGTTAGTTAACTAGTTACTTAACTATTTAGTTAACTAATTAGTTAACTAGTGAGTTAGTAAGCATGTTAGTTAGTTTGTTAGTTTGATAGTTAGTTAGTTAGCTTGCACGGCTTGTATGTTTGTTAGTAAGTAAGTGAGTTAGTTAACTATTTACTTATCTATTTAGTCAACTAGTTAGTTAGTAAGCATGTTAGTTAGTTGGTTAGTTTGATAGTTAGTTAGGTAGTTTGAACGGCTTGTAAGTTTGTTAGTAAGTAAGTTAGTTAGTTAACTAGTTACTTAACTATCTAGTTAAATAGTTAGTCAACTAGTTAGCTAATAAGCATGTTAGTTAGTTGGTTAGTTTTATAGTTGGTTAGTTAGTTTGCACTACTTGTAAGTCTGTTAGTAAGAAAGTTAGTTAGTTAACTAGTTACTTAACTATTTACCTAACTAGTTAGTTAACTAGTTAGTTAGAAAGCATGTTAGTTAG
>JAAELT010000513.1 GCA_024226315.1 bacterium | reverse complement strand
CGTCAGCCTCAATTCAGATACGCGACGTTGACGAACTGCATCTCCAGGTCGACGTCGATGATCGAACGATCCGGCTGCGGCAGCTTGCCCTTGAGGATCCGGTGCTTGGGCAGCCAGAAGTCCCCCTGCTTGACGAACTGATCGTCGTAGACCACCTTGCCCAGCTCGTGGCGCTGCTCGCCCATCTCCATGAAAAAGGTCACCGGGTAGTAGTTGGCGATGTAGCGGCCGTCCTCGGTACGGATGTTCTTCTCGTGATGGATCATGAACCTGACCGGCCCGCCGAGGGTGCGGGTGAGCTTGCGCACCTCTTTGCCGTCGATCAAATACCAAGAGCCCATGGCGGTCTCGCCGTCGGCGCGAATCTCGTACATCCCGTCCGGCCGCTCCTTGATCAGCTGAAAGAAGGCCTTGCCCTCGCCGTACTTCTCGTCGAAGGGCTCGTTGGCCCGGTGGGTGACGAACTGGGAGATCTGTGCGCGGGCCAGGGAGCGAAGCCCGGCGCCGCAGTCGTCGCATTCGAAGTCCACGATGAGGTTCCGGTCGACAGTGACCTTGGCCTGGACCATCTCACCGCCGTGATCGACGATCTCGACGTCGGCCCGGAGGCCCGGAAACGCGTCGTCCCATACGTAGCGGTTCTGGGAAGCCGCCTTGAAGATCTCGCGGGCCTTGGGATCGTCTTTGAGCAGGGATCTGGACTCGGCGACACGATCGACGTGGATCGCCAGGGCTTCGAGCGAGGCGACGTCGTCGCCTCGCAGCCTGGCCCTCTTGAGCCGCGCATCGAGGGCGATAACTCGTTTTCCCGAGGTCTTATCGACGGCCTCGTAGTCCATGCCGACGATGCCGGCGTGCTTCGCCAGGTAGTACCACTGGCTGACCCACGATTTGGACGTGCTCCAGGCGAGGCGGACGCGCAACACTTCGAAGGTCCCGGCCGGTGTCTCGAGGGTCTGGTAGCCCTCGATCTCGGAGGTCCAGTGCTGCAGCCGTTTGTAGCGCCCGACGTCTTCGGGTTGGTTGGCTTCCGGCTCGCTCCAGGTGTATTCGCGGCCGATGACCTGGTCGGGCCGGGCGACGGAGAGGGCGGGTTGGTAGGTGAAGGGCTCGCCGCCGGGGCGGTTCTCGAACGAGCCGTGCATCCGGATGCCGTGCTCCGGGTGGTAGGTGTAGAACTGGTAGCTGCCCTTGTTGTCGATCAGCTTGAAGGCGGCGGTGCGGTCGAAGAACTCGGCGCCGGCGAAGGTGCGGGTCCGCTCCGCGCTTCGGGAAGCGCCGTCGGCCATGGTGTAGGTCCACTGGTAGGTCCATGAGTCGCCCTGGAAAAACGGAAAGTACTCGCCGAGGTCTTCGACGGTCGCCGCCCGCCGGCCGCCCACCCGCTGGCCGCCTATAGTGGCGTGGAGCAGGTCGCGATCGAAACGCAGGATCTGACCCGCTCTCGGCGAGTAGATGGCGAACTCCTTGCGCACCGGGCCGACACCCTTGGCCAGGTAGGTCGCCGAGGTAAAGGTCGAGCCGTTGGGGTTGATGTACTTGAAAGTGCTCTTGAGACAGTTCTTGAATTCGCCGGCCGGCGTCCGGATGCTCTCGTAGCCTTCGAACACCACCTCGGCGCCGCGGGCGCTGCCGTCCGAGACCGCGTGGGCGGTGGCGTAGGGCTTGCCGAAGGCATAGCGCGTGTCGATGAGCGCGAACGGCGGGTCCATGGACACCAGCCCCTTGTTCTCGTGCTCTCCCCAGTGTAGGTAACGGTCGGGCTCGATGGTCAACATGTAATACCAGCCGCGCTGGTCGACGAGCTTCTTGACCACCTCGCCGCCTTCGAGCTCGACCTCGCCGTCGACGCGGTAGGTCTTGAGGCTGTACTTGACCTGGCCGTCCGGCTGGTGGGCGCGGAACTGGTAGGTCCAGCTGTCGCCGTCCTGGAGCGGGAAGTATTGGGTCAGGTCGATGTCGCCCGACGCCGACGCCGGTAGCGCGACGATGACCGCGAGCAAGAGTCCACAGGTGAGGGAGTGACGACGGGCGCCGTGGTACATCAGGAATCTCCTTCCGGTTCTTGGCTTGGTTCCGTATCGATCACCGGCAAAGGCCGGATCGCCCTGAGGCGTCAGCTCGCGTACTTGTGAGCGATGGTCAAGACGCCTTCGAGCAACTCGCGGGCCTCCGCTTCGGTGATCTTGCCGGCATGGCCGATCATCTTGTCTTTGCCGTCGAGAATGATGTCGAGCAGCTCCTCGGTCTGGCCGCGGCGCTCTTCGAGCCACTTCTGGGTGGACCAGGCGGGAACTCCCTGGAAGGGATCGCCGTCGCCGTACTTGCCGTGGCACTCGCGGCACTCCTCGCGGTAGTAGCGCCTGGCGTCGAACGGCTCGTTGCCCGGCACCGGCACCGCCGTGCCCGCCACCTCCGCGCGGGCGCTCACCGGCTCCAGGGCGTCACCGGAGTGGAACAGGTTGCCGTAGTCGCGGACCAGCTCGGGGGTGAGCTCGAAGTTCTCGCGGTCATATTTCTTGCCGAAAGCGGTCAAGGCGCCGGAGCCGTCTTCGTGGACGTGGCAGATGACGCATTGGCTCCGGTGCTTCTCGACGCTCAGCGGATGCTCGGCATAGCGGTCCATGAGGATCGGCATCGAGCTCGCCTCGGGCCATCCGGAGAGGGCGATCACCAGACACGCCAGGGTGCTGGTGAGCGGAATGTGACCTCGGATCATCCGCCGAATTGTATCCGATCCGCGGCCGGGTCGAGGGGCCGCCATCTACTTCGACGCCCCCAGGGCGACGCCCAGGACGAAGGCAACGACCCACAGGATGTAGGCCACGCGCGCGTAGCCGTGAAGCCACTGTGAGACGGGACCGTCGCCGAGACGGCCGCGGTGACGCCAGGCCAGAATCGTCAGCATCACCATGGCGGCCAGGGCCACGATCCCGATCAGGGCATGAGGCGTGAACGGGCCCTGGGTGGAGATCTGGAACATGCAGGCCGTGGCCACCACGTCGAGCGCCACGCCCACGGTCAGGGACGTCGCCGCCTGGCCGGAGACCCGGCGCTGCCGCTCGATGGAGAAGAACCCCACGGAGTAGGCCACCAGAGCGAGCACCACGGCGACGATACCGGCGATCAGGATCGGGCTCATGAAGCACCGATCCTATCAGGCCGCGTTGCGAATGTCTTAGTTCCATGACATTCTTCGGGCTCCTCACCGAGACACCGGAATCCGTCATGTTCATGCTCTACCTGCTGTGGATCATCATCGTCTTCGGCGGCCTGTACATGGGCGTCGGCGCCGCCTGGACGATGGTCGAGGGCGGCTTCGACCTGGCCCTGGCGCTCAATGCCGTCCTCTACCTGGGCTGTGCCCTCTACGGCCTGCCCAAGCTCGTCAAGCTGGTGCTGGGGAAGACTTGAGCATGGAGGTCTGGGGCATCGACGTCCTCGACGTGACCTTCAAGGGCATCCACGCCTTCATGGCGGCGGCCTGGCTGCTGTTCGACTTCATCGTGTTCTGGCTGCACTTCGACGTCAAGAACGCTCAGGTCCCCGTCGAGCGGCGCCTGGAGCGCGCGCGCATCATGCACGGCATCGACACCATCGTGGGCTACATCTTCCTCTTGATGCTGCCCACCGGCATCGTGCTCTGCTTCCTCACCGACACCGCCATCTTCACCACTGCCTGGCTCAACTGGAAGCACGTGCTCTACGCCGTGATCATCATCGACGCCCTCTACCTGATCCCCATCTCCGGCACCGCCCTGCGCAACCTGCAGGCGATCGAGGCCGGCGAAGGCGACGTCGACCAGCTCAACGGCGAGATCCGCAAGACCATGAACGTCGCCATGCCGGCGGTGTTCCTGGTCTGGGTGTTGGTGTTCGTGATCAGCGTCATCTCGCTGCTGAATCTGAAGACCCCGGAGCAGGAGTACATCTTCCGCAAGACGGCGGCGGAGTCGGTGGCGGAACCGGGGTAGGGGGGAATTCGGCCAGGCGTAGGGTTGAACCGGGCCGAGTGAAGTAGAGTCGCGCCGATGCACCTACTCTCCGTCTGGCTCCACATCCTCGCCGCCACGGTCTGGATCGGCGGCATGCTCTTCCTTGTGCTGGTGTTGCTGCCGGTGGTCCGGCGGCCGGAGTACCGCGAGCACGCCTCGCGGTTGGTGAGCCTCACGGGCATTCGTTTCAGGGAGGTCGGTTGGGTTTGCCTGGCGCTGCTGGTGGTGACCGGCTTTCTGAACCTGTGGTTCCGCGGCTACGGCTGGCGGGCGTTCACCACGCTGGGCTTCTGGCAGTCCCAGTTCGGCACGATCCTGGGTATCAAGCTGCTGCTGGTGACGGTGATCCTGGGGCTCGCCGCCTGGCACGACTTCCGGATCGGGCCGAAGGCCACGGCCGCCTGGCGGGACGACCCCGCGTCCGCCGAGGCGCGCCGGCTGCGCGCCATGGCGTCGCGGTTCGGGCGGCTGAACCTGCTGCTCGCGTTGGTCGTGGTGGCGCTGGCGGCGGCGCTGGTGCGGGGCGGGCTTTTCTGAGGAGGCTCAGCTCGTCAGCAGGTGGTATCGCGCAGGTGGATGAAGAACCTCGCCCACGCGCGGGGCTGCAGGATGTGCGACATCCCCATGATGAAGAAGTTGACGGCGGCGAAGATCTGGATGGCCTGTTCCATCGATGTCTACCTCTTCTCGGCGGCCAGAGCCGCGGCTCGTCGCGCCAGGCGATCTCGGCCGACCCAGCGGGTGCGGGGTGCGTCGCTCACGTCGGGCGCGGACTCGGCCAAGAGACCCGAGCAGGGATCGTGCGCCATGCCTCGATAGGGCAACGGCTCGACGGTGCGCGAGCACGAGACGTTGGGATCGCCGTCTTTCTCCCAGCCCTCGGAGTGCAAGAAGAAGGTGCGGCGCCAGCCGTCCGGAAGGGGTGGCAGGGAGGCGACGTCGAAGGCCAGCGTCACTTCTTCGCCGGCTCCCAGGACGACGCTGCGGTCGTCAGCGCTCTCGAGCAGGGCGGTCACCGGGCCGAAGGCGGTGTAGTGGCCCTCGAGCTCGTTCCAGGACAGCACCAGCTCGCGGCCCTGGGAGTCGAGGCGCCACGGCACGTCGCGGCTGTCGTCGTAGTCGAACAGGTACGGGCCGTCGGCGGCGGGGCGGAACCAGCGCGAGAAGCCGCGCCAGCGCAGCTCAGCCGTCGTCGGCGTCAGGCGGTGGAGGCGGTGCGGGGTCGCCTCGGGCGGGTGCAGGGCCGCGGTGGCGACGAGATCCCAGTAGACCTCGAAGTCGGTGGTCAGGCGGACGCGCGGGTCCGCCGGGTCGACGACGCCGGCGAGGTCCACCACCACCGGCTTGGTCTTGCCCGCGGGCAGCCCGGCAGGCGCCCCGGCACGGCGCCAGCCGCCGTCGCCGTCGGGCACCTCGACGACGGGGAAGAGCGGCAGGCCGTCCGGGTCCTGCGAGCGGGCGACGTTGGTGCTGGTGTTGCCCCAGTGCAGCCAGCCGACGAGCAGGAGCGCCGGCCGCTCGGCCGCCGCCACCTCTGCCGGCAGCTCGACGGTGAGGCGGTGCGGCGCCACCGCGCCCTGGTAACGGTTGGCGCCGGAGTGGTTGCGCAGATATCGATCGTCGCGCTCGCGCACGACGTCGAGCACCTCGCGGCCCCGGTCGTCGAGTACCGAGGTGGGAGGCACGAGCGGCGTCATCAGGCGCAGCTGCAGTCCGTCGATCGCCCGCGGCAGCCACTGCTCACCGTTGTAGACCTCGACGTCGCCGGGCGCGTCGACGGCGACCAGCTCCGTCTGATCGAGGTAGAGAGCCTCGCGCAGCTCCTCGGTGATCGCCAGCTCGAGCGTGCCTTCCCGAGGTGCCACCCACTTCGGAAGACGCAGATACTCCTCGGGATCGGCCGGCACGTAGCCGCCGACGGGCGAGAGCATGCCGACCGGACTCAGGCCCAGAATGTCGGTCACGAAGCGCAGCCCGTCACCGTCCGAGGCGTAGAGGAAGGGGCACGAGCCCTCGACCCTCATCGACAGCTCGAGCACGTGCTCGGTCTCGGCCGCGGGCTCGAAGATGTACTCGCTGATACCGTTGGGCCAGGTGGCCTTGATCAGAGCCGGGCGCTCGTAGCCGAGCCCGAGGATGACGTTGGGGCGCCCCGGCTCCAGCCACTGGACGGTGTCGCCCGCCACCACCTGGAGGCGCACGCCGCGGGCATCGCGCGGTACCTTGCGCGACGGCGCCCGCAGGCGCAGGGCGAGCCAGCCCTGGTCTTCGGCGCCGGTGCCGCGAAGGGAGCGCAGCAGGCCGGCATCGGCCCAGGAGAGCACGTCCGGGTCGCGGTCGCCGTCGAGATCGAGGACCAGGGCGCCGCGGGCGGCGGGCCAGGGCTCGGCCAACAGATCGGCCGCCGGCACGAACCGGCCGCCGTGGTTGAACAGCGCCACCAGGCCGGGGGCCCCGGGGGGCGCGCCGACGCCCGACACCAGCAAGTCCTGGTCGCCGTCGAGATCCAGGTCGGCGGTGGTCAGGTCCAGAGGCTTGACCTTGTCGGAGAAGAAGGCGGTGTCGGCCGAGGCCTGCTCGTCGAATTGAAGCCGTGCCTGGCCGTCACCGCGCCAGAACGCCAGACCGCGACCCACCAGGGCGACGACGTCGAGGTTGCCGTCGGCGTCGGCGTCGAGGGTGAGCAGGCGCGACACGCTCTCGCCCCGTGGCAGCGGCACCCGGGCGTGTGAGGCGAAGTCACCCTGGCGCCAGTTGCGGAGGACCAGCAGCTCGGTGGCGGTGGCCAATACCAGGTCCTGGTCGGCGTCGGCGTCGAGGTCGGCGGCGGTCAGGCGCTGGACCTTGGCGTCCACCGGCAGGCCGGCGGATGCCGGTGGCCCGAGCCCCGCCTCGCCCCGGTGGGTCGCGAGCAGCAGGGCGCCCTCGCCGTCGACTGCCAGCAGGTCGAGATCGCCGTCGTGCTCGAAGTCGATCAGCACGGCACGTCTCAGGTCGGCCGAGGCCAGCTCGGGGTCCAGGGGCACCTCGGCCCACTGTGTTGCGTCGCCCGGTTCCGCATCGCCGCGCCCCCACAGTCTCGGGCCGGCACCGGTGAGTAGCAGCAGCTCCATGCGCTCGTCGTCGTCAACGTCGCCGGCCACGAGTTGGCGCACGGGCCGGGGCGCGTCGCCCAGGCGCTCGAAGGCGTCGCCGTCCGGTGCCAGCACATAGAGGGCGCGGTCGCTGGCGAGCGCCACGCCGGCCTCGCGCGGGCCGCCCGGCAATGCCTCTGTAGAGTCATCGACGCGCACCGCCGCGATCAGCTCTTCGCCCCGCTCCAGGGCCGGCTCAGGAACCAGGGCCGCGTTCTCGAGCCGGATCTCGGGCGACGGCGCCGGCCCGGCGCTCTTCGCGGCGACCGGCGCGATCAGCGGGGTCGGCTCCAAGCGCGCCTGGAGCGATGTCGCGTCGCCCTGGAACCGCTGGGTCGCCCGCAGCAGGTTGACGGCGACCCGCAGGGATTTCGGCGCCCGGGTGGAGCCTGCGAGCTCCTGCCGGCCCTTCTCCAGGTAGGCAGCCATCTGATCGCTACCGCCGGCCACCAGCGGTTCCAGCACGCCGAGCCCGCGACGACGCACGTCACCGTCGGTCTGTTCGAGCGTCCACAGCGCGTACTCGGCGGCCAGGAAGGCGTTCTCCGGCCACAGCCGGTACGCCTGCTCCACGAAGGTGCCGTGCTGCTCGGCGTCGCCGAGGCGGAGGTGGAGCTGCGCCAGGGCGTGGGCGTAGGCCGCCTCGTCCGGCACCAGGCGCACGGCTTGCCTGTGGGCCTCGATCTCCTCTGCCTCGTCGCCGTCCTCGTAAGCGAGCCGGGCGCGCAGCAGCTCCAGCCGCGCCGTCAGCTCCGGCGGTGCGCCGGCGCGGGCGCGCTCCAGGTGCTGGCGGGCGGCAGCGCGGTCACCGGCGCGGAAGCAGGCCACCGCCAGGTCGTAGGCGGCCGCCGGCTCGCTCGGCTCGATCTCCGAGGCCTGCTCGAACAGCGCGCGGGCTTCCGTCCACTGGTCGATCTCGGCGTGGGCGGCGCCGCGCGCGAGCAGCGAGCGCAGCGCGGGCGTCTCGTCGGGCGGGGGAGTGGCGGGATCGGTGCAGGCGAGGAAAAACAGAGCCAGCGCGGCACCGGCAGAGTGCAATCGTCGGTTCATGACTACGAAGTGTACCGCCGCCAGTGCTCGCTTTCTCTGACTTCCCCCCTTTGGAAAAGGGGGGATCGAGGGGGGATTCTCCCGGAAATCCCCCTCCAGCTCCCCCTTTTTCAAAGGGGGAGGGCCAGAGACGGTCACTCCGCCAGCAGCCGCTCCAACACCTCCGCCAGCTCCCCGGCGTCGAGCTTGCCGACCCGCACGTCGCGCACCGTGCCTTCATGGAGAACGGCGGTGATCGGGATGGCGCCGGGCGGCGAGGCGCCGAGCGAGGCGAAGGGCGTCTGCTGCTCGACGTCGCCCCACACCTGCTCGTAGCTCACCCCGCGCTCGCGGATGAAATCGCGCACCGCCTGCTCCGGCCGTCCCTCGTCGAGCGAAACACCGATCACGCGCACGCCGCGCCCCTCGAACCTGCGGTGCAGGTCTTCGAGCTCCGGCATCTCGGCGACGCAGGCGGTGCACCAGGTGGCCCAGAAGTTGATCACGGCGGTAGCGGAGTCGAGATCGGCGAGCGCCAGTGCGCCGTCACCGTCGAGCCGGTCGAAGGCCAGGTCCGGTCGCGGCGCCGACAGCTCGCCGGCGGCCGGCGCCAGCTCGTTGCGGTTGTAGTTGCGCGGACGCAGCTCGAATTGCTGGACGTCGCCGGAGCCCTCGGTGAGCACCAGGCGACGGTTGACCGGCAGGGACTGCCACGTCTGCTCGCGGCCCGAGGGCCAGCGCACCTCGATCGAGTCGACGGCGGTGCAGCCGGCGAGGCCGAAGTGCAGGGTGGGCGCGCTCTGGGCCAGGAAGCCCGCTCCCAGCTCCACTTGGCGCAGGATCTGGCGCTCGCCGCAGGTGAGCACCGCCTGGGCGCCCGCCGCCAGGGTGCCGCTGTCGGTCCCACGCAGGTCGACCAGCGCCAGGTTGCCCTGGCCCGGGGTGTCGTTGCGGTAGATCTTGATGATCGGATTGTTGCGGTTGTAGACGGCCAGGTCGAGATCGCCGTCACCGTCGAGGTCGGCGCTCGCCGCTCCGCGGCTGTCGAGGCGCAGGTAGAGGCCGAGCACGTTGCCCACCTCGTCGAAATGCACGTTGCCGTCGGCGTCGGGGCCGCGGTTCTGGAACAAGGTGTTGGGCTCGCGGCCGCTCCACGAGCGGCCCTCCTCTTGCAGCAGCTTGAAGTGGTTGCGGTGACCCTGCTCGCGGTTCTCGCCCTGGTCGCCGCTCTCGGACGCCATGACCTGGCGCCAGAAGATGCTTCACGTGTCTTTCGCCGAGGCGCCCGTGTAGAAACCGCCGCAGACGAAGAGGTCGAGGTCGGTGTCGGAGTCGTAATCCAGCGCCAGGTTGCCCCAGGCCCAGAAGGCGCCGCGGACGCCGGCCGCGTCGGTGATGTCCTCGAACGTTCCATCACCCAGGTTCTTCATCAGCGTGTTGCCCTTCGAGAACCGGCGATAGAGCTTCCGGTCCTCCTCCGAGCCGGGGAAGCTCTCGAGGCGGGTGATGCGGTTGCCGGCGAAGGACTGCATGTTGGAGACGTAGACGTCGAGCCACAGGTCGCCGTCGAGGTCGGCCCAGATCATGCCCATGCCGTTGCCATGGTCCTCGGCCCCGGTCAGCTCGGCCACCTCCTCGAACCGGGCCGTATTGCGTTCGCGCCCCTCCGGGGCGACCTCGGTGTTGCGTTTGCGCCCCTCCGGGGCGACGCCGTCCGAGGGCCCGAGGTTGCGGTAGAGGCTGTTGGGCCCGTAGTCGTTGGCCACGAACAGGTCCATGTCGCCGTCGCGGTCGTAGTCGGCCCAGGAGGCGGCGTAGCTCCAGCGCTCGCTGCCTAACGCCAGGCCGGTCTGAGCGGTGACATCCTGGAACGCCGCGGTACCGTCCCCTGGGTTTTTCAGCAGCACGTTGCCCAGGCCGTCGCGGGCGTCGACGTAGGAGTCGGGCTGGTGGTCCATGTCGATCAGGTTGTAGTTGGTGAGGTAGACGTCCACCCAGCCGTCGCCGTCGTAGTCGGCGGCGGCGATCGATTCCCACTCGCCGGCGCCGGCCAGCGGCGCGTCCTCGGTGGCGTCGCGGAAGCGCGGCGGACCGTCGGTACGACTCTCGTTGCGCAGCAGCAGCAGGCCGGCCTGCTTGACGCCCACCGCCAGGTCGAGGTCGCCGTCGCGGTCGAAGTCCAGGAACAGGCCGCTGTTTGAGCCCTGGCGCAGCACGTTGAGCTCCAGCCCGCGGGCGGCGGTGACGTCTTCGAAATAGCCCGAGCCGTCGTTGTCGTAGAGCCGCGCCGGGGCGTGGACGCGGGGCAGGAAGAGGTCCACGTCGCCGTCGGCGTCGTAGTCGGCCAGCACCGGGCCGCCGTCGGTGTAGATCTGGGCGCCGATCTGGTCGAAACCGGGGGGCAGCACCTGGGCCGTGACGTCGCGGAAGAAGGGGCCGGGCGCCGTCGTGGTGCGGCCCTCGGCGCTGCGCACGCCGGTGATCTTCCAGCCGCCGTCGTCCTCGACGCCCGCGCCAGCGAGCCGGATCAGGTCGAAGACCAGGTATAGCCGCTCCTCGCGGAGCCGGCCATCGGGCAGCTGGGAGAGGACCCAGACGGCCTCGCGGGTCTCGAGGCCGGGGGAGCCGTTCGGTTGCGGACGCAGCTGAATCTCCCAGGTGTGGACTTCGACGCTCTGCACCTCACCGAGCCCTGCCAGGTAGGCGTTCCAACTCTCACGGAAAGCGTCGGCGTCGAGCTCGGCGGGGACGTCGCGCCACTCGGCCAGGGCGATGCCGGACTCGATGCGCGAGGTCTCGCTCGGCCGGTCGAGAAAGTCCTCACCGCGGAAGCCGTCGGCGAGGATCGCCGCCGCCGTCTCGGCGTCGAGGCCGCCGCCCTCGATCGAGGCGAGGAGCTGTTTCTTGGTCGGCCCGGCCTCGCCGTTGAACGACTCGGTGGGCCAGGAGCCTTCGCCCAGGGTGTCGACCGCCGGGTCGCCGGTGCCTGGCTCGGGCGCGGCGCAGGCGGTCAGGATCAGCGGCATCGCCACCAAAGCGACAACGTGCAGTCCCCTACGTGCCGTCAGGAAGCTCATGGTGACGCAGGCTAACAACTCTCCGGCGGTGCGCGCTATGACCGGCGGCATAAACCTGCTCGGTCTCTGCCTCGTAGACTTGTTCGTGAGACTCTCGTACGTGGTTCTTGCCTGCGCCCTGGCGGCGGCCACCCCGGTGCTGGCCGAGGGTGAGAAGAAGGTGCCGGCGCGCGTCTACGAGAGCAGCCGGGTGGCCGACGAGCCGCCGACGCTCGACGGCCGTCTCGACGACCCGGTCTGGGACGCCGTGGACTGGTCGGGCGACTTCATCCAGCGTGAGCCGGCCGAGGGTCTGGAGCCTTCCCAGCAGACCGAGTTCAAGGTGGTCTACGACGACGAGGCGGTGTACTTCGCCTTCCGGCTGCACGACGACCCCCAGCAGGTCTCCAGACAGCTCGCCCGGCGCGATCGATTCCCCGGCGATTGGGTCGAAGTCAACATCGACAGCTACTTCGATCGCCGCACCGCGTTCTCGTTCACCCTGAGCGCCTCCGGCACGCAGGGCGACGAGTTGATCTCGAACGACGGCAACCGTTGGGACTCCAACTGGGATCCGGTGTGGAACGGCGCCGCCCAGGTCGATTCCGGGGGCTGGACGGCGGAGATGCGCATCCCGCTCAGCCAGTTGCGCTTCTCGGCCGCCGAAGAGCAGACATGGGGCCTGCAGATCACTCGCCGCGTCTACCGCCTGGAGGAACGCTCGTCGTGGCAGCGCATCCCCAAGGATGTCTCGGGCTGGGTCAGCAATTTCGGCGAGCTCCGTGGCCTGCGCAACCTGTCGCCGAAACGGCGCATCGAGCTCTTGCCGTACGCGGTGGCCAGCAGCGAGAGCTTCGAGGCCGAGCCCGGCAACCCGTTCCGCGACGGCAGCGAGTCGGACATCGACGGCGGTATCGACGGCAAGATCGGGGTCACCAACAACCTCACCATCGACTTCACCATCAATCCGGACTTCGGCCAGGTGGAGGCCGATCCCTCGCAGCTCAATCTGACCGCCTTCGAAGTCTTCTTCGACGAGAAGAGGCCTTTCTTCATCGAGGGCAACGACATCTTCGAGTTGCGCCTGGCTCCCGCGGTCACCGGCGGGCCGTTCACCCGCGACCGGCTGTTCTACTCGCGGCGCATCGGCCGCCCGCCGGGCTTCGAGCCCGACGCGCCGGATGGCGGCTTCGTCGACCAGCCCGGCAACAGCACCATCATCGGCGCCTTCAAGCTCAGCGGCAAGACCGCCAGCGGACTGTCGATCGGCGTGCTCGAGAGCGTCACCGCCGAGGAGACGGCGGCGATCGACGACGGCGGCGAGCGCAGCAGCCAGGTGGTGGAGCCGCTGACCAGTTACTTCGTCGGCCGCCTGCGCCAGGACTACCGCGACGGCGACACCCAGATCGGCGGCATGGTGACCGCCGTCAACCGCCAGATCGACGACGAGCAGATCAGAGACCAGATGCGTAGCGACGCCTACGCCGGCGGCATCGACCTCAGCCACTACTTCCACAAGCGGGACTACCGTTTCGAGGCCAGCCTGTTCGCCAGCGAGATCAACGGCAGCCAGGAGGCGATCCTCGGGGCCCAGGAGTCCTCGGCCCGCTACTACCAGCGCCCCGACAACGACTACGTGACCCTCGACCCGACGCGCACCTCGCTGTCGGGCCACTCGGGCTCGGCGCGCCTGACGCGCACGTCCAATCACGAGCTGGTGTTTCAGACTGGTTTCGCCTGGCGCTCGCCCGGCTTCGAGATCAACGACCTGGGCTTCATGCGCGCCGCCGACGGCATCAACCAGTTCACCTGGGTGGCCTACCAGAAGCGCAATCCGTTCAGCATTTTCGACCGTCTCAACGTCAACGGCAACCAGCGCCTGGACTGGGACTACGGCGGCAACTTCCTGACCGCCACCTTCAACGTCAACGCCAACGCCCAGTTCAAGAACAAATACGGCGCCGGCTTCGGCATCACCCGCGACGGGGAGCTCACCTCCAACACCCGGTTGCGGGGCGGGCCGTCCTCGCGCTGGCCCGGGCGCTGGTCCGCCCGCGCCTGGGTCGACACGGATCGGCGCAAGAAGCTGGCCTTCAGCCTGGGCACCTTCGCGCGCAAGGGTGACGACGGCAGCGACGACACCGAGGAGGCCTGGGGCGCGGTGATCTGGCGCCCCAACGACGCGATGCGGCTCTCCCTGAATCCCTCGTTCACCCGTAGCGAGCGGGAGATGCAGTACATCGGCACCGAGGCCTTTGGAGATGACGATCGCTTTCTCTTCGGTTCCATCGACCAGGAGACGACGGTGCTCAACCTGCGGCTCGACTACTCGATCACCCCCGATCTCACCGTGCAGCTCTACGCCTCACCCTTCGTCTCCACCGGCCGCTACAGCGCCTTCAAGCGCACCACCGATCCGCGCGCCTCCTCCTACCGCGACCGCTTCGACCTCTTCGACGCCGACCAGATCAGCTTCGAAGCCGAAGACGACCTGTTCGAGGTCGACGAAGACCGCGACGGCGTCGTCGACTACAGCTTCGACGACCCGGACTTCGACTTCCGCGAGTTCAACTCCAACCTGGTGATCCGCTGGGAGTACCGCCCCGGCTCGGCGATCTTCCTGGTGTGGTCCCAGGTGCGCGACGACTCCACGCTCTTGGCCGACGACCTCGGCTTCGGCAGCCAGGTCGATCAGCTCTTCGCCGTGCCCAGCGAAGACGTGGTGCTGATCAAGGTCAGCAAGTGGTTCTCGCCTTAGCGGGAGCTTTCCACGATCACGGTTTTCATGTAGGCCGGTTCCCCGGAGCCGGATGGTTCATCGAAGTCCGTTGATAGGGGTCACGATGTGGGTTAACATAGCTATGAGAATGAGGACTCGTATAACTACGGAGGTGCTCAGGCCGATGCAGGGAGCTCGATGAAGACCGTTCAGATGACGCTCGACGAGGAGCTGGTGACCGAAGTCGACGAGGCTGTGGTAAGGCTGGGTACGACGAGATCAGCGTTCACGCGGGAGGCCCTTCGCTCGTCCCTGGCGCTTCTTCACGAGAAAGAGCTGGAAAGACGGCACAGGGAGGGCTATCTCCGGCACCCGGTCCGACCGGACGAGGTCGGAGACTGGGAGGACGAGCAGGTCTGGGTGGATTGATGCCGAGAGGCGACGTCCGCTGGTATCGATTCACCAGGCCCGACAAGAAACGACCTGTCCTGCTGCTTACCCGCGACTCCGCGACGGAGTTCCTCGGCGAGGTCACGATCGCCCCCGTGACCACGACGATTCGTGAGATCCCCTCCGAGCTTGTGCTGACGACCCAGGACGGCATGCCCAGGGACTGTGCCGTCAACCTCGATCACGTGCAGACGGTGTCGCGGGAGAAGATCGGCGCCCTGATCACGAGGCTGGAGTCGAGAAAGATGGAAGAGGTGAGAAGGGCGCTCCTCTTCGCATTGGGCTTCAACGTCGTTTGACGTTTTCGGCGGCACATAGAAGCTCGCTCCTCGGCTATGCTGCGCCGAGGCCAACAACGACGCTCCCGGCGTCGGCGGTTTCTGCCTGCGCTGCCACACGCTGACCGGCTGGCTCGGCGGCCGCTCCGAGCTCCCTGGCCCGGTCATCCGGGATCAGGAAGACGCCCTTACCCCACCGCTTCAGACGCCCTTCTCCGGCGGGGTACGGCATACCCCACCGTTGCAGAGGCTCTTCTTCGGTGGGGTGCCTCGTACCCCACCTTTGTTGGCGACTTTCTCCGGTGGGGTACGGCGTACCCCACCTCTTCGAGCGGCCTTCTCCAGTGGGGTGCCGGAGATCCTGCCGTTTCAGGCGACCTTCGACAGCGGGGTACGCCGCGGTGGCCGTCGCACGTTGTCTCCCTTCTACCCGTACGGTGAATGGTACCGGTACTTCCGCTCGAAGTCCTTTTCGTAATGCCGCTTTCCTTTCGGACGGCTGCCACAGGTATTCGGGTCACACCACTTGCGCCTGGCACGGCCGGCGAAGAGACCGGCGTTTGCTGGCCCTCATCGGGCGCTTCCTGCGCGCAGGCGTTCGGGTTGGGGACCTCATCCAGGCGACGGAGAAAGGAGCCTCCCAAGGCTCGCCGCTTTCTCCGTTGCTCGCCAACATCTTGTTGGACGACCTCGACCGAGAGCTGGAACGACGCGGACGCCGCTTCGCCCGCTACGCCGACGATCTTCTGATCATCGTGCGCAGCGTTCGAGCCGGCAACCGAGTCAAAGCCAGCGTCACTCGGTACCTGACCTCTCGGCTGAAGCTGAAGGTCAACGAGTCGAAGAGCCGGGTGTGCGGACTCAACGAAGTCGTCTTCCTCGGATTCACTTTCCG
>JAAELT010000512.1 GCA_024226315.1 bacterium | reverse complement strand
TTGGGCAGGCCGAAAGCGGGGCCGACCATGGAGGCCCCGTCGGGGGAGTAGGTGATCGGTCCGTTGACCTCGTGCTTGACGCCGACCGTCTGCAGGGTCGGAACGCGAGCGGTGGCGGCCATGAGGATGCTGGTGATGCGATCCAGGTCGGGCGGCAGAGCCGAAGCGGCCCAGTCGTCGGGCACACCCTCGGGACGCCAGGGAGTGGCCTCTGTCTCGTAGGGCCCGACGAGCAACCCGGCGATCTCCTGGCGCATGTAATACGACGTGTCGGGGTCCCTCAGTAGCGGCAGCTCGACGCTGGTGTCTTCGAGCTCGGGCACGTCGCCGAACAGAATGTGATGGTGCTCCATGGCCAGAATGGGCAGATCGAGCCCGACCATGGCTCCCAGTCTGGCCGCCCACAGACCGCCACAGTTGACGATGTATTCGCAGGTGATGTCGCCGTTTCGGGTGCGGACGATCCACTCGCCGGAGGGTGTTCTGGCCGTGTCCTTGACGGGGTTGAAGCGGTAGATCTCGGCGCCCCTCATCTTGGCGCCTTTGGCCATCGCTTGGGTGACGCTGGCCGGATCGACGTGTCCGTCGTCGGGGTGGAACAAGCCTCCCAGTACGTCCTTGGTGTCGATCAAGGGGTAGATCTCCTTCAACTCCTCGGGCGCAACCAACCGAGAGCTCACGCCCAGCGTCTTGTCCTTTTCGACGACGTGCCTGTATTCGACCATCCTTTCTTTTTCCATGGCGATGCGGAGGCTGCCGCAGCTGTGCCAACCGGTGTCCTGTCCTGTCTCGCTCTCCAGAGTGGGATAGAGTTGGACCGGGTAGTCGTGAATTCTGGTGCCGTTGTACGATTTGGAGTATTGGGGCACGTTTCCGGCCGCCAGCCAGGTCGAACCCGAAGTCAGCTCGTCCTTGTCCACCAGAACCACATCCGACCAGCCTAGCTTGGTGAGATGATAGAGAGTGCTGCAGCCAGCGATACCGCCGCCGATAACCACCACGCGCGCGTGAGTCTTCATCACAAACCTCCCGGTGTTGAATCCATGCGGTCGCCCAGCTACTTCAACCTCACCAACACGCGGACGAGGAGGTCACCCGGCGGCAGGTCATCGGTCGAACGCGTCTCGATCGTGCGCTCGAACTTCTTTGGTTCCGTCTCGGTGACGACCAACGCCTGGAATGTCCTGTTGCTCATTCTGTCAGTTCTCCTTTGATCCGCCTCTCGAGCTCTAGCTCAGAAGGCGCTTGGCTTTGGGGTCATAGAGTGGCTCTTCGACGACGCTGGCCGGGCGCCGGACACCGACGAGGTCCACCTCCAGCCGCGTTCCTGGCGTCGCGAGCTCCGTGGGCAGGTACGAGAAGGCGATCGACTTCTGGGTTCTGTGTCCATAGCCGCCCGAGGCGACGTAGGCGACCGGCTCCCCGCCGGCGAAGACCGGCTCGAAGCCATTTGCGTCGGCGTCATCGGCATCGCCGGCCTCGATCACCAGGCAGGCGAGCAAACGTTTGGGCCCCTCCTCCTTCTCTCGAAGCAGGGCGTCGCGGCCGATGAAATCTCCCTTGTCGAAGTCGACGAATCGCTCCATGCCGGCCTGCAGAGGTGTCCAATCGGCGGACATGTCCTCGCCCCAGAGCCGGTAGCCTTTCTCCAGTCTCATCGAGTCGAGCGCCCGATATCCCCAGTCGACGATTCCATACTGCTCGCCCTCTGCCATCAGCAGGTCGTAGAGGTGGCGCTGGTACTCCATCGGGTGGTGGAGCTCGTAGCCGAGCTCTCCGACGAAAGACAGGCGAAGCGCCCGCACCGGTGCCATGCCGACGTGAATCTCGCGGCAGCGGAAGAACCGAAACGCCTTGCTCGAGACATCGGTCCTGGTGAGCGCCTGCAGCAGATCCCGGGACCTGGGCCCGGCGATGGTAAGGGTGGCGAGGCGACTCGACACGTTGTCGAGGGTGACGCTGCCGTCTCGCGGCAGGTGGCGGGCGATCCAGGCATAGTCGTGCAGCTCCGTGGCCGCCGCCGAAATGAGGTAGTACCTGTTTTTGGCCAGCTTGGTCACCGTAAGGTCACACTCGATGCCCCCCCTGGGGGTACACAGCTGGGTGAGCGCCATCCGCCCGGTGATGCGGGGCAGCTTGTTGGCGCAGAGATAGTCGAGGAAGCGCCTGGCACCGGGGCCCGAGACTTCGTATTTCGCGAAGCTCGCCTGGTCGAGCACCCCGACCGATGAGCTCACCGCTCGGCACTCTTCTCCGACCGCGGCGTGCCAGTTGCCTCGGCGAAACGAGTACTCGTCCTTCGCGGTTCCGGTCTTCGCGAACCCGGTCTTCGCGAACCCGGTCTTCGCGAACCCGGTCTTCGCGAACCAGAGCGGGCGCTCCCACCCGAAGCGAGCACCGAAGACCGCCCCCTTGGCGAGCAACTTGTCGTAGAGCGGGCTCGTCTTGAGCGGGCGGCCGGCCGGAAGCTCCTCGGCGGGGTAGCGGATCGCGTACTCGCGCTGGTAGACCTCGAGCGCGCGCGCGCTCACATACTCGGTGGACGCGGCGTAATCGTCGAATCGGCG
>JAAELT010000511.1 GCA_024226315.1 bacterium | reverse complement strand
CTGCAGGGGCTCCAGGCCGTCGAGCAGCAGCAGCGTGCGCCGCTCGCGCACCAGGCCCGCGATCACCTCGCCCTTCTTCCACGGCGACAGGATCGGCTCGCCCTCGTAGCCCAGCCACTCCAGCGCATACTCCGTGAACGCCTCGCTCGACGCCCCCGCCGACTCGGTGCCCTGGCTGTAGAACGACCACCCCAGCACCCGTTCGGCGCCGCGCCAGCCGTCGGCGGCGACGGCGTCGAGCCAGTGGTTGACCAGCGCCGACTTCCCCGTGCCGCCCATGGCGACGAAACTGATGACGTTGGTCGCCTCATCGTCCCACGCGGCGTCGAGGCGGGCGAGCTCGGCCTCGCGGGCGACGAAGTGCTCGCCGGTGGCGGGGAGCTTGGCGATGGAGACGCGTGGGGCCGCGGCTCCCGGGAAGGAGGGGCGCTCGGACGCGATGGAAAACGAGAGCGCTCCTGGGAAAACCGGGGCTTCGTCCGGCTTGGCGCGCTCGGCGAAGGCCTTCAGCAGGACGCGGGCCGCTTCCTCCTCGCCGAGCCCGACGAGGTCGGCGTAGACGATCGGGCCGAGGATGCCTTCGGGCTCGCATTCCTCCACTCGCACGGGGATCAGCCGGCGCTGTTTGCCGGTCGGATCCTTGGCGACCGCGGCGGACCACTCGACCTTGACGAAGTCGGAAACCAGGGAGCTCGGTGACAGCACCAGCACGGTGTGGCGTGCCGCGGCCGAGGCCTCCTGCATGGCGATGATGAAGTTTTGCCCGGGCCGGATGTCCCAGTCCTGGAACGTCACCGAGTAGCTCGACGCATCGAGCGTCCAGGCGATCCACTCCGCCCAGTCGCGATCGGCGCTGGTGTAGCTGATGAAGACCTTCGGCGGATCGGGCGTCATCGGGCGGCTTCCCTCCGCGTGGGAGTATACCCGTCGAAGGATGGGGTCATGCGTTCCGCGGACCTCGCCGCCGCCCCTGACGGGGCTTGTGAATCGGGGTGGGCGCGATACCCGGGGCTGGCGCCCCGGGCTACACGCCGATGCCCCTCCGGGGCATGCTGCAGGTCGAAGACGAGGTGGCCAACCCCTACCACGGCCGCATGATGCTCGAATGCGGCGACGTCGTCGACGAGTGAGGGTAGGATCGGCAAGATGTACGACGCCGACCAATCTCAAAGCTCGCTGGCGGTCCTGATCGATGCCGACAACGCGCAGGCTTCGGTGATCGACGGCCTGTTGGCCGAGGTCGCCAAGTACGGAGTCGCCAGCGTCAAACGCATCTACGGCGATTGGACGACACCACAGCTCGGCAGCTGGAAGACGGTGCTGCTCCAACACTCGATCCAGCCGGTGCAGCAGTTCCGTTACACGGTGGGCAAAAACGCCACCGACAGCGCGATGATCATCGACGCCATGGATCTGCTCTACACGGCCAACTTCGACGGTTTCTGCCTGGTGTCGAGCGACAGCGACTTCACTCGCCTGGCTTCGCGTATCCGCGAGCAGGGCAAACGAGTCTATGGCTTCGGTGAAAAGAAGACGCCCAAGCCGTTCGTCGCGGCTTGCGACAAGTTCATCTTCACCGAGGTGCTGGTCGCCGATCAGGAATCGGGTACGGCGCTCAAACCCAGGTCCGCCAGGGCGCTCAAAGCCGACACCAGGCTGGTGAACCTCTTTCGCACGGCGATCGACGCGGCGTCCGACGACAACGGCTGGGCGCATCTCGGAGCCGTCGGCAACAACATCATAAACCAGGCTCCGGAGTTCGATCCCCGCAACTACGGCTTCAAGAAGCTCAGCGAGTTGGTGGCGGGCATCGGTCTGTTCGACGTCGACCGCAAGCCCGGCGCGGTGATGGTGCGAGACGGCCGAAAGAAGTCCGGCGGTAAGTAACGGGCAGGTCGACCGCGAAACCATGACGCTCAGCCGGACATTCCACATCCGCCACGGCACGACGGCGGACGCCGAGATGCTCGCCGACCTGGGCCGGCGGACGTTCGGTGACGCCTTCGCCGAGGACAACCAGTCCGACGACATGGAACGCTATCTCGCCGAGGCGTTCACGCTCGAGCGCGTCACCGCCGAGATCGAGCAGCCGGGCTCGATGTTCCTGATCGGCTACGACGAAGCGTTCGATCCGCAGCGTCCCGTCGGCTATGCCCGGTTGCTCGGTGGCTCGACCCTCGAGCAGGTGACCGGGCCGAAGCCGGTGGAGCTGGTGCGGATCTACGTCGAGCACGACGCGATCGGCGGCGGCCACGGCTCGGCGTTGATGCGCGCTTGCCTGCAGACGGTGCGTGAGCACGGTTACGAGACGATCTGGCTGGGGGCCTGGGAGCTCAACCCCCGGGCGCTCGGTTTCTATGAGCGATGGGGATTCGAGGCCGTGGGGAGGCGCGATTTCGTGATCGGGAGCGACGTGCAGAAGGACCTGGTGATGCAGCGCCGCGTCGGGGATCGGGAAGCAGAGGCTTGATCTCGAGGGCCGGCGTCCGGCGAAGGCCCTCTTCCGCCGGCGAGCTCTCAGGGAATGCCGGCACCGTCGCTCGCGGGTTCGCGCCCCCGGTCCGCCGCCGCGATCACGACGGAGCCGGGGGCTTCGAAGCAGTCAGCCGGGCTTGGCTACTCGTCGTCGTTGAAGACGCCGACTCCGTCCCCGGTATCCCCCCCGTCGAGCCCGATCACGTCGATGTCGATCACGGCCTCCTCGGGAGTCGCGTGCATGGAGTCGTCCCATCCGATCAGGACCCATTCGGTGCCGTCCGGCACGATGCCCGGTCCGCCGATCACACCGGAGCCGCCCATGCTGGGTTTCCAGTCCTTGACTTTCTTCCACTTGGTGCGCAGCTCGAAGATCGGGTCGCAGGGGTCGGGAGCGGGCGGGTTGGCTTCGTCGTCGTCTCCGCCGGTGCCGCCGCCGCCGCCGCCACGGCCGGGTCCGCCGCCGAGGCCGCCGCCGAACTGCGGCACGCCGGGGATGCCGCCGTCGGTGCCGTTGCCGCCCGTACCCGGGATCTTGTTCATGGTGACCGACCACTCGTAGATCTCGCGGCGCTTACGAATGGTGCTGTAACCGTTGGTGTAATGGGAGTCGTTGAAGCCTCCCTTGGCGAAGACCCCGTAGTACTTCTCGAAGCTCCAGGCCGGATCGCCGGGCTCGGGATCGCCGGGAAGCCAGCGGACGTCGGTGGACGGGTCGTAATTGAGCCGGACGAGGAAGCCACCGTCGTCGTCGAAGCCGCTCGGGTAGTTGACGGTGCCGATGCCGGCGAGGTCGAGCCACAGGTAGTCCCACTGATCGGGGTTGTTGCCTTCGAGGAAGAGCCACACCTCGATGGCGACGTCGCCCCAGGCAAACTCCCAGCTGTTCATGTCGTAGAGGTCGAGCTGCCCGTAGCCGCGGTCGGTGAAGAAGTGGTTGTCGAAGAAGGTGATGGTGTTGGGGTAGGTGACGCCGTTGACCGTCCAGTTCTGGACATGCTCTTTGTAGTACCAGCCGACGTTCAGGTCGTCGCGGACCTTGTTCGCCGCGCTGTACTCGGCCGGGGTCGTGAAGGCGCCGTCCATGACCGGATGCTCGGCCGCCGGCGGGTACGCGGCGCTCGGCGGAAACCCGGCGAAGGCCACGGTCGGGATGACGGCCACCATCGCGAGGATGAGGCTGTTACGGAGGAGGCGGTTCATGTGGAGTCCTTTCCCGGGCAGTGGGTAAGTGAAGATATGAGCATAAGTCTATACATTGAAATTGTCAAGGGGGAAAGCCTTGCTCCAGGGGATCGCGGGCGTGCTGGCCAGCGCCGAGCCGGTCGCCTGGTAGACTCGAGCGGACAACCGGTCACCAACCTAGCGGCGAAGACGGAGCTCCATTGAGCGCGATAGCCAGAGATTCAGCCGGCCTGCTGCGTTACGCGGCGCGCCGGTTATCGAAGCAACCCGGATTCACGGCCACCGCGGTGTTTTCCCTGGCGCTCGGCATCGGCGCCAATACCGCCATCTTCAGCCTGGTCAACGCCGTCCTGATCCGCGAGCTGCCGCTGCGGGCTCCGGAGGAGCTGGTGGTGGTTTTCGTCTCGACGCCGGACTTCGAGTACAACGTCTTCTCCTACCCGGACTACGAAGATCTGCGTGACGGCACCGGGGAGGTCTTCTCCGGCCTGGCCGGCGCGCGGTTGATCATCACCCAGACCGATCGCGACGGCGGCATCGAGACTCTCATCGGCGAAGCGGTGACCGGCAACCTGTTCCCGGTGCTCGGCGTCGCAGCGCAGGTCGGCCGCACTCTCTTGCCCGAGGACGACGAGTCCCCCGGCGGCCACCCGGTGGTGATGCTCGGGCACGACTACTGGCAGAGCCGCTACGCCGGTGACCGCGCCGCCGTCGGCCAGGAGATCCGCATCGGCGGGCGCTCCTACACCATCATCGGCGTCGCTCCCGAATCCTACCCAGGTTCCTTCCGGGCGCTCACCGCGGCGATCTACGTGCCGATCATGATGATCAACGAGGTGATGCCGAGCGACAGCGACGAGCTCGAGGAGCGTGGGCACCATTCGATCTTCGTCAAGGCCCGCCTGCGGCCCGGCGTGTCGCTGCCGCAAGCCCAGGCGGCGGCCGACGCCGTGGCCGCCCACCTCCGGGAGCTGGACCTCGAGGAGTGGGACCCGGACGCGCGCTTCTCCTTCGTGCCGCAAGAGGAGGTGATCCTCTATCCGCCCTTCGACCGTTTCGTGCGCGCCGCGAGCTGGCTGCTGATGGTGGTCGTCGGCCTGGTGCTGTTGATGGCGTGCATCAACCTGGCGAGCTTCCTGCTGGCGAAGAGCCTGGATCGGCGCAAGGAGATCGCGGTGCGGCTGGCCCTCGGCGCGCAGCGCCGGAGCCTGGTCGGCCAGCTGCTGACCGAGACGGCGCTGCTCGGCCTGCTCGGAGGGCTGGCCGGGGTCGGCCTCGCCTTCGGTCTGCTGCGCCTGCTCTTCGCCGCCGACCTGCCGCTGCCCGTACCCGTCGACCTGGACCTGGGTCTCGATCTCCGCGTGCTCGCGTTCAGCCTGGCGATCTCGCTGGCCGCCGGTGTGTTGCTGGGCCTCGCCCCGGCGCTCCAGAACCTGCGCGGCGACCTGGCCCAGACGCTGCGCAGCGAAGGCGCCGGCGGCGGCCAGGGCGGCAAGCTCCGGCTGCGCAACGCCCTGGTGATCTTCCAGGTCGCGATCTCGCTCGTCTTGCTGCTGGCGGCTGGTCTGTTCCTGCGCAGCATGCAGCGGCTGCAGTCGGTGGATCCGGGGTTCGGCCACCGGCCGACCGCCTTGCTCACCTTCCTGATCCCGGCCACCCGCTACGACGAGGAGACCGGGCGGGTCCTGGCGCGGCGGCTGGTCGAGAGGTTCGAGCAGCTTCCCGGGGTGGAGGCGGTCGGCCTGACCGACAACCTCCACCTCAACGTCATGAACACCCAGATGATGGACGTCAACGTCGACGGCGTCGAGCCGCCGGCCGGCCGCGACTCCTACCTGGCCGATCGGGCGGCGGTCGACGAGGGTTTCTTCGAGGCCGCCGGCATCGAGATCCTCCAGGGCCGTGCCTTCGAGCGCAGCGATCGATCCGACACCGAGCCGGTGGCGATCATCAGCGAGGCGATGGCTCGCAGGTTCTGGGGTTCCGGCGATCCGCTCGGCCAGATGATCCGGCCCGGTGGTGAGAACCCTGATCTGCAGGTGATCGGCGTGGCCAGCGACGCCAAGGTCAGGTCGCTGGGCGAGGCGCCGCGGGCGTTCGTCTACCGGCCGCTGAGTCAGGACTACGGTTCGAACCTGACCGCCGTGGCGCGCACCGCGGCCGGGCCCGAGCGCACCTCGCTGGAGCTGCTGGCGGCGGCGCGCGAGATCGAGCCCGAGCTCTTCGTCTGGAAGGCCGAGACCATGGAGCGCCACCTGGGCATCGTGAGGCTGCCCGGCCGCCTGTCGGCCGTCCTGCTGTCGGCCTTCGCCGTGCTGGCGCTGATACTGGCGGTGGTCGGGCTCTACGGCCTCGTCAGCTATTCTGTCGCCCAGCGCCAGCGGGAGATGGGCATCCGCATGGCGCTCGGGGCCGACGGCGGCGCGGTCGTGCGACTGCTGGTGAGGCACGGGGCGGGGCTGGTGCTGATCGGCGGCGCCGTCGGTCTGCTCGCGGGAGCCGTCCTGGCCCGGTTGCTGACCGGGCTGCTGTTCGGGGTCTCGGCGCTCGATCCGACGACCTTCGTCGTGCTGCCGCTGGTGCTCGGCGCCGCCGGCCTGGCGGCCGCCCTGGTGCCGGCGCTGGCGGCCAGGCGCATCGACCCCGCCGCCGTTCTGCGGGCGGAATAGGAGCCGAGGTCGCGCCAGCCGGGGCTCGTCGAGCCGCGCGGCGGCCGTCGAGCTGCGCCGAGCGGGCCTGGAGCCCGTCGCATCAGGAGAGCCATTATCGGCCGGTCCGTTACTACTTCGCGAAGCGGGGTTTTTCGACCGAAGACGCGCGCGATCTAAACCAAGAGACGTTCCTTGGGATCTACAGCGGTGTCCCCAGGCTCCCTTGAAGTGGCTTGCCGGCAGCGGGGTGTCGGATGGATCGAGCCAACCTCTCGCTACAGATTTGCTTCATTCGCAGGTGCCCGCGTTGACTCGTTGGCACCTTCGGGCGCCTGTTTGGAGAGCCGGTATCGCCGATGAGTGACGTCTTTCTCAGCTACTCCCACGACGACCATGCACGTGCCAAGGAGGTCGCAGGGCGCCTGGCGGCCGAGGGCCTCACCGTCTGGTGGGACAACAACCTGCGCCGGGGGCGCTTCACGGAACAGATCGAGGAGGAGCTCTCCAAGGCACGGTGCGTGGTCGTCTTGTGGTCGAACACCGCCGGCGAGGGTGACTGGGTGCCGGCCGAGGCGGACCGTGGGCGCATCGAGAACAAGCTGGTGCAGGTGCGCCTGGATCCCGGCTGCAAGGTGCCGATGCCCTTCGACCGGCTGCACATTCTGGAGCTCACAGACTGGAGTGCGAAACGAGGCGACGAAGAATTTCGTACGGTCATCGAAGCGGCGCGTCAAACGGCGAAGCGCTCTCCTTTTGCGAGGAAGTTGGCCCGGGCGCAGCGGTTGTGGAAACCCAGACCGGTCTCACAGCTCCGGCCTTGGGACACCTGGCTGGGGACGATGCTTTTTCTCGCTGCCCTCGCGACCATGGCCGTCTATGCCTACGGCTTCTTTCACCACAGGGAGCTGGCGCTCTATCTCGCCCTCGTCTTCATGGTGTGGATCTCCTGGCTCGTCCTGCGCTCTCTGATCGAACGAAGACTTGCCAACCGGCAGATCGCCTGGCGAAAGACGCTTCTGGGCGTAGCCGCCGTTGGGGGGCTCGGAGTCCTCTGGATCCTCGGCTTTCGCAGCTTCTATGCCGTCGAACCCTTCGACGACGGCGTCAAGGGCTTCTACGTCGCGCGATTGAACGGCGACCGCTGGGATCGTCAGCAGGCGAAGATGGTCCGCGAACTCCGCGACAACATCAAGGGCTTCGGCGTCGGTACAAACCTCGAAGTCAAAGCGCTCCCCCGCCGGGACCCCGACTCCGAAGAGGCGCTCCGCCTGGTGGCGCAGGGGAACGCCGTGCTGCTTATGGCAGGGGGGGTGCCTCGTTCGGCAGGACAAGAGCCGGCAGGGCTCGAGGCTAGGCTGGTGCAACGCGAGTCCCCGGGGTTCCTTCGCGGCCGCGAGGCGCTGCCCGGTTCGAGCGCCTTCGCCAGCCAGGCGAGCGCCGGGCCCGACGCTACCGAAGATCTGCTCGCCGCGGTGGCGTGGTTTTTCGCCGGCTACGCCGGCTATCTGGAGGGTCCTCCGTATGGCACTGCGGCTGACCAGCTCACCGCATCGTTGGAGATTCTGAGAACGCTCACCGAAAAGGGCCTCTCCCCTCGACGGGTGGGTCTCGGCGTAGCCGATTCTTTTCGGGCCACAACGGCTCTCTTTCTAGGCAACTGCCGATTCGAGCAGAAAAAGCTGGACGAGGCCCTCGAATTCTATGAGGAAGCGAGAGACGGCACCGCCGCCGTGCCGGGCCGGCACTTCTTCGAGGCGCTGACCAACATCGCCAGCGTTCACGTCGAGGCTCGCAGGTTCGACGAGGCCCACGAAACCCTCAAAGAAGCGAGTTGCCCGACTGGATCGACGCCTGTTTCATGGCTGGAAGCCTTTCGATGTGCCTATCTGCACCACGGTCTGGGCGTGACGCTGACGCTGAGAGGCCGGCACGAGGACGGTCGGGCTCAGATTGCGGAAGCGATCGGGTTCACCCAGCAGGCACTCGACGCTGCCCCGGCTCGCGAGGACATCGCGGCGCTCCAATCTCTCAGCCAGCAAAAATGGGCATGGTCGGCGGCCAAGCAGGTCGAGGAGCGCCTTGTCGAGAACAGCTGCACCGGGTCTGCTTGCTCCGATCTGCTCTCGGAGAGCGAAGAGAGTTTGGAGAGGGCGGCTCTCTCGTGGCCGCAGGGCCAGGGACTCGCCCCCTTCAGGATCACGCGCGCCCGTCTCGGAATCCTGAACGGCAAGTGGCAAGCGGCCGAGGAGGCCCTGATGCCGCTTCAAGCCGAGGGCGCTGATGGCGGAGAGCCCGAGGTCCTGCTTCTACTTGCAGTTGCCCGCATGTGCGGCGAAAGCGCGGCGGATCCCGGTGCTAGTCTGTCCAAGTTCACTCAGTACGAAGGAATAATGGCCGGAATGCACTATCTCCGCTATTGGAGTAATCGCTGCCCGCCCGAAGGAGAAACGTCGTGAGGGTAACCGCTCTCGTCATCGCCGCATTGGTAGGTCTTCTTGCCTCGCCGAGCATCGCCGCAGAGGACATCATCATCTTCATAGCGCGGCAGAACATCGATCAGGATCTGAATCAAAACGAAGCGGTGAAGCCAGACACCCGGATCCAGACCCGGGCCGGCGGACTCGTCGTGCTGTTCGAGACCGAGCACCGAAAGGGCGAGGACTGCCACTACTGGACGGTTATCCCGGCCAACACGACACATGTTGTGAGGTCCGCCAAGGGAAACGGGTGCGGAAGCGACTCCAGAGCCCTCGACCGTGCTCTCGCGGCGGCCGAGTCGGGAGAGGGACAACTCGTGCACGCAGCGTTCAGGGTCGTTCAGCCACCCGGGCTTGATAGGGGCGACGTGCGTGCCACCCCCTCTGAAGCGGTAGAGAACAGGTTTAAAACTGCGCTCCGGAAGATTCCGAAGGATCCACCGAAGCCGAGGGGGCGCAAGGGCGTTCCCATTCAGCCTCCCATCTTCAGGCAAGAGACCGAGATGAAGATCGACAATGAAGCTGATGCGACGCGGATCGCCGCAGAAGCAGCACGAAGGGCAGCGCTGGAAAAAAGGGCAGCGCTGGAAAAGGAGAGGGCGGCCAGGGCCGCTGAAAAGAAGAAGAGAGAAGAGGTAATCATGGCGGCACGGGAGGCTGAGGAGCGGAGACGAAGGCTCGAGGAAGCAGGCAAACGTCCTCGAGACGATAGGGGTCGTGGCAAACACATTGATCCGAACACAGCGTCGTCAGGAGCAAAGGTCTGGGTTGCAATGGCGGTGATCAAGGGAACGTCGATCGCGGACCTGTCGGCAAAGACCGGGCTACCCGCCGAGACGATCGAAGACTGGCACACGCGTTTTGTCGCAGGCGGCCGGACCAGCCTCGAGGGCACGGAGTCGAGCGAGTGCGCAGAAGCGATCTCTGAGCTGCGAGAGAAGCTCGGCGAGATGTTCATAGAGAATGAACGTCTACGCGATAAGAGCCGTTAGGTGGCCGCGCCCTCGAGACGATGCTCCGTCGCGTGACCGAGGCCTCGCCCTGGCTCTGCTGATCCCGTCTGCTCGACCTCGAACGAGCCGAGATCGAGCTCTTCCGCGGTCGCCCGCGGCGATCGCCTCGGACGCTCGGTTTGCCCGAGAGTAGCCGGGCTACTTGCCCGCCAGGTTGCCGTAGACGATGGCGGTGAACTGCTCGCCGGTGATGAAGGTCTTGCCCCATGGCTCGTCCCAGGGAGCGGTGGGCTTGGCGGCCTGCGTCTCCTCCAGGGTCTTGCCGGCCTCGACCAGCTTGCCGACGCTCGCCCGCACACCCTTCAGCATCTCGATGTACTCGGCGAGCTCGGCGCGGTTCGAGGGCGCGCCGTGGCCGGGGATGATCCGGGTCTTCTCGTCGATCATGGCGTGGATCCTCTCGGCCGCGGCGATGACGCCGTCGACCGAGGCGCCCGAGGAAGTGTCGATGAAGGGGTAGAGGCCGTTGAAGTAGAGGTCGCCGGTGTGCACCACGTTGGCCTTCTTGAAGTGGATCACCGAGTCGCCGTCGGTGTGGGCCGGCGGCACGTGGAAGACGTGGATCTCGTCGCCGTTCAGGTGGAAGGTCACCGAGTCCTCGAAGGTGATTACCGGCAGGGCGACGCCGGGCGCCGGCGGTATCTGGTTGTCGAAGAACTCGATCAGGCCGCCGGCGCTCATCCGCTCGCGCACGTTGTGGTGGGCGACGATCACGACCCCTGCCTTGCCCAGGTTCTCGTTGCCGCCGGTGTGGTCGAAGTGCCAGTGGGTGTTGATCAGGAAGCGGATCGGCTGATCGCTGACCTCGGCGATCGCCGCCTTGATCTTCTCGGTCAGCGGTGCGAACTGATCGTCGATCATGAAGACGCCGTCCGGGCCGGCCGCGACGCCGATGTTGCCACCCTGGCCTTCGAGCATGAAGATGCCGTCGGCGATTTCGAGGGTCTTGATCTGGACTTCTTCCGCGCCCTGGCCGAAGGCGGGGAGGGCGAGAACGAGGAGCAGCAGGAGAGCGGCCGCGGCGAGGACGGATGCGCGAGCACGATTGCGACGGGCAGAGATGCGACGCATGGTGGGGACCTCCGGGTCGGACGTTTGTGCGAGACTGAATCGACGGCGCAGGATCGTAGCAGATCGGCTGAGGCCTGGCCTGGGGTTTGCACCAACTCCAGGCGGCCATCCACCGCGCTGTATTCTGGCCGTTGGCGGAGATCATTCGACTCCGAGGGAGGACGCCGCCGTCATGAGATTCGGACCCAGGTCGATTCCAGCTCTCGCGCTGTGTTTGCTCGTCAGTACCGCGGCAGCCGACGAAGCGGTCGCGAGCGACGGACGGACGCCCGTGGCCATCGTCTTCGAAGGGAGCGAGCCGCCGGAGGCCTCCGACATGCGGGGCTGGTTCGCCGTCTCCGGCGAGCCGGTCGAAGTGTTGACGATCGAGAAGGGGCCAGCCGAGGTCGTGGTGATTCGCGATCCGGCGGCGCAGGCCCACCTCGACCTGCTGGCCGGCCACTTCCTCGAGAGCCGGCTGCGGTTGCCGTTGCCGAAGAACGACAACCGGCTCGCCTGGGATCCACGGATTCTGCAGCTGGGCGAGGACGAGTTCGTCGCCGCGGCCCGCGAGGCCTTCGGCGTCCGACGCGGGCGGCTGCCGAACACCGACCTGAAGGCGGCGCGAGAGGCGCTGCGTGAGAGCTTCGATCTGGGGCAGGGCGCCCACGTGCGCTTCGTCGCGCCGCGCGCGGCGCCGGTCTCGCGCACCGTCGAGCCGATGAACGTCTTCAACATCACACCTTCGTTCCTGGCCCGCGAGCTGGGTTTTCTCACCTTCGTGAAGAGGGCGCCGTCCTTGCCGCACGTGCTGCGCGTCTCCGACGCGGTGGCGCTCGCCGGCGAGGAGCTCGGCGAATCCGGCCGCCGGCGGGCGGTGGTGGTGATGATCGAGGGCACCTCCGCGGACCAGAGCCTCTACGAGACTGCCTCGGTGCGCGAGCACCTCGAGCGGTCCCAGGTGCCGGTCTTCGTCTGGACGTTTGGCTTCAGCGCCTACGCCGAGTCCTGGAGCGGCGCCCGGGAGATCGCGGCCGGCGCCGGTCTGGTGGATCCGGTGGTGGCGCTGGAGCAGTTCGAGGTCGCCAGTCGCGAGCTGCGTGCGACCCTCGAGAAGCAGCGCATCGTCTGGGTCGCCGGAAGCCATCCGATCTGGGAAGTTCGTCTCACCGCCGCCGCCCGTGGGATGCGTCTGGCCGGTTACGTGCCGGTATACGCGAGCGCCGAGGAAGGGAGGGACGGGCCATGATCGAATTCGTCACGCTGCTCCTCGGCCTGGTCACCGGCAGCCATCCGGTGGAGCTCGCCACCGTCGGACCGGTGGCCCAGATCGAGCTACGGCTCGACGGCCGAACGGTGGAAGTTCGAAGGCGCGAGCCCTGGCACTTCGAATGCGACTTCGGGAGGGCGATCCGGCCTCACGAGCTGGTGGCCGTGGCGCGCGACGCCCAGGGCCGCGAGGTCGGCCGCGCGCGGCGGTGGGTCAACCTCCAGAAGCAGGCCGTGGCCGACGCGGCGATGGTGCTCTCGGGCGGCGAGCAGGGGAGGCCGGAGGCGGTGGGCCTGGTCTGGGAGAGCCTCGGCCAGCGCCGCCCGCAGTCGATCGACCTCGAGCTCGACGGCAAGCCGCTCACGATCGTCGATCCGGCGCACGTGCCGCTGCCGGCCTACGATCCGGGCGAGGTCCACTACCTGAGCGCCACGCTGCGCTTTCGCGACGAGACGGTCTCCCTGCTCGAGACCACCTTCGGCGGCGGCCGCGGCAGCGAGATGCAGAGCGAGTTGACGGCGGTCGCCGTGACTCTCGACAAGGGTACGCGCGCGCGCAGGCCGGAAGACCTCGCGGGCTGGTTCCTCGTCGATGGTGAGCCGGTGCCGGTGCACGGCGTGGAGGATGGCACGGCGGACCTGGTGGTGGTGCGCGATCCGGGCGTCGAGCCAGTGCTCGCGGATCTGTTCAGGAAGATCGAGCGCGGCCAGATCGGCGCGGTGCGCGGCCGCGCGGCGTACGGCTCGCTGGGGCACAAGACGTCCATGCGCGTCATGTCCTCGGCCGGCGCACCGCTCTTGCCCACCGAGGTGACGTCCGAGATGTTCGTGCGCTCCGAGCGCTTCGACGCCGAGCAGGCCGGGCTGCTGTGGCTCGCCGAGCAGCGGCGGCCGCAGAGCTTCTCTCTGATGTTCCCCAACGCCGTCGCCCTGGCTGGCATGCAGGCTCACGCCAGCACCCGGCGGCGCGCGGTGGTGTTGCTGCTGGGCGACAGCCCGGCCGATCCGGGGGCCTACCCGGCATCCGCGGCGCGTGACTATCTGCGCCTGTTGCAGGTGCCCTTCTTCGTCTGGGCGCTGACCCCCGGCGAGCGCCCCGAGTGGCCGGAGGCGCGCGACCTCGATCTGACGCAGCCGCGCCCGGGCCACCGGCGGCTCAAGGAGGCGGTCAAGGAGCTGCGCCGAGAACTGGAGGCGCAGCGCGTCGTCTGGCTCGAGGGCCGCTTCCTGCCCCAGGACGTCGAGCTCGCCCCGGAGGCCGTGGGCATCCACCTGGCGGGAGCGCCCTGACCTTCGGCGAGAGCGTGGCGCTCAGCCGCCGGTGACGCACAGGACGGCGCTGCCTCTCTTCTTGCGGTTGCGGCTCTCCACCCGTTCGCCGCTCTTGAAGTCGAGCTGCCAGGCGCGGCCTGAGCCGGCCTGCTCGGAGCTCCAGACCTGGAAGAGGCCTCGCAGCTCCACACGCGCGCTCGAGTCGCGGAGTGTTTCCAGCTCCGCCAACGAAGGCAGGCGCCAACCGTCGCGCCGCGCCAGGTCCAAGCCTCGGCAATCTTCCGCCGCTTCTTCCCAGCGGATGCCCTCTCCGTTCGAGATCTCGGCGCGCGTCCAGGTGAGGCGCGTTCGGCGGTCGGTGACGGTGCCGTTGCCGTGATCGACGAAGCGTTCCGCGGGCAGTGACGGCGCCTTGCCGGGGTTGATCTCGAACTGTCGTCTTCCGATCAGGACGCCGTCCTCGTTGTAGAGCCGCACCTCGTGAGAACCCGGCTCGCCGAACTGGCGGTAGTAGTGAAACCGGTAGCCCGGCTGCTCGTTGCGATAAACGGTCACGGCGTTGGATTTGACCACCTTGCCCGCGCCGTCGCGCCATTCCAGGCGCAGGGCCTCTCTGGAGCGTGGGGACCTTACCCAGGCGAACAGGTGCACCGTGCCGGGGCCGAAGGCGTCGGCGACGCCGGTCGGCTCCACGGCCTTGCCGTTCGAGTCTTCGCGGACGCCGCGGCAGGTGACGAAGAGGTCGGGATCGGCGATGCTCGCCGAGCCTCGCGCCAGCTCGTCGAGCTCCGCCAGGCGGGCCTCGCGGCGCTCGGCGGCCGGGCTAGCCTCCCTCGTGGGCACGAAGCCGCGCCAGGCCTCGATCTGTTCCAACAGCGTCAGGTCCCCCTGTTTCACCATGGCCTCGAGCTCGGCGAGGTCGTCGATCGAGGCTTCGAGAGACCTGATCGTCGCCATGACCTCCTGCGCTTGCGCCTCGTCGAGCTCCTCTCCGGCGTCGGCCCCCAGCTGGCGGAAAGCCCCGAGCAGGTCCTTGTCGAGCACCGATGGGTCCGCCGCCATGCGTTCGAGCTCGGCGAGCGCGCTGGCGACGTCGATCTCGAGCTGAGGTTCTTCCTCGATCGACTCCAGTGCCGCCTCGGCACTCTCGTCCATCGGCGCCGGCTCGGGCTCTTCGACGGCGACCTCCGCGGGCGGTTCCGGCACCGGATCGATAGGGGCGGGGGCCGCGGGTTTCAGGTAGAGCAGCCAGCCGGCGATCGCGATGGCGGCGAGCAGGGCGAGGGCCACGCCCCAGAGGACGGTGTTGCGTTTGCGCGGTCGGGGCTCGTCCGGCGGTGGCGCGGGTTCTTCCGGCTCGACGCCGGCGAAGCGATGGATCTCGGGCGGTCGCTCGATCCCCGGTGGTCGCTGCATCCGGATCGACGACTCCGACGGCATCGGCCGCCCGACCGTCGCCGCCAGCGAGCGCAGCAGGCGATCGAATTCGGGGTGCGCCGGATCGCCCTGCCAATCGACCAGGTTGGCGGTCTGCAGACGCCCGAAACCGAGCGGTATGCGGACGGCCTCGATCAGCACCGGTACCAGGATCTGCCGGTTGGCGGCACGCTGCGCCTCGTCTTTGACGAAGTCGGATTCGATCGACGCGCGCGACCACAGGACGACGACGCATTTGGCGCGGTCGAGGGCACCCTGGATAACCTCGTCGAAGGTCTTCCCCGGCGGGATCTTCCTGTCCCACCAGATCGAGAAGCCGTGCTCTTTGAGGATCGAGGCCAGCATCTGGGCGGCCTGCTTGTCCTCGCGCGCGTAGCTGATGAAGATCTCGCTCATTTCATGCTCCGCGGCTCACCGGTCGGGGCCCACCGATCTATTGGATCCGCTCGCGGCCGGGAAGGGTTAGTAGGCGCATCGGATCTCAGCCCAGCAGCTCGGCGAGGGCGCGGCGCAGCTCGGCGACATCGAAAGGCTTCTGGATGAAGTCGGCGATGCCACTCTCGAGGATCCGGCCGGCGAGCTCCTCCCGGGCATAGCCGCTCAGCATGATGATCGGCACCTCGCCGCCGATCTGCCGCATCTTGCGCGCGGCCTCCACGCCGTCCATCACCGGCATGGTCTGGTCCAGCAGGACGGCGACCAGCTCGTGCCGGTGCTGCCGGTAGACGGTCACCGCCTCGAGGCCGTCGCGGGTGAGCACGACCTCGAAGCCCAGGTGCCGCAGATGCTCCTCGAGCACGCTGCGCACCAGCTCCTCGTCGTCCGCCACCAGCACCTTGCCGCTGCCCGTCCAGCCGGCCAGCTCGGCCGCGCTCGCCGGCTCGCTCGGCCACGGGCCGCTCGGCGGCTCGGCCGCGGGCAGCAGAGCGCGGAAGCAGGCGCCGCCGCCACGGGCGGAGTCGACCTGCAGGATGCCACGGTGGCTGCGGACGATCCCGGTGACCGTCGCCAGTCCCAGCCCGCGTCCGGGGAACTTGGTGCTGAAGAACGGCTCGAGGATGCGGTCGCGCATCTCGTTGTCGATGCCTGGCCCCTCGTCAGTGACCTCCAGCAGGTGATACGTGCCGCCCTCGGCGACCTGGCCGACGTCGCTGTCCGGGAGGTCCGCCGGATCGACCTGCCATGTGCCCGTGCGCACGGTCACGGTGCCTCCGGTCTCGCCCATGGCCTCCGAAGCGTTGGTGATCAGGTTCATCGCCACCTGCTGAACCTGAGACCGGTCCCCGAATACGTAGAGCGGCTCGGGCGCCAGCTCGTAGCGCAGCCGCGTCTTCTTCGAGACCGCTGCGCCGAGCAACGTCTCGACTTCGGGGATCAGGTCGTTGAGGTCGCTCAGCTCCTGTTTCGTGGGCCCTTTGCCGGCGTACATCAACAACTGGCTGGTCAGCTCCGAGGCTCGGCTGGCCGCCAGGGCGACCTGCTGGATCCGCTCCCGCAAGGGATGACCCTGCTCCAGCTCTTCCAGAGCCAGCGTAACGTTTCCCAGCACGCCGACCAGCAGGTTGTTGAAGTCGTGGGCGATACCGCCGGCCAGCACGCCCAGACTCTCGAGTTTCTGGGCCCGCTGCATCTGGGCCTCGAGCGCCTGCTGCTCTTGTTCCAGGCGTTTGCGCACAGTGATATCGGTGATGCTGCCACGGATCAGGTTGGGGTGCTTGGCGCTCAGGCTGACCAGGCGGACCTCGCAGGGGATCTCATTGCCTTCGAGATCTTTGTGCCACCATTCGAAGACCGGCGTCTCGCCGCGCATCGCCCGCTCGACGTACTCCGGCACGGCGTCGCTCGGCGAGCGGCCGTCCGGTTGCGGTGAGGCGCTAAGATCGGCCGGGCCGAGCCGCTCCAGATCCTTGGGTCCACACTTGAACAGCCGGAGCGCGTTCTCGTTGAACTGGACGAAGCGCCCGGTCGCAGCGTCGAGCACCACGATGGCCTCGGGCGCGTTTTCCACCAGGGTTCGGAACCGCTCCTCGCTCTCGCGCAGCGCGGCCTCGGCGTGCTTGCGCTCGGTGATGTCCCTGGTCACGCTCTGCACGTGATGCGGGTTGCCGGCGCGGTCGCGGACCAGCGCGGCGGTGATCTCGACGATCAGCTCGCTGCCGTCCTTGCGGTGCACCGTCCGTTCGTACGGCTTCATCTCCTCGCCGTCGCGCAGCGCCTGGAAGATCTCCGCGGCACGGGCCCGCTCGTCGGGCGCGGCCGAGTCGATGAACGAGCGGCCGATCAGCTCCGCTTCCGCGAAGCCGGACATCTCGGCCGCCTTCTGGTTGACCGCCACCACCTTGCCGTCGAGGTCGTAGATGAACACCCCGTCGCTGGTGCGGTCGAACAGCGCCCGGAAGCGCAGGTCGCTGCGCTCCTCGGCGGCCAGCGCGCGCTCCAGGTCGCTGACGCCGGATCGAGACGGCGCGCCGGCACCGCGTTTCGTATCCTTAGAATCGGAGCTCGCCATGATCAGAGTCCGAGGAAGGTCCGTGGTTCCAGGATCCCGGCCGGATCCCAACGGTCCTTCAGGCGCCGCATGACCGCCAGGCCATCGGGCTCGTATCCCCAGCGATCGACCCCGTCTTCGAACCGCGGGGGGACGGCGACGGTCACGACGTAGCCGCCGCGCTCCGCCGCACCCAGGCGCAGCTGCTCGATCCAGTCACCGGCTTCGCCGGCGCCGTCCGGCCGCCAGGTCCCGTAGGCTAGGCCGGCCGCGCGATCGGCGAAGAAGCGGGCTCCGGGTCTTTCGGGCAGCGCCAGGAGATACGCTTGCAAGTCCTTCGCCGGCACGCCCGCCCGCACCAGCAGACTGTCGGCGTCCGCCGAGCGCAGGAACGCCGCCCAGGCCTCGCTGCCAGAGCGCTCGACCTCGCGTACCTCGCCGGTGCCGCGCCAGGCGCGCTCCAGGTCGGCGAGCTCGGCGTCCACTTCCTCCGCCATGCCCTCGGCGGTATAGAGCAGGGTCCAGCCGCCGGCGTCCGCCGGCTCGAGTACCAGGGCCGACGCCACCAGGCAGTGCGCCAGAGTCTCGCCGGCCACCTCCAGAGCGATCTCGCCGCGATCCGTGGTCAGCGCCAGGGTGCGGCGAGCGCGCGGCGCCGGTGAGAGCTTGATCGTCACGTCGACGAGCAGGCCGAGCGTGCCGTGAGAGCCGACGAACACCTTCGGCAGGTCGTAGCCCGCGACGTTTTTCTGCAGCGGCCGGCCGGCGCGCACCACCCGGCCGTCCGCCAGCGCCACGGTAGCGCACAGCATGAGGTCGCGCAGTGCGCCGTAGCGCATGCGCAGAGGCGCGTTGAGATTGGTCGCCACCAGGCCGCCGACGGTGGTCTCCGGCCAGGGCGAGAGCAGCGGCGCCAGCAGACCTTTCGGTACGAGCTGCTCGGTGATTTCCTCGAGCTTCGTGCCGGCGCCGACGGTGAGGTAGAGGTCTTCCGGCGCGAAGGCGCGCACGCCGTGCAGACTCGAGGTCGTGATCCGGACCTCGCCGCGGTCGCCGCGCGTCGTGCCGTTGTCGCCTCGCGGAGCGTCGCTGCCTCCGATGCGCACGCGCCGGCCGCCCTCGGAAAGCGCGCGCAGGACCCCCGCGGCCTCCTCGGCCGAGGCCGGCGCCACGACCTTGCCCGACGGCGTCACCGGCTCGGCCAGCTCCGGGGCGGGAAGCTCGGCGGGCAGCACCTTGCCGGGGTTGAACAGGTCTTCCGGGTCGAAAGCCAGCTTGACGTCGCGCATGGCGGCGAGCTCGGCGCCGGAGTACATGAGGGGCATGTACTCCCGTTTCTCCATGCCCACGCCGTGCTCGCCGGTGATGCTGCCGTCCTCGGCCGCGCACAGGGTGGTGATCTGCTCGATCGCCTCGTGGGCGCGCGCGGTCCAGTCCTCATCACGCGGATCGTAGGGGATCATGGGGTGCAGATTGCCGTCGCCGGCGTGGAAGAAGCTGGCGGTCTCGAGTCCATGTCGAGCGCAGATAGCATGGATCTCGGCGAGCACGGCGGCCAGTCGGCTGCGCCGTACCGTCAGGTCCGTCAGGTAATAGCTGGGCGCGATCCGGGCCATCGCCCCGGCGGCGCTCTTACGGCCGTACCAGATCCGCTGCCGCTCTTCTTCGTCACGTGCGAGGCGCAGATCGAAGCCGCCGTGTTCTTCGAACACCGCCGCTAGCTCCGACCGCTGGGCCTCGAGCCCCTGGGTGTGGCCGTCCACCTCGACGATCAGCGCCGCCCCGGCGTCCACCGGCAGGCCGGCTCGGCAATATCCCTCGATCACCTTCATGCCGCTCTGGTCGAGCGCCTCCAGCGTCGCGGGCACCAGGCCCGCGGCGATCACCGCCGAGACCGCTTCGCCCGCCCGTTCGAGCGACTCGAACGAGACCATCAGCGTGAGCACGCCGGGCGGCTGACGCAGCAACCTCAGGGTCGCCTCGGTGACGATGCCCAGCGTCCCCTCGCCGCCGACCATCAGGCCGCACAGGTCGTACCCCGGGGCGTCCAGCGCGCGGCCGCCGAGTCGCGCCACGGTACCGTCGGCGAGAACTGTCTCGACGCGGGTGACGTAGTTGGTGGTGACGCCGTACTTGAAGCAGTGGGGACCACCGGCGTTGGTGCCCAGGTTGCCGCCGATGCAGCAGGAGCGTCCGCTCGACGGATCGGGCGGGTAATACAGACCAGATCGCCGCACTTCGCGCTCCAGGTCCAGGTTCACGGCTCCCGCCTCGACGGTCACCATGCGGCCGGCGTCGTCGATTTCGAGGATGTGGTTCATGCGGGTCGGCGCCACCACGATGCCGCCACGTTCGGCGACGGCGCCGCCGGACAGCCCGGTGCCGGCGCCGCGAGCCACCAGCGGTACGCCGCGCTCCTTTGCCCACAGCACCAGGCGGCGCACGTCGTCCGTGCTCTCGGGATAGAAGACGCCGTCGGGCAGCGCGCGGTCGGTGCCGGCGTCGGCTTCGTAGGTCAGGCACTCCGCCGGGTCCGAGATCAGGACCCGCCGATCGAAGTGCTCGATGGGCAGTCTATGGCCCATAAGCTCGATCCAGGAGCTCCATCAGATGCAGCACCTCGGCGCCCGAGCCCGCGCGGGCGACGCCTTGGGCGATTTGCAGCTGGCAGCCGGGATTGGTGGTCACGATCACTTCGGCGTCGGCGCGGTGGATGTCGTCCATCTTGGCGTCGAGCACGCGGTCGGCGATCTCCGGCTGCGTCAGGTTGTAGACCCCGGCGCTGCCACAGCAGGCGTCCGGCCGCTCCAGCTCCACGAGCTGGAGATCCCGAATCCGGCCGAGCACGGCCCGCGGTTGATCGACCACGCGCTGGCCGTGGCGAAGGTGGCACGAGTCGACGTAGACGGCGCGTTTGGCGATCGGCAGCTCCGGGGCGCGCAGGTCGTCGGCCAGCAGCTCGCTGACGTCGCGGACCTTGCGGGCGAACAGCCGCGCGCCGTCGCTGTCCTCGTCGCCGTGGGCGAACAGCTCGCCGTACTCTCTGAGCGCGGCGCCGCAGCCGCCGGCGTTGGTGACGACGGCGTCGTAGTCATCGACCTCCCTTCCGCCGGCGTCGAACGCACGGACGTTGCGCCGCGCCAGCTCCCTGGCCAGCGGTGCCTCGCCCAGATGCAGAGCCGCCGCGCCGCAGCAGGACTGACCCTCGGGAAAGTGAACCTCGTAGCCGTTGCGCTGCAACACGCGGACCGTCGCCGAGTTGACGCCGGCGAGAAAGGCGTCTTGCACACAGCCGCGGAAGAAGGCCACCGTGCCTCGCTTCTCGCCCCATGCCGGGGCCGGCTCACGGCCGGTCCGCGCGCCGGAGCTCGGTGGCAGCAGGGCCGCCGGCCGGCGCAGCCAGGAGGGCAGGAACGTCGACTTCGCCGCCAAGTGTGCCAACCCAAGCGCCTGAGCGAAACGCGCCAGGCCGGCGAGCGTTCGCAGGCGTCCCCGGTGGGGGAGCAGCTGGCGCAGAGCGAGCCACCTGACGAAGCGCTCGAAACGCGATTTCTCCCGCCCGGCCTCGATCGCCTCGCGCGCGTCCTCGAGCAGCGAGCCGTAGCGTACTCCGGAGGGGCACGCCGTCTCGCACGAACGGCAGCCCAGGCACTCCTCGATGTGCCGCCTGAAGGCGCCGTCCAGCCCGATCCTGGCGTCCGCCGCCGCCCGCATCAGGGCGATCCGGCCCCGCGGCGCCGCCATCTCGGTGCGGAACACGTCGTACGTCGGGCAGGCCGGCAGACACAGCCCGCACTGAATGCAGTCGTCCAGGCGTTGTCTGAAACCCGATGAAGCCAGGTTGGTCAAATCGACCTCGGGCAAGCGTGTTTCGCGCCCACGGGGAACTCTACGGCCTCCGGGCCTCGAGATCGTCTCGGGTGCTCTCCAGGTACTCACGGGCGGCAGTGAGAAACGCCGTCGCTTGCGTCAGCATGGTCTCCACCGCGCTGACGCTGGGAATCATGTCGAATCCATAATCGGTTTGTAGTCGCGTATTGAATGCGTCGAGCAACCAACGGTGAAACCTGGGGTCGAGAACACCAGTCTTGGCGAAGTGTTTCCCATAGGCAGCATGAACGGCGCTGTGTTTACTGAATTCCAGATCCTGGTCGTAGAGCAGCGCTTCCGCGACGTAGAACATCGCATAGTAGAGCCGCCCCGCGGCCGAATCAGGGTGGTCGAGATCGAGCAGGCCGCGCGCAGCTTCGAGCGTCCGTTCCGCCTTGGCGAGGAGCTTCCGAGTTCCTTCCTTCATGCGGCGATCGCATCTCGGCGGACGTTGGCGTAGAAAGGGCCGTCGGCTTCGAGCCAGTCCGACTTGGACAAGAAGACGCTGCTGATGCTGATTTCATAGCGTAACGCGAGAGGGGAGATCAGCTTGCCGACGCGCCGCACCTCCGCCACGTAGTCGGGAACGTCGTCGAGCACGATGAGCAGATCCACGTCCGAGTCGGTCTCCGATTCGCCGCGGGCATGAGATCCAAAAAGATAGAGACCCTGGAGACGGTCTCCATAACGGCGCTCGAGCCCTCGTTTGACTGCCCTCAGCAACTCCTGCAACCAGGCGTCCAAAATCGAGTCCTCTCCTTTCAGAGCTCGTCGGTACCGAGTCTGATACCAGGCTCGTCGCTGGGCAGTCTAACCGATCCCCGCGATGGGCGAGCCAAGGTGTCAGGGCGGCGTGGCAACGGGCGGCGCCGCCGCCGCCCAGCCATGCTAGCTTACACTCGTCCAGGCGGTGCACAGACCAACTGGTAAAGTCCCGTGAGACACCCAACTTGAAAGGAGCAGAACATGGAGCTCGGTGCGTTTTCGGTCAGCCTGGCGGTCAAGGACATCCAAGCCTCGCGGGAGTTCTACGAGAAGCTCGGTTTCGAGGCCTTCGGCGGGGACGCCTCCCAGGGCTGGCTGATCCTCAAGAACGGCGATACCGCGATCGGGCTGTTCCAGGGGATGTTCGAGAGGAACATCCTCGCCTTCAACCCTGGCTGGGACTCCAACGCCCAGAAGCTCGACTCCTTCACCGACGTCCGCGAGCTGCAGCGTCAGCTGAAGGCTCAGGGGGTGGAGCTGCAGCAAGAGGCCGACGAGAGCACCACCGGGCCGGCCAGCTTCATCGTCGTCGACCCGGACGGCAACCCGATCCTGGTCGACCAGCACGTCTGACCAGGCGGTCTCGGCCGGCGCGCCGTTCCCAACTCTCGGGATGCCATTGGCGCAGAGCCTTCGAACCAGGTTCTGGAGCGAAAAGCCATTGGCGAAAAGCCTTCGAACCAGGTTTTTGAGCCAGAAGCCATTGGCGCAGAGCCTTCGAACCAGGTTTTCGAGCGAAAAGCCATTGGCTGAAAGCCTTCGAACCAGGTTTTCGAGCGAAAAGCCATTGGCGCAGAGCTTTCATCCCGACTCTGACGCCGATTTCCCGCCGTTCGGCGCTTTCCGGAGCTCCGCGGGCCGATATTTCGCGGTTCGGGCCGTTCCTGAGCGGCCGGGCGCCGATTTGTGGCCGCTCGTCGCATTCTGAGCGGGTCGGCCGCGGATTTTCCGCGGATTGGGCCGCTTCTGAGCTGCTGGTCGCGGATTTCCAGCCGTTCGGCGGGTTCTGGCGCGTTGTGCTCGGATTCTCCGTCGCATTCAGCGCTAACTAATCCCATCCCCGGGCGGCTCGCGGCCCCGCGTCGCGGGCCGTCCAGGTGTTCTCGCAGGAACATCGCGGCCATCGCGCGCGCCGTCGCTAACCCGAGACGACGAGGAGCGAGATCTATTCTCTTATGAGGGCTGCGACGATGCCGCCCGGAATGGAGGGGCCCGATCTTCTGTCAGCTCCAGGACAAGGGGAGCCTACGATGTCTCACGGAGATCAGATTGAGAACGACGCACTCGAAGACGTGTTAGAAGAAGCGAAAGGGCTTTTCCGCGGAGGCATGTCTTTGAGCGAAATCGAGATTGAGCTCTCAGTAGTGCGAAAACGTAGTTCTTTCATTCTCGACGCCGTCATGCCGCGCCTGAGGCACAAGGCGGCGAGGATGGGGCGATTGGGTTACATGGCATGGCTAAAGGCAATCCTTGCCTCGCCGCTGCAGGGCGGTCTACTGGTGATACTTCTGGTGCTGGTCACGATTCCGTTTACGTTTATCGCCGTAGTGTCCGGGTTTGGTTTTTTCCCGCCGGGGCGATACCCTAAGATGCTTCTTATGGCGCCTGGAATGCTCGCAGGATTTCTGTTTTTCTGTATTGCAGCTTCAGTAATATATCTTATCAAGAGAGCGAGCGGGAACTTCTAGGGGAGAGGCGAGCTCGTCGAGGCGCGTGCGGGGACCTCGTGATCCGGCTACACTCGTCCACGCTATGGCCAGGCCGATTGGCAAAGTCACCGACCTCCTCGACGCCTGGAGCGGTGGCGACGCGACCGCGCTCGACGAGCTCATGCCCGTGGTCTACGACGAGCTGCACCGGCTCGCCAGCCGCCAGTTCCACCGCGAGAGCTCGGGTCACACCCTGCAGCCGACCGCGATCGTCAACGAGGTCTACATGCGCCTCAAGGGTCAGCGGCAGGTGCGCTGGCGCAACCGGGCGGAGTTCTTCGCGGTGGCGGCTAAGCTCATGCGGCGGGTGCTGGTGGACCACGCGCGGCGGCGCAGCAGGTTGAAGCGTGGCGGTGACGTGCCGAAGGTGCCAATCCATGAGGTTCTGGCCGTTGCGGAGGAGAAGGCACCGGATCTGATCGCGCTGGACGACGCGCTCGAAGGCCTGGCCGACCTGGCGCCGCGCCAGAGCCGCATCGTGGAGCTGCGCGTCTTCGGCGGCTTGACGCTGGAGGAAGTCGCGATCGCTCTCGGCATCGGGCGCGCGACCGTGCACCGCGACTGGAACGCCGCTTTGCTGTGGCTGCGCCGCGAGCTCATCTCGGCAGATCAGGCGACGTGAGACGAAATCCGTCCCGTTTGGCGCGATACCATATCGAGACCTGGGATGGGGCGGTGGGGTGTCGCTAGCGCCGCTCCCGCGGCGCCTGGAGCGCTGATGCCTGACATGACACCGGAGCGTTGGCAGCGCGTGACCGCGCTGCTCGACAGGGTTCTACCCTGCGAGGCGGACGAGAGGGGGCCGCTCCTCGACGACCTGTGCGCGGGCGACGAGGAGCTCCGTCGAGAGGTGGACTCGCTGCTCAGCTACGAAGACGAGTGCGTCAGCCTGCTGGAGGAGCCGATAGTTCCTCCACCCGCGCGCCCCGCGCCGGCAACGAACGTCGAGACCGCGCTCGGCGTGGCGATCGCCGAGAGGGACGAGACCGGGCTACGGATCGGTCCGTACAAGGTGATCGAGCGGCTCGGTACCGGCGGCATGGGGGACGTTTTCCTGGCGGCGCGGCAGGATGATTTCCGAAAGAAGGTCGCGCTCAAGCGGATCCAACATCGCAAGCTGGCCGAGGGCGACAAGGTCTCAGAAGAGCTGAGGTACCGGTTCGAGACCGAGCGCCAGATCCTGGCCGACCTCGAGCATCCCAACATCGCCCGCATCCTCGACGGTGGCACCACCCGGGACGGCGTGCCGTACTTCGCCATGGAGTACGTCGAAGGGCTGCCGATCGACGAGTACTGCGAGCGGCGTCGACTCTCGGTGCGCGAGCGCCTCGAGCTCTTCTTGCAGGTGTGCTCGGCGCTGCAGCTGGCGCATCAGAACCTGGTGGTCCATCGTGACCTCAAGCCCGGCAACATCCTGGTGACGGCCGACGGCGTCCCCAAGCTGCTCGACTTCGGCATCGCCAAGCTGCTGGACCCGGACGCCTCGACCTCGGCGGCGACGCGTTTCGGCGGCCAGCCCATGACGCTGCGCTACGCGGCGCCGGAGCAGCTCCAGGCGGCGCCGGTGACGACCGCTACCGACGTCTACGCGCTGGGCGTGCTGCTCTACCAGATCCTCACCGGCCACGACCCCTATCCCTTCGACCAGGGCACGCTAAGGCTGCATCAGGCGATCTGTCGAGAGACGCCGTCGCGGCCCAGCACCGCGGTCGGGCGGGAGGTCGAGGTCGGCAAGGACCGCCGGCGCCGAACCCCCGAGTCCGTGAGCCTGGCGCGTGGCACCCGGCCCGATCGATTGAGGCGGCAGCTCGCCGGCGACCTCGACAGCATCGTATTGAAGGCGCTGCAGAAGAAGCCCGAGGAGCGTTACCGGTCCGTCGAACAGTTCGCCCGCGACATCCGGCGACACTTGAACGGCCTGCCGGTCAGCGCGTGCGAGGGCACCTTCCGCTATCTGGCCGGGAAGTTCGCCCTCCGGCATAAGTGGCGTCTGGTGGCGGCGGGTGCCCTTATGGCTATCCTCGTGTCTTCGACTGTCGCCATGACCTCATTGCGGCGGCAGGCGGCCGAAGAAAGGGCACGAACCGAGCAGGCTCGAGCACTTGCTGGACGGACCGCCGAGCTCCTGGGCGACGTCATCGAGGTCATCGATCCTGACGAGACGGGGAATCGGGTCACACCCCTGGAGTTCCTCAATCGCGCCCAGAAGGAAATCACCGAAGATCTTCTAGCCGAGCCTGATCTCCTGGCCGAATTGCTGAATGATCCACTGGCAAAAATCTATGGCCGGTTGGGTCACGATGACGAGGCTTTGGCATCGCTCAATCAGGCTCTCGCGACCATGCGCTTGCATCATCCGAGCGATCATCCGACGACCGCTGAGCTGTTGCTGAACAAGGGAGCCTTCCTATACCGCAGTGGCGACTACGATGGCGCAGAGCGTCTGACGCTCGACGCACTCGAGATGAGACAGCGGTTGGGGATGGCCGGGGCGGATCTGGTCGCGCCACTGAGTAACCTGGCGACGGTTCGAGCGCGCGAGGGGAATTACGATCGGGCGGCAGATCTATATCGGCGGGCCCTCGATATTCAGCGGCAGCTCGTCGATCCCAAGGACCCGAGTCTTGCCATCCACCTCCGCAATCTCGGGATGTTGGACTTCAACCGGGGGCGGTTGGAGAGCGCGAAGGCGCTCTTGGATCAAGCCCTGCACATCGACTTGAGCACCCAAGACCCCGTGGACAGTCGAATCGCCTCGGTGCGGAGCGCGCTTGGCAGGGTGCTCCAGGCACAGGGCGAAATCGAAGAAGCAGAGGAGCAATTCGTCGAGGCGTTGAAGCTGAGGCGTCAGTTATTCGACGACGGCCACCATGCCATTGCCCGGGCCGAAAGGAACCTTGCTGGGCTAGTGCTCCAGCTGGGCGATCTGGCCACCGCTGAGCTGCTTCTCGGCCGTGCTCAGGCCGTGTTGCGGCAGAAGCTGGAGGACGAACATTGGGAGATCGCGGAGCTAGACGGATTGATCGGTGCTTATCTGGCCGAGATCGGGCAGTATGAAGCGGCCGAAATCTGTCTGATCGAAAGTCACCGAGCTCTTGAGGCTGCGAGAGGCGCCGAAGCGATCTATACGAAGCTGGCCCAAGAGCGACTTGTTCGGCTCTACGAGTTATGGGAGAAGCCGCACCGAGCAGACGATTATCGAGCCCTTTTACATGCGAGGCCGGAATGATCAGATCATTGTCTTCAAGGATAGAAGAAGGGCGGCCGGTCGCCCGGCCGCCCTCGGGCTCGTTCGGCGAGTCAGTGACGCACTCGCCGAGAGAGGGCCCTCTGCTGCTAGCAGATCAGGTTGTTCAGGTAGTCCAGCAGATCCTGAAGGAGCTGCCAGATGCAGTGGTGCTGTGGGTCGAGCTCGAGGATCTCGTCCTCGGCCAGGGCCGTACCGGCCACGAGCAGCCCCATGGTGAGAATGGCGGTCTTCGCGACCTTGGTTCTGAAGCACGAAACCGCCTGCTGGAAAGTGCGCTTACACATGATGTCCCCCTTTGGATCCCTATAGATCCGTTGACAATGAAAGAAAACGGACGGCCCGGCCGGAACTGTGCTCCCGGCGCTTCCGGGAGGTCCGTCGTGGCTTGCGCTCGCCACGGTCAACAACCTACCGGCCGGCCAGCGGCAAGTCGTGAAGCACGTGTATGAGGGGGGTGACGGAGGAGTGAAACCGCCGGTCAGAGAGTTGTTAGTCCCGGGTGAAGAAACGGTGACGGGGCGGTAAGAAACGACCCTGGCGCTATACTGGTAGTCCCTTTGACGAACGCCTTGGGGTGGAAGCGGGGAAACCAGCGAAGAGTTATTACTTTAGATAGATTTGTCTATGATCAAAGGAGTGCAAGATGATCGATCTGGGGATCGATACTTCTAGTTTTCGCCTGGACACTCAGAACCAATGCCTGCTCCGGGGCTCCGAAGAGGTTGCCCTGAGGCCCAAGGCCTTCGCCGTTCTCAGGCACCTGACCGAGAACGCGGGTCAGCTGGTTTCGAAGGAGGATCTGCTGGAGGCCGCCTGGCCGGGAGCGTTCGTGGGTGAGGAGGTGCTGAAGGGCTGCATCGGCGAGCTGCGCAAGGTCTTCGGGGACGACCCGAGGAAAGCGCGCTTCATCCAGACTTACCCGCGTCGCGGCTATCGTTTCATCGGCTCCATGGCGGTCGAGGAACAGAAGGAGGCCGGGTCGTTGCCAGCCGCCGCAAGAGAACCCGCAAGGGTTTTCGGACGACTGAACGAGGCTGCACAGCTCGACGCGTGTCTCGAGAAGGCCCTGCGCGGCGAACGCCAGGTCGTTTTCGTCACCGGCGAGAACGGCATCGGCAAAACCGCCCTGGTGGAGAGCTTCCTGGCGCGCGTGTCCCGCGGGTCGACCGACGAGACGCCCGACTGGCTCATCGCCTACGGCCAGTGCCAGGAGCTCTACGGCAAGGGGGAAGCCTACATGCCGGTGCTCGAGGCCCTGGAGCGCGTCGGCCGCGACGCCGGCACCGGGAACCTCATACCTCTGCTCAATCGGCACGCGCCGACCTGGCTGGTGCAGATGTCGTCGCTGGTCGGCGACGAGGAGCAAGAAGCCCTCCAGCGCCGCGTGGCCAACGCCACGCCGGGACGGATGCTGCGCGAGATCGCCATCGCTCTCGAAGCGCTGACGACGGAGATCCCGATGGTGCTGGTACTCGAGGATCTGCATTGGAGCGACTACTCGACGGTCGATCTCATCTCGTCGCTGGCACGGCGCCGCGAGCCGGCCAGGCTACTCCTGATCGGCACCTACAGGCCGGCGCCCGTCGGCACCGAGAAACATCCCCTGAAGGCGGTGCACCAGAACCTGCGCATCCACCGCCAGTGTGTGGACCTGGAGCTCCGGGGCCTGGAGCGCAAGGCGCTCGAGGAGTACCTGGAGAGGCGCCTGGGCACCGGCCAGCGTTCGGCGAACCTGGTGGAGCTGTTCGTCCGCCTGACCGACGGCAATCCGCTGTTCCTTCTGACCATGGTCGAGGACCTTCTCGAACGCGAGCAACTGGTTGAGCGCGACGGGTTCTGGCAGCTCGACCAGGAGGCCGGGGAGCTGGCGATCGCCGACAGTCTGCAGCAGATGATCCAGGAGAAGCTCGAGGCCTTATCCGAGGAAGACCAGCGTCTGCTGGAGGCTGCGAGCGTCGCTGGCATGGAGTTCTCAGCCGCGGTGGTGGCGTCGGCCGTCGAGGAGGAGGTCGCGGAGGTCGAGAGGCGCTACGCGGCACTGGCTCGGCGTGGACAGTTTCTGCGCGCGAGCGAGAAAGGGCTCAGCGTCTCGTCCGCCACGCGCTACGCTTTTCGCCACGCTCTGCATCAGAACGTGCTCTACCAGCGCCTGACCGTGGCGCGGCGGGTGCAGCTGCATCGCCGGATCGGGGAGGCCCTGGAGGCGAGCTACGAGGATCGGCCGGAGGAGATCACCGCCGCGCTGGCGACACACTTCGAGCGCGGCCGTACCCATCGCAAGGCAGTGGAGTACCACGTGCTGGCGGCCCAGAAGTCGATCCGTCGCTCGGCCTTCCGCGAGGCCGTCCACCACCTCAATCGAGGACTGGACTTCATGAAGCTGCTACCCGACAACGACGAGTGCCGGCGTCAGGAGCTGGCGCTGCAGACGGCGCTCGGCAACGCCCTGGTGGCGACCAAGGGACACGGTGTCGAGGAGGTGGGGCAGTCCTACACTCGGGCCTGCGAGCTGAGCCGGCTGCTCGACGAACCGGCGGCTGAGCTGGCGTCGACATGGGGTCTGGCGCTCTTCCGCGTGACGCGTGCCGAGTTCGGGGAGGCGAGCCGGATCGGCGACGATTGCCTGAGGCAGGGGCGGGAGCGAGGCGACTCCGCGCTCGAGCTCCTCGGCCGCCGGATCCTCGGCATCACGCTGTACTACTCGGGCGAGCCGGCGCTGGCGCGCGAGCATCTGGAGACCGGACTCCAGCTCGACGGATCGCGCCGCCGAGGGAGTATGGAGATCGAGGAGCCTTTGGTGCAATGCCGGTTGACCCTGGGTGTGGTGCTGTGGATCTTGGGCTATCCTGATCAGGCACTGGACCAATGCACCGAAGCGGTGAGCATGGCCCGCCGGCTCGGAAAGCCGATGAGCCTCGCTTGTGCTCGTCATCATCGGGGAATGTTGCTGTTCATGCGCTACGAAGTGGAGGAGACCCGTCGCGAGGCCGAGGAGCTGCTCAAGATCGCACGGGTTCACGGCCTGCCCCTGTGGTCTGCTGGTGGCCACCTGCTCAGAGGATGGGCGCGCTCGGTGAGCTCGCCGCTCGAAGCGGTCCCCGAGCTGTGTCAGGCCCTGGCTTCCTGGCGCTCCACCGGCGCGCGCGCCATGGTGCCCACCTATCTCGGCATCGTCGCCTCGGCGTTCTCCCGCGCGGGCGACGTGAAGATGGGCCTCTCGACCATCGCCGAGGCGTTCGAGGTGGTGGAGGAGTACGGCGAGCGCCTGAACGAGGCGGAGCTGCTACGGCTCAAGGGCAAGCTGCTTCAGAGCTCGCAGCCGGAAGCGGCCGAGGCTTGCTTCCGGCAGGCGCTCGACGTCGCGCGGCGTCAGCAGGGACTGTCCCGGGAGCTGTGGGCCGCCATGAGCCTCGCCAAGCTGCTGGCCACGCGGGGCGAAGCGGGCCAGGCTCGGGAGATTCTGAAAGAGGTCTACGATCGATTCAGCGAGGGATTCGAGACCCCGGCTCTGAAAAGCGCCAAGGCCTTTCTGGACAAGATCGCGGTCCACGGTCCTCTGCAGGCGATCTCCTAGCCCGGGCCGTGCCGACTTTTCCTGTTTCGAGCGGCCCCACATCTCCACTGGTGTCGGCGCGGACGACCTCGGTGGATTGTGCCCGGCTCGCACCAATTACTCTGGGCATAGCCCTTCTGTGGTCGTGCAAATGTCAATATATCAATGATTTACGGCGCCGGCATGGATTCCGTAGATCATTGCGCCACTTGCGCCTTCGTGGCGCCTGGCTTACTGTATGCGGGTAAGTCCTTACCGATTCTCTTTCCTGAACTTGCCGTGTTCCGGTTTCGGAAGCTGGGGAGCCAGCTTCTGTACGAGGTCTCTCTGTATCCAGCAACCGAGCGGCTGGCGCTCGCCCGAACTACATCATTCGAGGTCCTTTCGATGAAGAACACCCTGGCACTCATCTCCCTCAGATTCTGCAACACGATCTTGCTCGCCGCCCTGCTGACGGCATCCGCCGCCCATGCGCAACCTGCGTTCGACAAATCCTTCGCGCCGGACACGATCAGCTCGGGCGGGGTCAGCACGCTGACGTTCACCATCGTCAACGACGGCATGCCGACCAGGGATCTGGCGTTCGTCGACAACCTGCCGGCGGGTGTGACGATCGCCTCCCCGGCGAACGCCACCACGAATTGCGGCATCTCGCCGGTGCTCAGCGCACCGGCCGGTGGTAGCACGATTTCGCTTTCCCTCGGCGAGATCGGTCCCGGCGGCAGCTGTACGGTGTCGGTCGACACCACGGCCAGCGTCGCGGGCACCTACTTCAACGTCTCCGACAACCTGTTCAAGGCCGGCGCCGACACCGACGTCAACGCCACCGACGACCTCACGGTGACCGGACCAGCCGCCGACCGGCCGGCGTTCAGCAAGAGCTTCTCGCCCGACTCGGTCTTCCTCGGCGGTCGCAGCACGCTGACCTTTACGATCGACAACAGCGCCAACACCAACAATGCGACCCTGCTCAACTTCACCGACAACCTGCCCTCGGGCATGGAGGTGGCGAGTCCCTCCAACGCTGGCAGCGACTGCGTCGCCGGCTCCTTCATCGGCGGCGCGTTGACTGCCGTGCCCGGGTCGAGCGTCATCACCCTGAGCGGGTCCGGCATCGGGTCCTGGGCCGTCGCGGCGCTATCCAGCTGCACGGTCAGCGTCGACGTCATCGGCGGCGCGGTCGGTGTGCTCGAGAACGTTAGCGGCGAGCTGATCTCCTCGAATCAGTTCGGCAACAACCCGGTGTCGAGCGGCACGGCGAGCGCCTCGCTCACGGTGACCGTGGGTCAGATCGCGCTGACCAAGGAGTTCATTGACGATCCAGTGGCTCCCGGCGGCACCGCAACGCTGGAGCTCACGATCACCAATCTCGACCGTGACTTCGGCGCCACAGACATCGCCTTCACCGACGACCTGGACGCCGTGGTCACCGGCCTGGCGGCGACCGGCTCCCTCACCGATCCGTGTGGCTCGGGGTCTTCCCTGACCGGCACCAGCGTCCTCACTCTGACCGGCGGCGGCCTGCCGCCGGAGAGCTCGTGTACCTTCAGCGTTGCGCTGCAGGTGCCTCCTGGTGCTTCCTCCGGGTCCTTCCTCAACACCACCAGCGCGATCAGCGCCACCGTCGGCGGGAGTGCTGTCACCGGCGATCCGGCCTCGGACCTGCTGTTCATCGAAGCCGCGCCGGCCTTGACCAAGGAGTTCACCGACGACCCGGTCGGTGCCGGAGCGTCGGTGAACCTCGAGTTCACGATCACCAACACCAGCCCGGACGAAGCCGCCACCGACATCACTTTCGAGGACGTCTTCGACGAGGTCCTGCCGACCGCTTCGTCGGTTCCGGCGGACGGTTTCTGTGGCGAGGGCTCGACGGCGACCTATACGCCGCTGTTCAATCCCACCGGTACGGACGCCACGCCGGCCAGGTTGGCGGTTTCGGGCGCGAGCCTGGATGCTGGAGCGTCGTGCACCTTCTCCCTCTCCCTCGACGTCGTCGTCGGGGCGGCGACCGGCACCTACGCCAACATCACCAGTGAGATCACCGCGACGGTGGGCGAAGGCACCGTGACCGGCAGCCCCGCCAGCGACGATCTGGTCGTGGTCGCCGCGCCTCGCCTCGAGAAGGAGTTCACCGACGATCCGGTCGCTCCCGGCGGGACCGTGACCCTGGAGTTCACCCTCACCCACGACGAGAACGCCCCCGATGACGCCACCGCGGTCACGTTCAGCGACGATCTGGATGTGGCTCTGTCGGGTCTCGTGGCGACCGGCCTGCCGCTGACGGACGTCTGCGGCGCCGGCTCCCAGATCGACGGCACGATGACCCTCCTGTTCACCGGCGGCAGCTTGACACCGGGAGAGTCGTGCACTTTCAGCGTCACTCTCGACGTGCCCTCGACCGCCCCGGCCGGCAGCCACCCCAACACCACCAGCAGCGTCGTCGCCACGGTGCTCGGCGTCACGGCATCGGAGAACCCGGCGTCGGACGACCTTCGGATCGCCGGCTTGACCCTGACCAAGGAGTTCGTCGACGACCCGGTCCTGCCCGGCGGCACCGTCATCCTGCGGTACACCATCGACAACACCAGCCCAGTGTCCACCGCCACCGCCATCGTCTTCCAGGACGACCTCGACGACGCGCTGGACAACCTCGCGGCCCTGTCGACAGAGGTGCCGCAGAACGACATCTGCGGCACCGGCTCGTCGCTCACCGGATCGGCGGGCAATCAGTTCCTGACCTTCCAGGGCGGCACCCTGGCCCCCGGAGCTTCGTGCAGCTTCCAGGTCGAGCTCCAGGTGCCGAACGGTGCCGCGTCCGATACCTACGGCAGCACGACGAACGTCTTCCTGGCGACCATCGACGGCGTCCCGAACGTGGTCTTCGACAACGCCACGGATGACCTGACCGTCGCCAACGATTTCCTGGCGATGACCAAGGAGTTCGTCGACGATCCGGTCGGTCCGGGAGACAGTGTGACCCTCCGGTTCACGATCACCAATCTGGAGCCCAAGCTGACGGTGACGAACATCAGCTTCAGCGACGACCTGGAGGCCGCCCTCGCCGGTCTTGCGAGCACCAGTGGCACCATGGCAGACGTCTGCGGCGCCGGCTCCCAGATCAGCGGTACGGATCTGCTCAGCCTCACCGGTGGCAGCCTGGCGGCGGGGGTAACGTGTACCTTCGACGTCACTCTCCAGGTTCCTTCGTCGATTCCGCTCGGTACCATCGCCACCAACACGACCAGTGAGGTGACCGGCGTGATCGGCCGCAGCGTCATCACCGGAGCCCCGGCGATCGACGAGCTGCGGATCGATTTCCTGAGCTTCGGCAAGGCCTTCGACGGCGACGCCGACGTCGGCGGCACGGTGACGCTCACCTTCACCGTTCAGAACCTGGGCGCGGGCAGCCTCAGCGAGCTTTCCTTTTCGGACGACCTCGGCGCCATGCTGGCGGGTCTCGAAGCGACCGGCCTGCCGGCGAACAACGTCTGTGGCGAGGGATCGGAGATCGACGGCACCTCGTTCCTCACCCTGTCCGGCGGCAACCTGCTGCCCGGCGGCTCCTGCACCTTCGGCGTCGAGCTCCAGGTGCCGGCCACCGCCGCCCCCGGGAGCTATCTCAACGTCACCAGCGATCTGTTGCAGATCGGCACCCCGGTGGCGGAGCCGGCGACCGCCACGCTGACCGTGCTCGACCCCGGCGCCGACACCGATGGTGACGGCGTCATCGACGAGCTCGACAACTGTCCGCAAGACGCGAATCCCGATCAGGCCGACTTCGACGGCGACGGCGCCGGCGACGCGTGTGACGCATCGACGGGTTGCCCGGACGCGTCGACGATCGACTACGGTGGCTACACGGCGGCGGATTGCGCCGCCGCGCAGAACGCGGTCACCGTCTTCGACCAGGCGGAGCTCGACGCCTACCTGCTGGACTTCGGCTTCGACGGCAACAAGGTGAAGAACGTCAAGGTCAAGTTCGACCCGACCGGCAAGGTGAAGATCGTCTCGCCGTGTGAGATCCTGCTCCGCGGCGACGGCGGTTTTCTCGACGTCGACGCCGAAGCGGTCTGCGCCTACGGCCGCAAGGGAGTCGAGATCGGCGGCGGCGTGAGCGCGGCCGGCCAGGAGCTCACGGCCCAGACCCTCGGTCTGGTCTCCGAGGAGGGCAGCGCCCTCATCTTCCAGAACCTGACGCTCTTGACCGACGAGATCTCGGCCGAGGCATTGAAAGAGGCGAGGATCGGCAATAGTTGCGACGTGACCTCGAGCGGCGGAGTCAGCCTGGTCTCGTTCGGAGACCTGGCGAGCAGCGACGCGGTCATCCGGCAAGGCTCGAACGTCGCCGCCGACGCGATCCTGCTCTCCGCCTCGCGCAGTGCCAAGTTGGGCAACTCGACGGTGATCCAGGCGACCACTCTCGACGTCCATTCGACCGGCACCGCCAGCGGCTCGATCGCCTCGGTCGAGCAGTCGGCGCAGGTCGACGCTGGGAGCTTCGACCAGACTTCGGGCAACAAGGCGAAGATTGGCCAGAACGCGGTCATCGACGTCGTCGGCAACTACCACCTGAACGCCGACGGTACTTGCACGATCTCCGGTTCGGCGACGATCACCGCCGGCTCGACCTCGGGCAACTGCTTTGCCCGCGCTGCCAAGCAGCCAGCGGCGGCTCGCGAATAGGTTCGGCAGCCGGGTCCCGAGGATCCGGCTCGCCGCGTCACCGTCGGTGACCGAAAGGGAGAGCTCTATGCTCTCCCTTTTTGCGTTTTTCCCTCACAGCCCGAATCGTAATGTTGGCCGTAATGTTCGCGGCCGAGCATAGCCGCGCGCAGACAAACAGATCGCGCTTCGGGTCCCGGAGCGAGTGAAATCAACAGCACTGGTTCGGTTGGTCGGAGACCTTGGCACCGATCTCCGTCCAGAGTCCTTCGCATCAGAACAGCCGAGCGCCCGTCGCTCGACCGACAACTCATCTCAAGAGGTCTCTCGATGAAGCACACCCCGGCACCTGGCTCCCCTAGACTCTTCGCCACGATCCTGCTCGCGGTCCTGTTCATGGCATCAGCCGCGTATGCACAGCCGACGTTCGACAAGACGTTCGCGCCGAATCCGATCAGCCCGGGTGGCATCAGCACGCTGACGTTCACCATCGTCAACGACGGCACGCCGACCAGGGATCTGGCGTTCGTCGACAACCTGCCGGCGGGTGTGACGATCGCCTCCCCGGCGAACGCCACCACGAATTGCGGCATCTCGCCGGTGCTCAGCGCACCGGCCGGTGGTAGCACGATTTCGCT
>JAAELT010000510.1 GCA_024226315.1 bacterium | reverse complement strand
TCGGGGCTCAGAACGTCATCATGAGCAACATCTGGGCGACCGACTTCGAGAATCTCGGCGACGGCCTGCACCCGGACTTCGAGACCGCCCGCCGGGGAGGCATCCGGGTCGTGCTGAAGATCAAGCAGTTCGAGAACTGAGACATCACGGGAGCCTCGTCGGTCGCGCCCATCGAGCGAGCCCAAACAGGCTCGGGGATCCGTGAGAGGATGACGACGATGCTTTCTCAGCCGTACGAGGACGTTCTAGCCGCAAGCCGGTGCGTGCTCCTGGCGGGCGCCGGGAGCGGCTATGACGTCGTGGGGGCGATACCGCTGTTCGACTCGCTTCGAGCTCATGGCAAGGTCGTCCACCTGGCCAGCCTGACCTTCATACCGCCGACGGTGTTGGATTCGATGGCCGCGGCCTGTTTCTCGATGCGCTGGAAGAGACCACCTAGGTCTGGGAGATCAATAGCCGGATTGCCGGCCTTCGCAAGTCAGTCGAGATCCGAAAGCCCACGATCATCCCGCTGTGACCACGCGCTCTCCTCGGCGGCACTCGCCGAGCTGCTCAGTAGTCTCGCTCGGTACACGTCGGATCGGTGTCGTATCCCAGGTAGTAGTAACTGTGCCATCTGCGGGTACCCGTCAGAGGCTCTCCCGACCACACCGTGAGGTGCAGGCCTTCTCGGCTGGTACACGAGCGCAAGGTCTCGCCCACACCGTCACCGTCGAGGTCAACGGCGGTCGAGCCGTTCCTGATGGTCAGTGGAATGCGACCCCCGAGCACCGCGATGGCCGGAAGCTGGAGCTCCGAGGGCGACTTGCCCGAACGCAGTCGGTGAAAGGGGCCCTGCAACGTGGAATGCGACGCTTCCCGGCAGGCTTTCGAGTCGGCCTCCTCGACCACGGCGACGACGACTGCCTGCTTCTCGAAGAGCTCGAACAGCTGAACGAGGTCGCCGGCCTGGATTTTCCCCGGGGTCGACAAGCAGATCAGATCGTCGATCCGTTCCACGACGCCGAGCTCCGAGCCCCAGTCCTCGGTGCCGGGGGAAAGCCCCAGGCAGAGGACGCCGATCGACAGCCAGCCGAGACAGGTCGCAACAGCTCTCGTCATTCCGATGGAGGCTCCATGAACGTCGAGACCCAGCCCTCGGTGACCGCGCCCGTCGAGCGGTCGATCTCGAGCGTCCAGTCCGCATTCACTTTCCCGGTCGTCGGCATGACCCAGAGCGCCAGCTTCTCGGGCGTGGCCGTGACGCGGGCCTCGAGCTCCCACTCGAGGAACGTCTCGAGGCCCTGCTGCGTGTACTCCGTGCCCGAGGCGATCAGGCTCTGGTGGATGAAGGCGACGTCCTCGTCCGAGAGCCCCGCGCCGCCTTCGCCGAGCGCTCCCCTGAGCCGCGTGATGTCGAGCCCATCGTCAGCGACCGCTGCCGGGCGCGCCTGGTCGGAGGCCGGTTCCTCACTCGGCTCGCTTCCGCAACCGGCGAGGCACGGCAGCACCAAGATCGCGGTCAACACTCGAGCGCCGATCATCGACGGACGATACCACGTGCATACCGCGGGACTCGCACCGACCAGGCCGAACCGAACAGAGCCGGCGCGGCGCTCTGGTCATCGCCCGAAGAACCGAACGGGGTCGGTTCTTCCCTCTGTTCATGGCCCCGAGGTCCGAACGGAGCCTGCGCGGTTCCATGGCCATGGCCCCAAGAACCAAACGGAGCCGGCACGGCTCTCTGGCAAAGAAACCAGGATCCAAACAGAGCCTGCACGGCTCTCTGGCAATTCCACCGAGAACCGAACGGAGCCTGCGCGGCGCTCTGGTCATCGCCCCGAGAACGGAACAGCGCCTGCGCGGCTCCATGGTCATGGCCCGAGAACCAAACAGAGCCTGTTCTTGCTCTCTGGCCATGGCCCCGAGATCCGAACAGAGCCTGCGCGGCGCTGTGGTCATGACCAGAGACCGAAACAGAGCCGGAACCGCCGCTGTGGCTATGGCCAGAGAGCAAAACAGCGCCAAAGACGACTCTCTGGCCATGACCAGAGAGTGAAACAGAGCCGGATCAGCTCTCGGGTCATGACCAGAGAGCCGATCAGCACCGAATCGCCCCCAATCCATGGGCTGAGAGCAAAAAAAGCCCGGGCGAGCCTCAATGACGCCTTTCAACCCCGACATCCTCTGGCCGAATCGCCGTCCAGCGTGGGACAGGTCATGCGCGGGGCCGAAGGCGAGACTCGAGCTCGAAGGCGAGGCGCCGGTTGTCGCGGATCACGAGCAGATCGAGCTCGGCGCCGTTGGCCCAAGTTGCCCGGGGCTCGAGGCCGGCCGAGCCGGCCCAGACGGAGCCGAGAGTCGAAATTCCTAGCAAGGTCCCGATCCTGCCTCACGACGAGTTGCTAAACTCCACCCAAGAACGCTTATGGCGCGCCGCGCCGCTCGCGGTCAGTTCAAAGAGTTCCGCCACGACCACTACTTCGAACCCTCCCCCACCGGCACGACGGTGAGCGACGTTCTCGAGTTCAGATCACCTTTCGGTATCATCGGCATGCTGGTCGATCGTTTGGTCCTGAAACTCTACTTGGCGAGGCTGCTGAAACAGCGCAACGCCGTGATCAAGAGCGTTGCGGAATCGGATAGAGTCTCCTCTTCTTTGTTAACCGCCACCTCACAAGGGAGGAACCTGAAATTGTCCAGTAGCACCGAGCAACACCATGGCGAGCCACGACGAAAGATGCCGTGTCTCGCCGCCATGATCCTCTTCGCGCTGGTTGCGTTTGGCCAGGGCGGGACGATGGCGCAGGCTGAGGATGACAAGCTCCTGGAAAAGGGCTTGGCGCTGGTTCGCAAGGGCTCCTACAAGAAGGCGGCCCGGGTCCTGACACGGGTCAACGAGGAGGCGGGCGGGCAGTCGCTGCCTGCTCTCGTCGGTCTCAGTGCCGCGCACAATGGGCTCGAGGAGCATGCGCGAGCGTATACCCTGGCGAAGGAAGCCCTCGCCACCACCGAGGACGCGAGCTTGCGGGGCGCGGCGGCCACCGAGCTCGCCCATGCGATAGCCACGGGCAACATCGGAGGTGAGGGCGATGAGTTGCAAGAGGCGCTTCGTGAAGTACGGCGGTACCTCGCGCTGGAGCCCGCGGGGGACCTCTCCGACCGACTCCGGCAACGACTCTGCTCGACCCGCCGGCTAGCCGGCGCCACCCCCGGGCCCGGGGCATCGAGCCCACTGGAAGTCGGAGAAGGCGTCGGAAAGCCTGTCGGGATTCACGTCCCTCAACCTCATCCCGAGCCGGGCGAGCTTGGTTACCTGACGAACAGCGAACGCGTCGAGATGCAAACCGTTATCGACGCGGACGGCTGCGTCGATGCGATCGAGGTTTTGAAGACGACGAGTGACGCCTGGGCCCAGATGGCCGTGAGGCAGGTCGCGCATTGGGTCTTCAGGCCGGCTACTCGAGATGGCAGGGCTGTTGCCGTGAACTATCGTCTGAAGACGCAGTTCGGAACCTAGATGTGTAGATGAACCTAGATGTGAGGGCCAACGAATGGAGCCGTAAAGCAACCTGACCGAGGTGGGTGGAACCTAGATGTAGATGCCTGGTCAACCCGGCGACCGGCAAGACCGGCCTCGAGGAGATGGTCGACCGCCTGATCGCGCTCGGCCAGGCGGCGATCGCCTCCGGCATCACCCCGATCTACACCGGCTACCCGCCCTACGTCACCGGCGCCGCCACCGACGGCATCAACCTCGGCGTGTCCCAGGCCCTGTTCGGCTTCGCCTGGGTGATCAGTGAGGTCGAGTACAACTCC
>JAAELT010000509.1 GCA_024226315.1 bacterium | reverse complement strand
GTGCAGGGGCTGGCGCAAGTCGAGGAGGGCAAGAACCAGAACTACCTCGCAGACGCCAACGTCGCCCGCCTGGTCGGAGCCTTCCGTACCTTCGAGGACGAGGAGCGCTTCGCCCGTGTCGTCGACCTGGACGAGATCCGTGACAACGACCACAATCTCAACATCTCGCGCTACGTCACCATCGTCGAGCCGGAGGTGCCGATCGATATGCCGGCCGAGCTCGAAACGCTCAGAGGCCTGCGGGCGCGGCGCGACGAAGCGGAAGACAAGATGATGGGGCTTCTGGCCGAGCTGGGCTATGACGAATGAGTCCTGGTTACGGGCGAGGCTCGGCGACCTCGGTGGCAAGCATCTGATCCGGACCGGCCCCTACGGCAGCGAGCTGCGCGCAGTGGACTACGTCAACGGCGGCGTACCAGTGATCATGCCCAAAGACCTCAGGGACGGCGTCATCGACACCACGAACATCGCACGTGTCGCTTCTTCGAAGGCCGAGCAACTCGCCCGATACCAGGTCGAGCCTGGCGATATCGTACTGGCCCGGCGCGGCGAGATGGGTCGCTGCGCACTCATCGGATCCGATGCGGAGGGGTGGCTTTGCGGTACAGGCTGCCTGCGCATTCGGCCACGTGGCCAAGTCGACGCCAGGTATCTTCTGCAGGTCCTGCGTTGGAAGGAAACGGTCGCCTGGCTCGCCGACCACGCCGTCGGTCAGACGATGCCCAGCCTCAACACCAGAATCCTCGCCGACCTGCCGCTGAGTCTTCCGAGTGCCTCGGAGCAACGGCGTATTGTCGATGCGCTCGTCAGCACGGCGCGATCGATCGCGAGAGCCCGGGCAGTGATGGAACAGACACGGAGAGTGCGAATCGCTTCTTTCCGGCGCCTATTGACCCTTGGGCCGGGTCTTGATTTTCTCGCTCGAACCTCGAACGCCTTCCTGCCAGAGCGATGGCCGTCGCGGGCCGTCGGTTCACTGTGTCGTTTGTCCAATGGGCGTCCTTTTAGGACCGACGAACGCTCTCGGGACGGGCTGCCGATCATTCGGATACGAAACCTCAACGGCTCCACCCGATTCAACTATTGGGACGGCCGCCCGGAACCCGCGTGGACCGTCGAGCGCGGCGACCTGCTGTTCGCCTGGGCCGGAGTCAAGGGCTCGTCGTTCGGTCCGCGGCTCTGGCTCGGGCCTCGAGGCGTCTTGAACCAGCACATTTTTCGTGTCGATCCCAGAGTCGGTGTGGTCAAGGCTTGGCTGTTCGAAGCGTTGAACCTGGCAACCGAGGAAATCGTCGACCACGCTCAGGGCTTCAAGGACAGTCTGCTGCACCTCCGCAAGAGGGATCTGACAGAACACCGCGTTCGGGTGCCGCCTCGTCAGGTCCAGCAGTGGATCGCCGAGCAGTCTCGAGCTCTCGCCGAGCTAGAAGCGGTCGAGCGCTCGACCTTCGAAGGTCTGACCCGACTCCGGCTGGGGCTCACCGACGATCTTCTCGGCGGCCGCGTTCGGACCTGTTGATCGATTCGGCTCAGAGCCGAAGATCGTCGGCATCGACGATTCTCCTGTCGACCAGGGCTGGACTTGATAGAGCTCGCCAAAGGATTCCGCGGGCCCGACTCCGATAACCTTTAGAATCGACAGAATCTGTTCGAGGCGCAGCGCCTTCTGCTGCACCTCTCGCCCTATAAATAGATTTGATCTCTTTCTGTCAGATCAAATCCTTATAAGAAGTAATCGGGCTACCCAAGGTATGAGTCGCGAGAATTGGCGGTGTGCGCAGCTCGGCGAGTTGGTGGATTCGAGTACAGGTCTGCAGACCGGACCGTACGGCAGCCAGTTGCACGCGGCCGACTATGTCTCGAAGGGCATTCCAGTGATCATGCCGCGGGATCTGACGCGCAACGAGATCTCGAGCGCGCGCGTCAAGCGCGTGACGCCCGAGAAGGCGGCGGAGCTCGAGAGATACCAGGTCCGCACTGGAGATATCGTCCTCGCCCGCCGAGGCAAGATCGGGCGCTGCGCTCTGGTGTCACCGGAGGAAGAGGGCTGGCTTTGCGGCACCGGTAGCATGCGCGTGCGGCCGGCGCCGGCGGTCCGCTCCGATTTCTTGTCCCAACTGCTCCAGTGGCCGACCACGGTCGCCTGGCTGGAAGAGAATGCCGTCGGCCAGACGATGCGCAACCTGAATACCCGCATTCTCTCAGAGCTGCCGCTCCGCATGCCTCCTCCACGAATCCAGCGCAGGATCGCGGAAGTCCTGGCCAGCATCGACACCACGATCACGGCGACCCGGCGAGTGATCGAGCAAAATGGCAGGATTCAACAGGGCTTCATGCGAGACTTGTTGGCCTGCGGTGTGGGCAGTTCCGGCTCGCTAAGGCGCGGGGACGAGCGTTGCCCTCCCCGGGGTTGGACCTCGATGCGCCTCGGCGATCTCTGCTCCTTCACGAACGGCCGCGGCTTCAAGGCGTCGGAGTGGTCGAGCCGGGGACTTCCGATCATCCGTATCCAGAACCTCAACGGCTCTAACGACTTCAAGTACTACGATGGCAATCCTCGGGAGCGCTGGATCGTCGACGCCGGAGAGCTTCTCTTCGCCTGGGCCGGCGTCCGCGGAGTCTCGTTCGGGCCGCGGATATGGCGAGGCCCCCGCGGTGTCCTGAACCAGCACATCTACCGCGTCAGGCCGCGCCAGAAGGTGGCAAAGGCCTGGCTCTACGAGTGTCTAGGGCAGGTGACGCGGAAGATCGAGGATCGAGCGCAAGGCTTCAAGTCGAGCCTGCTACACATCCGGAAAGCAGACATCGTCAACCATCAGGTCGACGTTCCCCCGTACGATGTGCAACTCGCCATCGCCGAGCGATCTGCCTTCGTGACCGAGATGGAGACCATCGAGCGTTCGAACCTGGACGGTCTCGTCCGATTGAAGCGGGCACTCATGAGCGACCTCTTCACCGGCCGCGTCACTCCTTGAGCGGAGCTCGCGAAGCCCAGTCGAGCTCGACCGGGCTCAACCGTCGGGTACCAGCGATCCGGACCTCGAGGCCTGGGCGGCATCCTGGAGCTCTTCCCGCTCCAGCAGGCCCTTGTCAGTCAAGAGTCGAACCAGGCCTCGCAACAGAGCCCTCAGCTCGCCGAAGTCGTGGCGGAGCTCTTCCGGCGGGGCGGCGGCGCCGGAACCCTCGGAGATCTCAGAACCCGTCGCATATCGATATCCGCCGCCACCCTTGAAGCCGGCCGGCTTTCTCGGAAAGTGATAAAGCTCGCCGAAAAACTCGCTCGGATCAACTCCGATGACGTTCAGGATCAACAAGACTTGCTCGATCCGCAAAGACTTCTGTTTGGTCAGGAGCTGGCTGATGTAGCTACGCCCCCAACCAAGCGCCTCCTGCACCTCGAGCTGAGTGAAGCCGCGCTCGCGGATCATGTTGCGCAACAGGGTCAGGACTCGATCGAGCTGTCTTTCGACGGTAATCATGATGATCGCAATTCTACTGATGTAGCTCGAAAGCTCAAGAAAAGATATCGACATCGAGTGCCGATCTTCCGCGATATCCAATCAACCACAAAAACTTCGCCTTGGTCGACTTTTTCTCTGGAAACAACCCTGGATTCTCTGCAATCAGATCAGGACCCACCAGACACCGACCAGCATGAGTCCGACCGCTGCGACCTGCCGGCGGATAACCTGCTCGCGAAACACCCACCTGCCGAGTGCCAGCGCCATGGCAGCCCCGACCGCGCGCTTCACAGTTTCGACCAACCCCACCCAGATCATCTGGATCGCCAGCAACTGGAGGAAGATCGCCACGCCGCTGCAAACCGCGGCTAGCAAGACGAGACCGATGCTGGAACGGAGATCCCGAATCTCGCCGAGGCGCCCCTGGCGAAGCAGCACCGCGAATAGACCGAGTGTGATACCTGCCACCAGGATCAGCGCATGTAGCGCCGGATCCGCATGGCGAATCGCCAGCTTGTCGAACGGCGTGGCCAACGACCAGAGTAGGGCTACCGAGATCATCAGGATCGCACCTCTGTCCGTGGGTATGGATCGCCAGAATCTGCGGCGCTCCGATCCGGCCGTGGGCGACTCCTGGTTCCGGTTGAGAAGGAACGCGCCGGCGACTACCAGCAGAATGCCCACCGCCTGGATCACCCGCGGCCACTCCGCGAGCAGCGGAATGCCCAACAGGGTGGTGAAGACCGGAGTCAGCGAAAGCAAGGGCAGGGTGGCACTCATCGGCGAGAGCCGCACGGACTGCATGTAGGCGAGGTTGGCCAGCAGATTGACCACCAGACTGCCGAGACCGGGCCACCAGTATGACGCGCCTATGTGCCACTCGCCGCGGATCACTGCCCAGCCCAAGAACAACGGAAGCTGAGCGGCCACCAGGGCGAAAGTGATCGGCGTGGCCCGCCCACGACCAGCCAACAGTTTGCGCAAGAGATCGAGGCCAACCCAGGAAAAGGCACAGGCCAATACCACGACGAGGGCACTGAGAGTCGGTATCATCGGTTCGAGCTGGCGATTGTAGATCAAGCCAAGCGCGGCCACGTGTCCGAAGCATGTGTTCTGGAGAAGCGGGCATCCGATAAGATGCGGATAGCCCTTGGGCGACCCGGCGGCCCGCGGCCGGGCAATACTGTCATGTACCTCACTCCCGATCTCGTCACCAGCGTCCTGGCCCGACAGCAGCTCTTGACCGAGAGTCAGTGTCAAGAGGTGCGGATCGAGGCACGCAAGATTCCCCGGCACCTGCGCTCGCCCAAGGCCTACGAGCAACGGTCCGTCGCCTACGAGTTCATTATTCAGCAGGGTCTCGAGAGCGCCTCGAACGGCGAGAAACCGATCGACGAGCAAGTCATCGCCGACGCCATCGCCAGAGACGCCGGGTTCGAACGCGTGCGTATCGACACCCTGAAGCTCGACGCCGATCTCATCGAGTCCAAAACCTCACGACCTTTCGCCAGACGCCACCGGATGATCCCCATGGAGATCGTCGACGGCATGCTGAAAGTGGCCTGCGCCAATCCCTACGACCTGGAGGCGATCGACTCCTTCAAACGCCTCGCCGGCCGCGACCTGGTGATCGCCGTCGCCTCGGAGCCCGAGATCCTCAAGGCATTGACCGAATTCTACGGCCTGCGGCAGTCGGTCAAGAAGGCGGAGCGCGACCTGACCGTCGGCATCGACCTCGGCAATCTCGAGCAGCTCGTTCACATGAAGAACGAGGCCGAGATCGAATCGAGCGATCAGCACATCGTGCACGCGGTCGAGTACATGTTGCAGCACGCCTACGACTCGCGCGCCAGCGACATTCACGTCGAGCCCAAGCGCGACGACGGCCTGGTTCGTTTTCGTATCGACGGCGTCCTGCACGACATCCAGCGCATCCCGCGTGTCGTCCACCGCGCGGTGGTCAGCCGGATCAAGACCATGGCGCGGCTGGACATCGCCGAGAAGCGGAAGCCCCAGGACGGCCGGATCAAAACGGTTCGGCGCGACAGCGAGATCGAGCTCCGCGTCTCCACCCTGCCCGTCGCCTTCGGCGAAAAGGTGGTATTGCGCATCTTCGATCCCGGTGTGCTGATGCAGGATCTGTCCGGCCTCGGCTTCTATGCCGAGGAGCTCAGCCTGTTCGCCGATTTCATCAGCCGCCCCCACGGCATCATCTTGCTCACCGGCCCCACCGGATCGGGCAAAACCACAACGCTCTACTCCGCCCTCAAATCGATCGCTAGCACCGAACAGAACGTCACGACGATCGAAGATCCGATCGAGATGGTCTACGACACCTTCAACCAGACCGCGATCAACCCGAAGATCGACATCACCTATGCAGCTGCCCTGAGGCACATCCTGCGCCAGGATCCCGACATCATCATGGTGGGCGAGATCCGCGACTCGGAAACGGCGCGGTACGCCATCCAGGCGGCGCTCACCGGTCACCTGGTGTTCTCCACTCTGCACACCAACGACGCCTCGTCGTCGATTTCACGGCTCGAGGACCTGGGTGTCGAGCGGTTCCTCGTCGCCTCGACCCTGATCGGCACCATGGCCCAGCGACTCGTGCGCCGGATCTGCCAGCATTGCATCACCGAGCGCTTCCTCACCGCCGAGGAAGCCGAGGCCCTGCAACTGTCAGTGCCGCGGGGCAAGCGCATCAAGGTCCACGAAGGGGCCGGCTGTTTCGAATGTCGCCAGACCGGATACCTGGGGCGAAGCGGCATCTTCGAGATTCTGCCGATCGACGAGAAGGTCAAGGAGATGATCATCGCCGGCACCGAAGTGCCGAAGATCAAGCGGGAGACGACCCGAGCCGGTATGAAGACCTTGCGCCAGGCGGCGCTGCGCAAGCTAGCGGACGGCATCACCACCTTCGAAGAAGTGGTTCGGGTCACCGCGCTATAGGCCTCAGGAACCGCTCGTCCGGAGATCCGCCATGAGCGCCTACCTGCCGTACGCCGCTCGCCTGCGCACGTTCCTGGCCTTCGCGGACATGTTCGCCATGATCGCGGCCGTCTGGCTGGCACACCTCGTACGCTTCCCGCCCGGGATCCGCGCCGAGAAGTGGAGCCAGCTCTTGGCCAGCCCCGGACTGCTACTCACGGCTCTTGCAGCCGGCTTCGTCCTGGCCACCGCCGCAGAGCTGTATGAGCCGGAGGTGCTGCATCGCAGGCGGGAGGTGCTCATCCGGGTCCTGGTGGCCGCCGGCGCCTGGACGACGGCCGTCGTCCTGGTCACATTCATCATTCCAGGCTGGGCCTTCGGGCGCGGCGTGCTGTTGCTGACGACCGCCACCTGGTCGTTTCTGCTGATCCTCATCCGGTGGTTCCTCACCTGGCGCCTGAGGAGCCGGACAAGGTTCCCGGCGCTGGTGGTTGGCGATCCAGAAGACGTAGACGATTTCTGTACAGCTCTCCGCGAGCGGCCGTCCGCACCGTGGTCACCGATCGACGGCTCCTCGCTCGCGCACGAGGACATCCCCGGCGAGACCCGAAGGCAGGGCGCCTCGATGGTGATTCTGGCGAGCGGCGACGAGCACACGCTGGAGATGGGCCACGATCTCGCCAACCTTCATTTCTCCGGCGTGCCGGTGGTCGCCGCCTCGGAGATCTGGGCCTGGCTCGAGGAGCGGCTACCGCTCGAGGCACTGACCCCGGCTCTGTTCCTCCACCAGCCCGGCTTCGGCGCCGTGCATTGGACACTCTTCAATCGTCTGACCCGCATCGTCGACGTCCTCCTGGCGTGCCTGATGCTGGTCGTCTCGGCGCCGGTCTTCTACCTCGCGGCGGGCCTCGTCCTGATCACCGACGGCTTCCCGGTTCTCTACCGCCAGCGGCGGGTCGGGCAGTTCGGCCGCCAGTTCACCCTGCTCAAGCTGCGCACCATGGCCCGCGACGCCGAGACCCGCGGCCCCGAGTTCGCGGCCGAGCAGGATCCCCGGACCATCCGCATCGGCCACCTGCTGCGCCGCTTCCGCATCGACGAGCTGCCCCAGCTGCTCAACGTGCTCAAGGGCGAGATGTCGCTGGTCGGACCGCGGCCGGAGCGCCCCGAGTTCATCGCCCGGCTGACCGAGCTGATCCCCTACTACGCGTTCCGCACGGCGGTACCCCCAGGCATCACCGGCTGGGCGCAGGTCAACGTCACCTATGCTCGGGACATCGAGGACCACCGGCGCAAGCTCGAGTACGACCTCTACTTCATCCGCGAGCGGTCGATCCGACTCTACCTGCTCACGCTCCTGCGGACCGTCAGCGCCGCTCTGGTCGGCGTGCGCAGCAGGTAGCGGGCGCCACCGCTAAGACCAGGGGGCCTTGGTCTGGTCCGGGGCAGCTCCCGGGGCCTGCACCGGGCTCCGGGCCCGCAGGACGATGCACACCTGGTCGTTGGCGGTCACCACCTCGACGTCCTGGAAGCCGATCGACTCGGTCAGAGCCTGCACGCACTTGCGGTTCGGCATCCAGAAGATTGTCGGATCATGGTACTCGCCGCTCTTGCCGCTGGCCATTCCGAACGGATAGAAGCGTGACATGGGGGTGTCGACCAGCCGCGGGTCCTCGTGGATCGCCGTCTGCAGCAGCATCGTCCCGGTACAGACGCCGAGCAGCTGTTCCAGCGCGAGAAGAGGATGCCGCAGGTGATACAGAACGCCGTAGAACAACACCAGGTCGAAAGTACCGAAGGCCTTCGGCGTCACGTCATAGACGTTGGTGAGATACGCGACCGCTTTCGACCCCAGAGCGGCCTTGCAGATGTTGAACCGGCGAACGGAATCCGGGAAGGAATCGATCGCCACCACCTCAGCGGCGCCGCGACGCTCGCACTCGAACGAGAAGAAGCCTTCGGCGCAGCCCACGTCCAGCACCCGCATCCCGGTGAGGTCGTCGGGCAGACCGTAGAAAGGGAGCTTCTCGGTCTCGGGGTCCGACCAGCCGGGGGTCACGAAATCCGGTCCGAGAGTAATGCGCTGGAACCAGTAGTCTTCGGCATCGACCTGCTCGCGATGCCAGGATTCGACCTCTTCGGATTGCGTGGCCGACGTCGTCTGCGAGTTCGTCAACTTCGATTCTCCTTTTTAGGGTTCTGCGAGCCGCGCGAGAAACGGTGCCATCGCTTCGCCGGCGACCCGGTTGCCACGAGCGTTGAAATGGGTGTTTCGAAGATGGTAACAGTGTTGCTTGCCTCGATGGTGGGCGGCACAGTTGGCGCGGAATATCGGCAGCAGATCGAGAAACGGGATCCCCTCCTCCGCCAGCTTCTCGGCCAGGATCTGCTGCGGCAGGTCCCGAACAAGCTCGGGCCTTCCGGTGCGCTCGACGAGCGTGTTCCACAGCTCGTCGTCGACCTGGAACTCATCGGGGAGAATGTGGACCGCAAACGGCCTCCCGCCCGCGACCCGCCGCATGTCACGGAGGACCGCGATCAAGACGGAGTAATCGACGCGAGCAGGGTCGCAGATGAGCGTGGCACGCCGGGTCTCGATCTGCAGGAAACGCTTCTCTGAGAACATCTGCTTCTCCAGGGAAGGATCCAGCAGCCAGGGATATTCCGCGGTCATCTCCTCGACCGTGCGGAGCCGTCGTCGAATCTGCTCGCCCTCGACGGCACCGACCTGTTGATTGCCCAGGGCTCGATTCTCCGCCTGCAGGCGCCACAACCGCTTGGGGACCTGGTAGGCGAGCAGGTTGACGCGATCGAACCACAGCCGCAAGAGGCGATGATCGGTGTCGTAGCGATAGCCGAAGATGTCGTTGCCGACGAAGATGTTGACGACGACAGACGCGGGGTCGAGCTGGATGGCCTCGTGGCGCAGCAGATATAGGTACTCGGGTGGGGAGATTCCCGGGTAGCCGTAGTTGTAGATCTCCAGCCCCGTCTCGCGCTCGGCCACCGTGCTGAAGTGGTAGTGATGAGGCACCGGACCGAAGCTGAAGGAGTCTCCGATGAGAGCGACCCGGCCCGTCCGGTCGAAATCCGTGTCGTAGTGCCCCTGGGAGTTCAGGGGAAACCCGAAACGCAGGCGGCCCGGCCAATGTCGCTGTTTGCGCTTCTCGATGATCTCGATCGACCGCAGATCGGCTTGCGCCAGGATCACGGACGAGGAGTAACACGCCGTCAGCCGTAGGCCACACTCCATGAGCACGGCGAACAGACAGAGGTTGAACAGGATCAGGTCGAGAGCCTTCAGCGCCCGCAGGCTCGGCAGGTCCGGCATCAGGAGACTCGTCAGCAGCGCGGCTCCCCATACCCCCATCGTCAGGCCCAGAGCCACGTCGAAGATCTCTCTCCGGAACGGCTGGAGATAAGCCAGGTAGCAGGCCGAGCCCAGGACCAGCATCTCGAACAGCAAGCGCAGCGGTGTGCCCAAGCCGCCGTCTCTCGGCTCTGTTCTGCGCCAAGCCCGGACGCGAAGCAGGAACGAGCCCAGCAAGCAGGCACCACCCAGCGCCAGGGCACCGAGAATCACCCGGCCATCGATCCCGAATCGTTTACCGATGAGCTGCCGACGGCCGAGGGTCACGTCAAGAGCCTCGACGACGGCCCAGAGACCGGCGACCAGGAAGACCAGGAGCAGCAGGCTGCCGACGATCGATGGGCGGTCGCGAGACGCTGCCCGCGCAGGCCTGGTTTCATTCGCCTTCATCGACGACCTCCTCGAGCAGACTCTCGAAACAGCGCGCTACCCGTGGCAGATGGTGACGTTCTCGCAGCCACGACCATGCGGCCGCAGCCTGGAGCCTCGCGGATTCCCGATCCCCGAGCAAGCGTAGGAGCTGGCGGGCGAAACTCCGGCTGTCCCGAGCGATCGAGAGCTCGTCTCCCGCCAGGCCGTCGAGCCCTGCCGCGGCCTCGGGTGTGGCGACCACCGGCAGGCCATCGGCCATCGCCTCCAGGATCTTGATCGGCGTGCCCGAGCCCGAGCGCATCGGGGCTACCGCCGCCGCACAGCGCCGCCGGACGGCCGAGAGATCCTCGGGATCTGAAAGCACCCGAATACCGTCGCGTCGTCCCAGACGCCGCAAGGACCAGGGAACGCGCGAACCAGCCAACCACCACTGGGCATCCGGAGCCCGGCTCTTCACTCGCGGCCAGACCTCGCGCGCCAGCCAGCGTGCTCCGTCGCGCGTTGGGAAGTAGCCCAGGTTGCCCGACAACAGCACCGCCCGCCGGTTCTCCGAGTCCGACGAGGGTGACCGGGGCAACCGGATCCCGAACGGCAGCACCTCGACGCGCTCCGTCGGATCGTTGTCCTCCGACACCAACGCCGCGCGATCCCGTTCGCTGACGACGGTGGCGCGCGCCACCCGCGACAGCAAACGACGGTCCCAGCGCTCGATGCGCGCGGCCTCGCAGCGCCACAGGGCGCTCAGCAGCGGCTCCCGAGCAGCTCGCTGCCGCATGTTGAGCGCCAGCGAGTCGACCAGGTCCACGACCACCGGCAAGCCGTCGAGAGCAGGCAGCAGCCAACCCAGGCGCGAGAGCATCAGCACCGCGACGTCCGGCCGGAAGTCCGCCACGGTCCGGCGGACAGCCGTCTCGAGCTCCGGCTGATGGTGCCAGGCGACCTGCAGGGGCCAGGAGGGACGCGTCAGCAGGGACCGCAGGATTCTCGGCCGGCCGAGGCTCACGACCCGTCCCCGGTCCACCGGCATCGGATCCGGCGGCGGAAAGCCCGGAGGCCGCTGGCAGATCAGCGCGATCTCGTGGCGTCCGCTAAGCTCACCGATCCAACCCGCGAGCCGCGCCTGGTCGCCTCGACGGCTGGGCCACGGAGGCCGACTGGCGATGAAGAGGATGCGCACGCGTTATGCTCGCCGGGCTTCTTGGAAATCGTAGCATGAACGATGAAGAGCTGATCTCCGGACTGCTCTCGGGGGAGCCCGAGACCGTCGAGCTCGTGCGCGCTTGGATGCGGGCCTCCTTCGTGCCCTATCGCTCGCGCCTGGCGTCCGATCTGGAGGATCTGGAACAGGAGATCCTGCTCGAAGTCACCAGCGCCCTGCGCGAGGACCGATTCGAGCGCCGCAGCAGCCTGCGGACCTATGTCCGCACCTACGTCTCCCACAAGTGTATCGACCAGCTGCGCGCGCGCGCGCGCCGCGAGTGGCTCGACGTCGACGCCCTGGAGCTGCCGTCGAGCGCGCCTTCACCCCTGGATCGAATGGCCAGCACGGAGATGACCGATCTGGCGCTACGGATCCTCGAAGAGACGCCCGAAGCCTGCCGCGAGCTGTGGCAGATGCTGCGCGAGGGAATGAAGTATCGCGAGATGAGCGAGCGCCTGGGGGTCGCCGAGGGCACTCTCCGCGTGCGCGTTCTGAGGTGCCGCAAGGCGGCCCTCGAGCTGCGCGAGACACTGCAGGGAAAAAAAACGAACGGATGATGTAACGAAACCCGGGCGGCGACGACTATGTCATCGAAGGCCCGAGAACCATGGAAACCACCCACAAGAATCAGCATTCGAACGCCGCCATCGACTGCCCGCAGGCCGTCGAGCTTCTGCCCTGGCTGCTGAACGGCACGCTGGAGTCAGAAGAGCGTGAAGAGCTTCTCGGGCACCTGGAATCGTGCGACGGTTGCCGCCGGGAGCTGGACGAGGCGGCCGTCGCATGGCAGCTACTGAACCGGCACGTCCCCAGCCTGGCCATCGCCGAATACGCCCATGGTCTCGAGCCCAGCGATCTGAGCCGCGAAAGGCTCGAAAAGCACCTCGCTCTGTGTCCCTCTTGCCGGCAGGAGATCGAGTTCGCGACGCCGGATCAGGTCGTCGATCTCGACGCGGCCCGCATCGAGCGCTCGATCGCCGCGCGCAGGCCCGATCACCTGCGTAGAACCATCCGGGGCGTGGCGGCGGGTGTAGCCGCCAGCATCACACTGGCGCTGGTGTCGGGCGCGATCATCCTCGATTGGCGGGAGAACGCCGGGACGGCCCCGAACCCGACCGCCGAAGCCCGGCCGGCCGAACGGCACGACTCTAAACCGGCCCTCGGCGCCACCGGAGTTTTCGACGACGGATTCGAATCGGGAGCCATCACCACCTGGTCCAGCGTGACGCTCGACGACGGTGGGATCGCAAACGCCGATTCCTGACCTTGCAGTTTTGTGTTCGCTATTGCAGAATCGACCCATCAACAGTCTTACGGAGATCCAATCATGAGAAAGACCACGTTCCTGCTGGCAGCGGCTGCTGCCCTCGTCCTGTGCGGCACCGTTGGCGCCGCCAACTTGTCCGTCGTCACCCCGGGCCTCGGACCGGAGACGCAGGCGCCCAACTGTAACGCCGGCTGTAAGCTGGAGGTCGGCCTGACCGCCGACACAATCAAGGCCTACGTGGTCGACACCACGCCGGCCAACGAGCAGGTCTACCGCTGGGGCTTCCACGTCCACCCCAACAACCTGACGATCCCGGACAGCATCAACCACCAGGTCTTCATCGCCCGCGCGGACGCCCCGATGTCGCGTGAGCTCTTCCGGGTGGCGCTGCAGTTCCGCAACAGCAAGTACCGCATCAAGGCCTTCGCCAATCAGGACGATACCGAGCCGCTCGCTCTGAACAAAGCCGGCCAGTTCCAGATCGGTGGCGGCGTGAAATCGTTCTTCGACTTCGAGTGGGTCGCGTCCTCCTCGTGCGGCGCGGCGGACGGCATCATGCGCATCACGCGCCTCGGAACGACCAAGGAAACCACCAACGTCGTCACTCCTTGCCCGGATACCGTCACGGTTCGCGGCGTCGACCGCGTGCAGTTCGGCTACGTCCGCGGCGGCGATCCGTCGATCACCGGCGCCTACTGGCTGGACACGTTCTCGTCGTTCCGCACCCTCGCTCCGTAAGCGACCGCAGCGAGACGCGCTCCGAAGCGAGCGCGAAGAGAAGCCCGGCAGCTCGAAGAGCCGCCGGGCTTTTTCTTTTGTCCGCGCCTATTCCTCCGCCGGGCGATCGAGCTCCGCCGCGACGAAGACGAAGACCACGAGACAGGGCACGAGCTGCAGGAGCAGCCGATCCAGGGACGTTCTCAGGTGCCAGGTCACACCGTAGGGCGTGAGGACGTAGACCATGAACCAGGCGGCGAAGGAAGCGAGGACGACCGCCCCCAGGTAGAGCGCCGGAGGATGGCGCACCAGGCGCCGGCGGCGCCACAGAAGGATCGCGGCCAGCGCCAGGGCGAGCCACAGCCATCCCCAGTGCTGGGTCTGCCCCGCCGGGCTCAGGTGATCGAGGAAGAAGGCGGCGACCGTCCGCCAGCGCTCCGGATCGGTGAGCCGCTCGACGAAACCGCCGACGAAATACTTGTCGAGCTCCTCGATCGGTGGCGCCCAGAAACGACGCAACAAGACCGTGGCGAGCACGCCGGGCGCCGCGGCGATCAGTAGGGGCAACGCGTCGCTCCGCAGTTGCTGGAGGCGCCGGGTCGCCAAAGCGAAAAACACGAACAAGCCGACGGCCAGAACAGCGAGAACCTGCCCTTCGTTCTTCACCCAGTAGAGCAGCCCCAGAAAATAGCCGCAAAGCCACGGTGACACACGGTGTCGTAGAGAGGTGTCGAGACGTGACGCCAGCCCTCCGACAGCCGCCACGAAGAGATACGCCAGCGGAACGTCGGCACATTGCGTGAAGCCGCGGACCAGGACTGACGGAGTGCTCCACAACAGCAATACCGCGGCCACTGGCAACAGCCCGGGCCGCCAACGGTGGACGGTGAGCCAGACAACCGGCCCCAGGCCGAGCAGGAAGGCGACGCTCGTGAGTTGCGGAATCAGCAGGCTCTCGCTCCCCGCCAGACCGTACTGGGCCGCCACGGATGAAGGAACCAGCAGCGGATAGTCGGGATGAGCGGCCTGGGTGACACGCCCGAGCACCTCTCCGGGGTCCTCCGCCCGCGCCAGCATCAAGGCGCGCCCGGTCCAGATGGCGACCGCGTCCCAGACGCCGTACGGCCGGCTCGCCGCCCAGCGCCAACCACCCGCCACCAGCACGACCAATGTTAGACCCAACCAGCCGGCTAGCAGTATCTGGCGCTGTCCCCACCCGGGCGCGTCCCCGATCCGCCACCGTGGGGCGATCCGGCGCAACACGACGAACGCCGCGGCGGCGACCCCGGCTGCCAGCGGCAGGAGAACGAGCGGTCCGGGAGCGGGAAGATGCACGAAGCGGGAATAGAACCACAGCAGCGACAGGGTGCCGAATCCCAGCGCCGGCGCATAGGCCAGACCGGTGAGGATGGCAACCGGCCCCGATCGGTCGTGGCGACCGGCCAGCAGGAGGCCAGCCACGAGACCGGTGGCGAGCACACCGGCGGGCACGAGCGTGGCCAGAATCACCCCGGTCTCCGCCGCGCGACCAGCAGGCCGGCTCCCGCGAGCCGCTCGATCTCGAGCTCGAAGCCCCGGCGTCTCGCCTGCGCGCGGGCCTCTTTCAGCAGATGGCTCTCGAACGCCGGCTTGTCGCAAACACAGACCCAGACCTCTTCCTTCAGGAGCCGCCTGGCCATCTTCTTGAAATTCCTATCTCTGCTGCCGGTGTAGGTCAGCGTGGTGGGAAAGACCTGGTACTGGGCGGTGAAGAACTGCCGCATGTTCTTCGGACGGTTGCTCAACCGGCTGACGAATCCGGCCGATGCGTAGCCCTCGAGCTCGGCGCGCAGGGCGACGTATTGCCCCATGTCCGAGAACTGGTCCTTCTTCTCCTCGACGCTCCGGACGCGAGCGAAAAACGAATAGGTGCCGAACGCCCAGGCCACGAGTACCACCAGGCCGAGGAGCCAACCTCTCTTGTTCACGAACCGGACCTTCCTCACGGGACGTAGCCGAGAGCGCGAAGTTGTTGCAACAGGTCCGGATCGACCGCCGACGGATCTTCCTGGGTCGACTCCGAGACCTTGCTCCAGGTGGCGATGACGCCGGTGAGCCCTTCCCCGGCGAGCCCTGCCTCCGCCTGAGGTTCTTCACTCCAAGCGTCCGCGGCGTAACGGATCCGGCGGGTCGCCAGGTCGGCGCTCAAACGGGCCGAGAAGGCGTCGTCCCACCGGGCTGGATCGAACGTGACCTCGAGCAGGGGTGGATCCTTGCTCGGTATCTCCAGCACCAGGTCGAAGGCCTCGCCCGGTTCGACGCGAGCCACGACCCCGCCGGCCATGCGCCGCAGCCGGTCGGCGGGAAGATTCCAGGACTTGACCCGTGATGGGCGCAGCTTGCCGGAGATGCGTGCCCGAAACGGCTCCGACGCCTGGTTGCCGAAGCGGAGCCTCAGTCCGCTCGACGGCGCCGACAGCCGCTCCTGTACCCTCCGGCGGGCCTCGGCGGTCGCGGGCTCCGTCGCGCTCAGATTATTGGTCTCGCCGGGATCGTCGCGCAGACGATAGAGCGTCTCCCGGCCTCGGGCCGGGCCCCAGACGGTGTTGTTGAAGATGTACTTCAGGCGATTGCCGATCCTGAGCGACACGCCGCGGTTGTGCCGCGCGGTGTAGCTCCAGGCCTCCTGCGGGAAGTCGGTCTGCCTGCCCTCGATCAGCGGCACCAGAGAGGCGCCGTCCACCGCCTCGCGAGCCTCGACGCCGACCAGATCCAGCACCGTCGGAACGATATCGACGGTGCGAACCTGCTGAGAGACACGCCCTCCGCCGAGCTCACAGCCCGGGAGTGAGACCACCAGTGGGACGAGGAGGTCGACGTCGTGGACGCTGGTGTGCCCCACGCGATCCTGCTCGCCCAGGCTTTCGCCATGGTCCGAGGTCACCACCACGATCGTGTCGCGCTCGAGGTCCAGGTTCTCGAGACTCTCGAACAGGCGCCCCAGCTGGGCGTCGAGGTGGCCGATGCCGCTGTCGTAGAGATCTCGCCCCCAGTCGAGCTCCGAGGCTTCGAGGGCCTGCCCCTCGTGCGGACGGCCGGTGTCGTCCAGCCAGACCCACTCACGCCGCACCTCGAAGCCCTCCTCCTCGCTCGTCGCGAGGTCTCTCGTACCGATCGGTCTCGGCGAGGTCTCCGATGCCTCGGGCCGGAACCGCGACAGGTAGGGCTGGCGAGGGCGGTAGGGGACGTGGGCCTCGTAAGTGTGGAAGAACGCGAAGAACGGACCATCGCCACGCTCTTCGAGCGACTCCAGGAGCTCGTCGATGCCGCGCTCGAGCTCGGCCTCGGAATCCGCCCGCCGCCCCCAGGAGAGATAGCGATCGAAACCCTGCAGGAAGCCGAAGCGCGAATTGAGATAGCCGCCGCCGGTGACCGCGAACGTCGTGTAGCCGGCTTCCCTCAGGTACTCGGCGAGGGTATTCATCGACGGCGCGAGCCCGGTGGGGTGATTGACGCCGTGCCGGAGCGCGTCGAGGCCGGTCAACATCGAAACGTGCGACGGGATCGTCCACGGCGACGCCGCCACCGCGGTCTCGAACATCGTGCCGCAGCGCCGGGCCCAGGAGTCGATGTGAGGTGAAGTCTGCCGCTCGTAGCCGTAGAGCGAGAGATGATCCGCCCGCAAGGTGTCGAGCGACACGAGGATCACGTTCGGTGCCTGGCCGCCGCCTCGCCGGGCGATCTCCGGGTGCCCCCAGAGCGGGAACCCGCGGGCGAGATCGAAATCCTCGCCGGCCTCGGTGCGGAGCACGACGTCCACCTCCTCGCCGGCGAGCTCGGAAAGGTCGACCCGCGCCGCACGCCACCCGCCGCCCGAACCGGTCGCCTCGATCGTCTGCTCGAAGATCGCCTCGGGCTCGGAACCGGCGCGCCGCCGCACCAGCACCTGGAAGCTCACCGGGTCGCGGACTCCCGTCTGCAGACCAAAGGCGAAGCTCAGCTCGGATCGAGGCGGTACCAGCAGACGGCGCTCCATCGCCAGGCCAGGCGGCGCCAGCAAGGCGGTGCGGGTCTCCTCGTGAAGTCCCCGATCGAGGGTCACCCGAAAGCCGCGGCCGAGAGCCGAGGCGAGACGCTCGCCCGCCGCTTCGTAACGCAGGCCACGGACTCTTCGAACCCTCACCTCCCCGGCTCGCGGAGCGCCCCCGAACCGCAACTGCACACGCTCGATGTCCCCCGTCCACAGGGCGTGCCGGGCCACCTCGAAGCGCCTGGCGCCCGCTCCCCCGGCCTGCGCCACGCAGCGAGACTCCTCGAAGTCTTCTCCTTTGCCGGCCCAGCAGAGCCGGATGCTTCGCTTGCCCAGCCCGCGGCCAGCGATCTCGAAGGCATGGACGTCGGAGGCGGCGATCTCCGCGGCGCGGGTCAGGGTGATCGGCGCGTCGGTCGCGGAGACTTCGACAACTTGCCGGCCATGAGTCACCCGAGCCCCGCCTGCCTCGACGCTCCAGGATCCGGCGTCCCTGCTCCCCAACCCCCAGTCGAAAGCCTCGTGGGCCTCGAACAGGCTTCTTTCGTTCAGGAAATCCTCCGGAGCCGCCTCGGCGAAGCGTAAGACCATCTCCCCGCGCGTCCCCTGCTCGGAGTCCGAGCAACCCCAGGTGCCGAGAGCCGACGCCGCGAGGATCGCCAGAGCCTTCAAGGAAGATCGGGTCATGGCACGTAACCCAGTGCTTTGAGCTGCTCCAGCAGCTCCGGGCTCTCCACATAGGCATGCTCCGCTTCGTCGCCGGATTCACGCTGCCAATGGACGAGGAGACCGGTGGGCGGCGCGGCGGGCTCGGGAGCCTCCACGGCAGCCCGGCTCCACGTAGAGCCGTCGTGGGCCAGCCGCCAGCCCCCCTGTGGAGTGTCGATCGCCAGACGCTCGGTGAACGAGCCCGAGCATTCCGGAAAGTCATCGTCGGCGAGGCCATCGTCGGAGGTGCCATCGTCGAACGCACCTTCCAGCTCCAGGAAGCGGCCGCGATCGAAACGCTCGACCCAGACGTCGAAAGTCTCGCCCGGCTCCACCGTGAACTCCGCCGCCGCGCCGTTCCACGTCAACGCTGACGCGGGCAGGTCCGCGGACTTGACGGTGTTGATCTGCACGGCGCCGCCGCGCATCGAGCCGCGCAGGGTCGCGGCGCAGGAGTTCGAGAAGCTCACCCGGAGCACCGCCCGCGCCGTTCCGGCCGCCTCCTGCACGCGCTGCCGCAAGGCGGCGGCGCGATCGCTCCGCTCGGCGACGTCGTCGGTCTCGAGCGGGTCGCTGCGCAGATCGTAGAGCTGGCCGCGGCCGTGCAGCGGCGGCCACGCGGTGTTGTTGAACACGTACTTCATGCGATTGCCCAGGCGCAGGGAGAGCCCCTGGTTGGAAAACGCGGAATAGCTCCAGGCTTCCTGTGGGTGAGAGCTGCTCCGTCCCTCGATCAGCGGCACCAGGGAGGAGCCGTCCACGTCCGCCGGCGCGCCCAGCCCGAGGAGCTCGGTGATCGTCGGCAGCAGGTCGATCGAACGCACCTGGGACGCGATCCGCTCGCCGCTCCCGCGGCCGTCGGGCAGGGCGACGATTAGCGGCACCATCAGATTGAAGTCGTAGAGGTAGGCGTGCCCCGACAGCCCTTTGTCCCCGAGCGCTTCGCCGTGGTCCGACGTGATCACGATGATCGACGAGCGATCCAGCTCGAGCTCCTCGAGCCGCCCCAGCAGGCGCCGCAACTGCGCGTCGGTAAAGGCGACCCCGCTGTCGTAGAGATCGACGACGGCCTGGAAATCCTCGCCCTCGACCGGTCGCTTGCGTCCGGGCGCCGTGCGGTCGAGCCAGTGAAGCTGCTTGGTCAGCAGGAAACCCGCTCCCACTTTCCTGTCGTCGGCGATCATCTGGAGCTTCTCGCCAGGAACCTCGGCGCCGCCGCTGAGCCGATCGAAGAACGGCTGACGGGCATCGTAAGGATAGTGCACCTCGAAGGTGTGGAAGAAGAGAAAGAACGGCCGGTCACGGGCCTGGCCGAGCCATTCGAGTGCATGCCCCAGGCCGTTCTCGAGCTCGCCGGAGCTCTTGGCCACCGGCCAATAGCGATAGCGGTCGAAACCCTGTACGAATCCCCTCTCGGGATGGACGAATCCTCCGCCCGTGATCGCCATGGTGTCGTAGCCCTTCTCGCGCAGGATCTCGGCCATCATCCGATGCGATCCCGGGATCCGGTCCGCGTCGTTGACACCGTGGCGAAGGGCGTCGAGGCCGGTGAAGATCGACAGGTGGGAGGGGATGGTCCAAGGAGACGTCGAGACCGCGTTCTCGAACACCGCCGCGTTCTCTCCGCTCCAGGCGTCGAGGAAGGGCGAGGTCTCGCGCGCGTAGCCGTAGAGGGAGAGATGATCCGCCCGCAAGGTGTCGATCGAGATGAGCACGACGTTTGGGCGGGCGGGCCCGCGAGCTTCCCGCGTCACCAAGGGGTTCGACCAGAACGCCAGGTCGCCGAGCAGATCGGCCTCTTCCGCCCCGGTGCGGGTCAGAAGCCGGATCGCCACCTCCTCGCCGGCAAAGCGAGACAGGTCGATCTCACGGTCGTGCCAGCGACCGGCTTGCTGGTCTTCCGCGGGATCGATCCTGGCCGAAAACAGCTCGACGGGATCGCCGTGGTCCGGCGTCGCCGACACCGAGAGCTCGATCGGGCCCCTCGCCCTGGCGTCGACTCCGTAACCGACGCGCAGAATGCCCGCCGCGGGCACTGTCACCTTGCGGTCGATGGGGATCCCGGGCAACGCCAGCAGACCCGAGCGCACCTCGTGGTCGAGATCGATCTTCCAACCCCGCTGGACCGCCTGAGCGACGCTCTCGGTTCCCGGCCGATATTCGAGCGCCTGAACGCTCACCAGCTGCCGCTGCTCGCCCGGCGGTGAGCTGACCTGGATGCCCAGCTGCCGGATCCCGCCGGTCCAGGCGGGATGCCCGGCCAGGTCGAACAGGAACCGCCCGCCGGCCTCCGCCCGCGCGAGGAGGCTGCGCCGCGTCGTCAACCGCTCCTCACCGCGCGCCCAGAACAACCGCACCTGCCCACCCCGGAAGTCGCGGGCACGCAGCTCGACGGCGTCGACCGCGGCGGCGTCCCAATCGACGTCTCTGATCAAGCGCGCATGCCGCTTCGAGCTGGCGAGCGCCAGCGCCCGCTCCTCGATCGCGAAACTGCGATCGAAGTCCTTCATCCGCCACGGGCGAAGATCCCCTGGATTCTCGAAACGCCAGGTCTCGACGGGAACGCGCTCCACCAGGGCGAGCCGGTCGAAGAACTCGGCCGGCTCGGCCTCGATGAGGCGCTCGGCGATCTCTCGCCTGCTGGCCGGGTCGCCGCAGGCCACCACGAGGCACAAAGCCAGCGCGAGCCATCGCGTCACGGTACGTACCCCAGGGCGCGCAGCTGCTCGAGAAGCTCCAGATCCATCGCCTCGGGCTCTGCCCCGCTCGCCCCGATCGGCCCTCTGCGCTCGAGCAGGATCCGCGCCTCGATGCCTTCGCTGTGCCCCTCGTCCGCCCGCCACTGGCCGTTCTCGAGCACCATCGACCAGACCTCGGGCAGCTCGTCCAGCCGCAGCCTGGCGTCGAACGACTGCCGCTTTCCGCCGGCGCAGGGCTCGAGCGCGGCCTTCACCGTCAGCTCGCCCAGAGCTCCTTCCAACAGAAGGCTGAAGGTCTCGCCCGGCTTGGCGGTAAAGCCGGCCTCGGCGTTGCCGAGCCGCTTCAGGCCGGCCGGCGTCAGGGAATCCGACTTGATCCGGTTGACCTTGACCGCCCGGCCCCGCAAGCTCCCCTCGAGGCTGTTGCAGCCGGAGCTCTCGATCTGGACGCGGATTCCATGCGATCTGGACCCCAAGTGCTCCGCGAGCTGCTGCCGCAGCCCGGCAAAGTCCTTCTCGGCCGTGTCCTCGGGCTTTTCGACGCCGGGCCGCAAGCGGTAGAAGCCCTCGCGCCGCACCGAGGTCGTCCACGCCGTGTCGTCGAAGGTGTATTTCCAGCGATCGGTGCGCAGCGACAGGCCAAAGTTCGAGTCCCCGGCGTAGCTCCAGGCACCGCGTGTGCCCGGGGAATCTTCGCCGTCGAGCAGCGGCACCAGCGACCGGCCGTCGGTGCGGGCGCCACCGTCGAGCCCGAGCAGGTCGAGCAGCGTCGGCACGATGTCGACCGTGCTCACCTGGGTATCGACGAGCTCTCCCGCCGAGCTGCCGTCGGGCAGGCCGATCACCAGCGGCACGAGCAGGTTGGTATCCGTCAGATAGGCGTGCTTGGCCAGCCCGTCCTCGCCCAGCGACTCCCCGTGATCGGAGGTCAGGACGATGATCGTGTCGGATTCCAGCCCCAGCTCCCGGACCTTCCGGAAAAGCCGCCCGAGCTGTCGGTCGGCATAGGCTATGCTGCTGTCGTAGAGGCAGCCGATCAGGGCCAGCTCGTCTTCGGAGACCTCTCCCCCCGAGCCGACCGGCTCGCCGGGCCGCCACTTGACGAACCGGTAGAACAGCCGGAAGGCATCGCTCTCCTGACGGGGCAGACCGGTGGCTCCGAACATCAGCTCCTCGCCGACTTCGTCTTCACCGGCAACCGGCACCGCCGGACAGCGCTCGCCATAGGGTGGGCGCCGGCGGTAGGGATCGTGGGTCTCGTAGGTGTGGAAAAACAGGAAGAAGGGTCGCTCCGCGTGGCTCTCGATCAGCTCCAGAGCGCGGTTCATGCCCTCTTCGATCTCGCTCTCCGCCCCCATGCCACGGTGCCAGTAGCGGAACGAGTCGAATCCCTGATGCAGGCCGTTGCGAGGATGCAGCCAGCCGCCGCCGGTGACCCCCAGCGTCGTGTAGCCCGCAGCCCTCACCATCTCCGGCAGCATCCGCAGCTCGAGCGGCGCCGGCAGATCGTAGTTCACGCCGTGGGAGAGGGCGTCGAGCCCGCTCAGGATCGACACGTGCGAGGGCAGGGTCCACGGCGCGGTCGCCACCGCCGAGGAGAACGTGACGGCGCGGCGGGCGGCCCAGGCATCGAGCTCGGGAGAGGTCGGCTCACCGTAGCCGTAGAGCGACAGGTGGTCGGGCCGCAGCGTGTCGACTGAAATCAGGATGACGTTGGGCGGGGCTGGATCGGTGGCGGGCCGGAGGATCTCCGGGTTGGCCCATGCCGGGATGCCGGCGCTCAGCTCGTAGCCGGCGGCGGCGTGGGTTTCGAAGGAAAGCGCCTCGATCGGCGCCGTCAGCTCCACCGTCGCCTCGTGCCATCTGCCCGCCACCGACGGCTGTCGGGGATCGACCGTGGCCTCGAAGACCGCCACCGGCTCGCCGTCGCCCCCGGACCGGGTGACCCGGAAGCTCACCGGCGGATTGGCGCTGCCGGCGACGCCGTAGGCGACCTTCAGCCGCCCGCGCGTCGGCTTCTCGAAGGTCCATTGCACCGGCACTCCGGGCGGCGTCAACACGGCGTTGCGCACGTCGTGGTCGAGCTCGACTTTGAGACTGCGCCGCAGGGTCGCCCCCAGGACCCGGGGCTCGAAGGCGTAACGCAGACCGGAGATGACCTCCAACTCGATCGCCCGATCTTCGGCGTTCGGTAGATCCAGACGCAGCCGCCCGATCCGGCCGCGCCACTGGGGGCTCGACCGGAGATCGAGGACGATCTCTCCATCAGGCCCGCGTGTACCGGCGTCGGCCTGGACGCGACGTTCGGGCGCGAACTTCTCACCCGCGCCGGCCCAGAACAGTCGCAGACGACCCTGCCGTAGGTTCGGGGCGCGCACCGACAGGGCGTGCACTTCGTGGGCTTCGAAATCGACTTCCCGAATCATCTGGATGAAGCCGTGCCCCGAGCTCGGGCTCACCCGCGGCCGGCTACCGGCACCATGCAATTCGCCCGTCTCGCCGGTCTCCCACCGAGCCAGCTCGTCGGCCTGATCCAGCGCCCACTCGAAAGTTGGCGAGGCGTCCAGAAGGTCGTCGAGATCCAGGATCTCGTCGTTCGGGGCCTCGATCAGGCGCTCCGCCACGACCTGGCGAGAGCCGCCTCCTGAACAGGCCAGGAGACCGACCCCGGCGAGCGCGGCCAGGGTGACGGCGGGCAGCAGCAGAGCCCGACGGCGCGAGCTCGACTTCACGGCAGGTAACCCAGCGCCTTGAGCTGCTCGAGACGCTCCTGCTCGACTTCCGAGGCAAAAAGCTGGGTCGGGCGGGCGGCGAGCCACTCCCTGGTGTCGTGGGAACGGATGAAGGACGGCGGATGCTCGGCCAGAAAGCCCTCCTCGAAGAGCGTTTCGAGCACCACGCCATCCATGTCGGAGCCGATCGCCATCCCCTTGAGCGCCAGGATCGTCGGCGTGAGATCGTAGACAGAGCCGATCGTCGTCACGTCGTCGGCGACCAGGGAGTCCCAGCTCAGGGCCGAGGGCGAGACATCTTTGAAATATCGCCCGGCGGCGATGATCACGCCGGGCGGCGCGTCTCCATGAGCACCGGAGTTGATTTTCATCGGGGCGTCTTCCGGGACGAAGACCTTGGTTTGATTGGTGCCGTGCATGCCGTGGTCCGAGACTACGATGACGCTCGCCGGCTCGGGAACCGCGGCCAGGAGGTCGCCGATCGCCGTATCCGCCCACACGTAGTAGTCGTGGATCACGTTCGAGAAGTTCGCCACCTCCTCGGCCGGCGGCGGATCGTCGAACTCTTCCGGATGCATGTAACGCCAGAAACGATGGCTGACCACGTCCGGGCCGCCGAAATAGACCAGCATCAGGTCCATCGACGGTTCGGCGGCCAGCTCGCGCGCCACTCTCGAGTAGATGGTGTCGGCGCGCACGGCCCAGAGCGTATTGTCCCAGAGTCGCCGGGTGAGCCTGGAATGAGGGTGCTCGAGCTCACCGAACATCTCCCGGCTGATGGCGTCGAGATTGGCGTCGACGTCGGCGACGATCTCGAACACTTTGTCCTGGTATTCGGAGGGGTACACCTGGCCTTCGACCCCGGCCACGATCGAGCCCTTCCACACCTGCTTCTCGGTGTTGGTCTGCGCCACCATCGTGCCGTTGATCGACTCCACGGGAAAGGTCGTCCACCAACCGACGGTGTGGACCTTGAGATCGTGGTCCGAGAAGATGTTCCACAGCGCCTTGGTCTTGCGGTCGATGTTGGTATAGAGACGCCGTTCCTTCCCCCTGCCCTCGGCAAAGTGCGGGATGCCGTGCTTGTCCGGCGACTTCCCCGTCGCCACCGAATTCCAGATCGCCGGCGAGTAGGTCGGCCGGAGCGTCCCCAGCTTGCCGAAGGACCCGGATTCCATGAGCCGGGCGATGTTGGGAAGCTCGCCCGCGGCCAGCATCGGCAGGGCGACGTCCCATTCCATGCCGTCGACACCGATCACCACCACCGGGTGTCCGAGGGGCTCGGCAGGGGCTTCTTCAGGCGGCGTCTCGGGCTCTGAGCAACCGTACGTGGTCAGCAGGGCCGCGCTCAACAGAGCAAAGCTCAGCCGTGCCAGACGGATCGAGCCCACGAAATTGCACCTGGTCAAATCAAGAATTCCTCGAGCTGATCATTTACGAGTCCTGCGACGAGACGACGCCCTCGTAGGCCCTCTGCAGGCGCGCCCTCGCGATCCGCGCCGCATCGGAATCCTCCCGGTGTCCCTCACGAAAGGGCGACCTCTCCAGGGGGTCCACGCTGAGGTCGTACATCTTGCCGTTGTCGTAGAGCTTCCAGCGCTTGTCGCGGATGTAGGCCCTGGTTTTCTCCGGATCGTCTCTGCGGCGCGGGTAATGACAGAAGACCCATTCGCGCGGCTTGCCTGCCTGCCCCCGGACCTGGGGCAGGAACGAGCGGCCGTCGATCACGCGGTCCGCCGGCGGCTCGGCTCCGGTCGCCTCGGCCAGGGTGGGCAGAAAGTCGCTGAAGTCGACGAGATCGTCACAGACCGCTCCCGGCGGCGAAAACCCCCTCCAGTTGGCGATCAGCGGTACGTGCGTGCCGGTGTCAGTCATCCTGTATTTGCCGCCCCTCACCTCTCCCGAGGTGGTCGACGAGGTGATCTTCGGCGACGTCCCGTTGTCCGACGTGAACAGAATCAAGGTGTCGTCGCGCAGGCCCGCTTCGTCCAACTTGGCGACGATCCGGCCGACAATCTCGTCGAGATAGACCACCATGTCGCCGAAGAGCGCTGCACGGTCTTCGGCCTCCGGCGCGCTGCGCGGCGTCGCCTCGAACGGATCGTGCGGCAGCAGCATCGGGTAGTAGCAGAAGAAGGGCCGTTCCCTGTGCTGCTCGATGAAATCGATCAAGAAACCGGAGATCACGTCCGGCCCGTATTCGCCCTTGCCGCCGGGCAGGACCTCGCCGTTGCGGATCAGCTCGCCGACGTTGCCGTAGCGCGGCGACTTGTTCTCGAGCCACCACAGGCAGTACTCGTCGAAGCCGAATTGTGAGATCAGCTCCCGGTCCGCGCCCAGCTGCCACTTGCCGCCGATGCCGGTGGCGTAGCCGGCCTGGCGCAGCACGTTGCCGAACGTGACCTCGTTCTCGTCGAGCTTGCCGAAGCCCGCGTAGTTGCGGTGGTTGTAGCGCCCGGTCATGATCTTGATCCGCGACGGCGTACAGACGGGCTGCGAATAACAGTGACCGAAACGGACGCCGGTCGCCGCCAGCCGGTCGAGAAACGGTGTCTCGTAGCTGGTGCCGCCGTAGCAGCCGAGGGCTTCGACGCCCATGTCGTCGGCCATGATCAGCACGACGTTCGGCGGCCTGACCGGGGCCTTCCTGCCCGTGGGCGCGCAGGACAGCGCCAGGCTGCCGACACCCAACACCGCCGACTTCAGGAAGTCCCGCCGATCGACTCCGGGGCGGTCCGGAGAGACGAGGTTCGGGTGACGGTGCCTGGACATCGGCGACTTCTGGGGGAGCGGCTCTGGGTAGGAAATCGGGGGAGAGAACGCGGCGGTGACGTACGTTCTGGAACGCCCCAACGGCACGAAATACACTAGCGCAATCTCCGGGGTCACGCAACTTGGCGACGCTCGACGGAGCCGTCCACCGGAGCGTCCGAGACACCACGGCCACGACGCGCCAGCGGCGGCCAAAGTGAGGTAGAGTCGGCGCCTCACAGTTCCTCAGCCCCACAGTTCCTCAGCCCCACAGTTCCTCAGCCCCACAGTTCCTCAGCCCCACAGTTCCATTGCTCTCCCGCGATGACCCGTATCCTCATTCTCGGAGCCGCGCCGCTCCCCTTCGAGCCCCAGATGCGGCAGTACGCCGCCAACCTGCGGACGTGGCACTTCACCCGGCCGTTGCTCGACGACGGCCACCAGGTTCGGCTCATCGGCTGCCGGCTGCCCAATGCCTACGGCGAGGACGTCGATCCGGTGAGCTTCACCGAGCGCAAGCGCCTCGAGTACTACTCGATCTCCGGCGAGCTGTTCCACGACCGCGCCTTCGTCCAGCAGCTGGCCGACGACTTCGACCCGCAGGCGATCCTGGGGGTCAACACCCATCCCTCCTCGCGCGCGGTGCTGATCGACACCGACCGCCCGATCTGGTGCGACCTGAACGGCTGGATCATGGCCGAGGCCCAGACCAAGTGCTACGTCTACGACGACGACCGCTACCTGTCGCACTTCTGGAACATGGAGCGCGACATCCTGGACCGAGCCGACGTCATCTCCGCGGTCTCGGACGCCCAGGCCAGGGCCACCGTCGGCGAGCTCGCGGTACGCGGCCGGCTGGGGCGCAAGAACTTCGGTCATGACTTCGTGCACCGGATCCCCAACGCCATTTCCGAGGTCGAGTACGAGCACCACCGCACCGTGATCCGTGACGGCGTGGTCGCCGAGGACGCCTTCGTGGTGCTGTGGGCCGGCGGCTACAACACCTGGACCGACGTGGGGCTGCTCTACGACGCGCTCACCACCGCCATGAAACAGGTGCCCGAGCTCACCTTCGTCTCCACCGGCGGCGCCATCGAGGGCCACGACGAGATCACCTTCGAGAGCTTCCGCAAGCGGGCGAAGGAGAGCGCCTTCGCCGACCGCTTCCACTTCGCCGGCTGGGTGCCCACCGAGGACGTGCCCTGCTACTACTTCGAGAGCAACCTCGGCATCAACGTCGACAGCTTCAACTACGAAACCGTGTTCGGCGCCCGCAACCGGCTGAACGACTGGATGAAGGTCGGCCTGCCGGTGCTCACCACGTCCGGCACCGAGATCAGCGAGATCATCGAGGAGCACGATCTCGGCCTCACCTGCTCCACCGGCGACGCGGAGGGCTTCGCCGAACGCCTGATCTGGGCGGCGCGGCACCGCGACGAGCTGCGCTCGATGGCCGAATGCGCGCGCGAGTATGCCCACCGGGAGTTCTCCTACGAGCGCACCACCCGGCCGATGCGCGCCTGGGCCGAAGCCCCCTACCGGGCGCCCGACCTCGGACAGCGCGTGGAGTTCGAGGACATCGACTTCTTCAGCCAACCCGAATCGACACCCGAGCACGCCCACGCCGAAGCCCTGCCGGAGCCCGGGGAGATCCCGGAGATCCAGCGCAACGCGGTGCACGCCGTGATCGTTCACCACCGCGGGCGCGACATCCTCCGGGTGGCCGTCTCGAGCCTATTGGCGTCGAGCCACGTCGAGCTCGAGATCGTGGTGGTCGAGAACGGCTGCGACGAAGAGCTGCCCCGCGTCGTTCACGACTCGGGCAGGGTCCACGTGGTGCGCGCGCCGGCTCCCCTGGGCTTTTCCGCCGCCAACAACCTCGGCGTGGCCTGGGCCCGGGAGCACCTCGGCGAGCCGCACTTCTACTACTTCGTCAACAACGACACCGAGTCCACCCCCGACGCCCTGGCGCGGCAGATCGCCGCCATCGAAGCCCGGCCGGTGGCCGCCATGGCCGGCCCGACGCTGCTCATCCTGGGCGCCGACGATCACTACAACAGCCTCGGCATCAACGTCACCGAGGACGGCTGGGGCTGGGACGAGGCGATCGGCCAGCGGATCGCGGACTACGGCCCGCCGCCGCCCTCGCGGGGGGTGCTGACCGTCACCGGCTCGGCGCTGCTGATCGACGCCCCGGTGTTCCACGTGATCGGCGGCTGGACCGAGGTCTACGAGTACTACTTCGAGGACATCGACCTCGGCATCAAGGTGTGGAAGGCCCACCGCGAGGTGATCCACGTCCCCGAGGCCGTGGTCCGCCACCAGATCTCGGCCACCATGGGCGACGGCTCCGAGCGCAAGGACTTCCTGTTCTGGCGCAACCGGCTTGTCCTGGCGCTCGTGCACTGGCCGTTCGGCCTCCTGCTCGCCACCTTCCGCCGCGCCGTCGGCGAGCTCTTCGACCGCCGCCGCACCGACCGCCCCGTCCTGCGCCGCGCCATGCTCCAGGCCCTCGGCCGCCTGCCGTCGCTCCTGCGCTGCCGCTGGCGCTGGCGCGGCCCCGCCGTCTGGCGCCAGTTCCTGGTGCTCCCCGGCTCGGTGCCGGTGATCACCCTGCCGGAAATCGAAACCGGCGGTGCGACCGAAGTCGAGCCGGCCGCCGCCGAGCCGAACGACGAGGCGGCTGCGGCGCCTGCCACCGAAGATCTCGACATCGCCACCATGGACGTCGCTGCCCTCGCCGATCAGCCAGGCCTCCGCAGCGTCGCCGGCTACCTCAACCGCGAGCTGGTCGAGACCCGCGCCGAGCTTGCCGCCGCCACCGACCGCGCCGACCGCCTGGGTGGGAGCTACGTCGAGGCCATGCGCGTGCTGGACCAGATCCACAGCTCCAGGATGTGGCGCCTGTGGAAACGCTACATGGCGATGCGCCAGTGGCTGCGACCGTCACGGCGCGGCTGAGCCCGGCCTGAGGCTCCCTGGACCTCGGATTGAAAAATAAAAGAAGAAATCAAGCATAGATTGACGGCGCGATGGCTCTCTCGATACCATGCCGGTAACCTCGGAGGCCGCCATGGCACACGCAGCGAAACACGTCGTCACCGACCGCAAGAAGTCCACCGCCAGGGTCGTGAGACTGGTACGGCGTAATGCGGCCTCCACGGCGCGCAAGCTCCGCGACTTCCTCTCCCCCGAGTTGGAAGAGGGCAAGCCGATGCCGGACGTCGCGTACCTGCAGCAGCTGGCGGCCGCGGCCCTCGAGCGTCATCTGCGACGGCTGGTCGACGCGGACGCTGCCTTGCACAAGCTGGTACGACGCGACGCGCGGCTGTTGCGGCGGCGCGATAGGGTGATGCGGGTTCTCCGCCGAGATCTTGGTGACTTGCGGACGCTCGTCACCGGGCGGCTCGGCCGCGAGCCGGGCCGGCGGTTCCTGGGGCTCCGGGGCGAGACCTCGCGCGACCCGATGGCCTTGCTGACGCAGGGCGACCGCGCGGTGGCCCGGCTCCGCAATCTCGAGAACCAGCTAGTCGACGCTGATTTCTCCGAAGTCCAGCGCGAACGCTGGGCGGCGCCGCTGGCTGAAGGGACCGAGACCCTCCGCCTGGCCGACGGCGAGGCGAGGCGCTCGGTCAAGCAGATCGACATCGCGCGCCTGAAGCGCCGGCAGGCGCTCGCCGAGTTCAACCGGGTCTTCATTCTGATCGCGGGCTGGTTCGAGTCGCACTACCTGCTCATCGGCCGCCAAGACCTGGCGGACGCTGTCAGGCCGTCGAAACAGTACCCGGGCCGGACGGCAGCGGAGATGAAGAAGAGTTCTCGACCCGGGACCGCGGAGATCGGTACGATCGCACGATTGCTGTCTTTCGAGCCTCTGCGACGCGTCGCCCGCGCCCTCGGCGGCCAGAACGCGTCAGCTGACGGTCGTCGCTGAAGCCTCCTGGCCATTTGCGAAGACCGTTCACGGCACTCGTTCAGCGCTCTGGCCATTTGCGGAAACCGTTCACGGCGGTCGTTGTGCGCTCTGGCCAATTGCGAAGATCGTTCACGGCGGTCGTTCGGCGCTCTGGCCATTTGCGGAAACCGTTCACGGCGTCTCCTGGAGCGATTTCCCGCCGCGCGCGGCGTTCCAGGGCTCAATTCGCGGATCTGCCGCCGTTTGCAGCCTCTCCGGAGCTCGATTCCGGCATCCGCCACCGTCCAGCGCCTTTCCTGAGCTCGATTTCCGGATTCGCCACTGTTCGGTGCCCTTCCGGGCCACGGTCCGTGGATTTCCCGCCGGCCGGGGCCTTCCCCTCCGCGATTCGCGGACTCGCCGCGGTCAAGTGCCTTGGCTAGGGATTCCGCGCTCACGCTGAGATACTCTCGACGCCGCACAGCCGATCACCCTCCGGAGACTCAAGATGAACCCGATCGACGAAGACACCCTGTCCCGCGCCTCGAGCTACGAGGAGTACCGGGCGCGGGTGACGAAGAACGCCGAGGTCTTCGACGAGGTCTACGCCGAGCCGGCCTTCGACGACGACGATCTCAACTTTTTCCGCCGCCTGCCGCAGCTCACCGTGGTGGCGATCGGCGAGGACTGGTGCCCCGACGTGTTCCACACCCTGCCGACCTGGGCGCGCCTGTGCGAGGAGCTCGACGGCTGGACCCTCCGCGTCTTCGAGCGCGATCAGGACCCGCCGCTGATCGACTCGTTCCTCTATCGCGGCAGCGGCAAGCGGGTCCCCGTCTACGCCTTCTACGACGCGCGACGCTACCTCCAGATCTGGTGGTCCGGTCGCGGCGCCATCGCCCAGCGCGCCGTCGACGACTGGCTGGCCGGGCGCACCTTCGCCGAGCTCGACGACGACGCGCGCAAAGAGATCGGCCGCCGTTTCGGGGAGGGCTACCGGAACGACTTCCGGCGCGCCAACTTCGCCGAGATCAAGACCCAGCTGGCGGCGTTCTTCCATCTCGACTGACCGCCGCGGTCGACCGTAACGGGCGCTGGCGAATGCCCTCGACTAAACATCTTCGCCTCCCACGGATCTACAGTGGTGTCAATTCCCCAGGGAGGTCCTACGATGAGCTATTCTGCGCTGGGCGCCGACCGTCGATCCCATGCTTCTGTTTTGCGGGCCGGCCAGGTTCTGGCCGGCCGCTATCGTGTCGGGAGCTTCCTCGGCGCAGGAAGCCTGGGAGAGGTCCACGAGGCACGCGACCTGGAGCTCGGCGAGCGCCTGGCGATCAAGGTTCTGCGGCCCGAGCTGGCCGTCAACGAGCAGGTGCTGTCGCGTTTCAAACGCGAGATCCAGCTGGCGCGGAGGGTCACCCATCCCAACGTCTGCCGCACCTTCGACCTCGTCTATCACCGCGACAGGGCGCCAAAAGCCGACCTGGTGTTCCTGACCATGGAGCTGCTCCCCGGCGAGACCCTGGCTCGGCGACTCGCCCGGCGCGGGCGGATCTCGCCCGAGGAGGCGTTGCCGATCGCCCGCCAGATCGCCGAGGCCCTCGCGGCGGCCCACCGCGCCGGCGTCGTGCACCGGGACCTCAAGAGTGCCAACATCGTTCTGGTGCCGGGCCCCCGGCGCGAGCGCGCGGTGGTCGCCGACTTCGGCCTCGCCTGGAGCCAGATTCTGGCCCATGGCTCCACCGCCACGCTGACCGCCAGCGGCCAGCTGGTCGGCTCCCCGGCATACATGGCGCCGGAACAGGTCCGGGGCGAGGAGGTCGGCCCAGCGACCGATGTCTACGCCTTCGGCGTCGTGCTGTACGAAATGCTGACCGGGGAGCTGCCGTTTACCGGCGAGAGCGCCTTCTACACGGCGTTGAAACGGCTCCAGGAGCCGGCGCCCTCGCCGCGCTCGAAGGTCCCCGAGCTCGAACATTCGTGGGAGACGGCAATTCTCCGGTGCCTCGATGAGGATCCGGAAGCGCGCTTCCAGAACCCGAAGGACGTGGTGCGAAGCCTCGGGAAAGACCAGAGACCCGCGCCGGAAGCAGCAGCGACCCGCTCGCGCCCACGGGCATGGAGAAGAACTCTCCGCCACCTCGCGGCGATGCTGGTGCTCTTGATCAGCGCCGGCTGGGTCCTGCCCGGCGAGCAGGTGCCGAAGGCCCTCGACGACTCGTGGGTCGAGCAATCGCCGGTCGAGGTGCGGCCCACCGTCGCCGTCCTCGGCTTCGAGAACCTGAGCGGCGGTCCCGACGTCGACTACGTCGCGACCTCCCTGCTCCACATGCTGCCCACCGAGCTGGCGGCCACCGGCGAGCTGCGGCTGATCCCGGTCGGGGACGCCGAGCGCGCGACGAACGAGCTCGGCCTGCGTCGCGGAGCACGCCTGTCATCGGCCTCCCTGGATCGGCTGCGCCGGCGGACAGCGGCGGACCTGGTGATCAGCGGCTCGTACCTCGTAGCGGCCGGCAACGGCGGGGATCGCCCCACGCGCTTCGACCTGGTGATCCAGGACACCCGGACGCGGGAAGCCGTCGCCGCGCTCAGCCTGGAAGGCACCGAAGGCGGGTTCCTCTCGACGCTCTCCCGCCTCGGCGGGCGACTGCGAGCCGAGCTCGGCACGGGCGAGCTCCCGCCGCGGGTCAGCGTCGCCGTGCGGGCGAGCCGTCCTTCGAGCCTCGAGGCCGCCCGCCTCTATTCGGAAGGCCTCGCGGCGCTGCGACGCTTCGAGGCCGCCGAGGCGCGGCGTGCCCTCGAGAGAGCCGCCGCGGTGGAGCCCGAGAACCCTCTGATCCACGGCGCCCTGGCCTCCGCCTGGCTGCGGCTCGGCTATCACGAGAAGGCCCGGCTGGCGGCGGCCGCGGCCGTCGAGCATTCCGGTGCCCTGCGGCACGAGGACCGACGCAGGATCGAGGCCCGCTACCTGGAGCTGACCCACGAGTGGGACGGCGCCGTCGCCGTCTACCGGGAGCTCTTCGACTACTTCCCCGACGACTTGGAGCACGGCCTTCGGCTGGCGGCGGCGCAGACCAGCGGCGGTGCCGCCGAGGCCGCCCGCGCAACCGTGGCCCGGCTTCGCCGCCTGCCTGCTCCCGCGGGCAACGATCCGCGCATCGACCTGGCCGAGGCCCGGGCCGCCGGCGCCCTGGGCGAGTTCGAGCGCCAGAGCACGGCGGCGCGGCGCGCCGGTGCCGCCGCCGGCCAGCTGACGGCCCGGCAGCTCGTCGCCCGGGCAGAGCTCGAACAAGCATCGGCCCTCCAGGGGCAGGGCGACAACGCCGGTGCCGCGGCGACTCTCGAACGGGCGCAGCAGCTCTTCGCGGAGGCAAGGGATCCCAAGGGGGTGGCCGACGCCCTCAAGCAGCTCGGCACCCTGAAGAAGAGGCAGGGGGAGCTGGGGACGGCGCGGGAGCTCTACCGCGAGTCGCTCGCCACCTACCGCCACCTCGGCGACCGCCGGGGAGAGGGCGCGGTGCTCTCGAACCTGGCGATCATCCACGGCAAGGAGCGGAACCTCGACGCCGCCGTGGATCTGTACGAGCAGGCTCTCGCGATCATGCGCGAGATCGACTTCCGGCGAGGGGAAGCGGTGGTGCTGCTCAACCTCGGCGGCGTCGCCACGTGGCAGGGAGATCTGGCACGAACGGCGGAGCTCAGCGAGCAGGCACTGGTCACCCTGCGGCAGATCGGCGACCGCTTCTCCGAGGCGACGACGCTCCACAACCTCGGGGTCGTCCGCTGGAAGCAGGGCGATCTCGCCGCGGCGACCGAGCAGCTCGAGGCGGCCCGTGATCTCCAACAGCAGCTCGGCAGCGAGAACTACCTCGCGGCCTCGACCCATCACGACCTCGCCGACGTCTACCGCGCCCGGGGCGAGCCGGACCTGGCGCGCCGCGGCTACCGGCGAGCTCTGGCGCTGCGCCGCCAGCTCGGGGAGCGGGCCCGGGCGGCGGAGAGCCTGGCCGGGCTCGCCGCCCTGGCGTTCCAGGAGGGGCAGCTCTCGCGGTCGGCGGAGCTGATCGACGAGGCCCTCGCGGAGCCCGGCCTGTCGGAGCTCCCGGTCGTCGAGGCCAGGGTCTATCGCACCCTGGCCGACTCGCTTCTCGCCCGCGGGCGGCTGCGCGAGGCACGGACCGCGATCGAGCACTCTCGTTCGCGGGCAGCGGCGGCCGACGACGCCTGGCTGGAGCTGCCGACGGCGATCTCGGCGGCCCGGATCGCCGCGGCCGCGGGCGACGGCGAGCACGAGATCGCCGAGCTGCGGACGGCGGTCGAACGCGCCCGGCGGTCCGGCTTCGCGGGCCGCCTGCTCGAAGCGCGACTGCTCCTGGGCGAGATCGAGATCGACGCCGGCGAAGCCGACGGTGGGCGCCAAATCCTCGGTGAAGTCGTCGAAAGAGCGCGAGCCCGCGGCTTCGCGAGAATCGCCCGGCGAGCGGAGGCGGCTATCTCTTGAAGTCCGCCGGCTCGATGCCGTAGCGCCGCATCTTGCCGTGGAAGTTCTTGTAGTCGAGCTCGGCGGCCTTCGCCGCTCGGGTGATGTTGCCATCGGACGCGCGCAGGCAGCGTGAGATGAAGTCACGTTCGAAGCGCTCGACGACCCGCTGTTTGGCGGCCTTGAAGCTGGTCACCGGCTCTTCGGAAGCGGAAGGCTCCTCGCCGCCGACGTCCGTGCGCAAACTCTCGGGGAGGTGCCGCGCCTCGATCACCGGCCCTTCCGCCAGCAGCACACCTCGCTGGAGAGCGTTCTGGAGCTCGCGCACGTTGCCCGGATAGTCGTGACGCAGCAGCAGCTCCTCTGCCCCGGGCGACAGCCGCTTCTCGCCTCGATCGTTCTCCTCGGCGGCCAGGCGCGCCAGGAAGTGGCGCGCCAACAGCGGGATGTCGCCGCGCCGGCGGCGCAGCGGCGGCACCCGCACCTCGAGGACGTTGAGGCGGTAGAGGAAGTCCTGCCGCATCGCACCTTCGCGCTGCAGCTCCTCGAGGTCGCGGTGGGTGGCGGCCAGGATACGCGCGTCGGCGTGGCGGATCCGGGTACTGCCGACCCGTGAGTACTCGCCGCTCTCCAGCACCCGCAGGAGCTTCACCTGGAGCGCCGGAGCCAGCTCGCCGACCTCGTCGAGCAGCAGCGTGCCGCCCTGGGCGCGCTCGAACCAGCCGGGATTGTCGCGCACCGCGCCGGTGAATGCCCCGCGCTTGTGGCCGAACAGCTCGGCCTCCAGCAGGTTGTCGGGCAGCGCGCCGCAGTTCACCGCCACGAACTCCCGCTGCCGCCGCCGGCTGTTGAAGTGCAGCGCGCGGGCGATCAGCTCTTTGCCCGTGCCGCTCTCACCGCGGATCAGCACCGTGGCGTCGGAGTCGGCGACCTGGCCGACCAGCTTCAGAGCCTCGAGCATCTCGGGCGCCTGGCCGACAATGGCGTCGAAGTCGTAGCGCTCGCGCAGCTGCCCGGAAAGGCTCTCGATCCGCTGCTCCATCCGCCGGCGATCGAGCGCGTTGTGGGCCGCCACCGAGATGAAGTCCGAGAACGTCGACAGAAGCTCGGCGGTCTCGCCGCCGAACATGCCGTCGACACTGCGGTTGTCGAGATAGACGACTCCCAGCGTGCTGCCCTCGTGGCGAATCGGCTGGCAGGCCACCGACAGCAGCATGAGCCGCGTCACGCTCGCTTTGTCGCCGAGGGTCGGATCGTCGAGCACGTTGGGGTGCCAGAACGCCTCACCCCCGCTGCGCACCCGCTCGATGATCGTTCGGCTGACCTCGAACTGGGGCTGATCGATGTCTTCGCGATCGAGATGGCGGGCGCTTTGAAAGATGGTTTCGCCCGCCTCGTCGAAGAGCAGGACCATACCCCGCTCGGCCTGGCACAGCTCGATCACGCCGTCGACCGCAGCGGCCAGAATGCCGTCGAGATCGCTCTCGGCGAGAACGGACTTTCCGAGCTCGAGCAGGCGATGAATCATGAGGCTCGGGTGTTTCTACCACAACTATGGTGAGAGCACCATGGTCCTCATAGGCCCTAGTGGGCCGGATCGTACAGCGGCCGAAGTAGTTTCAGCCTCAACGCAACAATTACTCGAATTATCGCCCCTAGGCAATGCGGCAAGACACTGGCACATGTCTTGCTCTAGATACATCCTGAGCGCGTAGCTCATTCGCCTTTCGAGGCATTTTTCGAGTTTGACGGAGGCCGTAAGCGTCCATCAAAGAATCGTCAATAAGTGGAGGTTTGATCATGAAACCCAGCACGTACCTACATCTCCTAACCGCAGTCCTCGTTTTTCCTCTAATAGCTTGTGAATCTGTCAAGACGCCCCCTATCCAGACCATTCCGGGATCAAATCTTGCTACGATCTCAATCATCTGTGATGGTTTCGTCATCGAGCTCTCGACCGGAACGGACGGCGGTGAGTGCACGACAGAAACTGGCTGCGAGGACTCTGTCTTCAATACCGCAACCGGTAGCTGCGATGGCTGCGGAACGTCCAAAGGGTCCGGCAGTTGCACAGTCACACCTTGCGCAAGCTGCTCCACGACGGATTGATCGATCACGGCTCGAAGTCAGAATCGCGAGAGGGAGAACGACGATGATCGATCTGAATCTGAAGAATCAAATCGGTTGCGCAGCAACCAAGGCTTCAGTGAGCCAATGGGCGGTGTACACGGCTCTCGGGGTCCTGGTCGCTGCCGTTTTCACCCAAGCCGCCCAGGCAGCTCATTGCCACTGTAGGTCGACGCTCAAAGAGCACCGCACCGTGAATCCGAACGACTTCCAGGAGCTGACCAACGTCGACGGTCTGGCCCAGGATCAGATCACGATCCCGGGCTGGAACAAGAATCAGCAGATCGACTGGATCCGCTCTGCTGCCGGGGCAAAGGGGAGTTGTTGGTCAGAATGTCGTAAGGCTTTTGGTGTCGACAACAACGGCAACGTCTCTAGCGAAGCTGCCGGGTCGAAGGCACGGCTACACGAGCTGGCGATCACCAAGGGACAGCCTCCGAACTGGTGTGGCGGCTGGCTGTCCGCGAGACTCGAGTATGCGGCTGGAACCAACAAGTACAGAGACGCCACCAATGAATACATCGGCTTCGGCTCCAGGCGTTGCGGGGACATCACTTGCGAGTGCCCCATGCCCGGGAGCTGGTTCGACGGCGCCAACTGTTTCGTGGCCAAGCCGCCTGAAGGTACCGAGCCATTTGTCTACGAAGGCAACCTGTACTACACGTCGCCGCATCTCTGTCCGCTGCCCGGGAGCCGGTTCGACGGTGCCAACTGTTTCGTGGCCACACCCCCGGCAGGAACGGAGCCCTTCGTATATGACGGAAACTTGTACTATACGCCCGTAGACGGCACGCAATGCCCGCTGCCAGGGAGCTGGTTCGACGGCGCCAACTGTTTCGTGGCCACACACCCGGCGGGGACGCGGCCGTTCGTCTACGACGGCAACTTGTACTACACGCCGGCGGGCGGCTGTACTCTCCCCGGGAGCTGGTTCGATGGCGCCAATTGCTTCGTGGCCAGGCCGCCGGCGGGAACCAATCCCTTCGTCTACGACGGCAACCTGTACTACACACCCGTCTGCCGTTAGACGGGCTCACGGCAACGACAGGTCACGACTCACACGATGCGGGGGTGGATCTCGTCGATCCACTCCCGCGCTTCGTCGAGACGATCGGCCGGCACCAGTCACCCGCCGGGTCGGCGCACGGCTCCGAGCGCCTCGGCGAGGCGATTCGCCAGCTGGGGTGCCAACGAGCCTCCGGCGTCCAGGCGCGGGTTGAACTCGGTGAACACCAGGCCGGCGCACCACGGGCTGGCCAGGAAGACCTCGAGCACCGAGAACGCTTCGCCGAGATCGAGGCCGCCCGTATGGGTGACGTCGACCGCCGGCACGTCCGCGACGTCCAGGTCGAAGTGCACGAGGATCCGCTCCACCCGGCTCTCCAGGGCGGCGAGCGCTCGGCCCGCCGCGGCCACCGGATCCTCACGGACCGCCTCGACGGGAACCGCGAGCGCCGCGCTGCTCTCGAGAGCGGCAAGCTCCGGCGGATCGATGCCGCCGGCACCCTCGTTGTAGCCGAAGTACACCAGCTGCGACTCCTCGAGCAGCGGCACCCGGGGCCCGATGCGGGCCAGCTCCGGGTGCCCTCGGCCCAGGAGGTGGGCCGTGACCATGCCGTCGAAGGCGCCCGAAGGCGTGGTGTCCGGCGTGTTCAGGTCGAGGTCGCCGTCGAGGTAGAGCACTCCGAGGCTCGAGCCCCGCCCGAGCAGCCCCGCGATGACGCCGATGGTGATCGTACAGTCGCCGCCCAACACCACGGGCAACGCGCCGCCGCCGCTTGCGATCTCCACCATGCCGGCAACGTCACGCACGACCTGGCAGACGAGCGCGGCGTTCTGCGCCCTCGGATTCTCCGGGTCCGGCCGGAACTCGACCTCAGCGGTGTCTCCGTGATCGATCACGCCGAACCCGAGCTCCGTGAGGGAAGACACCAGACCCGCCGCGCGCAGCGCGCTCGGTGCCTGCTCCTGCCCGGCGAGCCGGGCCCCCGCGCTCGACGGCGCTCCGACGACGGCGATCTTTGTCGAGGTCATGGCAGCCGCTCCCTTCTGACGTTGTCTGGACCGCTCCGGGATCCGACCCCGGCTTCTTCAAGCTGTACGGCCAGCCGTCCGGGATGTTGCCGGCTTCAGGCCAGGCGATCGTATCGCCCGCGTCAGACGATGCGGGGGTGGATCTCTTCGATCCACTCCCGCGCTTCGTCGAGACGGTCGGCCGGCACCAGGACGTTCATCTTGTAGAGCGGCCGCAGGAAGAAGAACAGGCCGCGGAAGTGACGCGCCTTCACCAGGCAGTCGATGTCGCGGTGGCGCAGGCCGGCCTCGACGAACAGGCCGAGGTGCACGTTGTCGAGCTCGCAGAGCTCCGCGACGGCGACGTTCCGCTGACGGAACCGCCACTCGTCGAACAGGTCGACGCCGATGGCGACGGTCATCGCCAGGCTCAGAAAGCCGGGCAGCCGGTATTCAGACAGCAGGTAGATCTCCAGGACGGCAAAGGCGACGGCGCTCACCACCAGCGCAGCGGTGGTCAGGTGAAGCCGCCGTTTGGACATCTCTTCGAACTCTGCCTCGGGCAACGCCCCGGGAAGGTTGGTCTCGACCCGCTTGCGGCTGGAGAACAGGTGCACGCTGGCGAAGCAGAGTACGGGCGCGACCACGGCCAGACCGACCAGTCTGGCCTCTTGGGAGAGGAAGAGCAAACCATCGCTGCCCAGCATCGCGTCGAGCCAGATCGGGATTACCAAGACCTTGTATGCCCAGCCGATAGGGACTACGCCCTGCGGGAACGCCGGGTACTCAATCTGTTCTGTCTCGTGGGTCAGCACGGAGACGCGGTAGGTGCCGGGGGTCTTCAGCAGGCGGGCGAAGATCGCGCCGGCCACCAGGCAGGTGAAGAGATAGAACCCTGCTTTGTCGCGTGCGAAGGTCGACGACGGCCAGCCGACGACGACGGCCAGCACGATGTCGGCCAGGACCAGGAGACAGAAGCCGTTGCCGATGCCGCGCGCGGTGATCACGTTGCACAGCACGAACTGGGCGACCAGGGCCGCGAGCATGGTGGCAACGGCGAGCAAACGGAAGGGGAAGCCGGGGTCGGGCACCAGCGCCAGGCCGCCGGACGTCACCATGTTCTCCAGCGACACCGTGACCGCGGCGGCCTGCGCCAGGCCGATGAGCAGCGACAAGCCGAAGGCCCCCTTGTTCAGCCGGCGGCGACCGTCGAAGCCGCTCCGCCGGACCCTGCGTCCCCAGGGAGTCAGCAGCGAGTAGAGCTCCACCAGTAGGAAACCCGACACGAACGGCGTGAGCCCGAGCGCCCCGATGCTCCAGACCTCCCAGCCGTGGCCGAACGTCTCGGGCATCTGCCGCAGAACCTCCGGATCCAGCAGCGGCAACGGTACGTGCCACGCCAGCTGCGAGACGATCAGAATAGCGACTGTGAGCGCTACTTTGGTGAACAACGAGTTGCCTCTCATCCGAATCCCTCCTGAAGTGCATGACACATCCGACTCTGACGCTGCCGGCGATGATATAGCACAACAGCATGGATTGATGAACTAAGCTTCATCCATGAATCTGACGGCCCTCTTGCGACGATTCGGCCGCCTTCTCGGCAGGTCCGTCGCTGCGCACGCGCCCCCTATGACCGAGGCGACCGGTCCGTTGGCGCCGGCCGCGCGCTTCGATCCCGAGTGGTACCTTCTCGCCTACCCCGACGTCGGCGACGCCGACGCGGCCGCGCACTACCGCGAGCATGGCGCGGCGGAAGGTCGCGATCCCAACGTATTGTTCTCCGAGCGGTGGTACTCAGGCGCCCACCCGGACGTCGCCGGGGCCGTCGAGGCGGGCCACTTCGCCAGCGGCTTCGAGCACTTCGTCGCCTTCGGCCACCGCGACGGCCGGCACCCCAACGGCCTCCGAATCGACGAGGCCTGGTACCGCTCCAGCTACCCCGAGGCCGCCGCGGCGCTCGACGACGGACGCTTCGACAGCGCCTACGAGCACTACCTCACAAGAGGCGCCACCCGCGGCTTCGATCCGCACGCCGCGTTCTCCGAGGGCTGGTACCTGGACCGGAACCCGGACGTCGCCGAGGCCGTCGCCTC
>JAAELT010000508.1 GCA_024226315.1 bacterium | reverse complement strand
TGATGTGCCGCGACCTCCTCAGCATCGACTGGCAGGGCTGGGTCTACGACTGCGACTTCAACCAGCTGCTGGGCCTGCCCCTGCGGGTCAACGGCGGCGGCCGTCTGCACGTCCGGGACGTCGCGGCTATGGACCTGAGCGGCGTGCCCATCATGGTGGCGGGCCACTGCTACGGTTGTACCGCCGGCCAGGGCAGCAGCTGCGGCGGGGCTCTGGGCTGAGCCGTCGTCACCGACCGCGCGTCGCGGGTGCGTGAGGGGCGCGGGCCCTGACTTCCCCCGCATCGGTCAAACGGCCGATGCGCCCGACGAGCCGGTCCCCTAGAGTCGGTACTGTCAAAGTCGGGATTATCGTCCGGAACGCCGGGATGCGGTCGGTCGAGGTATACGTTCGTCCGTCGCCATCGTTGCTTCGGGACGGCTGGAACCACCACGAACGGGAGCTCAGGGATGGACACGGCAGAGGTCACAACCAAGATCAAGCGAATCATCGCGAACGTCACCGGCATCGACCCGGAGGAGATCACCGACGACGCCTCCTTCGTCGACGACCTGCAGATGGACTCCCTCGCCCTACTGGAGATCGGCGTCGACGTGGACTACGAGTTCAAGCTCGGCGTGCCGGAAGAGAAGCTCGCCGAGCTGCGCACCGTGGCCGAAGCGGTGGCGTTGGCCGAAGAGGTCCTCGCCGGGAAAGCGGCCTGAACGAGGCGCGGCGTCGAAACGGCGCGGGGGCCGGCAATGAGTGAGAGCTCTGGGAGCGCCCGCGACCAGGGGACCCGGCGCCCCCGTAGCTACGGCCGCCGCCGGGCGGCGGTCCTGGCCACGGTCTACGTGCTGATCGCCCTCCACATCCTGCATTGGAAGCTCGCCGGCAAGACCCTCTCCCCCCTCGAGCTCAACGAGGTGATGCACACGTTGGAGCTCGGCATCGTTACGGCCGGCTTCGTCTTCATGTGCCTGGCGGCATTGTCGGCGGCGATCTTCGGCCGCTTCTTCTGCTCCTGGGGCTGCCACATCCTGGCTCTCGAGGATCTCTGCTTCTGGCTCCTGGAGAAGGTGCGGATGCGGCCGCGACCGGTGCGCTCCCGAGTGCTGCTGTGGGTGGCGCCCGGGGCGATGTTCTACATGTTCCTCTGGCCTCAGGTGTCGCGGATCCTCAGTGGCCAGCCGCCGCCGCAGCTCAGGTTCCACTCCGAGGCCGAAGGCTGGGCCTCCTTCGCCACCACCGACTTCTGGCGCAACCTGCCGGGGCCATGGATCACAGTGCTGACCCTGGCGGTCTGCGGTTTTGCCATCGTCTACTTCCTCGGCTCCCGCGGCTTCTGCACCTACGCCTGTCCCTACGGCGTGATCTTCGGTCTCGTCGATCGGGTGGCTCCCGGCCGCATCCGGCTGGTGGGCGATTGCACTCAATGCGGCATCTGCACCGCCAACTGCCAGTCTCACGTGCGCGTGCACGAGGAGGTCGCCCGCTTCGGCCGGGTGGTCGATTCGTCGTGCCTGAAGGATCTGGACTGCGTCACCGGCTGTCCGGAGAACGCCCTGGACTTCGGCTTCGCCCGACCTGCCTTCCTCCAATCCCTGGGGCGAGCTCGCAGAGGTCAGGTCCGCTACGACTGGAGCGCCGGGGAGGAGGCCCTGATGGCGATGACCTTCCTCGCCGCCCTCTTCATCTTCCGCGGCCTCTACGACGCGGTGCCCTTCCTGATGTCCCTGGGGCTGGGCTGCATCCTGGCCTACCTGGCGGCGGTCTGCGTTCGCCTGGCGAGGCGGCAGAACGTGCGCCTCGGCCGTCACTGGCTCAAGCGGAGATCCCGGATCACCCCCGGCGGCAGGGTCTTCGCCCTGGCCGCGGCCCTGGCCGCTGTGTTCGTCGCCCACAGCGCGGTGATCCGGTTCCACGAACGTGCCGGTCAGCGGGCCCTCGAGACGCTGGAGGCTGGATCCGCGAGCGGCGCCGCTGCGGCGCCGGAGCTCGTGACCCAGGCTCGGCATCACCTGGAGACCGTCGAGCATTGGGGTTTGGTGCGCTCCACCCGCCTGCTGCAGCGCCTGGCCTCGGTCCGCACCCTGGCCGGCTCCCCCGCCGCGGCCGAGCCCTACTTGCGGCGCGTGTTGTTGCGGGAGCCGGGCTTCCTGAGGACACGGCTGTCCCTGGGACGGGTCCTCCTCTCCCAACAGCGGAGCGCGGCGGCGCGGCGGGAGCTCCTCCGCCTCACCGCCGGTCCGGCGCCGGAGTACCGCGGCGATCGCCGGATCCGGGCCGCCGGGCACGATCTCCTGGCCAGGATGCACTTCGCCGGCGGCGACCGCGAGGCGGCCCTCCGGGAATACGGTCTTGCTCTGGAGGAAGATCCGGAAAGCGCCGACGCGCACCTGGGGCGCGGCACCCTGCTCGCCGACAGCGGCCGTCTGGAGGAGGCCGCCACCCATCTCGAGGCCGCCCACCGGCTGCGGCCGGAATCCGCACCCATCCTCTACAACCTCGGGGTGATCCTGGTTCAGCTGGGTCTCGAGGTCGAGGCCATCGAGGTCTACCGCGCCGCGGTCCGCCTGGCGCCGGACGATCCGGAGGCGCGCAACAACCTCGGCTACCTGCTTCTCGGCCGGAGCCAGCCGGAGGCCGCCGAGCCCCAGTTCCGCCGTGCGATCGAGGCACGCCCCGATTTCGCCCCGGCCCACTTCAACCTCGGACGCCTGTTGCTGGCCACCGGCAGGAGCGCCGAGGGGGAGGAGCATCTGAAGCGCGCCGCCAGCCTCGACGAGACCTACGTCGAGGTATTGGCCACTCTGGGGATCACTTCGAGCCGAGGCTCCCACCGGCCCCGCTGAGCGCCGCCGCCACGGCGCCGGCCGCGCTCCTGGCCACGGCGCTCAAACCGATGGAGCCTTCTGCCGCAGAGCTCGCCGGCTGCCCGTCGCGAGTTTCCTTCTTCGAGTACGCCCTTTGACCGATGCACAGCTCGGGGAATCCGTGTAAATGTCATTTCATTGGACGAGCGATTTCAGGCCCTCACGGGCCACCTCTAGGCAAGGAGAGCCAAGATGCGACTCATCAGAAACACCTTCATGGCGGCCGCCCTGGTGTCGGGGCTCGCCCACGCACAGACGCCGGAAGACGGCGGAGCGGGCCCCCGGCGGCTCGAGCCGCCGCCCCTCACCCAGGCCCCCGGCAGCTGGCGCGCCATGGGGGGAGCGCGCATCACGCAAGATGACATCACCAGCGGCTCCTTGACTCTGCTCGAGATCCGCTTTGCCGGAATGGAGGTCTTCTCGACTCCGTTCACCAAGGCCGACGGTTTCGGTGACGGACCGATGGACCCGGTGGACCCCACTTCGCCGGGCGGCCGTCCGACGATGGGTGACAACGGCACGCTTCTGCGGGTCAACGGGCTCGACTCCCAGTCCTGCCTGGAGTGCCACAGCGTGCTCAGCAGCAGGGAGATTCCGGCCACCTTCGCCGTCGGCGGGGTCGGCGGGATCTCCGCGACGGCGATGCCCGGACCCACCGAGGTCGACGTCGACGACGAGGCGGACAACGGCTTTGCCTTCTTCGACGGCCGCATGATCAACCCGCCGTTCATCTTCGGTTCGGGGGGTGTCGAGCTCGTCGCCAAGGAGATGACGATCGACCTCCAGGCCAGGAAGGCCCTGGCCCGGGCGACGCCCGACACGCCGATCCCCCTCGCTACGCACCGGGTGAGCTTCGGCACGAT
>JAAELT010000507.1 GCA_024226315.1 bacterium | reverse complement strand
GGCCGACGTCATCAGGTTCACCGGCGTCTCGGAGGCCGAGGTGGTTTCCGTCAAGGGCACCGCCGAAGCCGAGGCGATGGCCAAGAAGGCCAGCTCCTTCAAGCAGTACAACGAGGCCGCGGTGCTCGACATCCTGATCCGGGCGCTGCCCGAGATCGCGCAGGCGGTGGCCTCGCCCCTGGCCAAGACCGGCAGCATCACCATGGTCTCCACCGGTGGCGACGGCACCGGGGCGTCGAAGCTGACCGGCGACATCACCCGCATCATGGCGGAGCTGCCGGCGGTCATCGAGTCGTTGTCGGGCATCGAGCTCAAGAAGCTGATGGAGACCGTGCCGGCGCTCAAGGCGGCGATGTCGGAGAAGGCGCCGGTCGAGTAGGCCAACGCCAGGAGGCCGTCCGAGTGGCTCTCGCCTTCGATCGACGGAAGCGGGAAAGGGGCGGTTTCGACAAACGATAAGCCGGCAGTGGCCGAGCCAGCCTCCGGCTGATCAATCGGGAAAAGTGCTCGCCACCGTCGACTCGAGCTTCAGCCCGGTCAACGGGCCGTCAAGAACCTTCGATTCGGCGCTTCAGGGGCGCGGTAGCGCGGAAACGGATGCGTTTCTTCGCCGGGATCTGAATTGTCTCGCCGGTTGCAGGATTGCGACCTTCCCGAGCGGCCGACAGCTTGGTGTCGAAGGTCCCAAGGCCGCTGATGCGCAACTTGTGAGATCCATCCTCATCCGCCGCTAGCTCCTCGGCGATGAGATCGCCCAGCGACTCGACAACCCGGCGCGCCATGGCCCGGCCCATGCCGGTCTTTTTGGCCAGCAGGGCGACGGTGGACGGCCACATCAGTGGCCGGGACTCGTCGATGAAGAAGGGCAGCTCTACCTCGCGGTCCGCCTCCCCGTTGAAGTAGGCGGCGATCTGGGCGAGGAGGTTGTCGCCGTCGATCCGCTGGTAACTACGGAAGTGCGCTCGAGGATGCTGGTGATACGTTGGGAACGGCCGCTCGAACAACACCAACGCGCCGCGCACATGGCAATGGCCCTTCAGGGCGCTCGGCACGGCGGGGCCGAACCCACGTCGTGCCGCCGCCTGATCCACGGCTTGGTCGAAGACTTCAGCACCTCTGCGGCGCGGTCTTTTCCCGCGCCCGCCCCGGGGAGGCCGGTCCTCGGCTTCGGCGAGCAGGCGGCGCTGCAGATCCCTGATCGTCGCCAGAGACCTGCCCTTCTTCCTCAGAGCGTCCTTGATCAGCTTCTTCAACAGCTCGCACAGGAGTTCGTCGATCTCCCGGGCGAGGCCGTCGACGAGATAGACGGCTGAGCGCTGCTGCCACCAGAAGCCCACTTTGGAACGAGTGTCCTTATCGAGCTCCAGACCCTTGGGCCGGAAGCCGCACCAGCGTTCCTCTTCGATACTGGACTGAAACGTCGACACTCCCCGCCCGCCGGGAATGGGCATCGGCGGCTGATCGCAATCGATCAACAGATCGACGATGAAATCAATCAGATCGTCCCGATCCGGGTCGGGCTTCGAGCGGGCGGGCTTCCTGGCGTCCGACTTGCCGGAGCCCAGGCTCGTCGATAGCTCCGATACCCACAGGTCGGTCAGCCTTTGCGACATCTGTCCGTCGGCCGCGCCCTGCCCCAGGCGAACTGCGTCCGCGCCGACGACGGGACTCATCACTACGTCGGCGCCGGCGAGCTCGAAGTAGCCGAAGATCACCCCCTTCTCGATCGGCTTGAGACCCCCGCGGTGTGCCAGGAACACGCGGCTCTTCCCTGGCTCGAGCCACGGCGGCCAGCCGGAGACCTTGCGGCAGCAGCCCCGCTTCTCCGCTTCGATGGCGAAACGGGCGATCGAGTAGCCTTCGCCCACCCAGTCCAGACAGTCGCGGTAGGCCATGATCGATACCTCCTATCGAGATCCTGAAGCGACCCTCGAAAAATGTCGGTCAGAGGCCGCCGCCCTGAGGATGTCAGGGCCTGTCGTCGAAGATCGAGGCTGGTGACACTTGTCCCTGAACCTCGCGACCGGCGATATGGCGGGCGGCAAAGAGATCTCGCGAATCTTCACGTGCCTCACCGATCTTCGGGTGCCAAAAGAAGCTGGAGGAGATGCTGCAACTTGCCCCGTTCTTCCGGAATCTCACTCCGTGTCCTAGTCATTGAGCTCTCTTGCTGTTGCAAATTCGATAATTTTTCTTTGGCCACTTCTATATGCCACCTAGATTCCTCGAGCAGTTTGCCCTCCAACTCCTTCAACTCGGAGGGGGTATCGTCTACCGTGCGAAGTGCAGGAGGCGGCGTCTCCTTCCCAATTTCCTCGATAAGTGGCACTTTCTCAGATCGCAATCTTTCAATCTCGGAATCGATCTCCGTTTCTTCGATCGCGAGTCGATTGATCCGCGCCGAGATCTCCTCCACGGACCTATCCGATGGAGCGAAACTGACCTTGACGAGCTGACGCTGTTGATCCCTGGGCTCGATTTCCCAAAACCCACCCATGATGAGCACTCCGGTCAACTCCTGAAGGGTCTTCTTGAATAATCCATAGTGCACCACTTTCCCGTCCTCGTCAACCCAATACCCTTTCTCTTCATCCCACAATCCGTCATCGAGAAACAGAGGCACTCTTAAGAAGAGGTGTCGGCCTGAACCAAGATCCCACGCTGTCCGATCTAATCCAATTACGCATTTATATTCTATTTGGTAATTCCCTTCATTACCACGTGCCAATAGATACACAAGAATTCTACTGGACTCGTCATCGTCAGGCCTTGCGCTGATCGTATACTCCAGATAGTTTCCATACAAAGCGGACCCTTCCTCGGCAAGCCTCGGAGGTGCAAGCCACCCCCAATGCTCGCCCGAGGCTAAAAGGCCCCCACGGATACGCGTCGGCTGCCGAAGAAATCCGGTATTGAGCTCGAGAACCTTCCAGCCTTCATCCCTGATGAAATCTCCTTCCTTCTGTCCGTATGTTCCAGTAGGTATCGACAGGAAACAGACCACAAACACTAAGCTCATCGCCTTGCTCACCGTTTCTCCTCTTGAGACCTCTGCCACAAGGTGCGCGGAGTGACCTTGGAATCTAGACACTTCGGAGTTCCCGTTGCAAGATTCGCCCTTGATGTTGAGAACCCTGGCTTTCTACATCAGCCCTTCTCTTCATCTGCCCCTGGCGAGCCTCTGCGTTGACTCGTGATCTACGACAGCAGCGTCATCCGAAGATGGTCGACATTGGCCCTTCGGCGGCTCGGCGGTCTTGAAACCCTCATGGCGTAGATCCGTCACGAAGGAGGCGAGGACCCGTGGCTTTGCGGCGCCGGCTTTCGCCAGCTGTGCCTTTTCCAGGAACTCCCAATGTTGCAGACGCGGACGCAGGCTACAACACCCAGACGGGCAGGGCTGGGACTACCCTGCCGGTCAGGCTAGCGCCCCACCGCATTTCGCCGCCTGGAGCACGGAGTCTCTCTCTCTCTCTTGATGAGACAGTTGCAGGGCAGCCCATGCTGTCTCCGCGTTGTCAATTTCGCGGCAATCGGCCACTTCGCTCGGCGCCGAGTCGTCCGAGTCAGTGGCAGCCGGCGGTCGTCCTGACCTCGGCCGCGCTACCGCGCCGCCCGCGCCTCTTCCAGCGCCGCGGTCAACAGCGGCACCACCTCGGCCCAGTCGCCGACGATGCCGACGTCGACCTGCTTGAAGATCGGCGACCGGTCGCGGTTGTTGATCCCCACCGCGATGTCGGCGCGGCGGATGCCGACGGTGTGCTCGAGGGCGCCCCGCAGGCCGATGGCGAAGTAGAGCTTCGGCGCGATCGAGCGGCCGGTGAGGCCCACCTGGTGGTGGCGAGGCAGCCAGCCCAGGTCGGCGACGCTGCGGGTGATGGCGAGCGGCGCGCCGTCCAGGGCCGCGGCGAGTTTCTCGATCTCGGGCAGGTTCTCCGGCCCGCCGATGCCCTTGCCCACCCCGACCGCGATCTCGCAGCTGTCGAGCTCCGCCGCGCTGGGGGCCTCACCGCCCGAGCGCGAGACGACGCGCACCCGGCGCTCGGGCAGGTCGGCCGTGTCCAGCCGCTCGACGCGGGCAGTGCGGCCGGGGGAGGGCGACCGGGCGCTCAGCATGCCCGGCCGCACGGTGGCCATCTCGGGGGACGTGCGCGAGAAGATCGGCGCCACCACGTTGCCGCCGAAGGCGGGCTTGTATTGCACCAGGCGGCCCTCGTCGTCGATCATCAGGTCGATGCAGTCGCCGGTCAGGCCCAGCTCCAGGCGCGCGGCCACCCTGGGCGCCAGGTCGCGGCCGAGCGCCGTCGAGCCCAGCAGGACCACGCCCGGGCGGTGATGCTCGACCGCCCGGGTGAGCACCGCCGTGTACGCGTCGGTGTCGTAGTCGGTGAGGCTCGGATCGTCGGCCAGGTAGACGGTGTCGGCGCCGTGGGCGACGAGGGTCTCCCGCCACCTTTCGAGCAAGGACTGGACGATCAGATCGCGATGTTTGAAGGCCGCCGCCGCCAGCCGGTCGCAGAGCTTTCCGACGTCGGTGAATCATCATCCGGTACACCGACGGCAGGGAGGCTTGCCTGGAGCTGATGATGGCTGTCGGCCACCTTTGCGGTTTTCGAGGCTGAGCCGCCCATCAAGGGACAGGTGATGGGCGTCGAGCAGATTCTCGAAGAGCTGCGATACGCGAAAGGCGACCGGCGGTTTCCAAGAGAGGCGGGAGGACGGAGTGCCGGGTACCTCGGCCAGCCAGTTTTTGCCGACTTCGGTAGCGCTGAGTCAACTAGATCGAGCGACGAGCCGGACTTCGAGCTGGCAGCCCACCGCTTTCGCGTACCTGCGCAGCGTCGCGATCGACGGCGAGTGCCGCTGGCTCCCGCCACCGGCTTCCAGTCGAGCCACAGCCGGAGCCTTCGTACCCATGTGCTCAGCCACCTGCTCCTGGGTGAGCCCGGAGCTCTTGCGGGCCTTGAGCAGCTCGTCGAAGAGCGTGAACTCTTCTTCCAGGGCGTCGTATTCACGCCGGAATTCGGGATCTTCTTTCCACCTCTCGAGCATCTCAACGTGAGTCATGACGTACCTCGCTCAGCCTCTTGCGGGCGACCTCCAGCTCTCTTCGAGGCGTCCGCGGCGTCTTCTTGGTGAATGCGTGCAGGATCACGATCTCCTGTCCGATCTTGGTACAAAACAGCGCTCGGCCCAGCCCTTCGCGCCCTCGGGCACGAATCTCGAAGAGTCCGTCGCCCATCGACCGGGTCAGCGGCATGCCGAGGTTCGGGCCGAAGATCAAAATGCGCTCGGTGATTCGCGCATAGACGGCTCGGATGCCGACCGGCTAGGCGTCCACGGTGAGCCGCACCACTTCGCTGTAGTAGCTGATGGTCCAGCCCATGGCTGCAGGTTAACAAATCTGGTAGGTTTTGTCCAGTTGAGGGCCATTCATCGCCGCACCGCGCAGCTGAATACGCACCTTCCGGGGCGGCGTCTGGCACCTCATTCCGGAGCACCTCATTCCGGAAGGTGAGCAGGCAGTCGCGGCAGCAGAGCCAGGCGATGCCCCGGCCGTCGTCGCGCCCTGTTGCCGAGGCATCGGACGAGGACGTCTCCGTGCGCGAGCCCAGCGTTCTTACGAAGACGGCCAGGGCACGATCCAGGTGGTAGAGTAGCTCGGGAGGAGGATGCTCGATGGAAACCGCGAAGCTCACAGTGCGCCTGCCCAAGCAAGACCTCGAGTTCGCCGAGCAGTATGCGCGAGCGCGCCGCACCACTGTCGGCGAGCTCGTAGACCGTTACCTCCGACGTCTCCGGATCCGGAACAGCGACAAGATCCAATTGGAGTCGGGTCGAGGCGAGATGGACGCATGGCGGGAGCTCTTTCGTGTCGGGGATGCACTTGCCGTCGAGGATCCTCCCGGGTCACAAACGCTGACGGCGGCGGTCCTGTCGATGCGGCGATGACGGATGTACACCGTTGACGCCAGCGTATGGGTCAATGCGTTCGATCAGCGTGAGCCCGGCCATGAGACCAGCTGGCGTTTCCTCGAGGCCGTGCACGCGCAGACCCTGACCGTGGTCGTTCCCAATCTGCTCTGCGTAGAGATCGCCGGAGCCATCAGCAGGACTCGCAACGAGCCGGCGCGAGCCCAGGAATTCGCCACGGCGGTGGCTCACCTGCCCAATGTGACGCTCTTGCCTCTCGACGAGGAACTGGCGCAGGAGGCTCAGCACCTGGCTGCACAGAACGGATTACGGGGTGCCGACGCTATCTATGCCGCCGTGGCCATCCACGCCGATTGCACACTGGTCTCGCTGGACCAGGAACATCTGACGCGACTCACTGCCGTGGTGCCGGCAATCGCGCCGGAAGAGGCTCTGAAGGAAGCGCGGCTGGTGGCCGAGTCGGCACCGGCGGAGGCTGACTCGGGGGAAGAGACGCAGAGCTGAGACGCGCCGCGCCTCTTCGGGCGGGGGGAGCTGGGGACCTGTTGAGGAAGGGTTAGTGGTGCCTGGAACCAGAATCCGGGGGGCTCGCGCCGCCTTGGGATCGGGCTCAGGATGCCAACTGCATGGCGTGATGGGCCGGGATACGCCGCAGCTCGTCACTGAGTTTTTCGTTGGCCTTCCACAGGTCGAAGCTCTGCTGCATCCGCAGCCAGAGCCCCGGACCGTTGCCGCAGAACTTCCCGAGCCGCAACGCCATCTCCGGGGTGATGCCATGGGAGCCCTTCAAGATCCGGTGCAGCGTCTGTCGGCTGATCCTCAGTTGGCGCGCCGCTTCGCTCACCGACAGCCCCAGAGCCGGGAGAACGTCCCCTTTCAGGATCTCGCCGGGATGGACGGGAGGGCGCTGCGGTCGGCGCGTGACGCTGTGTTCTTTCTTCATGGCTTGGATCCTCTGTCAGTGGACCAGCTCGAAGTCCACCCGATTGGCTTCTCCGCGGCTCCACTCGAAGGTGATGCACCACGGTCCCTTGACGTGCAGGCTGTACCTCTTGGGACGGCCGCGTAGCGGGTGGAAGTCGAAGCCCGGGAGATTCAGCTCCTGCCGGCTCTCGGCCTGGTCGAGGGCGTCGAGTCGCTGGAGTGCTCGGCGGTGTAGGCTGGGGTGGATCTTGGGGCTGTTCCCTTTCAAGAAGAGTTCTTTGAGTCCCTTGTGGCGGAAGCTCTTGATCACGTGTCTAGTGCAGCACCATGCTTCACGGGTGTAAACAACCGTGCGACATGTAACTCGAAGGCGCTAAAAGCGCCTGGCAGCCCGGATGCGGCCGTCGACCAGATCAAGGAGATCGCGCTGCAGACCGTCGAGGGGCACCTGCGGGCGATCATCGGCACCCTGACGGTCGAGGAGATTTACCGCAACCGCGATCAGTTCGCCAGCTCGGTGCAGGACGTCGCGGTCTCCGACCTGGCCAACATGGGCGTCGAGATCGTCTCCTTCACCCTCAAGGACATCCGCGACAACCACGGCTACCTCGATGCCCTGGGCAAGCCGAAGACCGCCGAGGTCAAGCGCGACGCGGTGATCGCCCAGGCCGAAGCCGACCGCGACGCCGCGATCCGCTCGGCACAGGCGCGGCGGGCGGGCGAGGTTGCCAAGCTCGAGGCGACCGTCAAGCGCCTGGCCGACGCCGAGCGCTACCGGGTGGAGACCGAGGCCGCGGCACAGAAGTCGAAATCCGAGCTCGAGGCCACCGGCCAGGCCGAGGCGGCGCGCCAGAAGGGCAAGGCCCAGGCCGACGTCATCAGGTTCACCGGCGTCTCGGAGGCCGAGGTGGTTTCCGTCAAGGGCACCGCCGAAGCCGAGGCGATGGCCAAGAAGGCCAGCTCCTTCAAGCAGTACAACGAGGCCGCGGTGCTCGACATCCTGATCCG
>JAAELT010000506.1 GCA_024226315.1 bacterium | reverse complement strand
GTGCTGTGGCGTCGTGGTGTAATCCAGCTGACTCGTGGTGTCAGGAGCTCAGTGTGGTCAGGGTTCGAGCCCTGCCACAGTACCGTCACAGCCAGGGTCGATGTCTCGGTTACTCCTGAGATCCTAGCAACTGGCGCTAAAACACCATTTCACCTTCACATTCACCTTGTCCAATTGGTAAACACTGATTGGGAAGCAAACATAAAAAACATCACAAAAAGTTATTTTAATTTGTAAGAGCTTATGATTTGGTTACAAAAATCGGGAAGGAGGTGATCGCGAGACCTCAGTGGCACATTTTTCGTTTAAAGCTTCCCACGCGTGTAAAATGGAGAGATAAAACATCTTACCAGTCAACTTCTCTATCTTGAAATGTTCCCTGATTCTTGCACATGCCAGTGAGGTTGTGAAATGTGCCATTAATTGCGCTTATCTATCTAAGAATGAATAACAAAGATTAGTGATAAAACAGTACCGTAATTTCCGGAGTCAACATGATAGCTTTATGAGACAAGGACATGTTTCGGCCCCT
>JAAELT010000505.1 GCA_024226315.1 bacterium | reverse complement strand
GTGGTGCTGGTGGTGGTGGTGGTGGTGGTGGCGGTGGTGGTGGCGGTGGTGGTGGTGGTGGTGGTGGCAAAGCCTTACTGCCGTAGGCCCAGAACCCGTGTTCTACGTTCTACACTCTTCGCATTCATTTCATGAACCAAGGTGGATATGTCCTTGATGCCCCCCCCCTCAGATACTGGGAAATATGGTCTCGGTTACCCGAAATGGAAAGCGGGTCATAATGAACCGAGACAAAAAAACTCCAGGTTGACCGGCTCGTCATCCGGCTCGCCATCCTGGCTCACCACCTATCAAATTGTTAGCGACAGGTATGTCATATCTCGGCACCCAGAGCGAGTTGAGACCCGGGACCACCACCAATCTTCATCACGAGTGCCTGGGAGTTGATTGAGCACATAATTTTTTTTCCATTTTGGACACCCGAGACTGATGATCATGGCGGTTGGCAACCGCACCGATGATCATGGTTGGTGCTCCCGACGGGTATGTCATATCTCGGCACCCAGAGCGAGTTGGGACCCGGGACCACCACCAATCTTCATCACGAGTGCCTGGTAGTTGATTGAGCACATAAAAAAATTTTCCATTGTGGACACCCGAGACTGATGATCATGCCGGTTGGCAACCGCACCGATGATCATGGTTTGCTCCCGACGGG
>JAAELT010000504.1 GCA_024226315.1 bacterium | reverse complement strand
GTTGCCCACCCGGCAGGGCGTGCAGTAGCCACAGCTCTCGTGGATGAAGAAGCGCATGTACTCCGAGGCGATCTTCACCACGTTGCGCCGCGAGTTGAACACCATCAGGGCGCCGCCGGTGGCCAGATCGTCGAAGCAGATGGTGTGGTCGAGGTGCTCCGCGCCCACCATCTGCCCGCTCGGCCCGCCGACCTGGACGGCGAAGGGGTCGTCGGCGCTGCACATCTCGAGCACGTCCTTGAGCGTCGTGCCGAAGGGCACCTCGTAGATCCCGGGCCGGCTGCAGTCGCCCGAAATCGACAGCAGCTTGGTACCGGTCGAGGCCGGCGTGCCCATCGACGAGAACCAGCCGGAGCCCATCTCCAGAATGCGCGCCGCGCTGCACAGGGTCTCGACATTGTTGACCGAGGTCGGCTTGCCCAGGTATCCCTCCTGGGCCGGGAAGGGCGGCCGCGTCTTGGGGTCGCCTCGGAGACCTTCCATGGAGCTGATGAGTGCGGTCTCCTCGCCACAGATGTAGGCACCGGCGCCCATCTGGATGCGGATGTCGAAGTCAAAGCCTTGCGTTTGCTCCCCTCTGGGGAGACCTTTCTTTCCCAGCACGTTCTTGCCGAGGCGGCCCTGCCGGCGACGCTCTTCGAGCACGTGCTCGAGGAACTTCCGCAGGTAACGGTACTCGGCGCGCAGGTAGACGATGCCCTCGCTGGCACCGATCGCATAGCCGGCCACGGTCATGCCCTCGAACACCAGGTCCGGGCGCTCGGTGAGGATCACCCGGTCTTTGAACGTGCCCGGCTCGCCCTCGTCGGCGTTGCAGATCAAGTAGCGTTCTTTCCCCTCTGCTGCACGCGTGAGCTCCCATTTCATGCCGGTCGGGAAGCCGGCACCGCCGCGCCCGCGCAGCCGCGCGGTCTTGATTTCGCGAATCACCTCCGCCGGGCTCATCGCCAGGGCGCGCTCCAGTGCCTCGCACGGCTTGCGCTCGGAGAAGATCACCGGGCCGGGCAGGCGCAGGTTGTTGCGCACCGCCGAGCGCACCAGGGGATGCGAGTTGTTGCCGTCGCCGTACTCCCGGATCAAGAGCTTGTGGAGCTCCTCCGAGCCGGCCGGTCCCTTGTTCTGGATCACCTGGACGCCGCGGACGGCCTTGCCGGGCCCCAGCCGGGTCACCGGGATGTCGTTCACCAGCGCCGCCGGCGCCTGGTCCGACATGCCGATGCAGGAGGCGTGCTCGAGCCGGAACCGCCCGTCCGGAGTAGTCTCGCCGAAGCGGATGCCGAGCTTCTCCTCCAGGTCCCGGGCGATCCGGTCCGCGCCCTTGATGCGATCGACCACGTCGTCGCACAGCCGGATGGTGACGCGGTCCGTTTGCCCTCCTGCGGCGGGGAGCCTCCCGGGCTCGGAGTCGAGGAAGGCGTAGAACGACACCACGCTCTCCACCTCCACCCGCGGCACGTCGAGCACCTCGGCGATGCTGGTCACCGCTTCCTGGCTCACGGTGCCGGCCTCGTCCTGGACGGCGAGGACGACGTCCAGCAGACGCGTGCGGTCGTACCCGAAGGACGCGCAGACGTCGGTGATGGATCTCTTCCCGCTACCGCTCATCAGGCCACCTCGTCATCGTCTGGTGTTCGCGTCGCCAACCGCTTCATCCAGAGAAGATCCTAGGAGGAGATCGCCGCCGCCACACGACCCCAAAGCGTTGATTTTGGCACCCTTCCTTGGGGTGGGGGAGGGGCGGAGATCCCTATCCCGTGGCGCCTGCCGCGGAGGAGGCTGTGGTATCGTTTTCGGCACTCCGTTCGAGACACCGACCAGAGAGGGCCTGCCATGCGTGGAACCGGTGACTTCCACTTCGACAACTTGCGCGTCCGGCGACGGATCTGCACCGCGCTCGCGTTCGGCTTGCTGACCACCACCGCCTGGGCCGCCGGGCCCGACGCGCGGGGACTGAGCGGTCCGTTCGGCTTCGTCGGCAACTCAGGTGACGACACGTTGACGGTGCTCGATCTCGGCACGGGCACGACAGCGGGGCCCGCCATCGACCTGCTGCCCGAAGGCGACTACCCGTACGACGTGACTATCCATCCCGATGGCACCGAGGTCTGGATCTGCGGCGCGGTCGGCGACGGCGTCGTGATCGTCGACGCCGCCGCGAACACGATCCTGGACCGCATCGACCTCACCGGCAGCGCCGAGTACCCGGTGGACGTCGCCTTCAACGGCGACGGTGGCGTGGCCTACGTGTCGGGTCGCGATTCAGACGCCGTGGCCGTGGTCGACACGGCCAGCAACATGGTGACCGGCACCATCCCGATCGCCACCAGCTTCCTGGGCCCGGGCAAGATGGCGTTCAGTGCCGTTCGCAACGAGCTCTACGTCGTCGAGTGGTTCGACGACGAGCTCTACGTGGTCGACGCCGCCACCGAGATGGTGACGCCGATCACGGTCGGCGACAGCTTCTGGGACCTGGTGCTCAGCCCCGACCAGGGCACCCTCTACATCGCCGACCGCGGCACCGACGAAGTCCACGTCTTCGACCTCGACAGCGCCATGGTGACCTCGAGCATTCCGGTGGGCGACGATCCCTGGGGCCTCGACCTCACCCCGGACGGCTCCATGCTGGTGGTGGCCAACGAGGACAGCTCGGAGGTGTCGGTGATCGACACCGTGACCGCGGGCGTCACGCCGGTGGCGCTGCCCGCCGGCGCCGACCCGCGCGACGTCGACATCGCCCCGGACGGCTCGGTGGCCTACGTGCCCTCGGGCGACCTCACCGGCGACGACGACGTCTACGTCATCGACCTGGGCACGCTGATGGTCGACGCCATCGACGTCGGGGCGGTGAATCCCAACGCCCTGGCGATCACGCCCGAGGGCGATCCCACGATCTTCGCCGACGGCTTCGAGTCCGGCGACGCCAGTGCCTGGTAGCGGCCTGCTGCGTGCGGGGTCAAGTGTTGCCGGGATCGGGCGTTCCGGCCAGCTTCTCGAGACGTCCTTGCGCCAAGTTGTACGAGGAGTCGATCGAGTCCCGCCTCGGCGGCTGCACCTTCCGATAGGCCTCCCTGGCGACCTCCTGTAGGTCGTAGTTCTCGGCGATCCGCCCCCAGACGAGCCAGTCTTCATGATGGATCGGGTTCCGCCCGGCGAGCATCGCTTTCCACATGGTGTCCCGAGCTTCTCGGTTTCTTCCCATCGCGGCGTAGACGGACGCCAGGGTATGCAAGGTCGGCCGGGCTCCCGACCTGCGAGCCGCCTCCTCAGCATGCTCGACCGTTTCCTCATCGAGGCGGCTGGACGCCAGACTGGACCAGGCCAGGTTGTTGAGGTCGCCTGGCGTGGCCAGACCGAGCTTCACGATCTCCCGGAAGCGCCGGATCGTACCTTCGAGGTCTCCTTTGAGCAATGCTAGCTCGGCCAGGGCGCGCACCGCGGGGCGATCGCCAGGCAGTTGTTTCAATCGTCGCTGGGCGACTTGCCGGAAATCCCGCCAACGCTGCAGGCCGCGAAGAGCCTTGAGCGAGTAATGAAAAGCCACTTCCGAATCGGGTTTCTCCGCGAGCCATCGGCGGGCGATCGGCAAGAGATCCTCGTGGCGGTTCAGGCGCCAGTAGGCGCGGGCGAGACCGAGATCGAAGCTCAGGCGCTCCTCGCCGGACCGCGCCTCGTCGCGCCCGGCCCGGAGGGTGGGAATCGCCGCTTCGGCCTGGTCGCCGAAGGCAACGAGGCTGGCCGCTGCGTAGCGGATGGTCTCGGGGTTGGCATCGGAGCCCTCTGGCCAGAAGCGATGGAAGGGGTGCTGGTCGAAAACGTCCTCGACGGGGCGTTGGGGCACGACTTCCAGAGCCCAGTCGAGCCATTGGCGCGCGGCGCCCCGGTTGCCCAGATTCAAATGCTTCGAGGCCTCGACGCCGAGCTCGGGACCGCCGCTCAAGACGAGGTATCGGCCGGCCGAGCGCGTGACGAAACGATGCTGAACCGACGGTTCTTCCTGCAAATCCGTCCCGATCACGGACCGTACGCGATAACCCAGGGTTTCGTCGCCTTCCTCGGTCGTGATCGTCTGAGCGGACAGAGCCAGATCGCGGAGGTTCTCCATGGAGAGCCCGATTGCCTGTGCGAGCTGGTCCAGGGCCTCCGGCACCACCTCGGTACCCCGATCGTCTTCGAGCAGGTCGATGAACTGGCGCTGGACGACGCCGCGGGGATCGTCGTCGGGCAGCAGGACTTCCTGCCAGCGGCGGATGCCGCGAAAGACGTCGAGAGCGACCGCCAATGCCGGGTCGACCTGGCCCCCTGCAGCGACCTCGAACAGCTCGGCGGCTTCCGGGTAGCGGCGGAGGTGCAGGAAGAGGAACCCGGCGCCCACCAGCGCTTCCTGCCGTTGGGTGACGTCGCGCAGCCGGGCCGCTTCCCGAGCCACGGCTGCCGGCCCCGCCCTCGCCGCGACGGCCGCCAACAGTGCCGCGTTTTGTTGAATCGACGGCTCCATGTCGCGGGCCAGCTCCTCGACTTCCTCGAATCGACCCGCCATCACCAGTGCCAGGAGCAGGTCGGCTTCATAGTCGGTCACGCCCAACTCGTCTCGCAGTGACCGATACTCGGCTATCGCCTCGTCGAGGCTCGCGCCCGAACCGAAGATCTGGCCGTCGGCGTCGACTTCGAGAGTGATCGCCAGGCTGTAACGATGGGCGCCCTCGTCGGGATTCACCTCCTTGGCTTTGCGGTACGCGGTCGCCGCTCCATCGCGATCGAAGCCCTCGGCGTGATAGCGGCCACAGAGATCATGCGAGAGGACGAATCCGAGGGCCTGATGGGCCCACTCCAGATCGGGCTCCAGCTCGACAGCGGCTCTCGCCTCTCGGCGGGCCGCCGCCCCGAGACCGGCGGCCAGAAGCGCGCGCGCGACGCGCGTTCGAGGCAGGGCGCGCCGAGGTTCGAGGGCGGCGAGGCGTCGCAGCTCGGTGAGCGCTTCTCCGACCTCGCCGGCGGCCAGGAGGGTCTCGCCGACGTGCTCGAACCTCACCGCCACCGGCTCGGCCGCGCGCAGCTCACGGACGCGGCGGCGCAGCGCATCCACCTCTTCCGGCCTCAGCCGGCGCTTGCCGCTGTCGAACCGACGTGTCACCTCCACGACGCCGTCGTCGCTCACCTCGCTCGCCGTGGACAGAGTTGCCGGACCGAGGTGGCTCACCTCCGGCTCGGGGACGGAGAGTGGCCGATAGCCGGCGGGTGGGAAGATTCGGAATCGAGTCTCGCAGACGAAGGGCTCCGGCAACACGAGGTCGTGGCGCCTGGGCTCGTCGCCGATGTCGATGAAACTGCGCTTGGTGAGCTCTCGCTCGGTGTCGTCGAGGTCGCCGGTCAAGATCCCCGGCAGGCGGTCGGTGGTTGAGCCGGCGGGATGGATGAAGACGGCCACTTCGGCGATCGTGGTGGCCACCTGGGTGCAGCCCTCCGTTTCGAGACGAAGCTCGAAGGCGGTCGTCAAGTCAGTGGGCTCGGAGTGCTCCCACCGCTCGAGTCTCTCGGAACCGAGCGCGGTTCGCGCGCGCTCCTCGAGGTAGTCTTGCAAGTCCGACCGTTTCGATTGCTGGAAGAACTGACGGTACTGCCGTTCGATCGAGCCCGTGAGCCGCGAAGTCTCGGTGATCCGAGGCTCGTCCATATCTCTCAGATGGATCTCGGTGGTGACGATCTGACGGTTGTCTGCCGACGCGGCGTCCGGCGTCGGCTCGAGCCCGGTGGTTCCCGGTGCGGCGATCAATGCCAGACGACCCTGGTTCGCGACAGGCAGCTCTCCGGTGCGGGCGAATTCGTCCGTCGGATCGATCCACCACCCCGGATCGCCGGGAATGTGGATGATGGCATGGTCGAAGTCGCCGAGGCCCGGCAGCGTCGCCCTGACGTCGCGACCCGGCCCGATGCTCAGCAGGGCCACGTGGGCCGAGATCCCGGCGGCGCGCAGCATTGCGACGAGCAGCGCCGACTGATCCTTGCAGTCGCCGTAGCCGCGCTCGAGAGTCTCGGCGGGAGGCCCTGGCACGAGGCCCGACTCGCCGAAGGGAAGGCCGCTGTAGCGCACCGCCGTGCGCAGCCATCCGTGAATACTCTCGATCCGCTCACGCCGGGTCTCGGCTCCTCGGGTGATGTCTTGGGCGAGGCTTTCGAGAGCGGCTCCGCCGATCTGTTCGTCGACGACCTCGGCGTAGCGGCGGGCCACCGCCGCCCAGGATTCACCGGTCGAGAAACCGACCACTGGAATCAGCGGGGTCTCGCCGGGCGTGAAGGGCTCGAAGGGCTCGAAGGCGTCGAACGGTCCGCCTTCGTAGGTCCAGCGCCGGCGGCCGGCGAGCTCCTCCGTCCGCGGCTCGATGGCGGGCAGAAGCTCGGTGATGAAACGTAGAGGCAGGTTCTCCGGGCTTTCGACGACCAGTCGGAACCTGTGCGCCGGCACTGATGACGCGAACGGCGACCGCGTCACGGAGCCGCCGTCGAAAAACGGAGCGGTCTCGGTCACCTCCCTCTCGATCTCGACCAGGACACCGGGGGCGACTACGGGTAGCGGCGCGACCAGCATCCGAAGACCGCTCGAAACCCCCTGCTGAGTCTCGTAGGCGGGGACCTCGGTGAGCGTCTGCGGGTCGAGGGGGTGGTCGCGACCGTCGGGGGTGATGACGCGCGCCCGCACCGTGGGTCGCTGCTGATTCCACGGCCGCCACACTGCGACCAGGTCGCCGAGCAACTCGACGCCGGCAGGGGTGTGGATCTCGTAGATCCGCCAATGCCTCGACGTCTCTCGCCGCTGCTCGTCGAAGACGAAACGTTTTTCGTCGAGCAGCAGATGGGCATCGGCTCCGTCCGGAACCGGCACACTATCTGCGAGCCGCAGCATCTCGGCCGGTCCCAGGGCGAAGGGTTCCGCCGGCCAGGGCGGTTCGGCCGCGAACGCGGCCCGGGCGCCGAGCACGGAGAGCAACGCGAGAAGGCCGGCCATCAGGGTCCGGGCAGGACGCTGGAAGACGAATGAAGAACGCATGCTGAACCTCCCTCTTCAGACCATGGGCCCATAGGGTTCTGACCCGTCACCCGACAATCTTGTTTACCGTGACGGCCGAGGGCGCCCCAAACCTATAGAAGACTGTCGCGCGGCGCGGGGCCTGCCGTCTCACCAGGAGGGCGGGGGCAGGCCGGTATGGGTGTACCGGAGCCTGTCTTCGACCGTCCCGAGCAGGCTGCGCCAGTCGCGGCCCGAGGGGCCGGTGAAGTCGACCTTCTGGTACGCTTCGAAGCGCTCGTCGATATAGCCGTCGACGGCGATCGGGATGATCGCGACTTCCTTTCCGAGCGCCATCTTCACCTCCCGCTCCACCCACTCGGACTGCCGGGACGAGGGCGTCATCACGACGAGGATCGCGGTAGCCCCCTCGAAGCGCTTGGCGAGCACCTCCTCCCATTTGCTCCCGATCGGGATCTCGCGGTCGAACCAGACCTGGATACCCAGGCCGTCGAGATGCCCGTCCAGCGAGCCGACGAGCTCCTCGACCAGGTCCGAGTCCTCGCGGGCGTAGGAGACCGCGATGTGGCCGACGTCCTCGGGCCGCAGCGGCGCGCGCTTCATCGCTTTCCTGCCGACGTCCTCGGGCAGGCGCAGCAGGATCTCGTTGTCGTCGCGCGTCAGGTGCACCATGCCCTTGCTCAGGATCTGGTCCAGCAGCGGCTCGCTTTCCGACAGCAATGGAGAGAGCGGCTGCAAGGACGGCGGCGCCGCCGCCACGAAGGGGAACTGCGTCCGGGCCGGCGGCAGGCCCTCGGGGAGCCGCAGCCAGACCGCGTGCAGCTCACAGGGCCGCGCGCGCTCGGTCTCGGTTCCCGAGAGCACCAGCACCTTCTCGGACCACACGCGCTCGGTCTCGGACTTCCGCGCGCGGTAGTGCTCGTAGGCGGTGTGCGCGAGGTCGACCGCCGGCCCGACGACGGGCAGGCTGCCGAGCGCCTGCCAGGTCGTCGGTCCCAGGACCGCCGGCGTCGGCTGATGCGGCCACGTCGAAGTCACCGGAGGCGGCTCGTCTCTCTGCCGGATCTCGGCCCGCAGCCAGGCGCCGTCGGCGACCACGTCGCGCCACGTCCGCGCCAGCAGCATCGAGCGGCCGTCGCGGATCTCGGTGGTGTACTCGTTCCGGACGCGCTGCCGCACCACGTTCCTGGACAGCAGCCGCCCGATCGTCGACTGGATTTTCATGGTGTGGATTTTCATGGTGCCGGGGAGATCTTATCGAGTGGCACCCGGCGCTGCCCAAGTCTCTTTGCCCCGCTCCGAGCCCGAGAGCTGTCGGGAACGGTGGGCGCGGGTGGACTTCCGTTCCGACGCTCTGAGCGCGAGTTCCTCGGCGACGGAACCCTGTTCTCGCGCGGGAAGCACGGGTTGGATGGCGATGCAACCGCGTCTTTAAGCGGGAAGCACGGGTTCGATCGCAATCGAACCCTGCCTTCAGCAGCGAAGCGAGGGTTCCTCGACGACGCAATCGCGTCTTCAGGGAGCCTTTGACGCCTCCCGGCGCGCACGGGCCGGAGGCCGCGTCAGGCTCCGCGGCTTCGGCCGGGGCCGAAAAGGCGACGATTCCAGAGCTTCTGCTCTTCGAGAGAGGAATCTCCAGCTGACCCTGATGATGCTGACGCTCCCTCCTTTACGCGCATTTTTGGTCGGGAAGAAGAGATAGAGAGGGGAGGGGGAAAAATGCGCGTAGGGATAAAGTGCGTCAGCATCCACCGCTTTCTGACGGTCCGGATCAGGGATTGGATTCGCCGCAGAGAGTCTGCTGGCCGTACTGATCGTCGAGGTCGTGAGCCCATGGATCGGGGCCGGAGCAACCCTCCTGGGCGTACCCGTAGAGCATCATGTTGGTCAGGAGACTCGACTGTACGGTCGCTTCGTCGAGCGGGAATCTGCGCCAACGCATCGGCTGGTCGACCCAGCAGGACCGCCCCCAGCCATCGAGCGGATCAGCCGTGTAGACGTGGAACACCGGGACATCCCAATATCCCATCAGGGTGTTGAAGTGACCGCCGTTGTCGACGGCCACCACGATCGGGATGTCGTGGTCCACGAAAGCGCGGATGATCGCCCGCGCGTACTCCAGGTCGACCGAGCTCAGACTGAGGTCGGTCGTATCCTGCACATCACGCACGGCGGTGTTGGCGACGAAGACCAGGTTGGAGCCTCCGACGCCGGGCGAATGCCATAGCCATCGCTGTACGGGCCCGGTGTAGCCACCCGAACCGCCGTCCACCTGCACGTTCCCCAACTCGTAGTCGATCTGCAGGAACGACCCGCAATCGACGGTCCCGGGGCAGGGACCGGTGCTCGTGGTGTTGAGCAAGCCGTCTTCTGAAATGAAGGGAGTCTTCGGCCACCATGAAGGCCGCTGGTCCTCGTGCCGCCAGGTCGTCTGGTACGCACGGCGCAAACCGACGTACATGAGATGTTCGGGCGACAGCCAGTACCCCAGGTCGACGGCCACATCGGAGTCCCAATCGGCTCCGACCGGCGGAAGCGGCCCGACGTGGTTCAGGTCGCGGGGTGCCGTCTGGCGGGAGCCGGGATCGGCCAGGCCCAGATGGTCCATGACCATCGCCAGGGAGGCCGGGCCGCATGCACTCGGATATTGTTTGTGAACCCGGTGCAGGGGCTCTCCGTCATCGAGCAAGATGCTGGCGCCGGCGTCGCGGTCCGCCAACAGGCGGTCCGGGGCGCTGGTCGTGAAGTAGTGGACCGTAGCGCCCTTGTAGCCCATCACCATGTGCGCCCAGTCGTCGTACGGATCGCGCCGTTCTTCTTCCTCGATGTCAATCCGATCACTACTGCCGTCGTCGCAGTCTTGCTCGGGGTGCTCCGGGTCGTACCAGGGCTGACAGCTGGTCGCTTCCCGGCAATAGAAGCGGTCGTCTCCCGCCCCGCCGTCGATATCGTCCAGGCCGATTCCGCCGATCAGGACGTCGTCGTCGGGTCCGCCGTAGAGGTCATCGTCGCCGCGACAGCCAGACAACACGTCGTCTCCCTCTTCACCGTGCAGAAGATCGGCCCCACCCGAGCCGATCAAATAGTCGTCGCCGAGGCGCCCGTACAGCCGGTCGCGTCCGGCGCCGCCGTCCAACCTGTCATTGCCCTCGTCTCCATACAGGGCATCGCGTTGATCGCCTCCCTTGAGATAGTCGTGGTGCGGGCCGCCGTGGATCCGGTCGTTGCCAGCGCCGCCTTCCAACCTGTCGTTGCCGTCTTCCCCGGACAGATAATCTCCCGCCCCGTGACCTTTGAGCAGATCGTCGTCCGGGCCACCATACAGACGATCCTCCACCGGGGTACCCAACAGAGTGTCCCGGCCGCTGCCCCCGGTCAATTGATAGAGGGTGAAAGACAGACTGGAGAAGTCGCCGAACTCCATGCCGTGCTTCTCGACGATACCGTCTCCGCCGTCGATCGCCTCGATGTGATCGTTTCCCTCGCCGCCGAAGAGGCCGAAAAGGCCGTCATCGTTTGCGTAGTAATGGTACGTGACGTCGCCTCCCGTGATCTGAACGACGCCCAGGGGGCCGGCCGGATGGACGTATCCGAAATAGATCTCGTCGTCATCGTCAGAGCCCATGTGAGGCCCTGCAGGATCACATGGGCCCGCCCCGATGACCGCCGTCGACAGGAGAGCCGCCAATAAGAATCTGCGCTTGTTCATCTGACACCTCCGATAAAGATCTCGAATTGAGTCGTAGGGGCCGATCGAAGCGATGCCGAACCGGAGCGACCCGGAGAGACACTCGATCGACGTCTTTGGGTGCGACTCAGCCGTCACTCTGCTGGTCCTTCAGCAGTGCCGCTCGAGGCGGGTTGCGGTCGCGCGAGGCGGCCGACGGCCTCAGAGTGATAGATCCTTCGAGCGACTGTCCGGATTAGCTGCGGGGGGATCTGGGGGTCAACGGAACAAAGCCCCGACGCTCTCCCCGGAATTGATGCGTCGAATCGCCTCGGCAAGCAGCGGGGCGACGGTCAGGACCGTGATCTTGGCCAGGCGCTTCTCCTCGGGCATCCGCACGGTGTTGGTCACCACCAGCGACTCGATGTCCGACGCCTGGAGATCCTGTGTCGCCGAGCCGCAAAGCACCGGATGGACAGCGCCCGCATGGATCTTGCGCACACCGGCTCTCTTGAGAGAGTTCTCGGTTGCAATGAGGGTTCCCCCGGTCGAAATCTCGTCCTCGAAGATCACCGCCTCGCGGTTCTCGACGTCGCCGACGACGTGCCCCTGTTCGACCCTGGCATCGCTCACTCGGCGTTTGTCGATGATCGCCAGAGGAATGTTCAGTCGTTCGGCGAACTTGCCCGCCCGTTTCGCCCCGCCGGCATCGGTCGCCACGGCGATCAAACGAGACAGGTCGTAGTGGGCCTGGAAGTGATCCGCAATGGTCGGAATAGCGCTCAGATGGTCGACGGGGATGTTGAAGAAGCCGTGGACCTGATCGGCGTGAAGGTCCATGGTCAGCACCCGGTTGGCCCCCGCGGTCTGCAGCAGGTCGGCGATCAGCCGGGCCGTGATGGAGATACGCGGTGCGTCCTTCTTGTCGGAGCGGGCATAGGAGAAGTAGGGGATGACGGCCGTGATACGCCGGGCCGAAGCGCTTCGGAGGGCGTCCAGGGTGATCAGCAGCGTCATGATGTTGTCGCTGACCGGCTCGGTGAACGACTGTACGACGAACACGTCGCGTTCCCGGACGTTGTCCCGGATCTTGACGAAGAGATTGTCGTTGGAAAAGCGGGCGATCGTCAGCCGGCTGAGGGTGATGTCCAGGCAGTCGCAAATCTCGCGAGCGAGAGGGGAGTTCGAATCGCCTGAAAAGATTCTGAGCTGATCATCCATCAAGAGTGCTCCATCGAGGGGGCCACGGCCTCCCCAACCGGCCGGCGCGAGCTCAGTCTACCCGAGACCAGAGAGGTCGAAGACAGGAACCTCCGAAACGGACGTCGAAGTAGGGCTGTGAATGGGGGATTCGTCGACTCGGTTGCGCTGTAGGACATTGAGGAGAGACGTAGCGCCGAATGTGCGTACCCAAAGGAGGCCTGACCATGCGCAAAATCCTCAGCTTCATCGTTTTCGTGGCGTTGATCTCGGTGAACCCGACACTCGCTCAAGTCTCGGTGGGCGACGTGGTGACCCTGAAGGAGCGCCACCTCCACATTCCTGCTCACCCCGCTCCGGGAGACAGCCAGGTCCCCTTCCGATTCGCCAGCGAGAGTCAGGCCACCATCCTCGACCTGGACAACGCCACCTCCTGGGTGCGGATCGAAGGCACCGACACCAGCGGCAACGTGGCGACCGGCTGGATCACCCAGAAATATATCGCCGAGGTCCTGGATACAGACGTCGTGGTGAACGAGCCACTCGCCTGGTGTCCGCCCAAGGGCAGCCCCGACCCGCATCCCAGCGGCCGGCTCCGCATCGCTTCCTGGAATCTCGGCAATCTCCATCGCAGCGACGGCGAGTCGATCTTCGGCGACTCGGTGAAGCGTGATCCTGTCGACTATGAACGGATCAAGTGCTACATCCGACTCTTCGATCCCGACGTCCTCGCAGTGCAAGAGGTGGACGGCGAGGTGGCTCTGAGCCGGGTCGTCGATGCGGACGTCTACGACCTCCACGTGTCCTCGCGCGGCTCCGGCTCGACCGGGATGCAGAATACCGGTTTCGCGTACAAGAACGGACTGACGGTCGCCGAGCAGCCCGACTTCAGCGAGCTCGACACCAGCGGGGGGCTGCGCCACGGCACGCGGCTCGACGTGTCCCACAACGGGCAGACCGTCCGAGCACTCGTCGTTCCGACACGTCACGTTTCGGCAGGCCGACCGTGAGGAGTGGGACCGTATCTCGGACCACTGCGCGGTGGTGAGCGATCTTTGGATTCAATGAGGAGGAGAGCCAGGTCATGACGACAAACGAAGAGCTGCAGAAGGACTCGACCATGGAAGGCGAGCAAGAGCTCGTGACAGAAGAAGCTCCGCCGGAAGCCGCTGACGATCCGACACCGCCGCCCGCCTCGGCTTCCGAAACGGACTCGGAAGGCGGCAATAATGGTGCGGTCGACAACGGTGGTAGCGGTGGTCAGGGCGGTCAGGGCGACGCTGGCGAGGACGACGATGCCGCTCCCAAGTACGACGAAGCGACCCTCGGGGACATCCGTAGGCTCGCGGTCTATCTGGCGATGCTGTCGGTCGGGCTGCTGGTATCGATCCTGGTGCTGTGGCCCCGCACGGATCACCTGCCGGGGCCGCCGACGGTGGAGGACTTGATACTCGAGATGGTCGAAGAGGTCTCGGATCGAGCCGAGTCGCCGCCGGAGCGGGGCTCCGCTTCGGAGCCGGCCGATGACATCCTCGACGCCACGCCGGCCGCGGCAGTTGCGGAAGCAGCCGCCGAGTCCTCGCCCCTGGTGCCTTCGCCACCTCCATCGTCGCCGGCCGCCGGTGCGGCGCCGAGCGTTCAGGCACCGCCGCCTTCCACCGGGAACAAGGCGGTCTCCCAATCGCCGCCGCCGGCGGAGGCCGAGGAGGAGCCGTCGACCGAGGAGGAATCGAGCCCCTGGACCAAGCGTATCCTGCTGCTCGTAGTCCTTGTCGGTATGCTGGGCAGCGTCATCGGGGCCATCTCTTCGTTCGTGAGCTACGTCGGCAACGGCACCTTCAAGGTCTCCTGGCTCTGGTGGTACCTGCTGCGCCCGCTGATGGGCTCGATGCTGGGGCTGTTGCTCTACCTCGTCGCCCAGGCGGGCTTTCTCCCCAGTCCGAGAGTGGCTCTGGACGAGGGAGAGCTCGAGAAGCTGATCTACCAGGCGGTGGCGATCGCCGGGTTGGCGGGCATGTTCTCCAAGGTGACCGCTGACAAGCTCGAGGAGATCTTCGCCACCATCCTGCAGTCCAGCACCGACGAGAGTCGAAAACACAAGCTAACGGAAGAGGACGACAGCGAGTAGTCGACGCTCCGGTCAGAGCCGCACCCACAAGCTCTCGAGCCCACGAAAGTGGTACCAGCTTGCGCAGCCGCGTATGGGACGGCGGCTCCATGTCGAGCAGGCTGTAGCGATCCACGCTCAGCACCGGTTCGCGGGCCGAGACTCCCTCGAGATGCGCCATGCTGCGACCGAATCGGCGGTCGCGCAAGACGGCGGAGACGTCCCGGTGTGGCGCAGAAAGCGCCAGCGCTCGAACTCCTCCCAGTAGACGACCGGGGCCTCTTGCTGCAATCGGCGATAGGTCGGATACGGGTCTTGATAGAAGGCCGGGTCGCGGGGATTCAGGCTCAGGCGGCGGCTTTCGGTATCAAGCTTCACTCGATCTCCTGTCTCGGTCCATACTATAGGGCCTGCCGAGGATCGAGAGCCGTGACTATGAGAGACCCAATGTGAACGCCGTCGAGCGCGTTCTCGCTATCGACTGGTCGGGTGCCAAGACCGGCGCACGGAACAAGATCTGGCTCTGCGAGGTCGCCGGTGGGGAAGTCCTTCGGCTGGAGAGCGGCAGGTCGAGAGCGGAGATCGCGGATCACCTGATCGAGGCAGCGGAGCGTGATCCTCGGTTCGTGGTGGGGCTGGACTTCGCGTTCTCGTTTCCCGCCGGCTTTCTCGAGAAGCGCGCTCACAAGCGAGTCGAGTCGGTGTGGGAAGAGGCGGAAATGCTCGGGGAGCGTTGGCTCGCCCACTGCCCGAATCCGCCGTTCTGGGGAAAGCCCGGCAAGAAGAAACCACCGCTCGGGGACCTGCTGCAGCGCAAGACGGAGCTGGCTGTCGGGGCGCAGACGCGGCGCCGGCCGATGTCGGTCTTTCAGATCGGCGGTGCCGGGGCCGTCGGCGTCGGGAGCATTCGTGGAATGCCGGTGCTGAGGAGGCTTCGAGCCGCCGGCTTTTCGATCTGGCCCTTCCACGAGCCAGCCTGGCCTCTGGTGGTCGAGATCTGGCCGCGGATCTTCATGGGCAAGGTGAAGAAATCAAGGCAGGAAGCGCGGCAGCGGCACATGGAGCGGCACTATCCTGGGATCGTGGGGAAGGCTCGGCAAGCCGCCGAGAGGAGCGACGACGCCTTCGATGCATTGGTCTCCGCGCTCGAGATGGAGCGGCACCGCGAAGAGCTCGGCCGGTTGGGTCGGGCCGAGGACGAGACCGCGCTGCTCGAGGGAGCGATCTGGCGGCCGGGTGCCTCCTAGGTCGGCGCGCGCGCCGTCGAGGTCCAGCCCGACGTCGTCTACGCCGGCGGCACCGGCGCGGCCACTATTCCTCGGGCCGGTGCCGCAAAACCACGGTCGTCGTCTCGTGCGGCTTGACCACGACCTCCTGTGGCGCGGTGTCGCTGCGCTTCGGATCCACCTTATATCGACCCGGAAGGAACTTCTTGGCGACGCCGGGCCGCATGAACCCATTCAACATCTGCTGGCCG
>JAAELT010000503.1 GCA_024226315.1 bacterium | reverse complement strand
GGGTTCGCGGTTGTCCACAAGGACAAGCCCAACCAGATCGTCGAGAACACCCAGATTTGGGACACGCTGCCCGGCGCCGCGCACCAGGCGGACGCGATCCTGCGCCGCGGGGACACGCTGGACCTCTTCGAGCAGGATCTCGCGGACTCGGCGCGCGTCGCGAACCGGACGATGGCCGTCGTCAGGCCCAACGGCACCGTCGAGACGTTCAACGAGGCGCTCGGGCGCGAGGGGATCAGCCTGTCGGAGCTCTTCGAGCTCGAGGGGGGCGGCGACCGCGCCGTCGCCGCGGCTGCCGCGCGCCTGAAGGAGATCGGGTACACGGTCGAGACCGACGTCGAGGGCAAGGCGGCGCTCGAGAAGGAGAAGCAGCGCATGCTGGCCGCCCAGGCCACGGTCGACGCGCACTCCACGGACCCCGAGCACGTCGGCAAGACGCCGGCCGAGGTCGTCCACGACGTCAACGAGACCCGGCGCGAGACCGACGAAGAGGTCGCCGCCCGCGTCATCGCCAAGCGGGAGAAGAAGAAGGAGATCAAGCGCAAGGCCCGCGCCGCCGCGCGCCGCCAGAGCGGGAAGGCGCGCAAGAAGCCCGAGCCCAAGACCGCGCGCGAGGTCGTCGCCCGCTGGGGAGGCCTGCGCTGGGACGCCGACGTGGCGCACCTGGACGACGGCAAGCGACGCGCCGGCATGCACGGCGCCTGGCTCCTCAAGCAGGGCTCGAAGGCCAAGGGCCTCTCCTGGGAGGAAGCCTCTCAGAAGCTCCTGGACGCTGGCTTCGACCCCGACGAGGGCTCGATCGGAGCGATGGCGGGGCAGGACCCGGGGACCGAGGAGGCCCGCGGGATCAGCAAGGACCGCTTGATGCAGCTGCTCGCGGGCAACGAGGTTCCGGCCGACCTGGCTGCGCAGCAGGCGAACGAGGCGCAGGCGGCGGAGCAGCAGCGCATCCAGGACGAAGCGCAGGCCCAAGCCATCGCGGCGGGCTTCGAGTCGGTCGACGAGGCCATGGCGCACGCGCGCGACAACGCTCCGCCCGATCCGGTAGGGCTCGGGGGCACCTCGTCCGACCTCATGCAGGGCGACGTCGAGCCGGGGATCCGCATCGCCCAGGCCGGCGCCGCGGCCGAGAAGGCGCTCAACATCATGCGCGCCGCGGGACTGCTCGAGCCCGAGCAGGGGACGGACTCTTGGTCGTTCGCGCGCAACGTGCACATCGCCGCCGCCGACCCGGACGGCAACCGCTTGGACCTGATCGAGAGTGGAGCGTTCGCGACGCAGGTCGAGGCCGAGGCCGCCGCCGACCAGCTCTCCGAAGCGGCTCGCCAGGTCATCGCGTACCAGCAGATCGCTTCCATGGCCCTGGCCGAGCAGGACGGACCCGAGATGCGGGAGCGTCTGTCTCTGTACTGGCAGGCGCGAGAGCACGAGGCGGCCCAGCTCTCGTACCCGCTCGCGCTGACGGCGCAGCTCCGCAAGGCCGGCATGATGGCTCCGAGCGAGTCGGTGATCCCGCCAAGCATCGGGCGCGAGCTCCAGTCGTGGTACGAGGCGCGATCGCCCCAGGCCGGCGAGTCCCTGGGGCCGCGCGAGATCCGGGCGTTCTACTCCTTCTCCCCGTGGGATGCGGTCTCCGCTGTGGGCATCGCCGACCCGTACACGCGCGGCAATGAGTTCTTCCTGTCGCGCCTGTTCCGCTCGAACGCCCTGACGCAGCGGCTCGGAAAGATGCAGTGGACCCCGCTGCAGAAGCTCCTCGGGCTGGGCAACGCGGCGCAGCGCGCGGCGGGAAGGTTCGCGTCTGGCGTGTCCCTGTCGGTCGACGCGGCGGATCGCAACCGGAAGTTCATTAGCCTGTTCGCGCGCGTCGAGGGCGAGCGCAACACGGTCAACTTCCGCATGCAGCAGATCCTCCAAGACCTGCACGCGCCCTTTGGTCGCTCTGGCGCCGACCTCGAGACCCAGCGTGTCCTGATGGACATGATCGACTCGGGCACGCTCAAGCGGATGAAGTCCGAGGCCGATGTCCGCAAGGCGTACGGCGAGCGCTACGGGTACCTGTTCGACGTCGCGCGGCGGATGACCGAGGTCACGGACGAGCTCGGCCGCACGCTGGTGCGGCAGGGATGGCTGAAGCCTGAGCAGTTCAATCGCTGGCAGGGCCGGTACGTGATGCACGCCTATCTGAAGGAAGACCAGCGCACGATCTACGAGCTCGCCGCCAAGGGCGACTATGCCGGCGTTCTCGCGGGCCGCAACCTGTCCCGTTCCAAGGACGGCACGCATGACCGCGCCATTCGGATCATCTCGCCGCAGGTGTTCGAGCGCGCCGCGATGCAGGAGACGAAGGCCGCGCAGTTCTTCGGGATCCTGAACGGTTTGGTCGACGACGGGATCACTCTCCCGCAGGCCGAGGTGCGGAAGTTCGCCAACGGGTACGAGAAGGGTCAGTACGAGACGGCCGCGCTCGACGGTCCCGCGGGCCAGGTGCTCACCGACCCCATCCACAACCGATCCGCCAAGCGTCGCCAGACGATGCTGTACCAGGTCCTCGCCGACCTGCGCGCGGACATGCAAAGCCCGCCAAACAAGCCGCAGAAGGAGGGTCCGCACCGACCGTGGACACCTGAGATGCAGCGCTTGTTCGACACCTACCTCGGAGTGAAGAACGAGGACGGTAGCTGGGACTCCGAACCCGTGGCCGTTACGGCCGGCGTTGCGCAGCGCCTCGAGGTCGTGATCGAGGACACTTTCGGCGCGCAGAACCCGGACAGCCGGGTGCAGATGGCGAGCCAGACGTTCGACCGCGTTATGTCTCGATGGCGCTCGAACGTCACGATCCTGAACCCGACGCACTGGGTGCTCGCGCGCGTCTCCGACGTCTTCACGAACTGGGAGTCGGGCGTCGTAGGCGTTGGAGACTTCGTCTCGTCGATGCTGCTCGGTCGCGGCCGGTACTACGACGCGATGACGCGTATCAACGGGATGCACGAGTGGACCGAGATGGGCATGCCGACCGAGAAGCCGGCTGGCTGGAGCGATAGAAGGTGGTCCGACCTCGAACACGCGCGCGCGTCGTCCGAGCTGCTCTTCGGGTCCACCTTCACGCAGACGATGCTCCAGTCGGGCCGGCTCGGCGACGTGTTCACCTCGCTCTCCGACCCGGACGCGCTCAAGGACCAACTCGAGCAGGAGATCAAACTTCAGACGAGCGGCGACATGGGACTGCGCGACGGCCTGACGCTCGCGGCCGCGCGCTACGTAAAGGGCATGATGCCCGGGAAGATGGCTTGGGAGCAGCGCTGGATGGAGCGCTGGGGAGCTCGCGACGCGCCGCGCAAGGTCGAGGCGCTGATGGACTGGATCAACGAGTACCAGACGTTCGAATTCATGTCGAAGTACGCGGGGATCCTGAACCTTCAGGAGAAGAACCCGGGCATGTCGCTCGAGGACGCCGCGTTCCAGGCTGCGCACGGAACGGCGGACTACCGCGACACGTCGGTGAACCTCCAGCAGTGGACGACGAACTTCAACATCTTCGACGGCCAGACCGGACGGGACCAGCTGCTCAACGCGGGGCGCGCGATGTTCGCGCAGCCGTTCCTGATGTACAACAGCAGCTACATCCCGCAGGCGATGCGCAACCACGTAGCGCGCCCGCTCCAGGTGGCTGCATCCGGCGCGCTGATGCTCGGCATCCAGCAGCTCGTGACGTCGGGGATGGACGACGACGACCGCGAGGAGTGGCAGCGCTCGCGTGCGGGATCGCAGGACGCTCCCGGCCGTCCGTGGCTCACGCCTGAAGAGGGCAAGCGCATCGCGGACATGACGCTCGGCTTCAAGATGCCCTGGCCTGGGGGCGGGGAGCTGCTTAGTCAGGAGCAGCGTCGAGCGTTCTGGCCCGTGGTTGTCGAGGCGCTGCAGCTGGGTCCTGGCGAGCTCCGGTCCCCATCGCGCGGCGCGCACTCCAGGTTCTCGGACCTGTCCCGCATGATGGGCAGTACGCAGTACACCGTCGGCACGGCGGCCGGCGTGCGCGACCTGGATCACATGAGTACGCGCGACATTGCCCGCGCCGCGCTGAACAAGCTCGAGGGCACGGTGTTCTCGGTCGCCCGCGGATTCATGGGAGGCGGCGCCGACTTCATCAAGGCCAACGGGTCGAGCTCGAACGAGCGCGCGCGGGTCACGGCGAAGACGCTACTCAACTTCGCCAGCACGATGAGCGGGGCGCTCAACCCGACGCCCCGGGCATTCTTCTCGCGCCAGCACCAGCACGCCTTCGAGGGCCTGGTCCTGGGCCAGCAGTCGCTGCCCGACTGGTTCGGCGGACAGATCCCGGGCCACCTGTCCAGCCCCCGCGACGCGCTCGGCGAGGTCGCCTTCTCCAGCGTCATGCCTTCTCGCGGGAACCGCCCGTACCGCGGGATCGCCGACGAGAGCTCGATCGTCCAGAACATGCTGGGGCAGATGTTCCCCGGCTTCGAGGCGAGCGACCCGGACACGCAGACCAAGGGCGCGGCGACGCGGCTTGTCACCGAGCAGGTCTCGGACGTCGTCGTTGGCGAGTACTTCCAGTACCGGCGGCTCGAGAACCCGCCCGAGGAGATCGCGGCTGCGCTGCGCCGCGCGGGCCAGCCGGACGACCTCTGGTCCCGCATTGGGCTGCGCCTCAACGTCAACTTCGACATTGTCCCAGGATCGAACCCGCCGGTCCTGAAGCCAAAGGACGAGCTCGTCAGCGACCTGGGCAGGCGGATTGCCAGGGAGGCCGACCCCGAGATTCGGCGCATGGCCATCATTGGCGCCCAGCGCTTCCTGGCCGGCGCAGCGTGGAATGGGTCCGCGCGCGAGGTCATCATGGAGCAGGCGGCGATGCGCAACGTCACGCCCGACGAGCTCGAGCTCATGTACCGCAACTCGCTGAAGGACGACGGCGGGCGCGCGCTGATAAAGACGTTTCACCGCATGCACATTCGGGAAGGGAACGAAGAGAGCAGCGCGGCAACATTCCGCGTGTTCTCCTACCTGCCCGAGCCGAAGCGCGACGACGGCGCGTGGAGCCATTGGAAAGAGCTCTACGACTACTACCGCGCTGGCGACCTGGCCGTACCGAACAGACCACCGTCTGGCATCAAGGGCGCGCTACCCAGGCAGCTCTTCGGACGAGACATCAAGCCCGCGCGCTCCTCGAGGCGCGGCATCAACCAGCTGCAGAAGGATCTTCGATGAGCCCGCACGCCCTTGTCATTATCCCGCCCGGCGGCGGCGGAACCGGACTGCCCGCGGGGTACGAAACCCCCGGAGTCGTTCACGACGAAATCATCGATTGCCGCACGCCGCCGGGGGGACAGCACCCGGTCCAGTACGGATTCGCTCAGCTCAACAGCCTCGCCGGCAGCCTGTCGTCGGGCCAGAACGTTGCGATGGTCTTGCCGGCCGGCGTCATCCAGCGCTGGTACATCAACGTCGACCAGACGTCGGACGCGGCCGAGATCGACACCGACGCGAACCTCCCCGACGTGCACGTGCACCTCGTTGCGCCCGTTGCGCCCCAAGGCGCGAAGCTCACAACCGCGCGCAGCACGACGGGGCTCAAGCCCGGCGACGCGTTCGCCTATCGGGGCACCGGGGGCTGGCCGTGCCGAGTGTCGCACTGGCAATTCGAGTTCATGCACCACGAGGGGCGTCAGTTCTTCGACTGCGGCCCGGCGCTTCGTGCCGATGGGACAACCGGCGAGTATCCGCAGGAGCCGCCGGGATGCAACGTCAGGTACATGGACTGCGACTTCAACGACCCCGACGACGGGACGCCCATCGGCGGGGATCAGCGCAATGGGCGCGTCAAGTGGCTGTTCCTGATGTGGCGCTCGTCGCTGAACCTGGTCCGCTGCTACTTCAACGTGAGGACGATCCAGCACCTCGCGTACATGCACAACGAGAACGACGAAGACGCAGGCATGGAGGACTGCGTTGTCGAGGGGTCGATCGGCGGACAGCTCTGGCAGAGCGTCGCGCGCAGCCTCGCTCGGCCCGGACCGGCGCCCATGGAATGCTGGACGGCTGGAGGAACAGAGGGCCCCTGGAAAGGGCGCGGAACCACCCGTTTCCAGGGGTTATTGGCGGATAACTCGTTCAACCACTACGAGCAGGCGGCGCAAGCGATCAACGCGATCGCGACGGGCCGCGACGTGCAGCTCGTCGACGTGCACCTGTACAGCTTCCCCGAGGAGAGTCCGTTTGCGGTTCAGATCGACACCCACGGCGGGCTTCTGATCAAGGTCAACAGTTACCTCGATTCGGGCGTTCCCGCAGGGTGCCAGAGCGGGTTCTGGTCTGAGCGTGAGGGCGGCAAATTCCCACCGGACGACGACACCGAAGCGCTCGATCGGCCGTACACGTGTGCGTCGCTCGTCGTGGAGGGATGCACGTTCGCCTACCGTCAGCGCGTCGGCAACTCGTCGGGCAAGAGCCTCATCACGATCTCTTCGGTGTGGGCCGGAGCGACCATTCGCGACAACGCGTTCCTGTACCGCGGGAACATCGAGTCCACCGGTCGCGGGGCTGTCGAGTTCAGCGAAGAGAACGTGCAGTACGTGGGCGGCGGCGCCTTCTACTTCGGCAGCGCCGACTCCCGCGTCAACAATGTGATCTGGAACAACAACAACCGGGTTCCGCAGATCGTGCGCGCGGAGCAGAAGTTCCCGCAGCTCGACACGACCTTCCTGCAGAGCAACCCCGCCATCAAGGCAGGCGTGACGCGTGCCTCTATCCCGTCCGACGGCAGCAACGGCGCACCGGGACACCCATCGGGGTTCAATTGCGACGACGACTTCACGGCGACCTTTATCGAGTACCCGCTGGGGGAATGAGGCAGACATGAAAACTACACTGATTGCACTGGCGATCGCCCTGTCGTCCTGCACCGCAACGCGCGAACGCCTGGCGTTGTTCGATGCGTCCCTGGTGCGTCTGAACGAGGCCGTTCAGGACGACGCGGCGACAGTCGAGGACGTTCAGGCGCACGCGATCGAGACGCGCGAGAGGCTCGAGGAAGTGAGGGACGGCGTGAAGCAAGACGCCGACCGCGCGCTCGGGTGGATCGAGGCTCTCGGCGCCGCCGGCGGGTCCACAACGGTCGGCGGAATCCTGCTGCACCTCTACCGCAACGGGACGCGCAAGCGCGAGCTCGAGCTGATCAAGGAGGAACCCCCGACGTGACATCGGGCGCTGAAAAAGACGGCCAAATCACGTGGAAGCAGCTGGCGGCCATCGTCGGGGCGTTGTCCGCTGCGATGGCCGTCGCCTCCTTCATCCACGCCAAGGTGGTGGTGCCGGCGATCATGGAGCGGGTCATCCCGACGATCGACGATAAGATCGGCCACCACCTCAGCAGCGGCCCGCACCCCGGCGCGGTCACGATGGACGTCTTCCAGTCCGAGATGCGTTCGCTCAGGACCTCGATCGGCGCTGCGCGCGAGGTTATGTCGGCGAACCTGGCCGCGATGGAGCAGCGTCTTCGGATGCTGGAAGACCGCTAGAAAGCCGCGCGAAAGACTGCTCGAACGCTATAGCGCCGGCGTTTACCAGTGGTGAAGCATCTCCCCGCTGTCGCAGTCACCCTGCTGGCCGTCCTCTCCGTGGGATTCGGTTTGAACTGGGTGGCGAGCTCGGTCGGCGCTCGGGTCGAGTCGATCCTGACGCGGGCTCCGGTGCACTTTGCGAACAGCCTCCGGACGTCCACAATCAACGGCATGACACTTACGCGCTACAAGGACGACCCCAACAGTCCCGAACCCGCCTGCTGGACCCTGACGCAGGACTCGGGCGAGTCAGACGCCGACTTCATCGCGCGCGCCGACAAGAGCTACAAGGCCTGGTGCATGTGGCTCGAAGACGGGTGACGCAATAGCGCGGGCCACCAGCCGAAGCCGATGGCCCGCGCCACGCCGATGTGGGATCTGCGTTGGGGACAGTCTAGGGTTCGCTACCCCAGAGGGCATCAGCGGCCTGGGCGGGATCTCCAGTCTCCGGGGGATCTCCCGCCGTCTCCCGGGCTTCGGGCCCCTCACGCGGCTCCGAGGGCGCGTCAGCCCCCGGGTCGCTCTGGAGCGTCGAGAGGATGTCGTCCACCTCCCCCGATGCCACCGGGTCCGGGTCCTGGACCTCGTACTCGGCCTCGCGGGGCGCCATGTCGACCTGCTCCTCCTGCTCGGCAGCCCGCTGGGCCAGCGCAGGCACGGGAAGGAACTTGAAGAGCCGGCGCACGGGAGTCTTGCGCCACATGGCCATTTCGTCGGTCGACCAAGCGGAGCGCTTCCGGGCACCCTCCTTCATCTTCGACAGCGCGCGGTCCTTGGTGCGCTCGATCTCGAGCAAGGGGCACCACTCGAACACCGTGTGCCCGTTGGGCAGCTTGGCGCAAGCGTAGGCCCCCATCGGATCGCCGCGCGGACCGGGGGCCGGCCTGTGGTGCAGCTTGTTGGCGCCCAGGTCGACATCGAACTCGTCGTTCTCGTGCACGACGTGCGCCCAGAGCGAGCAGCCGGCCGAGACCGCGAGGGCCAGGTAGCCCTTGTAGCCGGGGATCAGCTTGGCCTCGTTCGAGCGCTCCTTGGAGCTCCAGAACGGCACGACGTACGCGTGCCCGAGCACGCCATCGATCTGCAGGCCGAGCGCGGCCGACTCGAGCGCGGCCGCAACGAGCGAGCGCGGCGTGCAGGTCAACAGGTACGGGTTCGCCTGGAGCGTGTTGAGCATGGTGCGCACGAACAGCGCGGTACCTTTCGGTCCGAGCCTGTCCGCGAGCGCCTGCGTGATATTGGGGGACGCCTGCTGGAGCGTGGTCTTGACGGCCGCGAAGCGCTCCGCGTCGCTTTGGATCTGGGTCAAAGCTTGAACTCCTTCATCTCGGCGAACACCCGGACTATCTTGGCGAGGTCCTGCTCGGCCGCGGCCTTGTCGGCGCGCTTCAGGCAGTCCTCGATCATGGCGAGCGCGAATGCTCCGGGGGGGCCGATCTCCCGGTAGAGCGGAAGCATGGCTCTTAGCCTCTCCTGCTCCTTCGGGTACTCCTCTGCTAGCGAGCTCACGACTTCACCTGGAAGTCCGGATCCGTGTCTGGATCTCCGGCGGACAAATCAGCGACTTGGCGCTTTAGCGCATCCATGACCGTAAGTGGCCTGTTGCCGGTGTTCGCCGACGTATCCGGCAGATCCAGCGCTTCGGCCTCGGGCAGCTGATCGACCAACGAGTCGACGCCCAGCGATTGCGTGATCTCGACGATGCTCACGTCGTCGCTCGGCCCAACGACGTCGACCGCCTCGGGCTCCTTCTTGACGTTGAGCAAGGTCGTTCGGCCCTCTTCCAGATACGCTTCCTTGGCCTTGTGTTGGACGTCGATCGTGTTGCGCTTGATGTAGAGCCCGTCGCCCGCATCGGCGTAGCGCGACTCGCCCATGACGAGCATTAGCCCCGTGCGGATCGCAGAGCGCCGCTTCTTAATCAGGCCCATGAAGCGCTTCAGCTCGTTGTCTTCGTGCGCGAGTACGGCCATCGACGCCGGGAGTACGACCATCTGCTCGACGGACTCTGGCAGCAGCGAGCGCACCAGCTTGTCGTCTTTCAGCATCGGCGGCGGTGGAGTGTCTCCGACGACGTACTTGCGGCGCCAGTCGATGACGTAGCCGAGGACCTTCTCGAGGAACTCCTCGTTACGCTCCTCGGGGCGATGGCGGAAGTCATCGGGTAGCAGCGCGGCCACCGCTCCCCACGCCCGCCCCCACACGCGCAGCTGTAGCTGTAGCTGGATGCGGAACTCCGTCGGCACCTGGCTGTCCCAGTCGTTCGCCTTGAAGTGCCCCGGCGCCTTGCATTCGAGAACGCCGAGGTTTGGGGACGTGTCTGATCCGCCCGGCATCGGATGCGCCTCGATTCCGCGGTCAGGCGTGACGCAGAGCCAATCGAGCTCGGCGTCTTGGATTAGGCCGGGAGCGTTCGCGATAGCGAAGCCGGTCTCTTCGGCGTACATCTGAGCGCAAGGCTCCTCGAGCAGCCGGCCACGCCTCAAGTGGAACGGCTCCGGCTCCTCCGGCGGTGCGTCGAAGTCCGGGCACGCCGTCTTGCCCGTGACCCGCGCCCACACCTCCATCGGCGTCTTGTATGAGCTGACGCCGAGAATGGCGGCAACGTCCGTTCCAGTGATGCGTCCCCAGCGGTATCGGAACCACTCGGGAGACAACGGCTGGATTCCTAGGATGCGTCCTTTTTGCATGACTCGAATCCCCTGGCTTCTGTCGGAAAGGAAGCCCCCGCGAGGTCAAGCCAATGAATCCCTCGCGCGGGCCGGGCCGCAAAGGCGCGACCGCTTATCGGCAGGGCCCAATAAGCATCAGCGCGACGAACAGCGCGACGATCAGGAGGGCCTCGAGATCGATCTTCGGGGGGCTCAGCGGCCAGCCCCGTGGCGGATCTGTGCGGCGGCCCAGCGCAGCGCGCGATTCCAACCGGAGTGGCGCTCAGTGTGTTCGGGCTTGATCTGCTCGGCTTCGAGTAGCTCGGCAAGAGCGTTCCAGTCGGGCCCGTTGCGGTGCCCGGCTACAACATCGACGACGTCTTCGCGCCGCTCGTTGAGCGCATGGTCGTTGTCCGCGTCGCGCGGGTCTTCGTGGTCTTCGGGCCAACGGTCAGCCATCAGGCGTAGTCCTTGCAGTCGTGGGGGAGCCAGACAAAGTCCAGGTGGCGAACCTCGCGACCGGCGGGCATGCGCTCAACAACGGACCTGTTCGTGTTGCACAGCGGGCTGAATGCTCCGCCGGTGGTGTAAATGACGAGACCCTTCTCGGGGTGCACTTGCCACCACCGATCCCGCAGGATGTCCGCGAACCCATCGGGCGGAGTCGACGTGTGCTTTTCCACGTCGAGGTATCGGTAGGTGCTCATGCCCCGCCCCCCTTCTCCGCGGGCTTGTGCTTCAAGATCAGCTCGCATGCGTGCAGGGTCTCGGGGTCGTCCGCGTCGTCGATCTTGCGACCGACGACAAGCCGCAGGTATTCGTCTCCGATGTGCTTGTCGATCAGCAGGTAGCAGGCTTTCAGCAGCTCACGCAGTTCGGGATGCGGGAATTCGAGCAGGCGGTAAGGGCCATCTAGGAAAGACCGCACCGCACGCGATCCCGATCCGTTGCAGTCCTCGACCTCGACGAACCTCTCTTCTGGCGAGTGGAGGTTGCTTGCCAGCAGAACGTACAGGTAGCCGGCCTTGCGGCTTCTGGAAGGGTTCCCAATCGGTGTGCTACCTGTCGGGTTCGGCGGCGAGCGATCCGCCGCCACCTCGGTTGAGGTGCATGGCCGCGTTCCGTGCTTCATCGCATGCTCTGCGCGGCGAACCGCATCAACGCGCGATTGCCACTGTCCGGGCTTGAGCGCATCGGGATTCATCGGCAACTCGCTCGCAAGCAGATCCGCCACAATGTCCCGCATGTTGCGCAGGTCTCGATCGGCCGTGCACGGCTGCGTACCGTGCGAGCCCTGGCACCACTTACAGATCATCTCGTCGCATTGGCAGCGCTCGATGTTTTCGGGCGGAAAGAAACGCCCGCAGTCCCGACAGAGGTACTCGGTCATCGGGACGCGCTTTCGTTTCCGCGAAGATCGATCAGCATCGTTCCAACGACGGTGCCTCGCGAGTCCTTGACGGGGAATAGGCTCTCGTGTGAATGCAGCGTATCCGGGCCTTCGTCGAATCCCATGGATAGCGCTAGGAGCGCCTTCCCCAATTCTTTCGGATCGTCGAGAAGTAGCTGAATCGTGATCAATCGAATTCCCTTCGGTCTACCGCGCGCAGCGAGTCCGCGCGCGTTGTTTCACTTCTCCGGCTCCCTCAGCGGCACGCAGCAACAGCCCGGGCAAGCGGGCGATGCCGTGGACGATGTCGGCGGGGGTGGGCATGGTGCGGTCTTCAAAGAGGATTCCGCGTAGTATGCAAGACGGCGCCGTCGGCGGCCTCTTCCACGAGACCCATGCCAACGGCCGCAAGGATGGATTCCGCGAGAAACATGCCCGCGGAGAAAGGCCAGTCTTCGCGCAGGCCGATGACAGATGTCGTGCCGTTTGAGCGGCGCAGCAGGCCGACCAGCACCATAGGCCCATGGTGCGCGGCGAACGCGCCCTCTGCCAGGTCGCGCAGTGCCGCGGGATGGAGGTCGGTGGTGGTGTATTGCGCCGGCTTGATGTTCATAGGGTGGGTCATAGTCATTAGGGGTTGGGGGCCGAGCGAATTGAGCCAGCGCATCGAGCGCGGCCCCATCGGACGCGGAGCACGCGGAACAGGGTCCACGTCCAGCACGCGCGCTCGGGGGATATACGCCGTTCAGGTGCTCGCATCGTTCGGCCCCCGTCGTTCATCTGCTGCGCCTTCGGAACCGATCCGCACTAGGGCAGTGCGCGTGATGAGACTCCATCCGGAATCCTCCGTCTAGCGTCGGCTGCGCGGAAGACACGTCGAGCGGCATCCATCCCCTTGGCGTCCCGTCCTCATGGTGCGTGCGCCGCCAGACGATCTCGGCGCCACACGCGCGACAGTTCCCCGCGTTGCGCGCCGCGTCCGCGCTCACTTCGAAGTCGATGCGCTTACCCATTGGCCGGCTCCTCCGGTCTCCCGAGGAACTCGGGGAAGTCGTCGTCGTTCTCGGCGAGTAGCTGTACGCCATCGGGCCCTTCGATCTCCTCGCAATCGGGGTTCTCGACGCGCATCCGATCTGTCCAGCGCTCGACAGCGTCCGACCAGTCCGAAGCGATGACGTACATGGGTCGGTCCCCGTCCTGGATCCTGAAGAGCTTCATGCTCAATAGTCCCTCTTCTCGAACAGCAGTTGCGACATGTCGAGCAGCACGACGTGCGCGCGCTTCGTGAGCTTCTGGCGGATCTGCCACCACTGCCAGTCCGCGCCGAGAAAGCATCCGTTCGGATTGCGCGCCTTGGCTTCCGCGCGCCACCGCTCGCTGATGTCCGCGATCTGGTCAAACACCTCGGCCTGCTCGTCCGAGTCGAGCGAGCAAAAGAACTCGGCCACCTGACGCGGCGTGAGTGTCTCGATCTCGATCGATGTTGTTGCCTTCATACCATCACCTCGGCGAACGAGGGCAAGGGCGCCTCGAACAGGGTCGGCTGATGGATCATCGGCGGTACCTCTCGAGCTGGCCATCCTCGTACAGCGGCGGTGCGCCCGGTCCTCCGCGCGCGCGCCATGTCGCCATGCGCCTACCGGCCGCTTCAGCGGCGAGCCACGCGGCGCGCAGGTCGGCAAGGCACTGGTCCACTTTGGCCAGACGCCACGCAGGCACACCCACAGCCGCGAGAGCTTGTCGCTGCCGCTCGCGGCCACTCGGCTGCGCGTCCAGTAGCGCCCGCCATGCGCCGTCATTGCGCCGACGTCGCGCAATTCCAAGCTCGCTCGCCGCGCAGTCGAGCGCGAGCGCGGTTTCTTCCGGGAGCGCACGGGCGTAGATCGACGCATCGAGCTGCTCTCCGCCTTGCACCACCTGCCGCGCCGACGCAACAGGATCGAACGCGACCAGCTGCCCGGGGAAGTCCGAGCGCCCGCAGTCGAAGAGATCGCGCTGGCTCATCAATCGCCCCTGCCCGGCTTCAGCCGCAACAGGATCGTTGCGGGCTCCATGTCGTCGGACCAAAGGACCGGCGTTCCGTACAGTCGGAGCGTCGATCTACGCCCGTGCGCTCCCGGAAGAAACCGCGCTCGCGCTCGACGCTTCGCGTAAGGCTTCGGATCGCCCGTCGGGAAGGCGCCGAATCGGCAGTTGTTTTCAGTCAGGACGCGAATCGACCAATAGTCCTCGCGTGGAAGCTGGAGCTCGATGTCGATTCCGGTCGTGTCGTCGGCGAGACGCTTGCCGTCGATCGCGCCGACGAGCAGGTACATCATGTCGCACATGCGAAAAACGGCCTTGTTGTCTTCCAACAGCTTCGTCAATTCGGTGCGCGTCTGTTCGAGCGCCGCACGCTCTGAATCCAACCGACTGCGCTTCACCCAGGGCCAGCGCATCAGTCGTCCTCCACAGGCGGCATATCGTCGGGATCGT
>JAAELT010000502.1 GCA_024226315.1 bacterium | reverse complement strand
GTAACCGTTCACGGATTTCCGGCGTGCTGAGAGCGGGCTAATTCTGGCGGGTCTCGGGTCCGATCTCATGTGGTGTGGGCAAGGACGAACTCAAGCAACTGTCGAAGAACGACCTCGTGCGGCTGGTGCTGAGCATGCAGGAGCGTCTCGAGGCGCTCGAGAGGAAGGTCGCGCGCGGCCGCAAGGACTCCTCGACTTCATCCAAGCCGCCGTCGAGCGACATCGTCAAACCCCCGAAGGCGAGGCCCACGAAGGGCAAGAAGCGCAAGATCGGCGGGCAGCCGGGCCACGAGAGGCACGAGCAGACGCCGATCCCGCCTGAGGATGTGGACTCCCACCACGAATACAGCCTGGTCGTGTGCCCGTGCTGCAACGGGAGCCTGAGGGGCAGCCGTCGCGAGCCGCGCATGAGGCAGCAGGTCGATCTGGTGGGGCGATCCGTCAGGGTCGTCGAGCGCGTGTTCTTCGCTTCCTGGTGTGCACACTGCCGTTCGCACTACTACCCGGAGCTCCCTTCCGGGTTGGCGAGTGGCTACTTCGCCCCTCGGATGAAGGCGTTGGTGGCGTACTTCAAGGGCGCGTGCCACATGACGTACAGCACGATCCAGAAGTTCCTCGCCGACGTGTACCGGATCCCCGTGTCCACCGGGCACCTGACGAACGTGGTGCTCGACGTGGGCGTGGCGCTGGGCGTTCCCTACGAGGAGTTGCTGGCGGTGCTGCCGGATGCGCCGGTCCTGAACGTGGACGAGACTGGCCACAAGGACAGCGGCAAGAAGTACTGGACGTGGTGTTTCAGGGCGCCGGACTACGCCGTGTTCAAGATCCACCCTTCGCGAGGGGCCTGCGTTCTCAAGGAGGTCCTCGGTGAAGCGTTCGGCGGCGTTCTGGGTGCCGACTACTACTCGGCGTACCGCAGCTACATGGGCGATGACGTGCTGGTGCAGTTCTGCATGGCGCATCTGATCCGCGACGTGCGCTACCTGACGACGCTCCCGGACAAGGTCACGAAGAACTACGGTCGCCGCGTGCTCGAGGCGCTCAAGGCCCTCTTCAAGATCCACCACCGGCGCGAGAAGATGTCGCCGGCGCACTTCCTGGTGCGAATGGAGAAGGCGAAGGAGCACCTGATCAAGAAGGCCCTGGGCGCCCCGCCGCGCAAGGAAGCGCAGAACCTGGCCAAGCGGTTCAAGGACCACGCCGCGTCCTACTTCCGCTTCATCACGATGCCCGGCGTCGAGCCCACCAACAACGCCGCCGAGCAGGTCATCCGACACGTGGTGATCGACCGCCGGATCACCCAGGGAACGCGAGGAGCCAACGGCCGGCGCTGGAGCGAGCGGATCTGGACGACGATGGCGACCTGCGCCGCGCAAGGACGATCCGCGTTCCAGTTGATCTGTCAGGCCATCGAAGCGCACGTCCATGGTGCCGCGCCACCGTCGCTCTTGCCCGCCTGACACCGTTCAGCACTGCGATTCCCGTGAACGGTTACGGATGTGATCGGATTCGTGATACGGAAAGTGGCGCTTGAGCACATTGACCTTCGCGTCGAGCGCCTCAACCAAGCCGAGCTGACGCACGAACTCGTGCACAAGCCCGATCCCACCGAACGAGGTCG
>JAAELT010000501.1 GCA_024226315.1 bacterium | reverse complement strand
GCACGATGCGCGCGCCGTCGCTGCGCCTGCGCAGCGACGGCACCACCCGGTGATCGTCGAGCAACCGACAGCCGCCACAGTCCGGGCAAGAAAGCGGCGCCGAGCGAAGAGCCCCGCGCCAGCCGCAATCCGGACAGCGCACGGTGAGGACACCGCCCCCTGGATGGACCGCCCCGAGCTCCGGATCGAGCACCAGGAGCTGGTCGCAGTGGAAGCAGCGAAACATCTCAGGTTCCCCCGCTTGAGCACCCGAAGGGTTGCGAAAGAGGGCACTTTCCCGCGGGAAAGTGCGAGCGGGATGGGGTCACGCGGCGAAGCCGTGTGGCCACAGCCCATTGCTCGCTCCGCAGTTGAGCAAAGACACCTGTGGCTGCGCGCCGATCTGATCCGGTACACCCGGCCGCGGACGGAGGCGGCGCTGCGTCGCCTCCGGACCAGGACGGGCGGGAATTACCCGCGGGTAAATCGAAGCACCCGGCTAACTTTCCCGCGAGTAAACCTGAGCTCTCGATCGCTACGCTGACGACTCCCGCAATCGATCTCTCAGCGCAGTGACCCGTGGCTGGAGCGACGCGTGCTGTCGACTTTCCCGCAGGTAAGTCGACGGGACTCGGCGCTCCAGAGTCGCTCGAGACCCATAGCCGACCAGAAGGACCCGTAGGTCGTTCTGGCCGGGAGATCGAGACGCCGGAAGCTCCTGGAATCCGGGACCGAACAAACCGAAAGGGACTCGCAAGGGTCATGGCGAGTCCGATCCAGCTGGCCAGCGACGCGGCCGGTGGCGCTGCAAGCGGCGCAGCCTGCGCCAGCTGACCCATCGATGGCGGTAGCGGAAGCCAGGCGTGGTCGCAGCGCGGACGATCGCGTTGAGCGCGAAGAAGAGCAGACCGAAGACGGCGAGTAGGAGCCTGATCACGAAGGTACCCCCGCAGCTTCCAGATCCGCCGCCGGAGGATCACCGGGCGCCTCGGTCTTCGGGGAGAGGATCCGGAACCACTCCACGACCACCTCGGTCCGGTAGTGGGTCTTGGACGGCTCTTCCGGGTCGCTCCAGCTGGAGTGCTTGAGCCGGCCCTCGACCGTGACGAGCTGACCCTTGTTGAGAATCTTGCCGGCAAGCTCAGCCTGAGGGCCCCAGAAGACGAGAGGGTGCCACTGGGTGTCCTCGCGGCGCTGGCCGTCCCGATCGCTCCATGACCGGTGAGTGGCGAGCTGAAGCGTCGCGCAGGCGCGGCCCTTGGGACGGCGGATCTGTGGCGCGGCGCCGACGTTGCCGATGAGTAGGACTTTGTTGAGCACGGCTCCTCCTTAGAGGTTGTTTGAGATCCGTCTACACTAACAAATCACATCTAAATACTGAAGCCCCAATGAGACCGTTCGGGGAGCACCGCCCGAACGCAGCGGTAGGTCTCAACCGGCGCCTTGCTCCGCTCTGCTTCTGAAGCGCGCGCGACACGAGGCCAGGGAGCGGCGAGGGAGTTCAACGACCGGGGGACATTCGTTGTCGCGCGCGCTTCTGCAACTCCCCGCGAACCGATCGATCCCCGATGCTCCAGCCCGGTAGGCGGCCACCTATGAGGAGACCACGCCACCTACTGGAGCCGCTCCGCCAGGAGCCGCTCGAGGACGCCGCGCCGTCAGGCGAGGATCAGTCGGATCAGGGAAGATCCAGGAGCTGGTCCCGGAGCTCCGAGATCTCGCTGGCCTTCTCCGCCTCGTCTTCTTCAAGCAGCTCCTCGATCGCATCGAGGAGCTTCACCGCGGCGGAGATCGTGTCCCCTCCGGCAGCCATCACGAGCGAGATGGCGCCGGCCAGCGTCGGAGACTGATCGAGCGCCTTGGGCTTGAGGCCGAGCGCCGCGGCCAGTGCCCACCGATCCCGCTTGCGATCGATGAAGCCGTCGACCAGTGCGATGAGGCGCACGCGAAGCTCGCGCGGCAGGCCCGCCTCGTCGAAGGCGACGTAGGGGCCGTGCGTCAGCAGCTCATCGAGCACATCGTGAATCAGCTGGATGTTGCCGGGCTCGAGGCCCACCACCTCGTTGACGAAGACTCGCACTTCCTGCTCGAGGACTTCTGCCGGATCCAGGGTCGACGTCCAGACGTTGCGCCGCGGCCCCCGCTTCTCGACCCGCAGGTAGCCCTTGTCGACCAGGCGAAGGAGCACGCTTTGAATGTGGCGATAGCTGAAGATCCTGTCCTTCTGCACCTCGCGCACGATCTCCGCGGTCGGCGCCTCCTCACCGAGGCGCCAGCAGGCCCGCAGGACGGGCCACTCCCCGGAGGAGACCCGGTCCCGGGGCGTCCCGGACGAACGAACTACACGCGGTTTGGGCGTCTTGGCCATGAGTTCAGCGTTGCTGCGACAAATAATTGATCTCTAGAAATTCTACTACAGAACACCCGAGAAATGACAGCCCCCGATTTTTTCAGAGATTCCAGGTCATAGGAAGGCGAGATCACGTGCAGCCGCGCCAAACGGGCAGCCGCAGATGAGAATCTAAGTAACTTGAAATATTGACTTTACCGGCCTTGCCGCGCCGCCCTGCAGCGTTCGAGGAGCTGGTGCACCGGTCTCGGCAAATTGGCTACCTGAGCGGAGAGGCTCTGGGATTCCGTGCCTTCCGCGAGCCCATCCAAGGCTCCAAGAGACAGGTTATCTCTGGCAAAGAGAGATTCAGCATCTTCGATGAAGCGAGAGACCTCCGCTCGGCCGGTTCCGGCGCCCAGGCACTGGCGGGCGAGACCGAGCAGCCTGCTCGATTCCTCGAGCCGGTCGCGGCCCCGCTCGAGCACGGCCAGGTTGGCGGCGGCCTCGGCCCTGAGGTCCTCCACCCACTGCGGCCCATAGAACTCCCGATCGAGGACCTCGGCGATCGTATGACTCAGCTCGGCGAGCTGGCATGAGTAGAACTGCGGTTGAGGGCTGGCCCGCCGTGACTCCTCGATCAGAAGCCGGGCGAGTCCCCAATCCTGAAACCTCGAATGGATGCGGACCCGATCGAGACGCTCTCGATGTGTCTCTTCGAAGAACAGTAGCTTGGCCATCCGGTGATGCCGGACCAGAAACTCAGGCCCGACCCGCGGGTCCCAGTGGCCCAGCGCGTCGAGCCAGTAGACGAGCATCTCCAGACCTTCGAGGCAGGTCCCGCATGAGCTGACGCGATCCTCGATCTCTCGAAGTTGATCCTCTTCGAGCTCGTCCATATCCAGAGCGAGGCTCGACGGTGTCGCACAAGTGTGCGCTGTGGCCGGTTCGGTCACTTCTCTCAAGGGTCTTCCTCCACCGCGGGCCCACCGACTGAAAGACGGTGCGCGAAAAGAAAGTGATGGATGCCGCGGAGCTCGCAGCACCGCGACGGCTGCCGGCTCGCGGCGTCGAGGATCCTGATCGTGGAGCAATGTACTGACGGTACTGACACTGTCTCGAGCTCCCGGGTTGAAAAGCGTGGAGCGAGGATCGCGTGCGACCTACAGTGAGAGTATCATAATGCGTAAGTAAATGCCAAGTATCGCAAACCGAGCAGAATCCTCTACCCGTGGGCGTAGTTTCTGGGTCGTGCGGACAGGTCAGTCTGCAGCGAGGCTGTTTTTACTTTACCGAGCGGTCGGTGGAATCGTCACTTTTTGGCACAAAAATGAGTCATCCACCTTCAGGGGACTGTCGGTTGAGAACTCGTGGCTTCCATCGCCTCCATTCCCTGATGGTTCCGGCGAGCCGGGTCGGCGTCAAGGGTCGACTCCGTCGCCCGCTTCGCGGCTGCGCCCTGGACCCCGCCCAGCTTCGCCCGGATGGGCTGGGTATGAGGCTCGAAGGAAAGAACCGGAGATCGGAAGATGCGGCGCAAGAGCAAGCGCGCCGGGCGACGAGCGGCAGCGCGATGTCGGGCCTTGCGGAAAACTCGATCGTCGCGCCCGATCTCGTGGGATGAAACGGTCGCGCTCCAAGGGCCCGAGGGGGATGAAACGGTCGCGCTTGGGGGATGAAACGGTCGCGCCCGAGGGATGAAACGGTCGCGCCTACCGTGCCTAAACTCTCGAGACAAACGACTTCCGCTACCCCCTGTATGTACCTGTAGTTCACCTGTATTCAGACTCCGGTAGTAGGCGGCCCGCAGCCTGTGGAAAACTCGCGCGGTTCATCGCCGCCGCAAGGACGGCCTCAGGCTCAGGAGCGGCGCCGAGCGCCGCGGACGTGAGACCGCGAGGGCGCGAGCGTGAGCCCCTCTTCGCTCGGCTTGACACGGGCACCCGGGTAGACCTGGACGACGTCTACGAGATGCTCCCGGAAACTGCGCCTGAAATCCCGCGGCCGCGCGTAGTCCGCGCCGAACTGGTCCTCGAGCGCCGCCCAGGGGATGACGAGCGGCCGACTCAAGTAACTCAGCCGGTAGGTCAGCCAGGCGTAGATGTCGAGAGCCAGAGCGGAGCGCTTGAGAAAGCGCAGCGCCCTGAGATCGACCGGCACGGCATGGCGGACGATCTCCTCGTAGAAGTCCGTCGACAGCGTGACGCTCGAGCTCCAGCTCACACCCCGACCGGGATCGCGCGGTGACCACCAGAGCTCGTGCTCGTGGGCGAGCATGTAGCCGTGACCGCCGGCGTGACCGTCTTCCTCCCCACCGTAGCTGCAGCGGATCGAGGTCGAGAACAGCCGATGCAGCTGGCCCCTCAGGCGCACCGCGGTGCCCCGCTTGCCGGTGACCGGCGGCAGGCCGAGCTTGGCCATGAAGCTCGTAAACGTGCGGCCGAGGTGCAGGTGACGGCTGCGGGTGCGAACCGCCTCGGTATTGAGCCAGGCGAGCACCAGGCGCGGATAGGAGCCATACGGGAGTCCGAGCGACGGTGGAGCGTGGAGGTGCAGGCTGAAGTGGCCGTTCGAGCGCTCGAACTCGTGCTCGGCCGTGCGGCGATGCGGCAGGGTGGCCTGGACGAGGATGCGGGCGAGAAAGCCGAGGGCACCGGCATCGCGAGCTTCCTCGGCCTCCAGACCGAGCGCAGCGCGGGCCCGCTCGGGCCCGAGGCCGTGAAGTCGATCGAAGAGACGCCGCTGCTTGCTGCGGCCACGCTGCGAGCCGTCCTGCATCCTCTCGGGGCCTGGCGAAAGCACAGCTCCGGACCCGGGGATTCGGCCGGACTTGCTTTAGATAACATTCGTTAGTATACTGAGGCCCCCGAGCGCAGTCCAGGCCGAGCGAACGGATCCATGCAACCTCCCATATCAGCAGCAGCGAGCTGCCGGCGATCACCACGCGCCCCAGCGACACCCAGCGGCCCGCGCTGCCGAGGATCAGGTGATCCAGCAGCCGCAGTCCCAGCAGATCTCCGGCCTCGGCGATCCGGCGCGTGAAGGCCAGGTCCTCGCTGCTCGGCGTCGGGTCGCCCGAGGGATGCGTGTGGAACAGGATGAAGCTGCTGGCACTGCACAACAGTCCCTGCTTGAGGATGGCCCGGGGCTCGACTGCCATGCGGGAGAGCGTGCCGCGGTAGACGTCGCCTTCGCCGATCAGACGGTTGCGGACGTTGAGGTAGAGAGCCCCCATGACCTCCTGGTCGGTGTTGCCGTAGCGCAGCAGCAGGTAGCGGGAGACGACCTCTGGATCGTTGAGCAGATCGCGCAGCGGCATCCGTACGCGGGCCAGGCGCCGGCCGAGCTCAACAGCGGCCAGGATCGCCGCGCGCCGCGCCGGTCCGAGCCCTGGACGCTCGAGGTCGCTGCCGTGGCTGCGCAGCAGCCCGCCGAGGCCTCCGACGTCGACCAGCAGGTCCTGCGCCACCTCGGTGGCTTCGAGACTTCCGCCACCCCACATCAGCAGTCCGAGAAGCTCGGCATCGCTCAAGACGGCGGCACCCGAGCGCAGGATGCGCTGGCGGGGCTGATCTTCGGCCGGCAGGCTGCGCCGCGCTCTCGCCTGAGGCGCGCTTGGAAACGGAAGCACGGAAGGCTGCGAATTCGTCGAGGGCATCGATCTTCATCCTCAAGGGTTGTTTTTGTTGACCTTTCGCCCCGAAATCAAGGTCAACAAAAACAACCTTTAGAACGCTTCCGCAGTGTTCTTCTCGCGCGCCCACTGGGCGCTCGCTTCTGAGAAAACCTTGCAGATCCGTCCGGCTCCTGCGCCTTCGCCCTGAAGCGAAGCGGCAAAGAAAAAGGCCCCGCGGCCGGGGCCTTGAGGGCCAGCGGCCGGGGCCGCTGCTACCTGAGCTGGAGGATCCGGAAGTTCGTGAGCTCGATCTGCTCGAGCGTGTGTCCGTCCCGGGTCTCAAACGACGTCCGGCGGCCGGTGATCTCGACCTTCGAGCCCTTCCGGGCGATGCGCACCCCGATGTGCTCCAGGCGCTCGACGTTCCAGACGACGATGCGGTGCCAGGTGGTGATCCGCTTAGCTCCGGCCCAGCTGTGGGTGGCGAGCGAGAAGACGGCGTAGGCTCTCGGCGGGACGGTGACGTCGTACTCCGCGGGCTCCTCGGCGATGTCGCCGGCGCGGTCGGGGAGCCGGAGTCCGGCATGCTCGAAGATGAGCTGAGGGCCAAGCGCCTGCCGGGTGAGCGTGCGCTCTTGCGTCTCGCGGATCTCTGGGTCCTTGCCGAGGTAACCGGTGAGAGTGAGTGTGTCGTCCATGGCTCGGGCTCCTTCGCTGGGAAGAGGGTTCTGGGTTTCGGGCATGGCCCTCCCAGGACCTCGGGTCCTCCCGGGCTGACAAGGGCGGGAACGCTTGCGGGACCGGCTTCGCCCTACCTTGCGGTCCAGGGAGGATTTGAGGTCTTCTCGTCCATGACCGAATCCCGGGGCCCTCGCACCCGGGCGAAGGAGACCGGGGCAATGGATGACACCGGAACCGCAGCGGTCCGCTGGCAAGGTCCGGAGCTCCGAAGAGAGGCAAAGGAGAAGCGCACCTCAACCGATGCAGACGCGGCCCTCAGATCAGCCCCGAGCCTGCCGGACTTCGGCTCCCCGCACCGCGACGACCGCCGAGACAGCCCAGCTGAGACCGGCGCGCCTCCCGGCCAGGGACCCGAGCCGTCCAGGTCGCCACCCACTCTGGGAAGCGAGACCACTGGGCACCGCCCGGCGCCCGGAACGTCGAGCGACTGGAGCACCTCGGGGTGTCCATATCCCTGCGGCTCGCGGGCCGGGATCACCGGCCGCCGGACTCCCCTCGAGACCAGGCGGAGCCCGCTTCGAGCGGGCGCCGCTCTCCGCCTCCGGATCCCCAGCCTCAGGTCGCCGCGGCCCCGGCCGCTGGCTCTTCAAGGCCCCGAGCCGAGGGGCCTCACCCTGGCCCTCGCCGCGCCCGCCGCGCCCCCTCCGCCCGCCCTGTCCTTCCGCGTCCCGTTCAGCCCCAGGATCCCGACCAGCGAAAGGCGCCAGAGGCTCCGTGGACCGCTCCACCGAACCATGCACGATAATCAGACTGCAGGGTCCGCCGCTTCAGGGATAGGAGCGGAATCCCCACAGGCCGCTCGCGGCCGAGGAGATGCAGCGGATAGCCCGACCCCGCGAGAGCGGGGTGAAGCCCAAATCTCAGATCTTCTGCCTTCAAGTCCCTTCATCTCCCAGCCCCTCCCCGAGCACCACCACGTCGACCTCGAGCACCACTCACCTCGCCCGCTGCCCTGAGCCCACGACAACGTCTGAGCCGTCGCCATGAGCACCTACTACGAGCAGTCCCGACCCCACCTCCCACCGCCTCCCCCAAGACACCCCCGGCCGAGGCCCCGCTCCCGGCCCAAGACCCTCCACATCCAGGAGAGCTTCCTGTTCGAGAGCCTCAGAGAAAGCCACCCCGTGGTCGTCGCACTGCTCTCCGGCGACCTCATCCAGGGACGCATCCGGCGCTTCGATCCCTACGCGGTGGTTATCGACGACGGCGCCGAAGAGAGGCTGCTCTACAAGCACGCAATCGCCTGCATCGCGAGAGCCTCCGCTTAGAGGTCCGCTCGTTCAAACTGAAGAACGCCTGCCGAGCGCCTGATCGCCGCCGCTCGGATATCCGCCAGAAATCCTTCGAGCCGGCAGCTCGCAGCTTATCCGCGTCGTAGGAGTAGGCCACATTGGATCGGCTTTGCGGCCGGACTCCTCAGCCGCAGACCGAAGCGTCAAGACGCAAGCGACCTGGAGCGGGCCCTGAGTTCGTGAACGTCCGTGATCACTGGTCCGCATTCTTCGGCCTCGAGCAGTTGCAGCCTATTCAATGGGTTCGTCAAGGTCGCCACCACACCCCGCCAGCAGCCGTTCGCGGGCTCGATGGACTTCCTCGACAATGGGGTCGTTCCTCATGCTCGTCTCCGGTCCGTCCGACCAACTCCTAGAGAGAAACGATAACGAATGGCCCGATCCTACGCCAGCGGGGGCACGCCCAAATCCCCTTCTCCACGCTTCTCTTCGCGCTGGCGTTCTTTTCAACTGGCATCCGCACTGTCGTCGCGGGGGCGCTCCCCCGCGAGCACGTGCTCGCTGCTCATGCCAGACAATCGGCCGGGCCTCAGACTCTTTCACCAGTCCTTTCTACGGAAAACCCGCGACGCACCTACCTCTCCGGGTGGTGACATTACGAGGTGACCGGCGTATGTTGACTGAGGCCGGAAAGCGAACTCACTGTGATCGCAGCTCATCGGCAGGTGATCGAGAATGAGTACGTAGGCCCGACCGTATCCCGGGGGGGGCAGCTCGAGCCGAAAGGGGGCTCGTTGTGAGTGATGGATCATTTGGGTTGAATCACGAGAACGCGATCAGTAACTCGGGTGTCAGGCGAGTCTTCACGCCATACACCCCGGTTGATGTGGTTGAGCATTTCTGCGGTCGCGAGGAACAAGTTTCGCGGCTGGTCAGCGTCATCAACTCTCCTGGCCAGCATGCCCTCCTTTACGGAGATCGCGGCGTTGGAAAGACGTCTCTCGCGACGATTGCATGTAGGCTGATATCGAGACTGGGAGTCACTCGGGGAAAGTTCTTCTCCAAGCGCTGCGACTCAAAGGACACGTTCGCGTCTATAGTTCATGAGCCACTTCGATACATTGGTATTGACTACGAAGTCACAGAGGAGACACGAGACCACACTCGAGGCGGCGAGGGCAAACTGAAGATACCGATCGTTGAAGCGGGCCTTGCCAGCAAGCGGACGAGGACAGTCAGGCGGGTTCCGCGCCACAGAGTCGACTCTCCATCATGGGTGGCCAAGCGGCTTAGCAAGCTCAAAGGGCTCTTCCTGATCGATGAGGCGGATGCACTTAAAGAGAGTAATGAGCGCGAGAGTCTTGCTCAGCTGATCAAGTTCCTTAGCGATTACAAGTCCGCGTTCAAGCTCATAGTCGTGGGCATCGCGACTACCGGTGAAGAGCTCACTGCGGGTCACCCGTCGATTGAGCGATGCCTCAAGGAAATACACCTCGCTCGGATGGCGGACTCAGAGCTCCGCGAGATCGCCGAGAAGGGGATGGAGCAGCTGAAGCTGTCTTGCTCGGAGAAAGTCGTCGAGTCGATTGTTGACATCAGCGCGGGTTATCCTCACTTTACCCACTTGATCTGCCTAAAGTGCGCCGTGAACGCGATTGTCGCCGGCAACCGCCATATTCTTCCGGAGGACCTGGCGGTTGCTTTGCATGACGCGGTTGGTGAGGCAGAGGGCGCTCTTAGACGACGTTACGAGAACACCATCCGGGGGGCTAAGAACGAGGCGGAGTACATCAGCATCCTACGCGCCGCAGCGGATTGCCCGATTCCTGAGTTCCGTCTAGCACGCCTCCAGGAAGAACTGACCAATCGTCTCGGCTTGACCATCCCCCGAGCTGTCCTCAGCAGATATCTCACTGCGATGCTCTCCAACGGGCAGAGGGGCGTTTTTGTTCGTGTCGGCAAAGGCGTCTACCGCTTCTCCGACCCCAGGATGCCGAGTCTCATCAAGATGGTCGGAACCCAGCGCGCCATTAGGGGTAGCTGACTGCACCGACCAGGTAGGTTTCTGGTCGAGAAAGACAACGTGCGCCACCTTCCGCGCACTCAAGCCGCTCGGGCACACGCGACCTTGCGCGCGGGCTACCCAACCCTGCTCTGATCCGATCCGGGAACCGGAATGCCGACTCAAGGCGAATGCCGCAGCTAGTGTCTGCGCCGACCGAGCCAAAGCAGTACAATCGCCAGGCCGCGTAGCGGCCTGGGAGATGCAGCAGCAGCGACCAGCACCAGATCTTGAGCTCAGGATCCGGTGGTTCGCAGCAAGAAACGGAGCCGCTGCTCGACCCCCTGGCCGAGAGATCGAGCCCGAGATCGGAGGCGAGCTTCGAGGTCGCGCCGCTGCTCGGGCGTGGGCCTGCCTGCCCCCCACCCCCGAGGGTTGAAGACGACATGCTGCAGAGCCCCGGACGCGGAAGCTCGGACCCTCGGATCAGGGTCTCCGAGCGCGTCCATCAGAAAGAGGGTCCTATCCCAGGCGGAGAGCCGAAATGCCAGCCTGACCATCGCAAGACGCCCGGCAGCGGACTCCGTCTTGCCAAATGCCTCCGCGAGTTGCCGGGACGTCCACGGGAGGCGGGGTAGGACCGATTCGGCGGCACGTACGACCCGAGCCGAGGGATCCCGCAAAAAATCCAGGAACACAACAGCGTCACCGTCCTGAGCGAGCCGGCCCAGGCCGACTACCGCGGCGGCACGGACTCGCATTGTCGGTGCCTCGACGAAGGCTTCGAAGATGGGCCGATCGTGCACGTCGCTGGTTTCGGCCAGGCCCAACAACGCACTCGCTCGTTGCGATGCCCGCAGATCCTCCTCCAGGCAGGCCCGGTAGAGCGGTACTGGATCGATGTCCATCTGCAGGACCAAACCCTCCTGGCAGCGGCGACGCAGTCCTGGGGATCTGTCGAGAAGCCCCTTGCGCCAGAACTCTTCGAGCCGATCGGGGAAGAAGCTGGCACACACGTCGAGGGCCAGGTGCCGATTCCGCGAAAGACGAGCTTCGAACAGGGTGTCCAGGTGCCTGGCGAGAGCATCGGGGTCCGCACGAGCCACGAGAGCACGAGCGGCCTGAAACTGAATCGACGCGTCGGCGCTTCTCAAAGCGAGGGAAAGCCACCCGTCGGGCCGGTGGTCGAGCTTCAGGATCGCCCTCAAGGCTGCACGGCCCACGGTCATGCGGTTGCCGGCGAGCCCGGCGAGCAGAGCGCTGTGCCCTTCGGGTGTCGAGAGCAGGTCGCAGAGAGGCTTCCACAGGTGGTCGCCGTCAATCCTCTGGTGAGTCTGGATGCGCCAGATCAGCGGCAGCGCTTCCACCACTACGTCGACGTGCTCCGGAAGCAAGAGCCCGGACCAGGCATCGAACGCGCGCTGCCGGACGACGCCGACCCAGTCGTCGAGTCGCATCGTCAGCACACCCAGGGATTCGGCCGTCGCGATCGTCGCCAAGCCCTCAACGGCGCATTGCCTCACGTAGCCGTTGTCGTGGCAGGCCATGAGGACCAGGCCGGCGACTCTGCCTGGACCCGAATCCGGCAGTCGACCCACGATTGCCACTTCCTCCGGGCGATTCGAGAACGGATCCGAAGTCGCGCTCGCCAAGCTCCATCGATGCCGCAACCGCTGGTCGAGGCGGGGCCATTGTTTCAAGGGCCAATTCGGCAAGAGCCGAGCCGCGGCACCGGCAGCAGCGGCCACCACCCGAGGATCTTGATGGGCCAGTCCCTCAACAGACCGCAGCAGAGCATCCGACTCCTGACCGCGGCCAAGCTCATCTAAATGTGCCTCGAGAGTCTTTGGGGGCAAACGCCCAGCTGAGGGCCCTTCGTCCGTTCGAACATCGCTCATTCGAGCACGCTCGACGGATTTGCCAATGAGGCGTTTGAAGAGGGTTCTCAAGTTCGGCATCAGATTCATGTGAGCGATGATGTGAGCGTCTTGCTGGTCGCATTCTAGTCGCCCTGAACGGAACCGTTTCGGCTGTAGCGAACCAGAGGACCCAGCGGCGGCCGCCCCTCTTCCTCGAGGAGCGACGAAGTCGATCCTTGGTCACCACGACCACGTCCTCCCCAAGAACCTTGGCGAGGATCTCGTGGTCCCTGGCGCCTCTGAGCCCGAGCCAACGCACCGAGAAAGCCTCGATAACGGACTGCTCGGTGAGCCAGGGCGCGAGATGTGGAGAGAGCTGGGCGTCGACCCAAAAGGATCACACCGCTACCACGGGATGGTCAACCCGTTCTCTGGCGAAGCGGAGACAAGCGACGACATCCTCCTCGGTGAGATCCGGGAGCTCTTCCAAGATCTCCTGAACGCTCAAGCCGTTCGCCAGCAGATCCAAAAGGTCGACGACGCGAATGCGCATACCCCGAATGCAGGGCCGGCCACCACACTGCTCGGGGTCGGCGGAAATCCGTTGGGCGATCTGGGTCATCGGTCATCTTCTCTGCGAGATGATCATACCCCGGGGAGGAAGGCCGACTTGCTGTGGGTTCGGCACCTATCGGCAAAGGCCTCCGTCAGCGGTCTGATGCCGAGACGCGATAATTTCGAGACCGTGCCGACTCAGAGACTCCCCGACCTCGATCTCCACTACGAGGACTCAGGCGCGGGACCGCCCCTCGTGTTGCTCCACGGCTTGGGTTCAAGCTGCCGGGACTGGCAGTTCCAGGTTACCCACTTCAGCCTCTCAGAGCTTCGTAAGTACCGAATCAACCTCACGCTTGCGCATCAATACTTCTCTCAGCTTGAGCCTGAGATTCGGGACGCGGTCTTAGGAAACGCGGGGACGATCATCTCATTTCGTGTTGGTGCCCGGGATGCTCCAGTCGTTGCAAGAGAGCTTGGGCCGAAGTTCGAGTCGACAGACCTCCTTGGGCTTCCGAACTACCACATCTACCTCAAGCTCATGATCGATGGGGAGGTGAGTAAGCCGTTCTCTGGGATGACAATCAAGCAAGTCGAAGGTAGCTAAGTCTGAGCCAAAAAAGAAAAGAGCCGGCCTACTCCTTGGGGCAGGAGCGGCCGGCAGAAGACAAGAACAAAACAGAAGTCGTCTTAGCACGTGGCCAAGAACATCCCTCCTTCTTTAGAGCACTCTGCGCCAACCTAGATTCACACCCTCCCACGAACGAACCGGCGCAGCCATTGAATCCTCCCGGTAGTGAAACTCAGGCTGGCGTCATCCGGAGGCCCTCGTGCCGGCATGCTTGTTAACAGGTCTGCTGCGGGGTGTCTTAGGCCATTAGTGGTGGAGTTCTCCTTGTGTACGAGAGAAGTCTGTTGTGTTGGATACGCAGCAGGTGCGTCAGGCGCGGTTGTCTTTCCCGGGGCCAATGTTGCTGACACTTGGTGTGGCCAAGTTTCTTGCGCCGTATTGGCCGAGTCCACTGCTGCTTGACAGTCGGCGCACCTGTCAACATGCTCATCGATCTCGAAGAGCGTTCTGCCATGGCAGCTATCCGTATGGCTAAGATAGTATTGAATCTCTTCTTCACTCAGGTGCTCCTCGGCATCCGCTGGGTATTGCGCCAGAAGCGCGTCCGCCAGGGACATGAGGAGCGGCTCCTCAACGAGCACATGTCTCGCTGTAGTCATTGGTTTTCTTCCTCCCACGAGATAGTCAAAGAATAAACGTGCTGCTTGAGTCTTTTCCGCAGCGAAAACAACCTAGATCGGACTGTGCCTAGAGGAATATCGAATTCAGTAGCTAATTCTTGGTAGGAACGCCCCTCAAGGTACCGGGAGGCGAAGAGATGCTGATTTTGACGACTGAGGAGACTCATCGCCGCCTGAAGAAGATCGCGTGCGTGGTTTGCTCGACGAGGATCATCGATAGACAACACCTCGATTCGAACCTCGTCGAGGGTCTGTGTTGCTCTGTTTCTGGTTTCAGAGCTCCGATTGAGATCCCTGCAATAGAAAGCGAGCTTGTAGAGGAGCCAGCTATAGAGCGATCGGCCTTTGGTGGGATCATAGTCTCGAAGGACCTGATCAAGACGGTCGACGGTAAACTGCATCCATGCGTCTTCTGCGTCCGACTGCTCATTCGAGTAGGACAAGCGGGAGAGCGTGAAGGCAATGAGTGAAGCATACTTCTCGTGGAACAGCCACGCTTTGTATCGTTCAAGATCTCTCTTTGACCAGAAGTGCCCGTGTACCTTCTCAAGATCGGCCTGCTGAGTCGTTGAAGCAGCCTCCGGGGCTGCTTCGCAGGTCGCCGGCGAGCCCACAGGCAGGTGCGTCATGAACTGCGCTGTGTGGCTGAAGCCGATAGGGCACCGAGGAGCGCCGAAAGGATGGTATGAAGGCCCTCAGAGACCAACTCCCAGAGGTGAGGAAGCCCTGGTAAGGCGGCGATGGGCAGGAGGAGCGAGAACAGCAGCAAGAGCCACAAGTAGACCCTGACCACCCATGGTGTGTGCTCTAGTCCTACGTGCTCGAACATGATCATCGTCTCCTATTAGAGTCTTCGGGACTCGGAAGCTGGTTAGTTCACGACCAAGCGGATTCATGGCTCTCCGGGTGTGGTCGTGGAAACTCGAAGCAGCGGTCGAAGAGAGAAGCTTCTGGATCCGCAATTCGGCTGCTGGCTTCTCGCCTGCAGTACGGGCTCCTGAAGCCATCGTGCAGCTATCTACGCTCCTGTGGCCGATAACCTCATCGTGAGGGCAGGCACATCAGGAACACGCCGCGAGACGCGGCTCGGGTGAAGGGAGGAGCGCATGGCCGGGACAAGCCAGACCGGAGTCATCTCACACTGGCATCAACTCTTTGAGGACTTCCAGACTTCAAGCCTCGATTTCTATCGAGCGGTCGAGGAGGCGGTTGAATCTCGCGAGCTACCCGACGTCAGTACCGAACGTGTCGTGTTCAAGGAGGGGGGCCGCACTCGGGAGCGTTCGTGTATGACCTCGAGTGCGACGCCCGGATCGCGATCGCCCGGCGCTCGCCGTTCTTGGTGTCATGCAGGATGCCGACGCCCCGCTCGAAGTCGATGTCGCGCCACCGCAGTGCCATCAGCTCGCCTCCGGGCTCCCGTCGCCATGGCGAGCAACACCAGCGCGTAGAGGTGCTCCTCCCAGCTGGCCTTGCAGGCTTACACCAGACGCTCCCGCTCGTCCTCGTCGAGACATCGAACGCGGCCTCTCGGCTCACAGAGCGGTTGCACCTAGCGCACCGGATTCCTCTCGGCCCATTCCCATGCCCGGGTGGCGATCGTGAACGCGTGGCTCAGGGCCCCGAGATAGCGGTTGACGGTCGCCGGCGATCTCTTCCGTCCGCGCGAGAAGAATCGCCTGCCGGTGACTAGGCGTGAGGCGCTGGTCAATCCCGCCTGGTCCTCGGCAGACAGGCCCAGGTGTCCCTACCGCTCGGACCGGCGAGCCACCAGGCTCGCAATGGCCCGCGTCCTTTGGACGTCCTCCGGAAACAGAGTCGTCTCGCGGTAGTCGAGGATCTCGAAGTCCGCGAAGGCGCGATGTAACTCGCCGGCCTCGAGCGTATGCTCCGGGTCGCTCGGGCCGCCCGGCAGCTCCATCTGAAGTCGGGTGAAGCTCTCGAAGAAGACGAGACCTCCCGGCACCGTGGCGTCCTTCAGCGCCGCGAAGAGGCCACGCAGCAGGAAGTTGAAATTGAGCACGACCTGGTAATCGCGCCGCGGCAAAGGCTCGCGCGTCAGGTCGCAGCACTTGGCATGGACGGAGAGCCCCTCGCGTTCGACATGCTCCTGGAGCCAGGCGATGGCCACGCCGGAGACGTCGAGGGCGTCGACGGTGAAGCCGAGGCGTGCCAAGTAGATCGCGTTGCGCCCGGTGCGGCAGGCCACGTCCAGGGCGCGTCCACGGGGCTCGGGAGTGAGGAGATCGCGGTGTGCAACCAGCCACTCCGCAGGCTCGGTGGCACCAGACTCCGACCCCTTCTCGCGGTACTTGCGGTCCCACTTCTGGCGATCACTTCGGTCACGGTCGCCCATACAGCCCAGTCTATCCACCATGGGCAGAATCTAGATCCAGGGACGCGGTCCGATAGACCCGCCCCCTCTTGCCCACGATCAACCAGCGCGGCGTCGCACGAGCGGGACCCCTGCCCACCTGCACCCTCAAGCTGCGAGAGCCGAATAGCAGAGCTCTTCTGCAGTGTGGACCGGCACCGCGTTGCCGATCTGCCGCACGGCGTCCTTCTCACTCCCTACGAATCGATAGTCGTCCTCGAAGCCTTGTGCGCGAGCGAGCTCGCGGGGCTTGAGCATTCGAAACAGAATGTCGAGCTCGTAGGCCCCTTGCGGGGTGACGAGCGCAAAGCGATCGCGGGTGGTTACGGTCCCGAGAGGATTCTCCAGGGACTGGGGAGCGCCGGTTCGGTTGTACCGAACGAGAAACGGAGTACACAAGGAGCCCGCGCCCTTGGTAGCGGTGACCGTCGGATCGGGACGGTCGAGGCAGTGGACCCTCGGCGCCTGGCCCACGCGCTCACCGAAATGCGGCACGAGGAAAGACTGCGATCCTGCTGCCACCGCGGTTGGGGAGACGAGATAGTTGCACCGTCCGTTCTTCGCAGTGACGGTCCTCAGTGGGCGATCGATCGAGTCGAGCAGGCGGTCTCCATTGCGGGACACGAACTGATCGTGAGGCAGGATGAAGGACTCGAGACTGTCGAAACGCTGCGAGAGATTCGATGAGGCGACAGAGTCCTGACCCGACCCATGCTCGAGCATCCACAGAAACGGCTCAGCGAGATCACCGCAAAAACGCCTGATACCCGCTGCGATCCGTTCGAGGGTGCGGGGCCTGAGAGGACGCTTGCGAGCGAAGATCGACGTTCCCAGGTCGGCCCAGTCGATGATTCCCCGTGCGGTCTTCCACGGCGGTAGATCCCCGCCGTCCTTCGAGTGCGTGGGCTCGGGCCAGGCGATGTCGCCACGGTCGAGGCGCGCCTGCAGAAAGAGCCGGCGGCGGGTCGTCGGATCACCATAGTCCGCGCAGGTGAGCAGCTCCCACTCGACCCGGTAGTTGAGGGCCTCGAGCGCACGAACGAACGCCTCGAACATCTCACCACGACGCGCCTTGATCGGCCGGTTGTTCTCATCGAGCGGACCCCAACTGCGCCACGCTGGAACGTTCTCGATGAGGATGTGCTCCGTGCGCAAGAGCTCCGCCCAGTGAACGACGTTCCAGGCACTGGCTCGGGACTGATCACAAACCGGCCTGCCACCGCGGGCCTGGCTATGGTGCGTGCATTCGACACCGGCCACGATCATGCGCAGCTTCCGAGCGGGAAACAATGCGAGCGGATCGAGAGCGTCAACGCGGGCACAGCGGTGACGAGCCCAGGGATGGTTGAGGCGATGAGTCCGCACCGCCGTCTTCCAGTGGTTGACCGCCACCAGATCGAGGTCCTCCAGGGGGCGGCCGAGGCGACGCATCGCCCGGGCGAGCCCCTGAGAGGTGCCGCCGGCGCCGCAGAAGAGATCCGCGGCAGCGAATTGGCCTGGGGCAGCCGGGCCCAGCGAGCGCGAGGACGTCGGACGAGGCTCGGACGGAATCGTCGTCTGCATGGCGGACCTCCTTTCAAGGGGATCCGGAATCGGATCCTCACCAGGAAGTCCTTCAATCCCTCTTCGGTGTCTTCGCAGGCTCAGGAGCGGGGAAAAAGCGCAAGGACGCCTCGGGTAGAGTCCGACTCCCCATGCCCACGATCGACCAGCCGGGCGCCGCCGGCACCCTGACGCGAACTGAGCTGATCGAAGCTGTAGCCGCTGAGACGAACATCCCCAAGCAGGACGCCGAGAGGATTGTCGCTACGGTGGGCGGGCGGGTACCGCAGGAACGGCCAGTTTGGTGCCGGACCGCTTCCTGCGCTTTGGGCGCGGTGATCACGCAGCTCCGACTGACCCGCGGACGCGCCAAGGGCCTGGTCCTCTGCCGGCCTTCAACCTACGAACCGGATGAGCCAGCGGACCACGTTGTGCCAGAGCCGATCCCACTGGCCCTCGGGCATGAAATGCTCGGCGTCTTCGAACTCCACGTAGGCGAGACGATCGGGAGCATCGGCGTAACTCGGCTGGAGGGCGGCGTGTAGCGCCCGCGCATCGCCAGCGGGTACATTCGCGTCGCGGCCGGCGTTCTGGGCGAGGAGCGCGACGGGGTAGAAGCGGTCGACATGGCGATGCGGGCTCGAAGCGCGGTCGAGCTTCCAGCGCGGCGAGCCCAGAATGGGCGTCGCGGCCTCGATGCGCCGGTCGGCGAGCGGCGCACCATAGGCGACGAAGCCGCCCATCGAGATGCCGCAAACCCCAAGGCGAGAGCCGTC